>CASEOO010000027.1 GCA_949289565.1 uncultured Bacteroidales bacterium
GATAAGGCAGGAACGGGCGTCTCTGTTGCGAGTAGACGATTCTTTCAAGAAGATTATCGTCACCGGAGAAGAAAGCCCCGTAACGAGGGATGAATCCGGGATTACGACCATCAGCATCTACGACTTCTTGCTGAAAGAAAATTCGCTGGAACTTTAAGGCGCGGCGGGATTAGAGGAGACAGTAAGTAAAATTATCAGAACTGGCTTTTTTTGAAGAAAAATCAAACATATTGCCAATTAAGAAATTTAATTTTTCATACATTGATAATAAAGTTTGTATCTTTGACAGATGCCGGAAGTGTCCGGCAATAATATTGTACCATTATGAGACATTTCACTTCAGTAAAGCAGCTCGGCGACTTGAAAGAGGCATTCGCCAAGGCAGAATACGTCAAGGAGAATCCGTTCGCCGACCAGGAACTCGGCAGGAACAAGACCCTGCTTATGCTATTCTTCAATTCCAGCCTGAGGACCAGGCTCAGCACACAGAAAGCCGCCATGAACTTAGGCATGAACGTGATCGTGCTCGATGTGAACCAGGGAGCATGGAAACTGGAAACAGAAAGAGGCGTCATCATGGACGGAGACAAGCCCGAACATCTTCTGGAAGCCATACCGGTAATGGGCTGCTACTGCGACATCATCGGAGTGAGGTCTTTCGCCAGGTTCGAGAACAAGGATGACGACTACAACGAAAAGATACTGAACGAATTCATCCAGTATTCCGGCAGGCCGGTATTCAGCATGGAAGCAGCCACCAGGCATCCGCTGCAGACATTTGCCGATATGATCACCATAGAAGAATACAGGAAAAAGGACAGGCCGAAGATCGTCATGACATGGGCACCGCACCCGAAGGCATTGCCGCAGGCAGTACCGAACTCATTTGCCGAAGGCATGAACCTGATGGACTGCGAATTCGTGATCACGCATCCGCATGGATACGAACTGGATCCGGCATTTACAGGCAACGCCCGCATAGAATACGACCAGGACAAGGCTTTCGAAGGCGCGGATTTCATATATGCGAAGAACTGGGCCGCATATAGCGGGGAGAATTACGGCAAGGTGCTGAACATGGACAGGAGCTGGACTGTGGACAGCAGAAAAATGGCCCTGACAGACAACGCATATTTCATGCACTGCCTGCCGGTAAGAAGGAACATGATAGTCACGGACGAGGTCATAGAGAGTCCTCAGTCCATCGTCATACCGGAAGCTGCGAACAGGGTCGTGTCCGCCCAGACTATCATCAAGGAAATCCTGCTGTCGCTGTAGAACTGCCGGGTATTGATACGAAAACATTATGAGCAAGATACAGGTATTCAAGATAGGCGGCAACGTGGTGGACAATCCGGAAAAGCTGGAAAAGTTCGCCGCTGATTTCGCCACGGTCAACGGGCCGAAAGTCCTCATACACGGAGGCGGAGCCATAGCCAGCCAGATGCAGAAGAAACTGGGATTCGAACCGGTGATGATTGAGGGGCGCAGGGTGACGGACGCCGATACCCTGCGGATAGTGACCATGGTCTACGCCGGATGGTGCAACAAGACTATAGTGGCCCTGCTGCAGAAGAACGGCTGCAACGCCATCGGGCTGTCAGGGGCGGACGGAGCAGTGATAAAGGCTTCCCAAAGGCCTCCAGTCAAGCTTGCGTCTACCGGGGAAACTGTCGACTACGGATATGTGGGTGACCTGAAGCCTGAAAACATCGACGCGGACTTCATCATACGGCTTACAGAGATGGGCCTGACGCCTGTATTCTGCGCCATTACCTGCACTGCAGACGGACAGCTGCTGAACACGAACGCCGACACTGTGGCTTCAAGCATAGCCATGAGCCTGGCTTCAAAGGCGGAGGCAGATCTGGTGTTCTGTTTCGAGAAAGACGGTGTGCTGGCTGACAAGAACGATGATTCCAGCCTGATCGAAAAAATCGATGCCGAGACTTTCGAGAAGCTGAAAGCTGAAAGAATCGTCGCCGACGGGATGCTGCCGAAACTCGAGAATGCATTCAAGGCTATCGCCAATGGCGTTTCACAGGTGGTGATCAAGAATTCCGACAATGTCGGCAATTCTCGGCAGACTACTATATTGCGGCAGTAATTTTTTCGGGGGCAGGAAAACTGCCCCGAAATAAATTCTGCCACAATATACGGCTGAAATACATTATCGGAATTTTTGGGAAGGACAGCAAAAATGGAGATCGGAAAAAGTGTCATAGACGAGGCGATGAAGATGCTGAGAGGGATGGTCGGAATTCCTTCCATATCCTTCTCGGAGGATGAGGTATGCACGTATGTGTCGGAGGTATTGTCCGGACACGGGATCGGACATGCCCGGGTGAAAAACAACATCGTCGCCCTGAACAGAAACTTCGATCCTGCGAAGAAAACCCTCATGCTCTGCGCCCATCTGGACACTGTACCTGCCTGCGACGGTTATTCTTTCGATCCATGCAGGCCTGATTACAATATAGTCAGAGATATTTTCGGATGCGGCGAAGATGACATAGTCTGCGGACTCGGAAGCAACGATGACGGAGGGTCAGCCGTGGCGATGTGCGCGGCGTTCCGTCATTTTTACGACAAGGTCATGCCGTGCAATCTTGTGTTGATCCTCAGCAGTGAAGAAGAGAGATCCGGTCCTGGAGGAATGAGCTGGATATGGGAACATTACAGCGGAATTGCCGGTCTGGAGCATGCCGGAAGACCGGACTGGGCCATTGTCGGTGAACCGACAGGAATGAAGGCGGCGACTTCCGAAAGGGGGCTGCTGGTCATCGACGGAGAAGCTGAGGGAGTGAGCGGGCATGCCGCCAGAGGCGAGGGAGTCAACGCTCTGTACATAGCGCTGGAAGATATAGAGAGGCTCAGGAATTACGATTTCACGAAAGTGTCGCCGATGATGGGGAAAGTCAGGCTGAATGTCACGCAGATAGAGGCCGGGACAGCGCACAACGTCATACCGGACAGATGCCACTTTGTGGTGGATATAAGGCCTACCGACATGTACGGGAATCAGGAGATACTGGAAGCTCTGCAGGCCGTATGCCGCAGCAGGCTGAAAGCCAGGAACCTGAAAAACAAATCATCAGCTACGGTCTCTGGCTCGCCTTTGCTGGAATGCTGCTCGGCGCTGGGGATAGAGACTTTTTCATCGCCGACTACATCGGACTGGATCAGAATCGGCTGCGATGCAGTCAAGATGGGACCCGGGATGTCGGAAAGGTCTCACAAAAAAGACGAATATATCACACGTGAAGAGATAGCAGGAGGAATAGATGGCTATATCTCTTTTATAGAAACATTTATGAGATATCAATAAAATAGGGACTCTGACATGGCTACACTTTGGAGCAAGGGGACGAAGGCTTCCGATATTGTGGAAGACTTCACTGTCGGAAACGACAGGGTGCTGGATATGGCACTGGCGAAATATGATGTCATAGGTTCGAAAGCTCATATAAAGATGCTCGAATCTATAGGGCTTCTGGCTGCAGACGAGCTGGAAACACTGACCGGGGCCCTGGATGAAATACTGGCCGAGATTGAGGCGGGAAAATTTATTTTAGAGAACGATGTGGAAGACATCCATTCGCAGGTAGAGCTGCTGCTGACACGCAGGCTCGGGGATGTGGGAAAGAAAATACATTCCGGCAGGTCCAGAAATGACCAGGTGCTGGTGGACATAAAACTTTTCCTGCGTGACGAACTCCGGAAAACAAGGGAAGAAATGCTGGAGCTTTTCGACGTCCTGCAGTCCCTGAGCGAAAAGCACAAGGATGTGATGCTGCCAGGCTACACTCACGGACAAGTGGCGATGCCGTCATCATTCGGGCTGTGGTTCGGGGCATATGCCGAGGCGCTGGCCGATGATATGCACATGATACGCGGTGCATTCCACCTGGTGAACCAGAACCCCTTAGGCTCTGCCGCAGGATACGGGAACTCTTTCCCGCTGGACAGGGAAATGACCGCCAGGCTGCTTGAATTCGAAGACCTCGACTGGAACGTGGTGGCCGCCCAGCTCAGCCGTGGCAAGGCGGAAAAGGCCGTAGCTTCTGCCATAGGCTGCGTCGCCTTGACTCTGAACAAGTTTGCATCTGACTGCTGTCTGTACATGTGTCCGAATTTCGGATTCATATCTTTCCCGGACGAACTCACTACCGGGTCAAGCATCATGCCGCACAAGAAGAATCCTGATGTATGGGAGATCATCCGCGGGAACTGCAACCGCATAATGGCCGCCGAAAATGAAATCACCATGCTGTGCAGCAACATGGCCCATGGATACCACCGTGATTTCCAGCTGCTGAAAGACATCCTCTTCCCGGCATTGGAGCTTATGCACAAATGCCTGAAGATGACTGTTTTCATGCTCCATGACATCAGGGTGAACCGGCACATTCTGGACTCCCCTATCTATGACTATCTGTTCACGGTGGAAGAAGTGAACAGGCGTGCTTTGGCAGGGATGCCGTTCCGGGATGCGTACAAGAGTGTCGGTATCGAAGTGAACGAAGGCAGATTCCATGCGGAAAAGACTGTAAACCACACACATGTGGGCAGCATAGGGAATCTCTGCAATGACAGGATCGCCGCCAAGATGAAAAAAGCGGCGGATTTTTAGAATTTCTGTCGAATAAAATGGTATCTTTGCGCATATTGCCGGAGGATTCCGGCAATATGAATAAGATTGCTTATCTAACAAATAAAAAACAGAGACATGAAAAAAATCATTTTGATTGCAGCGCTCGTGCTCGGAGCGGCAGTCGCTGCAACGGCTCAGCCAAAGGCTGTCGGCCTCCGTCTCGGATGGTCTGTTGAAGCCAGCTACCAGCATAACATCAATGGCGCTGACTTCATTGAGGCTAACCTCGGAACTTTCGGGTACGCAGGTCTTGACATTTCATCTACCTACAACTTCATGATTGCACAGCCGGCATGGACTGACAGAGGAGAGTGGGGCTTCTACGCAGGTCCTGGACTTGCCCTCGGTTTCTTCCATGGCACCAGCATAGCTTTGCAGGGCCAGGTAGGTCTCGAATATACCTTCTGGTTCCCTCTCCAGCTGGCCATCGACCTGAAGCCTCAGATCGGTGTATGGCTTTGGGACGGAGGAGCCGGATTCTGGAGACCTGGTCTTTACGGATTCGCACCTACACTTGCTGTACGCTACAGATTCTAAAGACCATTCATATAAAATGAAGGCCAGGTTCTCCAAAGCCTGGCCATTTTTTATTGTGTGTATAGCCCGCGAACAAGATCTGAAGCATGACAGTATTTCCCCGGATTTTCGTACATTTGTGAAAATTGTATCAATGGAGAAATAATTTATGATGAAAAAGGCAGGAATAATTTTAATATCACTCATATTATCTGCAGCAGGACTGGCGGCCCAGCCGAGGGCATTCGGCGTGAGAACTGGAATCACTGGATTCGACTTGAGCTACGAGCATACCATAGGAAAAAAGAATTTCGTCCAGACTGACCTGAGCCTGGATTTCGGATATGCCGGCAGCGGAGAGGCAGGATTCAAGGCCACAGCCCTGTACAACTTCACAGTGGCCAGGCCGGCGTGGACACAGAAAGGCAGCTGGGCCATGTATACAGGGCCGGGAATATCTCTGGGATATGTCCAGGACAGGGTCGTGTACAAGGAAGGGAATTTCAGATACCATCCGAACGACTACGGATTCATGCTTTCCTTTGCGGTCCAGTTCGGACTGGAATACACGTTCTGGTTTCCCCTGCAGATAGCTATGGACATCAGGCCTTATTTCGGAATGCACGTGAATGACGGAGTATCCAGACGCGTGGATGCCATCACCGACCAGGTAGTTTTCAAGAGCAAGACCGGCTGGTACAACAACGGCTGGTTCGGATTCATTCCGTCCATCTCCGTCCGATACCGGTTCTGAAAATCTGAAAGTTAGGATGGGTCCAGTGTTAAACTGCGTTTTTCCATTATCCTCATCTCGGTAATTCGTACAAGTACGATTACTCTCGGTTCGTCAATGGTTTCGAAGAAAGACGTTTGAGGTGGGTGGGTCAAAAGTCACGAAGTGACCGCGACTGGAAGGAGCGAGATCCCCCTAATAGGGGTCGAGAGCGGTTCTATGAGAATGTCCGGTGGACATTCGAAAGCGAACAGAGGGGGTTAGGATGGGGTCAGTCTTTCGAAGAAAGACGTTTGAGGTGTGACTCAAAAGGAGCTTTGAGTCACACCTCTACGGATTCATCAGATCTGCATTTACAAAACCATTTATTTCTTTCAGAAGCTCTATGGATGCCAATGCTTTCGACCGCAAGGCATCATCTTCAGTCTCCGATGCTTTCAGAAAAGCATTCATAGCCTCACCGAAACGGGCATTCTGACGCAAAAGGACACCCAGGTCATACCATTCTTCGGCAGACCCGGGTGTCTTCATATAACAATCTTTTTTGTCCATGTTTCTCCGGAAAAATCCGCGGGACATCCTGCCTCGCTAAACCAGTCCTGAGAAGCCCATGAAAGCCATAGCCAGAATGCTGGCGGTCACCAGGGCGATAGGAATTCCCTGGAAAGGCTTAGGCACCTTGTTCAGTGCTATCTGCTCACGCAAACCGGCGAACAGTATCATGGCCAGGCCGAAGCCGAGGGAAGTCGCAAAAGCGAAGACTATCGACTCAACAAGATTCAGCATATGAGGCTCGCCGCCGTAGGAGAATTCATTTGTCACCACCATGAGAGCAACACCCAGAACAGCGCAGTTCGTAGTGATGAGAGGCAGGAAGATTCCCAGAGCCTGATACAGGGACGGGCTCACCTTTTTGAGCACTATCTCCACCATCTGCACGAGAGCGGCAATGATAAGGATAAATGCGATAGTCTGCATGAACTCTATGTGAAGCGGCACCAGGACATAATACTGGAACAGATATGTCACAAGCGTGGCCAGAGTGATGACGAAGCACACGGCGCCGGACATTCCTACAGCGGTGCTCAGCTTGTTCGAAACTCCCAGGAAAGGACAGATACCCATGAACTGGGAGAGCAGGATATTGTTTACGAATATCGCTGAAATGATGATCAATATATATTCCATAACTGATTCATTTAATGATTATACGTTACTCTCCTTTTTTCGCTGTCACTTTCTTGAAAAGCACTATCAGATAGGCCAGAGCCATGAAAGCGCCCGGTGCAAGCACGAACACGAGGATACCGTCTCCTGAGATGAACTTGAAGCCGAATGCCGAACCTGCTCCGAGAATCTCGCGCACAAGGCCGAGCAGGGTAAGCGCGAACGTGAAACCGATGCCGATACCGATTCCATCGCAGGCAGAATCCACAACCGAGTTCTTGTTGGCGAAAGCCTCTGCCCTGCCGAGCACGATGCAGTTCACCACGATCAGAGGGATGAACAGGCCGAGAGTCTTGTATATGTCAGGAGTGAATGCCTGCATTATGAACTGCAGGATAGTCACAAACGCCGCGATGATGACGATATATGCCGGAATACGGACCTTGTCCGGAATATAAGGCGCAGTGGCGGAAATAGCCATATTCGAAAGGACCAGCACGAAAAGCGTAGCCAGCCCCATGCTCATGCCGTTGATGGCCGAGGTGGTTGTGGCCAGAGTAGGACACATGCCCAGCAGGAGAACAAACGTAGGATTCTCCTTTATCAGGCCTTTTGTTATAAGCTGAAATTTTCCCATGATGATTCTCCTTATTTAGTTTCCTGATTTTCCGCTTCCTCACCGCTGCATTCAGGTGTAGCTCCGGAAGCCGCCTCAATGTCAGGCGCATTGCCGGACATGATACTGTCGAAGACTGCCACAGCCGTCTCGACGGCAAGAGAATAAGCTCTCGAGGTGATGGTGGAAGCTGTGATGGCATCCACATCGCCTCCGTCTTTTTTCACTTTGAGGACCTTTTCTGCTGGATTCCACTTCTTGAACTGATCCGCGAATTCCGGTTCAGTGCACTTGGCTCCAAGTCCAGGAGTTTCTGCCTGGGAAAGAACTGTCGTATTGTAAATCACCCTGTCGGCTGTAATGCCTACCATCAGGGTCACACGTCCGCTGTAGCCAGAAGCGGAAGAAGTGATGGCATAGCCTACAGGCTTTCCATCCTTGCTTACCTGGTAGTATGGATATTTCTTGCCGGCAACCTCGATGGTGTCGCTCACTGGATCGCCTTCAAACTCCGGAACTACCTGGGAGATAGCGCTGATAGTCTTCGCGTGCTCTGCAGCCTCGATAGGCTCTTTGGTCACTGCATAAACCGCGGCAAGCAGCGCTGATGAAACGATGCATACTGCGAAAAGGCAGAGCGTCATATTCTTGAATGATGATTTTACAGCCATGGTCAAGCCCTCCCGAATTTCTTTTGTTTGCAGAATTTATTGATAAGAGGAACTGTAGAGTTCATGATCAGGATGGCGAATGACATACCTTCCGGATATGAGCCGAAGTACCTTATCAGCATGGTGATGATACCTATTCCGACACCGAAGATGATGCCTCCTTTGTCACTCATAGGAGATGTCACATAGTCGGTAGCCATGAAGACTGAACCGAGAAGGACACCGCCTGTCAGCAAGTTGAACAGAGGGTCGGTATACTGGGACGGGTCTATCAGCCAGAAAATGCCTGAGAAAACAGCCACTGTCACCAAAATGGACAGAGTGATGTATGGTCTGATCACCTTGCGGGCAAGCAGATAGATGAAGCCGATGATGATGGCTATGGCAGAAATCTCGCCGGCAGATCCTCCCATGTTCACAAAGAGCATCTGCACATATGAGAAATCATGCAAGTCGAAAATCTGCTGCAGAGTCTGGCCCTGCATCAGGCCTTCCTTCACGATTCCGAGAGGTGTGGCTCCTGAAACTGCATCGGCCCCGCCTATGAAGCCCTTTGCTCCGCCCCATGTAGTCATGATGGCAGGGAACGAGATGAGCAGGAAGACACGGCCGGTGATAGCCGGGTTGAACACATTCTGTCCGAGGCCGCCGAATGTCATCTTGGCCACGCCGACAGCCACTATGGAACCTATCATGGCCACCCACCATGGAGCAGTAGGAGGCAGGTTCAAGGCGAGAATAATACCGGTCACCACAGCGGACATGTCGCCGATGGTTGACGGTTTTTTCAGAAGATATTTGGTAATGAGGTACTCGAGCAACACGCAGAATACCACGCTGCTTGCAAGTATGGCCACTGCAGACCAGCCGTAGAAAAGGATAGTAACCAGCACGGAAGGCAGGAGCGCAATCACCACATCCAGCATCAGGCTGCGCGTTGAAGTCTTGGTGTGGATATGAGGTGATGGTGAAACCAATAGTTTATTCATCTTTCATTATCTGTTAAAAATTCTACTATATCATTTCTTCTGGGCGGACCTGCTTCGAATGACTCTGATCACTTCACCCTTTGCTATGCGGATGGTGTCCAGAAGCGGAATGTTTGCAGGACATGAATACAGGCAGCAGCCGCATTCGATGCAGTCCTGCACTGCATTCTGTTCAAGCTCATCCATCATGCCGTTGCGGGCCAGCTTGTTCAGAAGGAACGGTTCGAGCCCCATCGGGCATGCCTCGGCACATTTTCCGCATCGGATACAGTTTGTTTCCGGCTTCCTCCTGGTCTGTTCATCAGTCAGGAAAAGGATTGACGAAGTCCCTTTGAGGGTGGCGGCATCCAGATTTGCAATGGCCTTGCCCATCATAGGACCGCCGCTGATAGCTTTGGCGGCAGACTCAGGCACTCCTCCGAGACTGTCGATGATATAGGAAAGCGGAGTGCCGACACGTACCAGGAGATTGCTCTGTTTAGGGAAGCACTCGCCAGTCACAGTGATGGTATTGTCTATCAGAGGCTTGTTTTTCTGAACGGCTTCATATACAGCCAGAGATGTCGCAACATTCTGCACCACAGCGCCTACATCGATAGGAAGTCCCATTGACTTCACCTGTCTGCGGGTAATGGCATCTATAAGCTGCTTCTCACCGCCCTGAGGATATTTTTTCTTGAGGGTCACCACCTCGATGCCTGAATAGCCGGAAGAACCTGCAGCCAGAGACGCTATGGCCTCCTTCATCTTGGCAATGGCCTCAGGCTTGTTCTCCTCTATGCCCACAACGACATGACTCACTCCGAGAACACGTTTCATGAGAGCCGCCCCGACGATTATCTGCTGAGGTTTCTCTATCATGATACGATAGTCGGAAGTCAGGTAAGGCTCGCACTCTGCACCGTTCAGAATGAGGATATCGGCTTTCTTGTCAGGAGGAGGGCAGAGTTTGACATTGGTCGGGAAGGTGGCACCGCCGAGACCGACCACTCCGTTGCTTTTGATCCTGTCGACGATGAATTTCGGGTCCTGAGGTATTTCCTTCACGAGAGTGTCGGAAGTGTCGATGCCTTCAGCCCACTCATCCGGCTCCACTTCTATCTCCACATGCACTACCGGTATGCCGGCCAGATCCTTGCGGAGACCGACCGACTTCACGGTACCGGTCACTGAAGAATGCACGTATGCTGAAATGAATCCTGTCGGCTCGCCGATTACCTGTCCTGTTTTCACTTTGTCGCCTGCCGCGACAATAGCTTTAGCAGGTCCGCCCAGATGCTGGGCCATGGATATATAAACTGTCTTCGGAGTAGGGAGCACCTCTATCGCGCAACCTGCCGAGATCTTCTTGTCATCGGGATGAACTCCGCCTATTGAAAATGTCTTCTTCATAGTCTACTCCTCTTTTTTATCTGTTGCAGGATTCGCCGCAGGGGCAGAGGCCGGCTCCTGTTTCGGCGCGGCCGGCTTTGACGCGGCTTCGGATACAGGCTTGACTGCTTCCGCCACGGCTTTCGGCGCGGCTTTCTCCGGCTTAGGAGCCGGCGCAGGGAAATTCACGTCATGAATAGCCCCTGTCGGGCACACAGCCACGCATTTTCTGCAAAGCTTGCACTTGTTGAAATCGATATAAGCCACATTGTGCTCCACAGTGATAGCCCCGAAAGGACACTCCTTCGCACATTTTCCGCAGCCTATGCAGGCGGCAGAACATGCCTTGCGGGCCGTCGCGCCTTTCTCCATGTTCACGCAGGAAACAAATACCCTTCTGTTCTTAGGGCCTTTGTTCCTGAGCTCGATGATCTTCTTCGGGCAAGCTTTCACGCATGCACCGCAGGCTGTACACTTCTCCTCATCCACGACAGGCAGGCCTGTTTCAGGATCCATGGATATAGCGCCGAACTGGCAGGCCGCCACGCAGTCCCCGCATCCCAGGCAGCCATAGAAACATCCCGTGTCGCCGCTGTAGAGAGAGGCTTTCACCTTGCAAGACTTGAGTCCATCGTACTCGTTCACGACCGGACGGTTCGCGCAGGTGCCGTTGCAGCGGACAACAGCTACCATAGGAGCTTTCTCATGAACTTCAAGCCCTAGAACTGCCGCCACTTTTTTCATCACCTCGTTTCCGCCGACCGGACAATAATTGTTGTCAAGATTAGCTGCCTCCACGCATGACTGGGCAAAAGCCCGGCATCCTGCAAAACCACAGCCACCACAGTTGGCACCGGGCATCACCTTCTCCACTTCGTCGATTCTCGGATCTTCCTCCACCTTGAACTTGGTCGCCACCAGGTAAAGGACTACCGCAAGAAGGACTCCCAGGACAGTGATAGCCACAATAGTCCAGATAATTGTTGTAGTCATTATTATTTAGGTTTTATTAAATTAGTTTCATGTTATCTGTGGGCACAGCCCGTCAAATCACTTGATATAGAACACGAAATCATTTGCCAGTCTGTTCCTGAAAAGATAAATCAGCAGGTAGTACAGCGCCACTCCGGCGATTGCTCCCAGCCCGACATAGACTTCGTGCACGTTAACGGACGACAAAGATAATATTAAAATCATTAAAATGAACAAAGGAATCACATAAGATATCCAAACAGCTTTCAACCCCATGGATTTTTTCAGCATCACCTGCACTTCATCCCCTGGCGAATAGTCTGAATACGGGTCGGTAGGCACTGATATCTCTTTCACTTTTGACTCAGCCATGCCGCACATTCCCTTGGCATGGCACTCTGCACACGCTGAAGTCGACACTATCTCCACGGTGGTCAGCTCAGGTGTGACAGACTTTATCACTCCTTTGTGAGAAATTTCATTTTTAGCCATGATATTAATTATGTGATTGGTTACTGATATTCAATGTTTTTTAACTAAAGAAGAGAACGGATGCTTCAGTCCGGACCATTCTGTGATTCGTCCAGAAGCGACTCCCACCAATATAGGAGCTTCAAAAAGCACAGGAATCCTGTTTTCGTCATCCGTAATCCATACGGAAAGGTCCTCTTCACCTGTAAAGACGTTCCCGGAAATCAACTTCACCGAAAACTTGATAGTTTTTACAGAGCCTACTCCCCTGACTTTGATGGTTTCCCTGCCGCGCATAATGAAATATACATTATATATATCATCATCTATGGCGAATGTCATAGGATACTTCACATCCGGGACCACTGCATCAAAATCCATATTCCTGGCATAGAAGAAAAGCGCAGGAAGATCAAAGGTGCAGGCATTCAGAGGGAGGGACACAGACCTGTCGCCACGGCTTGTAGTATACACGTCAGCCATGATATGATCTCCAGCCAAGCCTCCACGCTTGTAAACATAAGCATTCTTGGCAGTATATTTTCCTTCCTTGGTGTCCCTGGTGAATCTCAAAGGCTGCAGGCCATCATAGCTGAACCATGACTGGAAATTCTCCCGCACTGGAAAGAACAGATCATACAGACGAGTAGTGCGGCCATAAACCATGCAATGCCATGCCTTTGTCCCGTTCACCCTGAGGGTGTCCAGGACAATGTTGGCCCAGCCGACATCAGAATCTATAGCCCCCCATTCGTAATGTATGGAAAAGGAGAACTTCTCTCCAGCCTGATAAGCCAGGGAGTCACCGTCCGCAATATCGCGGACAGGCACACAGCCCCCTTCAGACCATGATCGTGTCTGGCCTGCCGCTATCAGAGGCAGAAGCATCAGGACAAGCACATTCAAGATTCTATGAGACATTGTCAGAATTCTGTATTATCAAATTCACCATTGGAAGAAGATGATATGCCGCCTGTATCGAACGGTTCATCATTCATTATAGAAGATACCGGGACAAAATTCTGCGAAATCATGGCATCCTCATTGTCGACAAAACGGACTTCAGAAGCACGGAAAGTGAGCGGCACGTCTCCGATTTCACCATTTCTGTGCTTGGCTATGATCAGGTCTGTCTTTCCCACCTCCGAGGCATCCTCGTTCAGTCCCTGATAGTCGTATCTATGAATGAAAAGCACCATGTCAGCATCCTGCTCGATAGATCCGGACTCTCGCAGGTCGCTCAGCAAAGGACGGTTGTTGCTGCCCTGCCGCTTCACAGCATCGCGGCTGAGCTGTGACAAGGCAATGATAGGCACATTCATTTCTTTAGCCGTAGCCTTTAGCATCCTCGAAATCGCGGCCACCTCCTGCTCTCTTATGCTGAGTTCAGACGGGCCCTGCATCAGCTGCAAATAGTCCACAATGACCAGACGGACTCCCTTCTGATTCACCAGACGCTTCACTTTCGAACGGAATTCCATGACAGGAAGCGACGGTGTATCATCTATGTACAGGGGGGCCTTTGCCAAATCTTTCAGCTTCTCTTCCAGCTGCACCCATTCATAGCGCTCCAGCTTCGTTCCTCCCTTGATTTTATCAGAAGAAAGGCCTGTCTCTGAAACCATCATTCGTTTCGCCAGCTGTATCGCAGGCATCTCCAGAGAAAAGAAAGCCACAGGCATATGATAATCCACCGCTGCATTTCTGGCCACATTCATGACGAAAGCCGTCTTTCCCATGGACGGACGGGCTGCCACGATGATCAGGTCGGACGGCTGCCAGCCGAACGTCACCCTGTCGAGAGACGGGAATCCGGAAGGAACGCCGCTCAATCCGGTGGAATCCTGAAGCCTCTCGATATCGGAAATCGCCTGGTTTATGACAGAGCCGATCTCCTGGACATCCTTCTTGACATTGTTCTGTATGGCCGCGAAAATTTTCGTCTGTGCCATATCGATGAGCTTGTCTACATTCACGCTGTCATCATACGAATCCTTAAGAATCGCATAGGAAGCCGTGATCAGCTCTCTCTGGATGCATTTCTGCTTCAGAATCTTGATATAATACTCGATATGGGCGGCCGCTCCCACTTTCTGAGTCAGCTGGGCAAGGGCGGAGGCCCCGCCTACGGCATCGAAATTCCCCTGCTCCCTCAGTTTCTGGGAAACAGTGAGCAAGTCCACAGAAGAGTGTTCATTCACCAGAGCTACAATAGCCTGGAATATCATCCTGTGCTTCTCGCTATAGAATGAAGACGGAGCAAGCTCCTCCACAGAATCATCCACACAGGATGGCTCTATGAGGAGCGCGCCTATAACAGCCTCTTCGACATCAAGAGCTTGAGGCGGTTTGTTTCCCATCTCAAGCCCTAATGTATCCAAATTGACCGTATTGTTTTTCTTGGAATATCTCTTTTTTCCTTCTTCAGCCATAAGGAGGACTGTTCAAAAGATCATTCAAAATCCGGATTCACCAGAATTCTGCCGCAATACTCGCAGATGATCATCTTCTTGTTGGTAGAGATGTCTATAAGCCTCTGAGGAGGAATGGAGTTGAAGCATCCTCCGCAAGAGTCGCCATTGAATACAGACACCACAGCCAGATGGTTATGGCAGCTGCTGCGGATGCGTTCATATGCGCTCATCGTCCTGGCATCTATCTTGTCGGCGCAAACCGCTCTCTTGGCACGGAGCTTCTCCTCCTCTGCCGCAGTAGATTCAACGATAGTCGACAGCTCCGCATTCTTGGCCTTCAAGTCCTCTTCTTTCACTTCGATTTTCTCTTTCACAGTCTCAAGCTCCATTTTCTTCGAAGCGATTTCCTCCTTGGACTCATCTATATTCTTCTGGGCAATAGCTTTGAGAAGCTCCTGGTTTTCTATCTCCTTGTTCAGGGAATCGTATTCGCGGCTGTTTGCCACATTGTCCAGCTGTGACTTGTATTTATCCAGCTGTGTGTCACACTCCACGATATTATGCTTGGACTCTGTAATCTTAGCACTCAGCTCATCTATCTGGGCTGAAATATTGGCCGACTTGCCTTTCAGTTCAGAAATCTCATTTTCCAGAGACTCCACCTCCAGAGGCAGTTCACCCCTCAGCTGAAGGATCTTGTCTATCTCAGTATCTGCCTGCTGAAGTGCATACAGGGTCTTAAGCTTCTCCTCGACGCTCAGGTCTGAATCAGCAAAGCTTTTCTGGATGGACACGAAAGTCTCCCTCTGGTCGATAGGGGTTTCAATTTTTTTCGTTTTTTTAGCCATATCGCTTAAAAATAATATATCGGGTTACTGTTTACATTCTCCGTAATTCGGACTGCAAAGTTAGGAAAATTTTTCTTTAACAATGAAAATAATATAGGAACAATATCTTTCTCGCTTTCATAGTGGCCGATATCCATAATCATGAAATTTCCGCCTGTGAAAAAATGGTGGTAAGACACATCGCCTGTGATATACAGGTCTGCGCCGGCAGACATGGCTTTCCCTATCAGAGAAGAGCCGGAACCGCCGCACAAAGCCACCCTGCGGATCATGCCGTCCACCGGCCTGGATGCACGAATCACATGCAGTGAAAATCTTTCTTTCACATACGCCAAAGCTTCGGATGCTGTCATCGGGGAGGGGAAATCGCCTATTACACCCAGCCCTGTGCATTCTTCTTCCGGATCAAGCACCTGCACATTCTCCAGCCCGAGACGGACTGCCATAGCCCCGCTTACCCCGGCCAGAACTTTATCTGCCGTAGTATGCGCCGCATACACGGCAATGCCGGCAGACACTGCCTTTATGACAGCATTCCCGACAGGATCTTCCGGCGAGATTCTCTTCAATCCTGAAAATATGAGCGGATGATGCGTCACTATCATGTCTGCCCCGCACGCAACTGCCTCATCAACCAGCTCCGGAGTGCAGTCCAGCCCGAGAAGGACGGAAGACACTTCTGCATCAGGCGAGCCTATCGACAGGCCGCTATTGTCCCATTTCTCCTGGATAGACAAAGGAGCGAATCCCTCTATCACCTTTATTATATCGCGAACTTTATACATTATAATATATACAGCAACATCAGTTTAATGAAACATCCTGCTCCGTGACTTTCACTTCCCGGAAAGCGAAGCGCGGACCTCTACAAGCTGGTCTCGGATAGACTTCAGAGAGTCAAGGACTTTCAGCTCTGACGCTACCGCCGCCCTGTCATCGCGAAGGCGCCTGGCCACACCTTCCAATGTAAGTCCCGTCCTGACCAGATAATGTATCTGCCTGAAAGTCTCCACATCCTCGGCGGAAAACATCCTGTTTCCTTTCGCATTCCTCACCGGGCGGATGAATTTGCCAAAAGTGTCAGACCAGAACCTCACCAGCGAAACATTTTCGCCCATGATATCAGCCACTTCACCTATAGTATACAATATCTTTTTCATATTCAATCCAGGGACTGGCCTGTCACTACAGACACTATGGACATGTCTGCATATTCTTCAGGATCTACAGAGCCGAAAAAATAATTCACAGGATTGCACAGAACGGTATCTCTCCAGACTTCATAATGAAGATGAGGAGCAAATGAATGCCCGGACATTCCCACATGGCCGATCACTTCCCCTCTTTTGACCTGGCGGCCCTTTTTGACCGAGATATCCTGCAGATGCGCATACCTGGTCCTGAATCCGTTTTCATGCTCGAGCTCCACGACATTCCCTTCCCCTCTTCTGGAGCGGATGACCTGCGACACCCTGCCGTCTGCAACTGCCAGGACTTCATCGCCAAGAGGCGCCATAAAATCCAGGCCGTCATGGTCTCCTGTGACTTTGTAGAACGGATTCATTTTCCTGCCCACCGAAGCGCCGGTCATAGGCAGTGAAAAATTCTCGATAGGAATATGCATAGGCGGGGCCTGATACCCTTCGTCCGAAAGCAGAGCCATAATTTCAGCCATATTCGACTCCACCCTGCCGGCTCCAGCCATCAATTTCAGCGACTTTGCCTCCGTCAGCTTGACCAGGTCCTCTTCGGAGACTGAATCTGTCAAAGGCATAAGGTTCATGGACAGAATCCTGTCCAGTTCAGGAGCCTCAGTCTCAAAAATATCCTCATAAATCATCATGTCCCTGACTTTCAGCCCCTCAACCACTTCATCCAGGAGTTCGGCCTTGCGCTCCATTTCAGGATACATCCTTTCCAGCATCCTGTTTTCATTCTGCAGGGCACGCTCCTGATCCGTGCTGAAAAGCAGAGCGAACACCACATAGTATATGACTGTCAGGGAAATGCTGGCAAAAAAAAGCTTGAGAAGCAGCATAGCAGTCTTTCGGCCTTTCCTGCCAGGCCTGACGACACTGAAATTCTCACTGTCGAAAACATATTTCTTTTTGCCCATAGACTCGGCTGACTTTAAGCAGGATCTGACAACGATGATGAAGACGCTTTTTCTGTCACCTGAGTGTATTCGTCGAGCCCCATGCCGAGGTCCATATAATTTATCGGGTTCACATAGCGTCCCATATACATCACCTCATAATGAAGGTGCGGGCCTGAGGACCTGCCGGAATTTCCGGAATAGCCTACAAGCGTCCCTCTTTTGATTTTCATGCCCTTCTCGACACTGATGCCGGAAAGATGCGCATACCTGGTCTTGTAACCAAAGCCGTGGTCGACAATCACGAATTTCCCATATCCGTAGGAACCTGACCTGACCGTCTCCACCACTCCGTCTGCAGTGGCATAGACACCGTTCCCGATATCGAGAGCGAAATCCATTCCGGTGTGGCGTTTCTTCTTCCCGGTGAACGGGTCGGACCTGTACCCGAAAGAACTGGATATACGGTATGTGCTTCTGTCAGGAACTACTGGAGGCACAGACGGGATGCAGGCGGCCATATCCCCGGCCTTCTTCGCCACGGACTCTATTTCATCGAAAGAATTCGACTGCAGATAAGCCTTTTTAGTCAATACATCGAGCCGTATTTCAGTTCTGGTCAAAAGGCCTGTATGGTCAATCGCTTCGAGATATGCGTACCTGTTCACTCCGCCGAAGCCTGCGTTTCTCACTTCTTCCGGAATCTCGTTCATGCCAAATACTGAACGGTATATATCATTGTCCCGCAGATGGAATGACTCAAGACGCTCAGCATCGGAATCCAGAGTTCTGTTCAGCAGTTCAAGCTGGGAATTCAGCCTGGCGTTTGTCTTTTTCAGGAAAGCTGTCTTCGGGAGATCCCATCCGAAAACAGAAGTATAAAGCCAGAGATACAGAAAAGCCACAGCCACGCTCGCCGCGAAAACGAGCAGGCTTTTCGCTATCTTCAGTTTCCCTGACGATGTACACTCTTCGTATACAAGAGTCTCCTTATTGAATATATATTTCGGCATATTTTGCAAATATATTCAATTTTCTGATTTCCTTGTCTTTTTCAAGACAATTTTCTACAATTTTTCCTGAAATATCAAGAAATAAAAAGCCGCAAGGTGACCATGGCTGGAAAAAGCGCAATTCACTTGACAATGTGGTGGAAAGATCCAGTCTTTCAACAAAAGACAATTGAGGGTGGCCCGAAATTCCGGACCACCCTCGACATCATATCAACCAACTGTCAATGAAGACTATTTACCAAGCTCGTCATTGTAAAGTTTTTCTACCTGGCCTGCTTCAAGCGCGATATCATAAACATGGAGATTGTCGATAGCACCGTTGAAGCTTTCTCCTGATTCCCATGATTCTGGAGTAACCTCAGTAGAGCTTTCCTCATACGGGCCGCTTGTACCTATCATAATAGGAGTCTTTGCCTCAGGTAAATTCCATGACGCTCCTGCGAGATTCGGCTTACCATTTTCCGGATTCCAAGACTTGGTCAACGCACCATTTACATACATATCCATCACATCCGTTGTCCTTGAGAATGTCACTACAATATGTGTCCATTCATTTGCCTTAACAGACTGTGCCATTTCATTATCTGCATCCGTAATCATTGATTTGATGTTTCCGTTCTCATCAGTTTCTCCATTTGTAAGGGCAACTGTAAAGAATGGTTTGCCTTCATTCTGGATATTGAGTTTGCATGTATTCCATTTATTGATAGAGAAAACATAATTTCCCGCTACTATTGCAGTAGGCTTTACCCAAACCGAAATAGAAATCGCATCCTTCAAAAGGGCATTGTAATCATATGAAGCTATTTCAAGGTGCGAGCCGTTATCAAAAGAGATGGCTTTACCTCCATTTATACCATCCACAAAAGTAGGATTAGACGTATTTGATCCAAAGACTTCTTCCGGACCTGTTGCAAAAGCAGCCTCATATTTCAGAGTACCGGCAGACACCTGAGGATTATCCTCTGTCTCGAAATCGTATGAAAGCAGAAGATTTTCAGATGGAATAGCTCCGTATTCCTGAGCCAGAAAAGCATCCTTGGCCGCAGAAAGCTGAGCCAGAAGGTTATTGATCACAGTCTGCGTAAGTTCTCCTTCTGAGGCTGAATTGATGGCATTCAATGTTTCCTCGAATTCATCAATAGCTTCCTGAGGAAAATCAGCTGTGGTAGCGTCAGCAAGTATAGCCTCGCATTCAGCCAGTTCTGCCTGAAGCTCAGTCTTATCTCCTGAAACAGTGGTGTCGTCACCTTCCTTGTCTGTGCAGGAAGTGAACATCGGGACTGCCACGAAAGCAGCCATCACGATAAATGAGAAAATCTTTTTCATAATGTTTAATGTGTGTTAGTATTGGTTTTTAACATTTTATTTAGTTATTCCAAGATTGGAATCCAGTTCCGTCTGAGGTACAGGGAAGTAGTAGCGCGGAGCCTCCCACGGGAAATCTGCGCCGAGAGCGTCCTTGGCGGCTTCTTCACCCCATCTCATCAGGTCGAAGAAACGGTGGAACTCGAAGCCGAGTTCCTTTCTTCTCTCTTCGCGGATGATGGTCCTCATCTCATCCTCGGTCTTCCCGGTGACATCAGAAAGGCCTGCCCTGCCGCGCACGTCATTAAGAGGTGTTACAGCAAGTTCGGGATGATGCAGCTCGTTCTGGCACTCCGCCTCCATCAGGAGGATATCGGCATATCTGAGGTAGATATATGCCAGCCCGCCGTCACCCTTACGGCCTGCACCCACCTCTGAGAGAGGCTGGTTGTGTTTTTTGACCAGATATCCCGTAGCCGGAGCCCAAGCTTTCTGGAAAGGCCCCTGTTCGAACCATTCCACGCCTTCGCGCCCGATAGAGGCGTCTATGCGAGGGTCATCATCGCCAGCCATGGTCTTTTCTGTGAAACTGTCCACCCAGTCCTGCGTAGGAGCATTGAAATAATATCCGCTTTCTGCATTCGGCGCAAACCACTGGTTCAGGGAATTGCCGAGACCTGGATTCTGGTCAGAAAGGAAGAAAAGTGCGAAAACGCTCTCGATGCTGTTTCCATTGCTGACTCCGTCAGCACCGAGCCTGAACAAATCTGAATAGTTATCTTCGAGATCATAGATATTGAGAGACTTCAGGCTGTTTATGCTGGCAAGAGCCTCGCTGTATTTTTCCTGGTAGAGCTGTGCCTTGGCGAGAAGTCCGTATGCCGCTCCTTTGGTCACACGTCCGGTCTCAGTGGAAGCATATGAAGCAGGAAGCACCTGGGCATCGGTGAGGTCACGCTCTATCTGCTCATATATGGCCTCGACAGAATAGAAACCGACATGCACGTTTTCTTCAGTGGACTGAGGCTTGAGTTTCAAAGGCACTTCACCGAAAATGTTCACGAGCTGGAAATAAGAGAAGGCACGGAGGAATTTGGCCTCGCCGATGAGCTGCGTCTTTACAGTTTCGTCTATGGAAGATGACTCTATCCCGGCTATGGCATTGTTCGCACGTGCTATGGTCTCGTAGGTATTCTGCCAGAATTCGGCTACGGCACCATTGTCACTGAGAACTTTCCATTCGTCAATATAGCCGAGGTCGGCCTGGTCTCCGGCATTGCCTCCCTTTTTCGAGTCATCAGAAGGGATATCTCCGAATTTCCAGAGATTTATGCTGTAGGCAGCTGCATTGTACACCGCATTCACAGCCTGCTCGGCCTGCTCGGCAGAAGAATACACCGTGGAAGAACTGTAGTCTCCCTTCATCGGCTCGTCCAGAAAGGAATCGCAGGATGAAAGACAGGCTGCCGCGAGAAATATGTATATAGATTTTTTCATATCCAATAAAATTTAAATTCCGTATCAGAAAGTGAGGTTCACGCCGAAAGTGAAGGTGCGGCATACAGGGTATGTACCCCAGTCTATACCGTTAGCGCGGTCGCCTTCGCCCTCGGAGTTCGCGCTGACTGTCATTTCAGGGTCGAAACCGCTGTACTTCGTGATGGTGAAGAGGTTCGTACCGGCGAGATAGAGTCTGAGAGAACATACATCGTTCATTTTCGATGAAGGGATGGTGTAGCCGATCTGGAGATTCTTCAGACGGAGATATGAACCGTCCTCAAGGAATCTGGTAGAAACGCGTGCATTATTCGATTTGGCACTCCAGCTGGCACGTGGATAAGTGTCGCTCGGATTCTCTGGTGTCCACCTGTTCTCATAGTACCTCTTGGTGACAGGGAAACCTCTGTAGAAGCCCTCGCTGTCGGTAAGTATCTGGTTGTAGATCTTCTGTCCGAAAGCGCCCTGGAAGAAAGCCGAAGCATCGAGGTTCTTCCACTGGAATGCGAGGTTCAGACCGAGGGTGAATACAGGAATGGCGCTGCCGACATGTTTCCTGTCGTTAGAGTCTATGACACCGTCTTCCACCACATCCACATATTTCACGTCGCCAGGTTCGATCCCGTCACCCTGGCGTGCGGAAGTCAGAATCTCCGTTTCATCCTGGAAAATCCCGGCCATCTCATACATGAAGAACGAACCGATAGGATAGCCGACCTCTGTCCTGGTGGCATATATACCATTGTCCACACGCCCTCCAGTGATAGGAGCATCTATTTCGAGTACTTCATTGTGCAGCCAGCCTCCGTTCAGGGTGATGTCGAAGCTTCCGTCCTTGAAGAGCCAGTGGTAGAAGAGCTCGATATCCACACCGCGGTTCAGGACTTTTCCGCTGTTGATCCACGGAGTGGAAGCATTACCCACTGAAGGCGGATACGAAGCCTGCATCAGCATGTCATCAGTGACCTTGTTGTAGAAGTCGACTGTCAGGCCGAGAGCCCCGTCGAGGAATTCCATGTCCACACCGGCATTGAACTGCTTGCTGGTCTCCCATTTCAGTTTGTCGTTCCCGAGCTGGTTCTGGGCATAGCCGTCGAATGACACCCCGCCGAAAGGATAATTGTAATTCGGGGCATAGTGGTCGGAATAGGCATAAGTACCTACGTTCTGGTTTCCTATGGCGCCGTAGCCGACACGGAGTTTGAGGTTGCTGAATACATTCTGATCTGCCATGAAAGGCTCGTTCGATATGGTCCAGCCTGCGGAAACTGCGTAGAATGTACCCCATCTGTTCTTTCCTACGAACCTCGAAGTACCGTCCTCACGGAGAGTTCCGCTGAAGAAATAGCGGTTTTTCCAGTTGTAGTTTGCCTGCAGGTAGAAGGATGCGAGGGTATTCACCCATTCACTCTCGTCGGAAACCTTTTCCCCGAGGCCGTTCCCGATATAGATCAGATCCTTGTCCCATATCGGGAATTCCTGGTCAGAGTTGCTGACTGTCTGTCCGTGCTCTTTTATGGCTTCGAAACCGAGGAGGGCGGAGATGTTATGGTCATTGAAGCTCTTGTTCCAGTTCAGGGTCGTATTCAATGTCCAGTTCAGGTTTTCAGTACCCACGATGCTGAGGCTGTTGGGATTGTTGATCCTGTTGTCATCACCCCATGATCGGTTGTAGGTCTTGTTTTCCTCGTTGATGTAGTCCACACCGAAATTCGTGTTAAGGTTCAGACCCCACGGAAGGATGATATTGGCGTTAGCCTTGGCGAAGAGGGTTTTGGTCCTCTTGTTCATATCCGTGTATTCGGCGAGGGCGACAGGGTTGTATCCGTCTCCGAAGAACGTATCATAAACAGAATTTCCGAAATAGCGGCTCGGCCAGTCCACATAGTTCCCATTTGCATCCTTTATAGGAATGGCAGGGTTCCTGAACATGGCGTAGCGAACCACACTGCCGCCGTAGCTGTTCCCGTAGCCGTCTCCTGAGCTGGAAACCGACTTGGTGTTCGAGATGCTTCCGTTCACGTTCATGCCTACTTTCAGCCATTTCTTCGCGTCAGCGGAAACATTGGCACGGAGTGTCCCTCTGTCATAGCCGCTGTTCAGGATGGTGCCGTCCTGGTCGAAGTAAGACCCGGATACCAGATAACGGACCTTGTCCGAACCGCCGCTGACAGACAGCTCGTGGGTGTGCATCAGAGCCGGACGGAAAATCTCGCTGACATAGTCCACATCGTCGAGGTTTGCCAGTATGTCATCGGTGATAAGCGCACGCTGTATGGACGAAGCCGCATTGTCGTTCATCGTAGCTTCATTGTAAATCTCCACATATTCCGCAGTATTCACCATATCCACGAGATTCGCGGCCATCTGGAGGTTCACAGTACCATTGTAAGTGATGCGTGCATCGCCTGACTTGCCCTGCTTGGTCGTAATCAGGATGACGCCGTTCGTCGCACGGGAGCCGTAGATGGCGGCAGAAGACGCATCCTTCAAGACGCTGATGCTCTCGATGTCGTTCGGAGAAATATTGTTCATGCCGTCTGAAGACGGAATGCCGTCAATGATATACAGAGGGGAGTTGTCTGAATAAATAGACCCGACACCACGGATTCTGACAGACACCTCAGAACCAGGAGCACCTGTAGCAGAAGACACCTGCATACCTGCCACACGGCCCTGGAGCGCCTGCTCGCCCGTAGCGACAGGCAATGCGTTCAGATCCTTGTTTGACACTTTTGAAATGGCGCCGGTCACATCGCGCTTCTTCATCGTAGCATAACCGACAACCACCACTTCTTCCATATATTCAGCCTGCACATGGAGGCCTACATTGATCAGTGAACGGCCAGCGACATTTTCGTTTACAGTCTCATACCCGATGTATGAGATGTTCAGTACGGCATTTTCATCCACAGTGATGGTATATTTGCCGTCCAGGTCGGTGATGGCACCGTTCGAAATGCTTCCGTTTTCCAGGATGCTGACTCCGATGAGGGGCTCCCCTGTATCGGCGTCGGAGACAGTCCCGGACACAGTCACCTTGGTCTGGGCAAAAGCCGTGATGCCCAGCAGCATAGCTGCCACCAAGAATAGGGTTTTAAGTGAATTTAGCTTCATATTATCTATAGCTGATTATTTTGTTGTTGTCTGATTTGTCCACAAGCTTTCCGTCTGAGGTGACGATCTGCGTTCCGGCAGGAAGCTCGGTGATGACAGCCGCATAGTCTGCAGGAAGCTCTATCCTTGCCGACCCGGCCACATCCCTGGCCATATATTTTTTCGAAATGATATCGAAGAGATCCACAGGGCCTTTCCCTGACACCTCGTAAGTGACGGTTTTCGCCTCGTCATAAGGATTGTAGTACATGTGCACCGGATATGGGCGGGAGGCATAGAAGTCCGTGACGTTGCAGTCGAGGCTCAGTATAGCCTCCACGTCAGTAGTCTTCACCATCGCGCCGAGAATGCCGACAGGAGATGTGCTGTAGACACTGAACATGGACTCCGGCGGATTCGATGAAGTCCACTTGGGACCGTCTCCGAGAGCCACAGGCGACACTCCTGCGAGCTCTTTCTTTCCGTAGTCATCCTGCTTCCTCAGACCTTCGTAGGCGATATTGCCATCAGTCAGGTTTTTCATCTCAGGCAGCCACTGATGTTCGTCATCCATCTCCCCAGGATAGAAGAAACGGCAGGCATTGGCCAGATTCAGCATCCATTTGCCTATCGCGCGGGCGTACTGAGGCTCGTATTTCACCATCGGGACCAGAGGCCAGGTCAGCTTCACGGAATTCATGAAGAAAGCGAACCCGCCGTCGTCGAGTATGCTCCCTTGCAGTCCATAGACATCATAGTCACCCCACCTTTCGGCTATCACGCCCCAGCCGTAGCGTCCGTCCGGATTCTGGCAGCCTTCGAAAGTCCAGTCGATGATCTTCTTCACGTCATAGTCAGTCCCCTGCTCTGCGTTCATACGTGCCGCCACGATGGCGCTCATAGGCAGAAGTATCTCGTAAAAACGGCTCTCATCCTGGCTCAGAAGCGCCTCCAGTGCAGACTTAGCATGGTCGAGATATTTCTGGTCTCCGAATTTCTGATATGCTGCATACAGAACCCAGGCATGTCCGCCTGCCGCATCCTGCTGGAGAGGGATGTTGTTCACCATGCCCTGCATCTTTGAATAGTCGAAATAAGAATAGTCATAGTTCCCGGCAAGCACTTCGTCAGCCTTAGCGAACTGCTCCGCCACAGTCCTCTGTATCTCCTCGGCCCCGTCTACATCAGGATACAGGTCGCAGAGAGCATAGTAAAGCACGTTCGGGAAGACATCGTACCACCAGTCACGTCCGTAGCCGCCTCCGAGCAGGGCCACGTCAGGACAAGTGTTGTTCATGACGATATTCCAGCCGTTGTCGCTGTTGAAGTAGTTCTGCACCATCTTCACATAGTTCCGCCCGTTCTGGTCCGTCTTGTCGATGCCCACCAGCGTACCTCCGATGAGGGCCGCCAGAGAGTTCAGGCTCTCATGGAATTCACCCCCGTTGTGTTTCGGGCCTTGGCGCGAATCATTCACCGCTGTGTAAAGTCCGAAAGTCTCCTGGTCGATGTTCCGTCTGCTGTCATCGTACCATATCATCGGATTCCCTTTGACGCGGGTGTCCTCATTGAAGACATATGCATCGAAATCCAGTGCCTTCTGTCTCCAGTCCAGCATCTTGTACGGGGAAGGGATCTGCGGCATAAGCTCGATCCGCGCGATATCCGTCTGTTTCACCGGCTTCCCGTATTCATTTCCTGTACAGCCTGCGGCCAATGCGGCCGTCACCGCCGCTGCTATCAATACTGTGGTTTTCATAATAAAATTCCGTTAAATATCGGTTCATGTACGTTTAGGCCAGTCCGGCAAAATCCGTCATTTATAGCTGACGACCGAGCCATCGGCCACGTTTACTATTTTCGTACCGTCCTGTCCCAGCTGAGTGCCTTCCGGCAATTCGGCAATGACAGTGCTATGACCGCCAGGAAGCGTTATTTTAGCCTGGCCTGACACGCCTTCGGCAATATATGTCTTCGACACAATGTCGAAAAGGTCAGCCACGCCCTCTGACACTTCGTAAGTCACTTCCTTGTCATCCCCGTAAGGATTGTAATACATATAGACCGGATAAGGCCTGTCGGCATAGAAGTCCGTGGCATTGCAGTCTATCCTGATGATTCCATCCACATCCGTTTTCTTCACTATAGCGCCGAGAATGCCTACCGGAGCAGTGCTGTAGAGGCTGAACATAGTCTCAGGACCATTGGACGAAGTCCACTGAGGCCCGTCACCGAGGGCGACAGGAGAGACACCTTCGAGCTCCGGTTTCCCGTATTTATCGGTTTTCCGCAGGCCTTCGTAGGCGATGTTCCCGTTCGTGATGTTTTTCATTTCAGGCAGGTACTGATGCGCGTCATCGATTTCCGTCGGATAGAAAAGACGGCAGGCATTGGCGGCGTTCAGCATCCATTTTCCGATGGCATCGGCGAACTTGGGCTCATATTTCACGATCGGGACCATAGGCCAGGCCAGTTTCACCGTGTTCATGAAAAAGGCATAACCGCCTCCGTCTGTGGTGCTGCCCTGAAGGCCCGACACATCATAAGCTCCCCATTTGTCAGCTATCACTGCCCATCCAGTCCTGCCGGAATTCGACTTGCAGCCTTCAAATGTCCAGTCAATGAATCTCTGGACATCATAGCGTTTCCCCTGCTCAGCGTTCATGCGGGCCGCCGTCAGAGCGCCCATAGGCATGAGGATTTCATAGAACCGGCTTTCTTTCTGTGACTGAAGCGTATTCAGAGCCGATTCGGCACGTTCCAGATACCTTTCATCACCGAATTTCCGATAAGCGGCATAGAGCACCCAGGCATGTCCGCCGGCAGCATCCTGCTGGTATGGGATATTAGTCCTGACTCCATGCATCAGGGCATAGTTGAAATAGGAATAGTCATAGTTCCCGTTCAGCACCTCGTCAGCCTTCGCGAACTGCTCGGCGATGCTCCGCTGTATATCCTCAGCCCCGTCCACATCCGGATACAGGTCACAAAGGGCATAGTAGAGTACATTCGGGAAGACGATGTACCACCAGTCTCCGCCGCCTGCGCTGACATTGTTCATCATGATGTTCCAGCCATTGTCCTTGTTGAAGTAGTTCTGGACCATCTTCACGTAGTTGTGTCCGTTCTGGGAGGTCTTGTCCACGCCGAGAAGGCTCGCCCCTATCAGTGCCGGAAGTGTTGTAACGGCTTCATGTCCGTCCAAACTGACTCCAGGGCCCTGTCGGGAATCATTGAGAGCCGTGTATATGCCGAATGTTTCCTGCTGGAAATTATGAGTACAGTCATAGTACCAGATGAGAGGCTTGCCGAAAGGCTGTCCGGTCTCATTGAAAACATAATCATCGAAATCCAGAGCTTTCTGCCTCCAGTCCAGCATTTTATATGGAGCAGGCATGTCAGGCATCGCGGCTATACGGTCTATCTGCACCTGCTTCACACCATTTCCGAGCTCAGCAGTTTCATACCCGGGGTCTTCCGGAGCCTGTTCGGGGCTGCATGCGGAAAACACACATACTAGAACTGCAAGGAACATATTGATATGTTTTTTCATCACGATGAGATTCATTAATACTTGTCACAGTCCTTTATAATATTCCTTGCCAGAGGTATGGAAAGCATCTGCAGACCGCCTACGATAGGGAGGGCGAACTTCAGCGCGAAGACCTCCGAAATCCCGAAAGCCAGCACCAGGAAAAGAAGCAGGCCGAAAGCCCTGCCAATGAACAGGCCTATCTCGTGACTGAGGATGTAAGTATATTCGTTCCTGCCTTCCTTCTTAGAAACTACGTCTATGGTCCTCATCATGATAGGGAAATATGCCAGGTCATGCAGAGGCTGGAACATCACCTTGCAGAGTATGAACACCAGCGCGCCCGTAGCCGAAAACCAGAAGCAGTTCACCAATGTCCCGAGGAAGAAAATGCTCAGGCCGAATGAAAAGACTATGATTCTGTGCTTAGGCTTGGTGACCCGGCCCAGAATATAGACCAGAATGGCCGTCAGGCCGCCGCTCACGCTCTGTATCACGCCGAGAGTGCCTTCGTCGCCAATGAGTTTCATCACGAGGATGGCAGGGGCTGTCACCAGAAATCCCTGCACCATGCCCTTCAGGGAAGAAAGACAGATCATCTTGTTCCACAGTCTGTCGAAACGGCCATACAGGAACTTCGATTTCTCAGGATTCACATAGTGGCCGCTCAGGATATTGGCACAGGCTATCAGGGAGATGACCGTAGCCACTACTGTCACGAGCCTGTATGTGGCGGTGACATCGAAAGTAATTCCCAGCCATTCCTTGCCGGACAGATTTGCTATCACTGCGCCTACTATCAGAGGCACGCAGATATTGCCGACGGTGAAACCGAGGCTCTCAAGTCCGAAGAAATAGTTCCTGTTGCTGTCATCGGTGGAATTCAGGGTGATGAGATACCTGTTCGTCCAGAAGAAACCGGAAGCGGCACCCATCACGAAGCCGATAGGAATGAGTTGGGCGATACCTATCTCATTCAGCATCATCATGCCCACCATGGAAACTGACGAGAACAGGATACCCACGCAGTACAGCCAGGCCACGTTGAATTTCTTCAGAAGCCAGCCGTTGATCACTGAAGTGAAGACTATGCCTGCATACATAGCCAGCTGGAACATGGCTACATACGAAGGTTTCCCGCAGCTGCGCATGATGTATGCGCCCACGAAAATCTCCACTATAGGCAGCACCCACGCGTAGAGCATGTTCGTGATCAGCAGTTTCCTCATATCGCGGGGATACTGCATGAATACCTGGAATTCGTTCAGGAACTTTTTCATCACTTCAGGATTGAGGACAATATTTCACTGATGGAGAAGTCTGCTGAGCAGATGACTTCGTCGCTGGCGCCATAATAAACATGGATGGTGTCACCCTCGACGATCTGTCCGTTCGTGAAGACCACGTTTCCGAAAAATCCGGTCTGTTCATAAGGGGCTATCGGTTCCATGATCGGTTCTTCGCTCCGCGCAATGACCTTGGCCGGATCGTTCAGGTCCAGAAGGAGAGCGCCGAGACAATACCTGTTCTGTTCGTTCGCCCCGTGATAAATCTCCAGCCAGCCTTTCTCTGTCCTTACAGGAGCCGCACCTGCACCTACACGCACCGAATCCCATTTGCCCGGCCGTGTGGTGGCTATGCAAACATGCTTGCCCCAGTGTATTCTGTCAGGGCTTTCTGCTATCCAGATATAATTTCCTCCGAGTTCCGGGCTGCTCGGCCTGTGGAATGCGAAATATTTGCCGTCCACTTTCTGTTCCCAGAGGGCGCAGTCCTTGTTGTGAGGAGGGAAGATCATGCCGTGACGCTCATAAGTTCTGAAATCACGTGTCTCTATCAGCCCGACACCTACAGCTACAGGCGACACCTCGGTGAAAGTCAGGAAATAGCCGTCTTCCATGGTGGCTACCCTGCAGTCTTCTATGCCGAATGACTCCTGCGGGCCTTTTCCGAAAATAGGCGGATAAGCCGGATCTTCATGGAAATGCACGCCGTCCTCGCTGCACACGAGCCTCAGATAAGACATGGTGGTAAGATAGTTCTGCCCCTTGTAGCCGATGACACGCGGATCGGAGGCGTCCAGATCAGGGTCATCCTTGTCAAAATGCAGGACTTCGATCTCGCCTTTGTCATTATATACAGGGAAACTGATTTTTCCATCGACCTGCTTCGGCCTCTCTGCCACCCTGAGCAGAAGCCAGGTCTTGCCGCCCATTTTGAATACTCCAGGATTCAGCAGGCACGCAATCTCCACGCCCTTTATCCCCGGTTCGAGGTCAGAGGGCCTCAAAATCGGATTCTGTGAATTTCTTTTAGCTATGTCCATATCTATCGTTATTAGTTTTGTCCGCGGTTCATCGTCCGGGCCGGATGACGGAAATGCATGCCGCCCGCTTTCAAGCGATACGAAAGTAGAAAATTACACCCCGAAACCAGTCTATTATGATTTCAAAATAGTCTACTATGCCCCTGCAGGGGCAATGTTGAAACTATAGTACACTAAAATGAAACGCATGTATACCCGATGCCGGAATCCCCTTTAACATTTTTTTAACTATCTTTGCTCAGCTAACCACAAGAAAACAGCCGGGATGGGCATCAGAACTTTCATCATATCAGCAGCCGCGTACATACTGTACACGATTCCGTCATACGCATCCGTACCGGACGGATTCATCCAGATAAACAACAACAACGGACTGAGCAACAGTTCCGTCACGGCGATATTCCAGGACAGCGACGATGTCATGTGGTTCGGAACATGGAACGGGCTGAACAGATACGACGGTGCTTCCATCATCCAGTACCATCCGCAGGCCGGACAAACAAAATCCATCTCCCACCAGGTGATACGTTCGATAGCCGAAGACTCGGAAGGACGGCTCTGGATAGCCACAGACTTCGGAATCAACAGGATGGACAGGGCTGACGGGACATTCGATTCTTATTTTCTGGGATACAGCAGCCCCTATATTTATGAAGAAAGGACATTTTCATGCACCATCTCTGCCGACGGGACAGTGGCGGCGTCTGTGAAAGGCGGACAGATTCATATTTTCGACTACTCAACCGAAGAATTCAGGCTTCTGGAAGGCTGCGAAGGTCTGGCAGTCACTTCTGTGCTCTTTTTCGATGCCTACCGAAGGCTTTGGGCCCTCACAGAGGGCAATACACTGGTGAAAATGTCCGTTTCAGACGGCAAGGCCTCAGATATCAACGCCGCCCATATGCCGGAAAGATCCGGCAGGCTTTTTTTCGACGGGCACGACAGGATATGGACGCAGGCAAAGGACACCATATATTATATGGACATATACAATCCCGACCCGGAAATGAATGATTCCGGGCTTCATATCAGAAGCACTCTGAATTCAGTGAAATACATCGACGGAGACATATATGCCTGCAGCACCGACGGGTGCTGGAAAATAGACAGAGGCCTGTGCATGCACAGGCTCACGGAAGAAGAGATTCCGGTATGGTCCGTATTCAAAGGCTCTCAGAATATTTTATGGCTCGGGACTGACGGGAAGGGAGTGCTGAAAGAAAAATACAGGCCGGAATTTATATCGGCATTGGACCGTCAGGTCGGGGAAAAATTCCCGGTGAGAGCCATCGCCATTGACCGGAAGGGCAACACATATGTGGGGACGAAAGGAGGCGGACTCTCTATTTTTCCTCTGGGGGGGGGAATTTTTCAAAAGTTCAATGTAGGGCCTGGCAAGACATATAATTCTGTGCTGGCCCTGGAGACGTCCGGGGACAGAGTGTATATCGGGACTGACGGAAAGGGGCTGCTGTACATGGAGCGGGCAGACGGGGTGCTGAGAAGGCTCGATCTCGGGAAAGGGGCTGGAGAGAAGGCCGAATCAGTATATGCAATACTGTCAGCAGGAACAGATACACTGTATCTCGGAACGAGCGGAAACGGGCTGTTCAGAGTAGTGATGGATGGCGGCAAGGTCAAATATGTGGAAAATTTCAGACATTCATGCGGAGACCCTGAAAGCATAGGCAGCAATATCGTCTATGATTTGGCTGATGACGGGCAATATCTGTGGATGGCTACCAGAGGAGGAGGGCTCAACAGGTTCGACAAGGCCACAGGCAAGACCAGGATATTCATGGAGGGAAGCGGCAGGGAAGGATTTCTGTGCAGCAATGATGTGATTTCCCTGCTGCTCGATTCACAGAAAAGGCTGTGGGCAGGCACATCTTCAGGGCTTTGCTGCGTGGATACTGACGGGTACAAATATTTCGATGAATCTTCAGGGCTGCCAAATGCTGACATTCATGCGATACTTGAAGCCTCTGACAGCACGATATGGGTAAGCACTGACCGCGGCATCGCCAGGCTGGACAAAAATGCCTCAAGCATCTCCTCCTGGACATACGTGGACGGGCTGTCGGACAACGAATACTGCGACGGGGCAGGATTCAGCGGGAAGGACGGCAAGGAGCTGTTTTTCGGAAGCGTATCTGGCGTGGACATCATAAAGCCGGAGATGGTCGATTCAGAAAATTTCATGCCGAAGCTCAGCCTGAAATCTGTAGAGGTGGACAATAAGCGGTATTTCCCTCAGGGAAACAACATAATCACCGACTACAGGACAGGGTCTGTGACTCTGACTTTCTCTCTTCCTGACTATATATCAGAAGAGAAAAATTCGATCTCGTATTTTCTGAAAAACGGGCTGGCAAAAGGATATGAAACTCTGGAGGATTCACGCTGGATAGATATCGGCGACAGCAGGCAGATAGTCATAGGCAGGCTCAGTCCCGGGAAATACACTCTATGGGTAAAGGCTTCCGGAGGGCATATGGATGCCGGCACGCCTCCTATGACATTCCACATGGATGTGGCCTGGCCAAAACTGCTCAAGCCGTGGCTTATGGCCCTGTATTCATGCATTGTACTCGGAATACTGGCTGTTCTGTATATGCTGCACCGGTCACGCAAGGCCATATATGAAGCGCTCGAAAAAGAAAAGAAAGAGAATGCCAGGAAAGAAGAGATAGTGCAGGCGAAGTTCCGGTTCTTCACCAATATAGCCCATGAATTTTCGAATTCCATCACCCTGATTTTCGGGGCTGTGGAGCAGATTTTCAGTTCGGATGCCGGAAATGGACGCGACAGGAAGCAGCTGGTGTCCATCAGAAGCAATGCCGACAGGATGCATCGTCAGATATCAGAACTCATGGAGTTCAGCAAAGCTGATTCCGGACATCTTCCTGCAGTCTATGAAAAGGTGGATATAGGCGAGCTTCTGAAATACACTTCAGAAAATTTCATGGATATGGCAGAAGCGAAAAAGATACTGTTCAAAATTCATGTCCAGCACGGACTGCCGCAGTGGGTGACAGACAGGAGCATGCTGGAGAAAATAGTATTCAACCTTCTTTCAAATGCCATGAAGTACACGCCGGAAGAAGGATGGATTGAAATCCAGGCCGGGACTGGCGCCGTAGGGGATCTGGTGATATCCGTCAGGAACAGCGGGCCAGGGATAGCGCCTGACAAACTCACGGACATTTTCGACAGATACGTGATATTGGACAATTTCGAGACAAAACTGTCCCACGGACACTATACCAGGACCGGAATCGGGCTGGCACTGTGCAAGGACCTGACAGCTGTGCTCGGAGGCAAAATCAATGCTGACAGCAGGCAGGATGTATTCACGGACTTCACAGTGACCCTGCCATGGAAAGACGAGTCGAATATCACCAGGCCGTCAAGCGCCGCTGAGAAGAATGTCCTGCCAGGATATTCATTTGTCAAAGAGGAAGATAGTGATGCTGCAGGATGCATGTCCACGGACAGAAACGCATCAGACGGACAGGAATCTGATCCCGGACAGGATGGAAATATGGACGGAAAAAATGCTGAAGGGAGGACAGCAGGCAGGAGTGTCATCCTGATAGTGGATGACTACCAGGAGATACGGGACATGATATCGGACATCCTTTCATGCAGGTTCGATTCTGTCCAGGCCTCCGACGGAGAAGCTGCGCTGGAGCTGCTCGGCAAGACATCTCCGGCACTGATTATCTGCGATATGATCATGCCAGGCATGGGCGGGATGGAATTTGTAAAAAAGGTCAAGAGCGATATCAGGACAGCGTCCATCCCTGTCGTGATGCTGTCATGCGACACCGACATGGAAAACAGAGTAAACGCCATCAATACAGGAGCAGACATGTTCATAGTCAAGCCGTTCCATCCGAGATACCTTCTGGCCGCAGTCGAAAGGATGCTGGACCGCGGGCATATGCTTGAACCATCTGACAGCTGGCAGCCGGCATGTGATTCAGCATTCTCCAGGAAAGTGACTGACGCTCTGTCGAAAAATTTCAGCGATGAAAACTACAACCAGGATGCCCTTGCATATGATCTGGCCATGAGCCGCGTGCAGCTTTACCGGAAAATGAAGAGCGAAATGAAGACTACGCCAGGGGAATTCATCAGAAATTTCAGAATCAGGCAAGCCGAAATCATGCTGAGAGAGACCGGAAAAACAGTGCAGGAAATCATGTACGACTGCGGATTTCACAACAAGGCTTATTTCTACAGGGAATTTTCCAGAATACACAATTGCTCCCCTAAGGATTTCAGGCATCGCAGATAGTTTTTTTCTGCCCTGAAAAAATATCATGTTCCAATGTCAAATATTATTTATAATTTTGCAAGATATTTTAATCTTGGAAAAATTTATAAAAAATATGACTTCTAAAGAAATCAGGAAAGCCTTTTTGGATTTCTTCGCATCAAAGGGACACACGATAGTGCCTTCTGCACCAATGGTCGTAAAAAACGACCCGACGCTCATGTTCACCAATGCCGGCATGAACCAGTTCAAAGACTGGTTTCTGGGCAACAGCAAGCCTAAATACAAAAGAGTCGCCGACAGCCAGAAATGTCTGAGAGTCAGTGGCAAGCACAACGACCTCGAAGAGGTGGGACACGACTCATACCATCATACCATGTTCGAGATGCTCGGAAACTGGAGCTTCGGAGACTATTTCAAGTCTGAAGCGATTTCATGGGCGTGGGAACTCCTGACAGAGGTATACAAGATAGACAAAGAGAGGCTGTACGCCACAGTATTTGAGGGAGATGCAAACGACGGCACCGAAATGGACCGGGAAGCGCTTGAAGAGTGGAAAAAGCACCTTCCTGAAGACAGAATACTCCTTGGGAACAAGCACGACAATTTCTGGGAAATGGGAGACACCGGCCCATGCGGCCCTTGCAGCGAGATCCATGTGGACCTCCGCTCGGATGAAGAGAGAAAGGCAGTGCCAGGACGCGACCTGGTAAACAAGGGGCATCATCTGGTCATCGAGATATGGAATCTGGTATTCATGCAGTTCAACCGCAAAGCCAGCGGCGAGCTGGAGCTCCTCCCGAACAAGAACGTAGACACAGGAATGGGCTTCGAGAGGCTTTGCATGACACTGCAGGGAAAGACCAGCAACTACGACACCGACGTCTTCACCGGAATGATCGCAAAAATAGAGGAACTTTCCGGCCACAAATACCATGAATCGGATGAGACCGGAGTGGCCATGAGAGTGATTGCCGACCATATCAGAGCCATCAGCTTCTCCATCGCCGACGGCCAGCTCCCTTCGAATGTGAAAGCCGGATATGTAATCAGGCGCATTCTCAGAAGGGCTGTCAGATACGGTTATACATTCCTTGGCTTCAATGAACCATTCCTCTGCAGGCTCGTCGGACAGCTGGTGGATGACATGGGTGAATTCTACCCGGAGCTTCCTGCACAGCAGACTCTCATAGAGAAAGTTATCAGAGACGAGGAAATGGCTTTCCTGCGCACACTTGACAGGGGCATCAAGCTGATTGAAAACATCATGGAGAAGTCGAAGGACACTATGCTCATCAAGGGAGAAGATGCATTTGTCCTTTATGACACATTCGGTTTCCCTATCGACCTGAGCGAGCTCATTGCCTCGGAACGAGGCTATAAAATAGACTTGGAGGGCTTCGAGAAAGAACTTCAGAAACAAAAGGAAAGGGCGAGAAATGCGACAGCCATCGAATCTGGCGACTGGATGGAGTTCCAGCACTGCGAAAATGTCCAGTTCCTCGGCTACGACATGACCAGCGTGGACGACGCAGTCCTCACCAGACACCGCACCGTCAAGGCGAAAAACAAGACTATGTACCAGCTTGTCTTCGACAAGACTCCGTTCTATGCCGAAATGGGTGGACAGGTTGGAGATACCGGCTGGATCGAGTCTGCCGGCGGGGAAAAGATAAAAATCCTCAACACCATCAAGGAAAACAATCTCACCATCCATATAGCTGAAAGCATCCCTGAAGATTGTTCAGGTCCGTTCAAGCTCACTGTGGACGCTCAGAGACGGCTGGGAATCACGAACAACCACACAGCTACCCACCTGCTTCACAAAGCCCTGCGCGAAATCCTCGGCACTCATGTAGAGCAGAAAGGCTCTTATGTCTGCGACAATTATTTCAGATTTGACTTCTCGCATTTCGAGAAGCTCACCGATGAACAGATCGACGAGGTGGAAAGGAGGGTGAATGCCTTGATCAGGCTGAACTCACCGCTGTGCGAAAACAGAAATGCCACCATGGAAGAAGCGAAGGAAATGGGAGCAATGGCTCTGTTCGGGGAAAAATATGGAGACCGTGTGAGAGTGGTGCAGTTCGGCGATTCGATCGAGCTGTGCGGAGGCACACATGCGAAAGCGACCGGGCAGATAGGCTTCTTCAAGATCATTTCCGAGTCTGCCATCGCCGCCGGGATCAGAAGGATAGAAGCCGCTACCGGACGCCAGGCTGAAGATATAGTAGACTCCATGGAAAACACCCTGAGGGCGGCACGTGCGCTGTTCAACAATGTTCCTGACCTGGCCGGCGCTATAAGGAAACTCATAGAAGAAAACGACCATTACAAGAAGGAGATGGAGAATGTGGCGAAAGAGAAAGCTGTGGTCATGAAGAAAGAGCTTGAGGCCAAGGCTGAACTGGTGAACGGAATCAAGATAGTGAAAGTCAATATGCCTGTCGATCCTGTTCTTCTGAAAAACGCCGCCTTCATGCTTCAGAAGGAGACAGAGAACACGGCCGTGCTCGGTGCATTCGAATATGCAGGCAAGCCGCAGCTGATGATCATGTATTCATCAGATCTGGTGGCCGCCGGGCACAATGCCGGCAAAGATATCAAGGAGGCGGCAAAGGCCATCGCCGGAGGCGGCGGCGGACAGCCGGGGCTGGCGACTGCCGGAGGCAAGGATGCGGGCGGTCTGGCAGATGCTCTCGACATCATGCTGAAATTGGCAACAGACAATAAATAACTTTCAAGATGTCTGCAGCCGGAAATTTTCCGGCACAAACAAAATAGTGACAAGGAAGGATGAAGAGACTGGACAGATTCATATTGAGTTCATTCATAGGACCGTTTTTCGCGATCCTGTTTGTGGTCATCTTCATCCTGATGATGCAGTTCCTGTGGCTGTACATCGATGAATTAGTAGGGAAAGGGCTCAGTTTTAAAGTAATACTTGAATTTCTGGGCTGGGGAAGTGCGACATTGATACCTCTCTCGCTTCCGCTGGCGACATTGCTTTCAGCTGTGATGACCCTCGGCACGCTGGGTGAAAACAACGAGCTTCTGGCTATCAAGGCCGCAGGCATTTCCTTGAAAAGGGTGCTGGCGCCACTGATTGCAGTGTCCGTCATTATAAGCATAGGTGCTTTTTTCGCATCGAACAAACTGATACCTATAGCTTACAACAAGATTTTCACTTTGCGTGACGACATCGGAAAGACAAAGGAGGAAATCAAGATTCCGACCGGAACGTTTTATGATGGAATCGATGGCTATATCCTGCGCGTGAACGAAAGGGACAAAGAGACGGATATGATGCATGGCGTCATGGTCTACAACCATACAGGAAAGAAAGGCAACACCAGCCTGACCATTGCAGATTCGGCCATGATGAAGATGTCTGACGACAAATCCTATCTGACATTTGTCCTGTACAGCGGTTCAAACTACGAAGAGACGAACACCAGAAAATACAGGGACACGACACTGCAGCTTCAGAAAATAGAATTTGCCAGCCAGGAAATGGTGATTCCTCTTGAAAATTATGCTTTCAAGAAATCGGAAGACACCAGGTTCGGCGATGAAGTGAGGACCATGAATCTCAAACAGCTCCGCCACAGTGAAGACTCCATAGGCAGGGTGGATTCCAATGCGAAGATGGACAATATCGCAAGATTCTACAATGACAGGTCGCTCAAATACCATTTCCAGCTGGATACAGCCAACCGCAGAAATGACAAGCTGAAGTCTGCATTCGCTTACGAAGGCTTCAACGAATGGGATGATCTGGAGAAGCAGATCGATGCGGAAAAGAACGCGATTTCCAAAGTGAATGAAACTATCGGAGAGCTGACTACATACGGGCGTGAAAGATATTACAATTCGTACACACTCCGGAGAATAGACGTGGAAATCCTGAAAAAATTCGCGCTTTCACTGGCCTGTTTCATATTTTTCTTCATAGGAGCGCCATTGGGCGCCCTGATCAGAAAAGGAGGGCTCGGAACTCCGGCCATCATTGCCGTGCTTTTCTTCGTGCTGTACTGGGTCATCGACATCACGGGAAACAAGCTTGCAAAAGACGGGGCCGTGTCAGCTTTTGCAGGAGTGTTCATATCCTCTGCTGTGCTGCTGCCTATCGGACTGCTGTTCACATGGAACGCCATAAATGACAAGTCCCTCATCGACACTGAAAAAGCCAGCGCCATATTCAGGAAAATCAGAAACAAGGTTTTAGGTAAAATGAGAAAGACACGCATAGTATTCATGGGAACTCCTGAGTTCGCCGTGGCATCGCTCGATGCCATAATCAAAGCCGGATACACGGTGGCAGGAGTGGTGACGGTGGCAGACAAGGCCAGCGGACGCGGCCTGAAAGTGAACGAAAGCGCAGTAAAAAAATATGCAGTGGAGCACAATCTGCCGCTCCTGCAGCCTGTGTCATTGAAAGACCCGGAATTCCTGAAAGCGCTTGAAGCATGGAAAGCCGACCTTTTCGTGGTAGTGGCATTCCGCATGCTGCCTAAGGAAGTATGGAGCATGCCGAAATACGGCACATTCAATCTGCATGCCGCCTTGCTTCCTCAATACCGTGGAGCCGCTCCTATAAACTGGGCAGTGATAAATGGCGAGCATTTCACTGGGGTGACTACCTTCATGATCAATGAAGGAATGGATACAGGACACATCATATTCAGAGAGCAGTGCAAAATCGAAGACAGCGACAATGCCGGGACCATTCACGACAAGCTGATGGAATTAGGGGCGAAGACTGTTCTGGACACTATAGAAGCCATTTTCGAGAAAAAGGTGGAGCTGCGTCTGCAAAAAAGCTTCATACAGGGCTCTGAAGTACTGAAACCTGCACCTAAACTCAGCAGAGAGCTGTGCCATATAGACTGGGACAGGCCTGCCAAGGAGATTTGCAACCTGATACGAGGCCTGAGCCCGTATCCTGCAGCCTTTACAGAGCTTGAAAAAGACGGGAAGACACTTTCGCTGAAAATTTTCGAGGCTGAGAAAATGACTGAGGAAGCATTGGCGAAGCTGAAAATAGCCTCAGGCACGGCAGACAATTCTCCTGCGGGGACTATCATCTCCGACGGGAAAGAAATATTTGCGATACTGACGTCTGATGGCGCTATAGCATTGAAAGACATACAGATGGCAGGGAAAAAGAGAATGGCGGCGAAAGATTTTCTGATAGGATTCCGTGAACCGTGGTCATACTCTGTCACAAAAGGCACCTCGTCAGAAGTCCTGGACAAATATAAGAAATCGTTGGCAGAGGCAAATCAGTCATGAATAAACAAGAATGGCCAATGAAGATTTCAAAAATGATTGGATGAAATTCAAATGAAAACAGCCGTCATCATAGACAACGGGGAGTTCCCAAAAAAAGAATATCCGAGGTACCTGCTCAGGCAGGCAGATCTGACAGTGTGCTGCGATGGAGCTCTGGCGAAGTATTTCCGGAATATGAAAGCTGTATTCGGACAAGAACGTATGCCGGACATAGTCATTGGAGACCTGGATTCCATAGCGCCTGCCGCCAGAAAAAGATTTACAGGAAAGCTCGTCCACGTAGCAGAGCAGGAAACTAACGACCAGACTAAAGCTGTCACCTACGTTGTGGAGAATTTCCGCGACATCACTGACATCTACATCCTGGGAGGAGGCGGGGCCAGAGAGGACCACACAATCGGGAATCTTTCCCTCCTGATGGAATATGCAAAAAAATACGGGGACTGCCCTCACATAGAGATGGTGTCGGACTGGACCACTGCCTTCGCGTTGACAGACACCGCCGACATTTCCTGCGGCATCGGAAGGAGCTTTTCACTTTTCTCGCCGGACAGCAGCCTTAGAATCAAATCGAAAGGGCTGGAATGGCCGACAGATGACGTTGTATTTGACAACTGGTGGAAGGCGACGCTGAACCGTGCGTCAGAAGATACGGTACATCTGGAATTCAGCCATCCGTCTTCAGCACTGGTCATTCTGGACTGAGCAGAAGCGGCAGAATCTTCCAGAGCATATTTGCATCCACATTTAACATTTTTTCTTAAATTTGTAAGAATTGGCCTGATGGCCATCATACAATGAAGATCCGTAAATTATTGATTGCCGCCTGGCGGCGGAGACAAATTAAACAGACATGGCAGAGACAGAATATTTTCCTCGCATAGAAGATGTCGTGCTCGCTTCGAAAATACTGGACGAAGTGATAGACCCGACTCCCATGATGCAGAACCCGAACTTGTCAGAAAAATACAATGCAGATATCTACCTGAAAAGAGAAGATCTGCAGATCGTCAGGTCATATAAAATCCGCGGTGCATACAACAAGATAAGGACTATCCCGCCTGATGCACTGAAATACGGGATAGTATGCGCCAGTGCAGGAAATCATGCACAGGGCGTGGCTTTCTCGTGCAACAAGCTTCACATCATGGGGTCCATCTATATGCCGACGACCACTCCGAAGCAGAAGATTGAGCAGGTCAAAATGTTCGGGAAAGACTACATCGACATCGTCCTGACCGGCGACACTTTCGATGCGGCGAACAAAGAGGCCATCGAATATGCGGAGAAATCCGGGAAAACATTCATTCCACCGTTTGACGACAAGAAAATCATCGAGGGGCAGGCCACCATCGGGCTGGAGATAGAAAAGCAGATGAAGAAGCCCCTGGACTACCTTTTCATCCCTATTGGAGGCGGAGGACTGGCTTCCGGCGTCGGTGCATATATGAAGCTCGCCTCGCCTGAGACGAAGATCATCGGTGTAGAGCCTGCTGGAGCGCCTTGCATGAAGACCGCCATAGAGAAGGGTGAAATCGTGGAGCTGGAACATATTGACAAGTTCGTGGACGGGGCGGCAGTCAAGAAAGCAGGCCATCTGACTTATGAAATATGCAAGAAGGTGCTTGACGACATTGTAGTGGTGCCGGAAGGGGCTGTCTGCACCACCATCATCGACATGTACAACAAGAGCGCCATCGTAGTGGAGCCTGCAGGGGCTCTCTCAGTGGCCGCGCTGCGCTTCTATGCCGACAAAATCAAAGGCAAAAGAGTGGGATGCATCATCAGCGGCAGCAACAACGACATCACCCGCACCGAGGAAATCAGAGAGAAATCACTGCTTTACGAGGGGCTGAAGCACTACTTCATAGTCAGCTTCCCTCAGCGCGCAGGAGCATTCCTGTCCTTTATCAGAGACAACCTCGGGCCGAAAGACGACCTGGTGCTCTTCCAGTACATCAAGAAAACGAACAAGGAGGAAGGGCCGGCGCTCATCGGCGTTGAAGTGGAAAGCAAGGAGGATTTCGAAGCCCTCGTCCACAGGATGGATGCGAACAACATCGCTTACGAGTATATAAACGAGAACAACAAGCTGTTCGAAATCCTCATTTAGGAGGCCTCCGGCCAATAATGTTGAAATTTAAATTAATATAATACGGACTATGGCAAATCTTGATTGGACTAAGCTCGGGTTCGGCTACAGAAAAACGAACACTATCCTGAGCTGCAGCTACAAAGACGGTCAGTGGGGCCCCGTGGAAAGCCACACAGATGACAACCTCACCATCAATGCTTTTGCAGGCGCCCTGCACTACAGCATAGAGTGCTTCGAAGGCTTGAAGGCATTCCGCGGCGCTGACGGCAAAGTAAGGCTGTTCAGGCCTGAGGAAAATGCGAAAAGGCTTCAGAGATCTGCAAACTACATCGGCATAGCGGCGCCAAGCGTGGACCGCTTCATCGAAATGTGCGTCAGAGCGGTAAAGGAAAATATTGATTTCCTGCCGCCATACGGGACCAACGCTTCAATGTATCTGAGGCCGACCCTGATCGGTGTCAATCCGCAGCTGGGTGTGAAGTCGTCTACGGAATGTCTGTTCCTGATGCTCTGCGCACCTGTAGGGGCATATACAGGCAGCACCCTGCAGCCTTCATACGTAGTGATTTCCAGGGATTATGACAGGGCGGCTCCTAACGGGACAGGAAGTTTCAAGCTGGGAAGCAACTATGCCGCTTCACTCTATTCATACAACCTGGCCCACAAGCTCGGATACGAGGCCGTGCTCTATCTCGACCCGCTTCACCACCAGTATATCGATGAATTCAATTCATCAAACTTCTTCGCCATCAGGGGCAATTCATACATCACCCCTAAGTCGGACACTATCCTGCCTTCCATCACAAACAAATCTCTGGAGACTGTGGCGAAAGAGCTGGGAATGACTGTAGAGAGAAGGCCCGTCCCTGTTGAAGAGCTTTCCACTTTCGAGGAAGTCGGAGAATGCGGCACGGCAGTGGTCATAACTCCTGTTTACCAGATAGATGACAGGCCTGCCCTCGAGTCGTCCGAGGTGAAGCCTTACTATTTCGGATCGAAAGACCAGTGCGGGCCTAAGAGCCTTAAGCTGTACCAGATGATACGTGGCATCCAAGACGGGGAAATAGAGGATCCGTTCGGCTGGTGCCTGCTGGTGGACTAAGACAGCCCGCAGGCCTGTACAGAGATGATTATGGCCAAAATTGCTGAAAACATGCTTGAAGTGCCTGGAGGAGAACGGAAAGTTCTCCTCCATACTTGTTGTGCACCCTGCTCATCTGCCATAGTCGAATGCCTGATGAAAAACGGCATCAAGCCGCTTATATACTACTGCAATCCGAATATTTTTCCAGAAGAGGAATATATCATCAGAAAGAACGAGTGCACCCGTTATGCAGAATCGCTCGGGCTGGAAATCGTAGATGAAGACTACAGCCACGAGGCATGGCTGGAAAAAATAAAAGGGCTTGAAGGCCAGCCAGAAAGAGGAGCCAGATGTCTGGAATGCTTCCGCATGAGGCTGATTTCAGCTGCCAGGTATGCCCATGAACATGGCTTTCACGTCATCACTACAACCCTGGCATCATCCAGATGGAAAAGTCTGGACCAGATCAACATGGCTGGAGAATATGCCACATCGCTATACGATGATGTCGTCTGGTGGGACAGGAACTGGAGAAAAAACGGCTTGCAGGAACGCCGGAACCAGCTCTTAAAAGAATATGGTTTCTACAACCAGCAATACTGCGGATGTGAATTCTCCATGAGATCCCGGAACAGCCTGCCAGCCATGGCAGAAGCCCTGAAAGGAAGCGGCATCAGCGGCCTCTGACTGGCTTCATCCGATTCAGAAAAGCGGAAGAATAGACGCGTCCGACAGGAAGTACGGCTCCGCATGAAAGAGAGACTGACCGGCTCGAATATTTCAAGACTTTGCCGAGAGGTATGATGAACGAACGATGGATTCTCACGAATCTTCCGGATGGCAGCAGGTCAGACATTTCTTTAAGGCTCATCTGTGTGAGCACAGGGTCTCCTTCCGAGAGATGAATCTTTGAATAATTGTCCATAGCCTCTATGTAGATAATCTCTGAAAGAGGCACCGCTACATTCCGGTACTCTGACTTGACAGTGATCTCCCCATCATGTCCGGAATAGTCAGCGGCCCTGCTTTTCAGGCGGACGATTTCACGGACCTTCCCCAGAGCGGTCTGAAAACGCTGGTATGAAAACGGCTTGTGAAGGAAATCCACTGCATTGAGTTCAAAACCGTCCAGAGCGAACTGGGCATACGCCGTGGTAAAAATCAGAAAAGTGCCTTCCGGCAATGATTTCGCGACATCGATTCCTGAAACTCCGTTCATTTCGATATCCAGGAACACCAGTGCCGGATGCTCCCTGCGGACAGCTTCAAGTCCGAGAACAGGATCGCTGTATACCGCCAGTGAAACATCCCCGTCTCTCTGGCAGAAACGTTCAATGATATCGAGGGCCAGAGGCTCGTCATCTATTGCTATGGCAGCTATCATTTTTTGAGGTTTATTTCAAGTTCCACTTTGAAAATATTCCCGGAGTCAGAGATTCTGAGCGTATGCGCATCCGGATATATCAGAGACAGACGCTTGCGGCAATTGGCTATGCCGATTCCGTCACCTTTTTTCTTCAATGATTCAGGGAAGACATGGTTTCTGACATTGAACCGTATACGGTTCTCTTCCTGAACGAGGCTGATATCTATGTCACTGTCATTGTGCGAAGACACACCATATTTAAAGGCATTTTCTACAAAAGTAATCAGAAGCATAGGGGCGATGAGTGCGTCCGGATTCCGGATCTCGGCCGAGAAACTGACCTGGGTGTGCTCGTTCAGCCGGAATTTCTGGAGAGCTATATACTGCCTGATGTATTCCTCCTCGGAAGACAGCGGGATAAAGTCGGCAGAAGCGTTTGAATAGAGATATTTCACCATGGATGTAAACTGTACGAAAGCCTGTTCGGCCTGGTCAGAACGCGTGACGATGAGACTGTATATAGTATTCAGTGTATTGAACAGGAAATGCGGATTTATCTGAGCCTTGTACATGGCCAGTTCAGCCTTTGATTTCTCTTGCTCCAGTTCCTTCTTTTCAAGCATCTGGCGGTAGAGCTCCGTCAGAAGACCTACAGCGATGCTGAATGTAGTCACCACTGCGAACAGAAACCATACACCTTGCTCTCTTGGAGACAGCCAGAAAAAACGGTGCGGACGGCGAGGCTCCATGCCTCCATGCCTCATGAAATGCCCCGGATCATCCAGCTGGATGACCAGCCATGTGACCATCACAGTCAAGATAAAAGCCAGAACTGGGGCCCACCAGTTTTTCCTGCGGAAAATCATCGGCATAGTGACTTTCCGATGAATGAAATAAACAGCGTACAGCCAGAGCACAAGCATGACTGCAAATGCCGTATGGTGCGTAAGCCATCTCTCCACAGGGAGAAGCATAATCATCATCGGCAGGAGGATAAGACAGAAGATGATGTCTATCAGCCACGTCAGGTTGCGAGTATTCATATCTGTTCTCTTTTCTGTTCCGGATGCAAAATTAAGCAAATAATCCGAGTGCCGTGATTCCGTTCGCCAGCATATCAATGTCGTTTGCCAGCAGACTCGGGTGCATGGATTTGATTCAGAAAAGAGTTAGATAACTTTGCATGTGAACGGGAGATTTGCATCCCGGAATGTTTAACATTAAATTACTGCGGACATGAAAAAGTTAGCTATGATTTTGATTGCATCAGCCATAGGGCTTTGCAGCGTATTCGCACAGATTCCTGACCAGAGACACCCTATACAGCCCAGAGACAATGTCGCAAATGGAGCTGAATGTATAAATGACCGGATGGAATTCCTTTCGGAAAGGCTTGACCTTACTCTTCAGCAGAAAGCAAAGCTTGAAAAGCTGTTTACTGAACAGAGAGCACAAAGAGAAAAAGCTGTCGAAGAGCACAGGGCACAGATGGAAAAAATGAGGGAAGAGCACAGAGCCGGCATGCGGCAAATGGCCCAGAAGGACAGGGAAGACATTGAAAAAATCCTGACTCCGGAACAGATTGAGATCTGGAACGCCATGCGTGCTGAACATCAGCAGCGCAGGATGGACGCAGAAAGGCATCGCCATGACGCCGGTCCAGGACATCACAGACATCATCATCCGAGGCCTCGACACTGTCATCCATGTGAATAATCTGCCAGGCTGACATCGGTTCAGAAACTTTTTAAACAACAATAACAGGCAAGAGAGGGCGGTTCAAAGAAATTTTTGAACCGCCCTCAAACGCCTTTCTCGAAAGACGAGACCCATCCTAACCCCCTCTGTTCGCTTTCGAATGTCCACCGGACATTCTCATAGAACCGCTCTCGACCCCTATCAGGGGGATCTCGCTCCTTCCAGTCGCGGTCACTTCGTGACTTTTGGCCCTCCCACTCAAACGTCTTTCTTCGACAACAGTTGATTATGCGATTTTTTTATACGGGCCCTTGCCTGGATTCTTGAAGAAGATGGCAAAGAGCACCGCTACCGCCAGGGCATAGCCTGCGAATATGTACCATGCCGTGCTCCAATCCGGCTGCTCGGCATTATAAACGAAATGATTCACTACTGCCTGAGCCGAGAGCGTACCTATAGTCGCGCCTATGCCATTGGTCATCAGCATGAAAAGGCCTTGTGCACTGGACTTTATTTCGTCTGAAGACCTTTGCTCCACATAAAGCGCTCCTGAAATGTTGAAGAAATCGAACGCCACGCCGTAAACTATCATGGACAGGACGAACATCCATACTCCAGGGCCTGGATTTCCAAGGCCGAAAAGGCCGAAACGGAACACCCATGCCAGCATGGCTATAAGCATGACTCTTTTGATTCCGAACAGTTTCAATGCCACAGGAATGAGGAGGATGCCGAGAGTTTCGGACATCTGCGATATGGATATCAAGGCATTGGCATTGCGCGCGCCCCAAGTGTCTGCATATTCAGGGACATCGGTAAAATGCGTGATAAACGGATTCGCAAATCCATTCGTGATCTGGAGAGCGACTCCGAGAAGCATGGAGAAAATGAAAAAGACAGCCATGCCCCGGTCTTTGAAAAGCGTGAATGCCTTGGCGCCAAGGGCATCAGCCAGACTCTGCGACTGTGCCTGGCCGCTGGCCGGACAGTCTGGAAGAGTGAAAGAATACAAGAAAAGCACTGCGCCTATGATTCCCGACACGAAAAACTGATAGTAAGTATGCTGGAACTGAATTCCATCTGCATCTGTCATGAAATTCACGAAGAGCATGCTGCATATGAAACCTACTGTACCGAAAACCCTTACCGGCGGGAAGTCTTTCACCGTATCATAGCCGTTCTTAAGCAAAATCTTGAATGCAACTGAATTTGAAAGAGCTATAGTCGGCATGTAAAACGCCACGCTGATAGTGTACAGCGAGAAAAGTATGCCGAATTCCACATCCGTACCTGCAGCCAATCCATAGTATCCTGCCATGCCCATAGCCGCGCCTGCTATGAGATGGCAGATGCCTAAAAGCTTCTGAGCCGGAATATACTTGTCGGCAACTATTCCCATAATAGCAGGCATGAAGATGGAAACTATGCCCTGCATGGCATAAAAAAGTCCGATTCTTTCAGCCAGCCCCACCGAAACCAGATAGCTGCCCATGGATGTAAGGTACGCTCCCCACACTGCCCATTGAAGGAAATTCATCAGGATGAGTCTGAATTTTACTGCTTTGTCCATAAAAAGATTTTAATGTCAATTATCGTGGTTTCCGCAATCGCCATTTGCCGTAAACGGCAATAGACGCAGCGAAGTGAGCAAATATAGGAATAATTTGAACAATTTTGGTCTCATATGGCAGTTTCTTCTTATCTTTGACAGATTAATCATTGGCGTGAGCCAGCTTGAGAAAAAAGGAAGATGAAATTTGTAAAGACTGCGACAGACCCGGAATCGAGCGCCAGATGCGGCATCATCACTACCGGCCACGGACAGATAGAGACACCTATTTTCATGCCAGTAGGCACCGTAGGCTCGGTCAAGGGGATATACCACAGGGATCTGAAAGAGGATATCAGAGCCGAAATCATTCTCGGGAATACATACCACCTGTATCTAAGGCCCGGGCTGGAAATTTTGAAGGCGGCCGGAGGTCTGCACAAATTCATATCATGGGACAGGCCGATATTGACTGACAGCGGAGGATTCCAGGTATTCTCGCTCTCCCCCATAAGGAAACTGGCTCCTGACGGATGCACATTCTCATCCCACATAGACGGGTCGAAGCACACGTTCACGCCAGAAAATAATGTCGACACGCAGAGAATCATCGGAGGAGACATCATTATGGCGCTGGATGAATGCACGCCGGGAGATGCAAGTTTCGATTATGCGAAAAAGTCTCTGAAACTGACGCAATCATGGCTGGCACGATGCATCAAACATTTCGACGAGACGGAGCCGCTGTACGGATATCCGCAGACTTTTTTCCCCATAGTCCAGGGGTGCGTTTATCCGGAACTGAGACGCGAAGCCGCAGAATTTGCGGCGTCTTTCGACAGGGAAGGCTATGCCATTGGCGGACTCTCTGTAGGAGAGCCGACAGAAAAAATGTATGAAATGCTGGAGGTTGTCTGCCCGATATTGCCGGATGACCGGCCGAGATATCTGATGGGAGTAGGCACTCCGGCGAATATTCTGGAAGGGATAGCGCGAGGCATAGACATGTTCGACTGTGTGATGCCGACACGCAACGGAAGAAACGGCATGCTGTTCACATGGAACGGGATCATGAATATGAAAAACCAGAAATGGGCCGATGATTTCTCGCCTATAGACCCTGACGGCACATCTTTCGTGGACAGGACATACAGCAAGGCGTATCTGCGGCATCTTTTCGTATCGAAAGAGATATTTGCCGGACAGATAGCCAGTGAGCACAATCTGGCGTTCTACCTCGACCTGGTGAGGGAGGCTAGAAAGCATATCCAGGCAGGGGATTTCAGAAGCTGGAAAGATGCGACGGTGAAAAGAATAATGACGAGACTTTAACAGGAAATGAAACATCTGGAACTCAAGCCGAGAATTCTCGACTTATACATAATCAAGAAGTTCATCTCGACTTTCTTCGTGGCCCTGATTCTGATCATCGGCATAGTCATCATTTTCGATATCAGCGAGAAAATCGATGACTTCGTGAGCAAGGAGGCGCCGCTGAAAGCCATTATCTTCGACTATTATTTCAATTTCATCCCGTATTTCATGAATATGTTCAGCGCTCTGTTCGTATTCATCACGGTGATTTTCTTCACTTCGAAGATGGCAGGAAACTCTGAAATCATAGCCATTCTGTCATGCGGGGTCAGCTTCCACAGGATGATGGTCCCGTACATAGTGTCGGCCACTATCATTGCCTTGTTCTCGCTATGCCTCAACCTGTTCATCATTCCGAATTCAAACAAAGTGCTCGTCCAGTTCGAAAACAAATACCTGAAATCCAATACTGCGAACACGAACCGCAATATCCACTACCAGATATCTCCTGGAGAATTTGTGTTCGTGGAATCATTCAGCTCCTGGAACAACACTGCCTACCGTTTCACCTTGGAGAAAATAGAGGACAACAAGCTGGTGTCAAAACTGTCTGCGGAAACGGCGGTATGGGACACTACTTTCAACGGCTGGAGGCTCAAAAAGTACTTCATCAGGGACTATACAAATTCGCTTGAGGACAAAATCCGCAGCGGGAGACAGCTGGACACGGTCATAAATCTGACTGTAAATGACTTCTACATGAAGAAAAACACATTGGAGTCACTCAACTACAAGGAACTGAACAACCTGATAGAGACACAGAAAATGCGCGGGGATGCAAATATAAAGGATGCCCTCATCGAAAAGCACAAGAGATTCGCCATGCCTTTTTCAGCTTTCATCCTCACCATCATGGGAGTGGCGCTTTCTTCAAAGAAACGGCGAGGAGGAATGGGCTGGAATATCGGCATAGGCATAGCCTTGAGTTTCTCCTATATCCTGTTCCAGCGTTTCAGCGAGATGTTCGTATACACAGGCGTGATGCCGCCAGGGCTCGCGCTATGGACACCGAATATACTGTACGCTGTCATAGCCGGGGTTCTGTACAAGATAGCGCCGAAATAGGCCGGCGCCGGCTGTCACGGAAACCGTCAATCCAGCGCTGTCAAAAGCCTTCACGGACAATTTCTGATCCGTCCATCACTGTCACAGACGGGAATATTTCAATATCGCTGGTATAGAATATGGAGCTGCCGTCAGTGATAAGCCCTGAGATGCTTCCGTTTGAATGGAAGGATGCTGAGCTGGCATCGGAAAGATTGCCTTCAAAATCCACTATCTCCAGAGCATAATGGTCGACATATGACTCCGTCCTCGGAGATAGCGAGGAGGCATCTTCCATGACAGCTCTGCATTGCATGACTGTCCCGTCCATCATAGCCGCAGATGCATCGCAAAGGGTAAGCACTGCAGTGGATGCATCCACCCTGTCGGCCATGAAAAGCGAAGCGTCTCCGAGATTCAATTTAATTTCGTCTGCGGAAATGCCGGCAAAATTAAAAAATGAAGCAGAAGAAGCTTCCAGCGACAGCAAATTTGCCTCGACAAGCTGGCTGGTCCTGAACTCAGCGGCATTCATCAGCCTTATAGACTGCACTCTGGCACTGGAAGGAATCTTCACATGAGTTTCAAATCTTCCGGAAAATCTGGCGCCGTCATCGTATTCCACCACGAGAGTCCCAGAACGGACATAGGCTTCCACATATGGCAGGACATTCGCATCGGTTGCAATTTCTATCACACCCTCATCGCCTGACTGCTCCACGATGATGTTTCCATCCACCACGATTGAATTGTACCACTCAGTGACATCCTGGCATTTGAACGCAGTCACACCTGCCAGATCCATTCTGGAACAGGACGAAAGAAATAATGACAGAAATGCTATAATCGAAAATAAAAAAACCGGCTTTCTCATAATTTTCCCTTTTTCACAATAAATCAGGCTTAAGATGAAAAAACCGGTGAAAATGTTGCAATGCAGAGCCTGGCGCTATTTTTTCACAAGTCCAAGCTTCTCCATGAGAGCTTCTGGTTCAGGATTGTGGCCGCGGAAACGCTTGTAAAGAACAGCAGCATCTTCCGAACCACCCTTCGAAAGTATATTTTTCCTGAAGGATTCTGCCACTTCATTGTTGAAAATGCCCTTTTCCTTGAAAAGCGAGAATGCATCCGCCTCCAGGACCTCCGCCCACTTGTATGAGTAATATCCTGCAGAATACCCGCCTGCAAATATATGGGAGAAGGTAGGTGAAAATGCAGTGCCCTCAGCGGCAGGGATGACATTTATCGGAGCTACTGTTTTTTTCTCAAAGTCAACAGTGCTCTCCTCAGGCACAGACTTCAATGTATGCCATGCCATATCCATGATGCCATAACGGAGCTGCCCTGCCTGCGAATAGCCGGCCAGGTAATTTTTCGATGCCACGATTTTTGTCACCAGAGAATCAGGAATCACCTCTCCTGTCCTGTAATCCTTGGCAAAAGTATCGAGATATTCTGGTTCGTATGCCCAGTTCTCCATAATCTGAGAAGGAAGCTCCACGAAATCTCTCGGAACAGACGTTCCTGTCTGTGACGGATAGCGGCCTTCGGCCAGAATACCATGCAGGGAATGTCCGAACTCATGCAACAGGGTCACGAATTCACTATGGGTCAGAAGCGACGGCGCATTCTCCGTCGGTTTTGTGAAGTTAGTCACTATGCTGATAAAAGGACGTTCCTCCACTCCGTTGTAAATGCCCTGCTCCCTGAACGCAGTCATCCACGCTCCCCCGCGTTTGCTCGCCCTCGGGAAGAAGTCTGCATAGAAGAGGGCCATATGACGTCCGCCGGCATCCTTCACATCATACACCTTCACATCCTTGTGATATACGGGCACATTATGTATCTCAGTGAATGTCAGCCCATAAAGTCTGTTCGCCAAATCAAAGGCCGCCGCTATGCAGTTTTCAAGCCTGAAATATGGTTTCAGCTGTTCCTCGTTCAGGTTATAACGCGCTTCACGGTACTTTTCAGACCAGTATGAAAAATCCCAAGACCTCAGTTCGCTGTCTTCAAAGCCGTTTTCCTTGGCAAATTCGAAGATTTCAGCCACTTCCTGCCTTGCAAACGGCATGGTAGGCTCGAGCAACTCCTTGAGAAATGCATTTACCGTTTCCGGATTCTTGGCCATCTTGTTCTCCAGTGCATAATCTGCATAGGTATCGTAGCCAAGCAAGCCGGACATCTTTATCCTAAGATCCACTATCTGCTTCACAATCCCGGTATTGTCGAATTCACCTCCTACAGAACGTGACAGATACGCCATATAGACATCCTTTCTAAGTTCCCTGTTCTCGCTGTACTTCATGAACGGGCCAAAGCTTGGATAATCCAGCGTAACAGCCCAGCCGTCAAGCCCCTTCTCCTTTGCATACATAGACGCCATATCCACCACATAAGCAGGCAGGCCGGCCAGGTCGGAACTGTCCGTTATATGCAGAGTGTAGGCATTCGTCGATGCCAGTACATTCTTGCTGAACTGAAGCGTAGCCAGTGAAAGTTCCTCAGCATATTTGCTGTATGTCTCTTTGTCTGCATCGGAAAGGTTTGCGCCGTTTCTGGCAAAAGACTCATAAGTGTCTTCCAGAAGTTTCTTCTGATCCTGAGCCAGATCCAGAGAATCTTTTTTCATATACACAGCCTTGACCCTCTCGAAAAGAGGCTTGTTAAGAGATATGTACATGGAATATTCAGTCATCAGCGGGGCGACCTCCTCAGCGATGGCCTGCATCTCATCGTCGGTGTCAGCCTCCATCAGATTGTAAAATATACCGGAAACACGGTTCAAAGTCCTTCCGCTGTATTCCAGAGCTTCTATAGTATTCTCGAAATCCGGTTCTGCAGGGTTTGACACGATAGAGTCGATTTCTGCCTTGGCCTCTTCTATCCCTGCCTTGAAGGCAGGAAGGTAATGTTCATTTCTGATTTTGTCAAATGCCGGAGCGCCATATGGACAGGCAGACTCCGTCAGCAAAGGGTTTTCCATATTGCAAGATGTTAAAAACGCCAGCATCGCCGCCGCAATGATTGATTCAAACTTCATGACAACTTCAATTTTTCTTTTCCGCGGGCAAATATAGCATTTTTAATCTGATTTGCAGCCAAATTCAATGCAAGGCATCCATGACTTTGGATATAGATGTCACACACTCACCTCTCACAAAATACCTGATGTCGTAACACATGTATACTTCACGGCGTGTGCTTTTGCGATATGAAGTGAACAGATCCCGGCGAAAGCCCATACTCTCCAGATCTGTAATGAGAATATTCCTGAGAGCAGTCCTGCGCAGTGAATCAAGTATTATGTAATTCTTGTCCAGGCTGGAAAGAACATCCTGTCTGAATACGCGGCTGTCCTGCGCCTGCCTGTTATGGTATCTGTTCTTGCAGGCATCACAGCAGAATTTTTTGTCCGACCGGCCATACTTGATCTCGTCACCGCACTCCAGGCATACCGGCGCCGTGGACATTGTTTCTGCAACAAGCTTCTTTGAAGAATCTTTTTTCATAGCTTAACCTTTTTTGGCCGTCCCAAATATTGGATATTAAATCCAGAAGTCAAATAGCCGCAAGCGTTGTTTTTCTTTTCCCATGGAAACTTTTCCGATTTTCACATATTTTTTCTTTTATTTATTGAAGCTCGTTTCAATGGCCTGATGATACATCAATGACAAAAAAAAGAAAACTTCACACTGAAAAAGAAAAATCGTTTTCCGGCTATTCTTTTCCTCTCCTTTATTCATTTACTTTGCTCCAGTCCTACTCCTCGATGCGCATACGATTTCTGTAGGGAAGAAACATTTAAAAAGGAATTTATGGAACAATTGAACAAAATCGAATTGAAAGGGAATGTCGGGAATGTACGGATTTCCGATGTGGGAGAGAACAAGGTGGCCAGATTCTCGCTTGCCACGAACTTTATTTACAAAGGAAGGGAAGGAGATGCTGTCATCGAGACGACATGGCATAATATCGTAGCATGGAGCGGCAGAAATATGCCCGACCTCACCAAAATAGAAAAGGGCGCTTCTCTTTATGTAAGCGGACGTGTACGCACGTCAAAATTCACTGGAAGCGACGGTACAGAAAAGCAAATTTACGAGGTGGTTGCCAACAAAATAGCTTTTGAAGACCCTTCACCTATGCAGTGCGGCCTATAGAATCATCGCTTGCAATGGCAAGGGATGCTCGAGCAAGAATCCCGGCATCCCTTGTCAAAACCTGCGCTAAAAATTTTCCAGAGAAGAGACCGGCGCTCCAGAAAGCATTTGCACGCTGGCGCGAGGGACGACGAATACAGTATAGTCTCCCGTCTTCACGCCATGCAAGCCAGACACTTTTCCAGCGATTTCAGGATTTTCATTCAGAGCAGATGTCTTGGCCATAAGCACACAGCCAGAGATATCGGCATAGTAGAAATCATCGACTGCGGTGTATGTATCTACGTCTTCGCCCAAAAAGACATCCATATTTTCGCCTGATCTGAGTCCATATGAAACATAACGCGGCATCCCGCTGGCCTTCTTAAGTTCCTGTGCCACAGCGCTCATATTGCGGTATCCTATATAGTCGTTGACTTTCGGTACCAGAGGTATGACCATAAGCACCGCTAAAAGCATGGAAACAGCAGTGGAAGAAACGGATACGGTCCATGGGAGGTTTTTGCAAATTCCATAGATCGACACTGCCGCCCCGAGAATGAACACGGCCGCCGCAAAATATGCATTAGAAGTTGAAGCCATCTCCAGAACATAAGAAGGGACAATGCCGTCAGGCAGCATGTCCGAGAAAAGCGGGAATAAAAATACCGCCAGTCCTGCAAGCAAAAGCAGCGTTGCCGGCAAGCCGAGAGAAAGGCGCATCATGAATGTATTCTCTGCATCCTTCGCCGACAGCACCGTATAATAAGAAATAAACGGCACGATAGGAAGCATGTACACTGACAGTTTTGAACTGAAAAGAGACAGCATGACAAATGTCGTCGCCACGCACACACAGAACAGCCGGCCTGCGTCTGTGGAATGCGACGCTCTGCCACGAATAAAAAACAGAGTATAAATCATCAGCAACGAATAAGGAGCCAGCACATACCAGACAGCAGTGCAGTAATACCACACAGGCTCCTTATGATGGAATGCATCCACTGCCCTGTCAAATGTCTGGTGGAACAGAAGGTTCTCCAAGTATTCCCGCCCGCCTTCAAACCACACGCCTGTAAACCACAGGGCGCACAGCAACGCTATTACACCCCATGTTCTGAATCCAAGATATTTCCCGGCATCCTTCAGCTTTCCGGAAATGAGAAGGAAGAAAAATATGCCCATCACAGGCATAAGCAGGCCTACCGGGCCTTTAGTGAAGAGAGCCATGAATATATAGAAAGGAAGCAGGAGGCCCTCCACTGCAGTATTTCCTGTATTCCTGTACATCTTGTAAAATGTATACAGCGCCAGGACTATAAACATAGTCATAAGCATGTCCATTCTCAAGATTATGGCTGTGCCGAGAAAGAGCACCGATGTTCCCAGCATCATCGCTCCGGCAAAGCGGTCCAGCCAAGAAAATCTGATGGATGTCTGTCTGGACACAAGCATAAGCCACCTGTCCATCACTCCGATGGTCACCATAGCCGAAATAAATGAAATAAGGCTTAGGACCAGCAAATTATGACCGCCGAAAATATATCTGGACAGCATTGCCAGCCAGAAGTAGAATGGAGGCTTGTCAGCATATGGTTCACCATGATTGCTGAAAGTGAATATACTGCCATTTTCAATGGCTTCATCCACAATGCTCAGATACTTCAATTCATTCGACGGAGAAATGTCTTTCAGCGCCATCACAGGAAGCAGGCTGACAGCCATCAGCAGAATAGCGGCAAAAACAGGATGCGGCCGTATATCAATTTTCATCAGAGTCCCCTCCTTTTTTAATTCTGTTTGAACGGATGCCTATAACCAGATTTCTGGCATAGGCGGCCAGGCCGAAAGACTGGCCAAGAATAAGCACCGGGTCCAGTCTGAAAACACCATATGCAACGATGGCCGCAGAACCTGCCAGACTTATTATCCAGAAGCCCAAAGGCAGCAAGGATTCTTTTCTGTGCATGGAGTACAGCCACTGGTATACAAAACGGAAAGTAAAGATGACCTGGCCGGCGGACCCGAAAAGCAACAGGCCTATAGACACATCTCCGTTCATTATAAAGCGGGAGACAAATGCCTGGCCATCTGACAGCACCATCGCCGATGCCGCCACTGGTGTTGCCAGAAGGACCATCTTGACAGGCAGCCATATCTTCTGCCATATGCCTTTCCATCCAAGATTCCACAAATATATGTAATATGATATAAACTGGCCGAAGAGTATAGCGAAATCATCACGAAGCCAGCCATAAATGAAAAACAGCCAGGATCCTGCCACGCTCAAAAGCCAATATGAGGCTGGCGAGACTATTTTCCTGGCTTTTTCCGATTTGATCCATTGCAGAATAGTCCTGGCCGAGAAAAAAATCTGCGCCAGGAAACCTATTCCATATATTAGTGCCGAATGACTCATAACAATGACATGCATCTCAGCGTTCTATATCAGACTCCGCCACTGAATACCTGATATATCTGGACCTCATCCACCTGTAAGCGAAGCAGTCCGCCAGCGAAGCCGCCATTCTGTTCCATATAGTGAATTTCGAAACGCCCGCGTTCCTCTTATAGTGGCGGACAGGCACTTCCTTATATCCTGCTCCATTCTGCAGCAATACCAGAGCAGGGAAAAACCTGTGCATTCCAGTAAACATAGGGAATTCCTTTGCGACAGAAGTCCTGAACACCTTCAGAGGACAGCCAGTGTCCGTGGCTCCGTCATTTGTCATCATCCTACGGAATGAATTGGCGAACCTGGACTGAAATCTTTTGAAAGGGCTGTCATTGCGCCTTACACGGACACCTGTGACCATATCATAGTCTTTCAGATACGGCAGAAGAAGATTGAAATCTTCAGGATCGGTCTGCAAGTCAGCATCCATATAGCCGACATATACAGAACAGGCATAGTCAAATCCGGCTTTTAGAGCGGCGCTCAGCCCGCAATTCCTTCCGAAAGAAATATAATAGAAATCCCGGCATCTGGAACATGTTTCCTTAAGGCTCTCCAGACTGCCGTCAGCGGAGCCGTCATTTACAAAAAGCACGCAGGTCTTGCATATGCTGTTCTGCAGATATGCAGTCAATCTTTTTTCTAGTTCAGAGATATTCCCCTCCTCATTGTACAGCGGGACTATCACTGTCAATTCATATTCTGCGGTTCTGTTCATTTGCCTTGAGTTTGTACCAGTAGAGCAAAATTAGGCAGTATAAGCATAAATCATGCTGCAATCATTTATTTGCCGAGATAACTTTCAATATTCGACAGGACCTTTTCGCTCATTCTGACGAAAGACTGTGCAGTCCGTCCTGACGAAACATTCATGCAGCGGATTTTCGGATGAGAAAGAACATGCTCCCCGCCCAACGCCATGGCAGTGTCGCCGAAACAGATGTTGTCCCCTTCCAGCCATTCCAGGAACGGAGTCTCGTCCCATGCAGGTGACAGCCCGGTATTGAATAATATCTTGTGATTTCCGAAACACTCAAATTCATGCGCATGCATCAGGACTACATTTTTATTCAGACAGCAGAACAATACATCACTTGCAGACAGCAATTCATCCAGAGGCATGAATTTGAAACCTTTCCGCCTGGCGTCTTCTTTTTCCGAACGCGCGAAATAGCCCACTCCGGCTCCGAAAAACTTCATGGCGTCGGCAATCATTCCTCCAGACTTGCCGAGGCCCAGAAATCCAGCCTGCAAGCCCGTGATTTCCCTCGGCACACCATACCATGGCTTCTGTCCGAATCCATGCAGGCATCTTACAAGCTCGCTCACGGCATATTCCACTACGCCTTCATCTCCATAATCCCGTATGCCCGTGACCGTGATTCCTCTGCTCTGGGCATATCTGATATCTACATTGGCGCTTTCCGGAGAATATAAAGAGCAGCACATGCCTATGTATTTTACTTCATGGCATGAGGACAAAGCCTGGCTTGTAATCCTGGAAGTATAGCTGAGCAATACAGCATCTGCATCACCGATGCGTGACGCAACCTCGTCGTCATCAGAAGGCATGTTATCATAAAATACTGTATCACAAGCCAAAGACTTGATTTTTTCGACAGCCTCAGGAATGAGGCCGAGCGGCTCTATGGCCACAAGTTTCCTGAATTGTTTCATCATTCAAATAAATCTTCCTTCTTAAAAAGATTAGAAAAAACAAAATTAAGAAAAGAGTTTTTATTTTCAATATAGATAAATTTGAACAATTACAAATAAGCACTATATTTGCGGCCTGAAAGATAAAAATCTGTCAGTTTGACATTAACAGTACGATTATGGAATTAAAAGAACAATTCATCGACGGCACATGGAGCCAGAAAATCGACGTCTCCGACTTTGTATACAGAAACATCACTCCGTATACAGGTGATTCATCTTTCCTCTGCGGCCCTACTGAAAGGACCAAAAAGCTTTGGGACAAATGCCTGAAAGCTATGGAGGAAGAAAGAAACAACAATGGAGTGCGCTCCATCGATGCCAAGACCATCTCCACCATAACATCGCACAAGGCAGGATATATCGACCAGGAAAACGAGCTCATCGTCGGCCTACAGACTGACGAATTGCTGAAAAGAGCGATCAAGCCATTCGGAGGATGGAGGGTTGTGGAAAGAGCATGCAACCAGAACGGGGTGGAACTCGACCCGAAAGTCAAAGAGATTTTCACCCACTACCGCAAAAGCCACAATGACGGAGTGTTCGACGTGTATACTGAAGAGATTCTGAAATTCAGGTCTCTGGGATTCCTCACAGGCCTCCCTGACAACTATTCACGCGGACGTATCATCGGAGACTACAGAAGGCTCGCCCTTTACGGAGCTGACAGGATTATCGAATCCAAGAAAGAAGACCTGAAAAATCTGACAGGTCCTATGACAGAGGACAGGATCAGGCTCAGGGAAGAAGTGGCAGAGCAAATCAAAGCCCTGAATGAAATCAAGGTTTTGGGTGAATATTACGGCCTTGACCTCAGCAGGCCTGCATACAACGCTCACGAAGCTGTGCAGTGGGTATACATGGCATATCTGGCCGCTGTCAAGGAACAAGACGGGGCTGCGATGTCTCTTGGAAGCGTGTCTTCATTCCTGGACATATACATCGAATATGACCTGAACCACGGCATCATCGATGAAAGCCATGCTCAGGAGCTCATAGACCAGTTCGTCCTGAAACTCAGAATGGTGCGCCACCTGAGAATGCAGGCATACAACGATATCTTTGCAGGAGACCCGACATGGATCACCGAATCCATAGGAGGCCGCTTCAATGACGGAAAAGTAAAAGTGACCAAGACCTCGTTCCGTTTCCTGCAGACTCTCTACAACCTCGGGCCTGCTCCTGAGCCAAACATGACAGTGCTCTGGAGTCCTGAACTTCCGGAAGGGTTCAAGAACTTCTGCGCAAAAGTGTCCATCGACACCAGCTCAGTGCAGTATGAGAACGACAACCTGATGCGCGATACCCGCAAATGCGACGACTACGGCATTGCATGCTGCGTTTCATATCAGGCTGTAGGAAAAGCCATCCAGTTCTTCGGAGCACGTGCAAATCTCGCCAAGGCGCTTCTTCTCGCCATAAACGGCGGACGCTGTGAAAACACCGGAACGCTCATGGTGGAAGGCATAGAGCCTCTCAAGAGCGATGTGCTGAACTACGAGGAAGTGCTCGCCAACTACAAGAAAGTCCTCCACGAAGTGGCCAGAGTCTACAACGAAGCCATGAACATCATTCACTACATGCATGACAAGTATGACTATGAAAGGTCACAAATGGCTTTCATCGACACAAATCCATCCATCAACCTTGCCTATGGCGTGGCAGGAATGTCCATCGCGGCAGACTCGCTTTCAGCTATCAAATTCGCAAAGGTGACTGCTCACCGCAATGAGGAAGGCCTTACAGACAGCTTCAAGATCGAAGGTGAATATCCATGCTTCGGCAACGATGATGACCGCGTCGACAATATTGCAAAAGAGCTTATCCACTACTTCAACGGAGAGCTTTGCAAACTTCCTATATACAAAAACGCCGAGCCTACACTCTCTATCCTGACCATCACTTCAAATGTGATGTACGGGAAGAAGACAGGAGCTACTCCAGACGGCCGTCTTAAAGGGGTGGCATTCGCGCCTGGAGCCAACCCTATGCACGGGCGTGACAGCCACGGCGCCATTGCATCCCTCAGCTCTGTAGCCAAGCTCGACTATCATGACGCGATGGACGGCATCAGCAATACATTCTCTATCGTTCCGAAATCTCTCGGGCCTACAGACGAGGAAAAAGTGGAAAACCTGGTGACTATGATGGACGGATATTTCACAAAAGGCGCACACCACCTGAATGTGAATGTCCTGAACAGGGAAATGCTGGAAGATGCCATGGAGCATCCTGAGAAATATCCGCAGCTTACCATCAGAGTTTCAGGCTATGCAGTGAATTTCATCAAGCTGAGCCGCGAGCATCAGCTAGAAGTCATAGCCAGGACGTTCCACCAGAGCATGTAAAATCCATTTTGTGAAGATATGGAACTGAAAGTACATTCATACGAAAGTATGGGAACCTATGACGGGCCGGGTCTCCGGCTCGTTGTTTTTTTGCAAGGATGCCCTTTCAAATGCCTGTATTGCGCAAATCCCGATACAATATCTTTCGAAGGAGGCACTCCGACATTGCCGGAGGCAATATTAAAAATGGCTCTAAACCAGAAGCCGTTTTTCGGGAAGAAGGGAGGGGTGACCTTTTCCGGAGGCGAACCCACAGCGCAGGCGGAAGCATTGGTGCCTTTGGTCAGAGACCTGCAGGCTAATGGAATCAATGTTTGCATTGACACCAACGGAGGCATCTGGAACAGGCATGTGGAAGAGCTTTTCAGTCTGGCGGACCTGGTGCTGCTGGATGTAAAGCAGTTCAATTCTGAACGGCATGTCAAACTTACCGGCAGGGAAAATGCACAGACTCTGAAAACAGCGGCCTGGCTGGAAGAACACAGGAAACCGTTCTGGCTTAGATACGTGCTCGTGCCTGGGATAAGCGATGCTGAAGAAGACATCAGGGCTCTAGGAGAACATTTCCAGCATTTCCAGATGATCCAGCGTGTTGAAATCCTGCCATATCACACATTGGGGATAAACAAATATGGAACTCTGGGCTGGGAGTACAAGTTGAAGGACACTCCGCTGAATTCTAAAGAACAGCTGGAACGTGCCAAGAAACTATTTGACGAATATTTCGAATACGCAGTCCTCAACTGACATGCTGAAATATCAGAATGCGCACTTTAACTGTCTCTTATCAAGAAAATTCGATGAATTTTCCTATATTTGAGAAAGTTAATTCCAGTTATTATGAAAGATGTCGCATTGGTACTGTCAAGCGGAGGTCCGAGAGGCTTTGCTTACATTGGAGCTATTGAAGAGCTCGAGTCAAGAGGCTACAGAATCACTTCCATCGCAGGCACTTCCATCGGCTCGCTGATAGGCGGGATGTACGCCTCCGGGAAACTGCCAGAAGTCAAGGATTTTCTGTTTTCACTCAATGCCTGGAAAGTGTTCAGCCTGATGGACATCTCCATCAGCAGAAACCATCTGGTAAAAGGAGACAAGGTTATAGAAGCCTTGCAGGAAATAGTGCCTGATGTCAACATCGAAAATCTGAATATTCCGTTCAAAGCCATAGCCACGGATCTGTTCACAGGAGAAGAAGTCATATTTGACCACGGAGACCTGTTCAAGGCAGTCAGGGCTTCCATATCCATTCCATCGCTGTTCAGGCCGGTAAAGATGGGAATGCGGACACTCATTGACGGAGGCATTGCCAACACCATGCCTCTGAACCGGGTGGACCGTTCAGGCCATGATATTATGGTGGCATTCAACGTGAACGACATAGACGTAGACGCCATCAGGCAGATACTTGTCGATGAAGTCGATGCTGAACAGTCCAGAGAACAGGCTGAAATTGCACGCCGGGCAGAAAACAAAGCTGTAATCGATTCAGTGATACACAATGACTCCATGTCCCTCAAAGAAAAGCTGAGGCTGGCATATCTGCATGGGCAGAAAGTGATTCAGGACGTGCTGGCAAAAGACGAGAAGCCTCAGAAAAACTTTGACCCGGATGCGAACTACTACACTCTGCTGTCGCGGACCTTTGATCTGATGAACCACTGGAACACAGAGCTTATGATGAAACTCTACACCCCGGACATCCTGGTCAAGATGCCGTTCGATGCATTCGGTGCGATATCTGACTATGCACGTGCCAGGGAAATATGCGAAATGGGCCGAGGGCTGATGAAAGACGCCCTCGACAAATACGAAAGAGAGTGACCAATTAAAATCACTTCTCGTCCGGAGCGTAAAGGTACTGGTTCAGCGGCGAAGGATACTCGCAGTAATCCTCAGGTGAAAAGAAGCGGGCCAATTCTATTGCGGCATTCTCCAGAGAGTCTGAAGTATGGACTATATTTTCCTGGGAACTCATCCCGTAGTCGCCGCGGATAGTGCCTGGCACGGCTTTCCTGGCATTTGTGGCTCCTGCCATCTCCCGCACTGTCTTGACAGCCTCGAAGCCCTCCCAGCAGCACAAAATCACCGGAGCGGCCATCATTCCGGCCTTCAGCCATGGGAAGAACGGACGGTCCTTCAGATGCGCATAGTGTTCGTCCAGAATTTCCGGCGTCAACTGCTTCATTTTCATAGCGACAAGCTTCAGTCCCCTTTTCTCAAAACGGGAAATCACCTCGCCTGCAAGACCTCTCTGCAAAGCGCCAGGCTTAATAATAACAAGTGTTCTTTCCATAATATTGAAGTTTTAATGAGTGTTCTGAAAAACGGCCCGGAAAGGCTTGTCCATGATATCACGGCCGCAACGCGCAGAAAGATAGACTGTCCTGACCAGAAGATGCACCAGATATGCCGCCAGAAGGACATGGACAGCAATCACCGACGCCTCCTCGCCTGGCAGATGCATAACTTTCAAAACTCCAGCGCCAGCCAGATATACAGCAAAAAACGCAACTGCCGCCAGAATCATATTGTTACGGATCGTCCTGGACGCTGTCGCGCCAATATAGATGCCGTCCCAAGCAAAAGCCACGCATCCTGCAAGAGGCATTAGGACCATCCAAGGCATATACTTCAAGGACATATCTACAACCTGGTAATCCGTCGTCATCACTTTAAGCATCGGAAGTCCGTCAAATGCATACAATATCATGAAAGCAAGGCCTATGCTCATGCTCCATACGAAAACAAACTTGACTGTGCGTTTAAGCATCTGCTTGTCACCGGCACCGACATACCTTCCAGTCAAAGCCTCCCCTGCATAAGCAAACCCGTCGGTAAAATACGAAAAGAGCATCATAATCTTCATCAGAATAGTGCTGGAAGCGAGAAGAATATCTCCATGCCGCGCCGAAAATACAGTAAATCCTATATAAATGCAGATAAAGCATATCGACCGGATAAAAAGATCTGTGTTGACCGAGAAGAACCTCTTCATCTGCCCTCCCTTAAAGGCCGCCACGAAATCGTCAAGATGATATCCGCCGAACACCTGTTTCCCATATTTCACCGCCAATATCACCAGCGCGCATACAAGGCCGCTGTACTGAGCTATGACAGTGCCTGCGGCAATTCCTGCGAAGCCTATTCCATCCCAGGACATATTTCCTGCAGAAAATCCAAAAGCCAGAGCTACGCTGGCCAATACATTCACTCCGTTAACAGTCAAATCTGCAATCATCGGCGAGATACTGTCCTGCATTCCTATGAACCAGCCTTTGAGTGCCATAAGGCTCAAAGTAGCTGGCGAAGCCCATATCCTGATGAAAAAATACTGCGATGCCAGAGATTCCACTTCCGGAGAACAATCCACCACCAGAAAAGCCAGTTTCAGGAACAGCCACTGGACGGCCAGAAGAAGCAATGAGCATGACAATGCTATACCGGACGCGCGGCTGAAAATATCTGCAGACTCCCTCATGTCCCCTCGGCCGAAAGCCTGAGCCGTCAGTCCGCCTGTACCGACCCTGAGAAATCCGAAATTCCAGTAAAGCAGATCAAAAAGCATTGTGCCTATAGCTATGCCTCCGATCAATGTCGCGGCCGATGCCGCTGACGAGGCGTCAAGATGACCTGCAACAGCTATATCCACCATTCCCACAAGCGGAACAGTGATATTCGCCAGGATGCTCGGCACAGCCAGGTTGAGGATATTTCTGTTTACTCCCATTATCTGTATTTCTTTCCTTCTTCAAGCATGCCGAGATACGAAGAGTAACGTTCAAAGCTGATGCCGCCTGCCTCCACTGCGTCTTTCACGGCGCAACCCGGTTCATGCGTATGCGTGCAAGGGGTGAATCGGCAGCCTTCCGACGCTCTGAGCATCTCCGGAAAATATAATGCTATCTCTTCCGGAGCTATGTCCACCAGGCCGAAACCTCTGATTCCTGGAGTGTCTATGATGAAGCCGCCTGATGAAAGCGGATACATCTCATAAAACGTAGTCGTATGGCGGCCCTGCAAATGGGCTGCAGATATCTCTCCTATCCGCAGGTCCACAACAGGGTCCATCGCCTTGATCAATGACGACTTGCCTACTCCGGACACGCCTGAAAACAAAGAAATTTTATCAGCGCATGCTTCCCTGAGTGATTCTATCCCTTCTCCTTTGAGCGCTGACACTTCCATTATCTGATAGCCAGCCCCTTCATATATTCTATGGAAAGCTTCCAGCTGTTCTGTGTATATGTTCCGGAAAAGGTCAATCTTGTTCAGCACTATGACCGGATGCACATTATACACCTCGCAGGTCACCAGAAGCCTGTCCAGAAACGGCAGCTTGACCTCCGGGAAATCCAGCGTCGCCACTATAAAGGCCTGGTCGATATTGGCCGCTATGACATGAGCCTGCCTCGACAAGTTTGCGGACTTCCTTATTACATAATTCCGTCTCTCTTTCACAGACTTGATTATTGCAGGATTCTCCTGTGTCGGATGCCCTGATGCATGCTCATAAACGACAACATCCCCTACAGCCACAGGATTTGTAGCTGTGTTTCCTTTCAGGCGGATTTTCCCTTTTAGCACTGCCGGGAAAAGGTCCCACTCAGGAAGTTTTGAAAGCATATAATGGCTTCCGGTGTGTTTGACTACGGTAGCTGTATTCTCAGAATTCATGTCGTCTGTGTCAATATGCGGCCATATGTTACCGGCATGGTAAATAGCATGCCTGGTCAAAAACTTTACAAAGATAACGGAAATTTCGCTATATTTGTTATTCACATGAATCCGAATGCATGGATTCATGTGAACTTACAGTCAAAAGCCAAAGACATGATCAACGAAAACCAGATTGAAGAGGCACTGGGAAGTCTCTTTGAAAACATCAAATTCAGCTCCGAACCGTCAGGGCTTTACGATCCGCTTAGATACATGATAGGCATCGGCGGGAAGCGTGTCCGCCCGCGCCTGTGCCTTATATCTTACTCCTTGTTCAAAGATGATTTCGACGAGAAGATTTTGGAGCCAGCCGCCGCACTGGAGGTTTTCCACAGCTTCACACTGATTCATGACGACATCATGGACAATTCAGACATGCGCCGAGGAGTGCCGACTGTGTGCCGCAAATGGAATGAAAACACGGCCATCATATCAGGCGACGTAATGATGATAGACAGCTACAAGCGCATTGCCAAGGCCCCTGCAGAAGTCCTGCCACAGGTGATGGAACTGTTCACGGAGACAGCGGCCCAGGTCTGCGAAGGCCAGCAATACGACATGGAGTTCGAAAACGAGAAAGTCGTAGACATGGATGCATACATGAAAATGATAGGCCTGAAAACAGCTGTGCTCATAGCCTGCTCAGCAGAATTGGGCGCCATCATAGCCGGAGCCGGCAAGAGAAGCTGCGAACTGCTTTACAAGTTCGGCTATGATCTCGGTCTCGCTTTCCAGATCACAGATGACTATCTCGACACTTATGGAGACCCTGCCGTCTTCGGCAAGAAAATAGGCGGAGACATTATAAACAACAAGAAAACGTGGCTGCTGACCAAAGCGCTGGAAAAAGGAGCGGAACTGGAGTCTTCAGGGGCCATAGACCCTAAATTCGGGAAAGCCTCACTGCTCAGGATCATGGAAATGAAGGCTTCGAACGAAGCTGACAAGGCGGAAAAAATCGCCAAGGTCAAGGAAATATATGAAGCTCTGGGCATTGACGAAGATGTAAAATATGAAATAATAAAGCTCCATGCACAGGCCATGAGCTATGCAGGAATGATAGGGCTTTCAAAAGTCCGCTATGAAATGCTTCACAGATACGCTGACAGGCTGCTGGCCAGGAACAAGTGATATGGACAGGAAAGATTTGGAAATAATGGCCCCTGCCGGCAATTTTGAATGTCTGCAGGCTGCTATCCAGGGTGGCGCCGACTCTGTTTATTTCGGAGTGGAAAAGCTGAACATGAGGTCTCACTCTGCGAACAATTTCAAGATGGAGGACCTGGATGAAATCTGCAGGATTTGCCGGGAGCACGGAGTAAAATCATATCTCACTCTGAATATCATCTTATATCAGGAAGATCTGGAAGACATGCGCAAGACTCTAGTCGCCGCCAAGTCAGCAGGGATTACAGCAGTCATAGCCTCCGACATGGCCGCAATCATCTACGCCAGGTCCATCGGACTTGAAGTGCACATCTCGACCCAGCTCAGCATATCCAATGCCGAAGCCCTCCGTTTTTACGCAAGCTATGCAGACGTCATAGTCCTGGCCAGGGAATTGAACCTGCATCAGGTGAAAGAAATAAAATCAATTATCGACACCGAAGATATAAAAGGGCCTTCAGGCCGCCGGGTAGGAATAGAGATGTTCGCACACGGAGCTCTGTGCATGGCCGTTTCCGGCAAATGCTATTTGAGCCTGCATGAATACGGGGCATCAGCAAACCGCGGGTCATGCTACCAGATATGCAGACGCGGCTATGAAGTAACCGATCTTGAAACAGGAAACCAGCTTGTAGTGGACAATAAATACATCATGTCGCCCAAGGACCTGTGCACCATAGAATTCATGGACAAAATCATCGATGCCGGAGTGACCGTGTTCAAAATCGAGGGCAGGGCACGTTCAGCTGAATATGTAAAGCGCACAGCATCCTGCTATCGCCGCGCGGCAGATGCCGTATGCTCAGGAGAATACACTGCCGAGCTGGCCGCAAGCCTGAAAAAAGAGCTGGAGGAAGTTTTCAACAGAGGATTCTGGGACGGATACTACCAGGGAGCCAGGCTTGGTGAATGGAGCGAAGTATATGGAAGCAAAGCCACACGGAAAAAGATCTATTGCGGGAAAGTGACCAACTGGTTCGCAAAGCTCGGGGTTGCTGAAATCCTGGTCGAATCTGCCACGCTGAAAGCAAATGACAGAATCCTGATCATCGGCCCGACAACAGGTGTAGTGGAACTTACAGCTACAGAAATCCGCGTAGACCTGAAACCCGTCTTGAAAGCAGAAAAGGGCGTATATTGCTCAATTCCTGTCAACCTCAGAGGGCAGACAGAAAAGCTCCGGCGCTCCGACAAAGTTTACATCTGGGCTGAAGAGAACGACAAAAGCCAGAAGTGATTCCTCACATCCGGAACAATTCATGCAGAACATTCAGAGAATTCACATTGACAGCCGACTCGGTGTGATATTCTATATATTTCAGCAAACTTTTCGACAAATCGCCGCGTACCTCCCCCGTCATGGGAACCAGCATCGCTTCCGAAAATGGCTTGGACATAAACTCTGACACCAAGGCGGCATTTCCTCCCATGAAAGGCTCTAGGTCTGCCGGCTCCGGGCTGAAGCCAAGAGCAATAATGAAGTCCAGCAGAAAATATATATGGAAATTGCTGAAATCATTATCCAAGGCATCCAGGAGAAGAATATCCTTTACGCACATGTCATACAGCTCGCTGTCGCAAGCCCCCTCGCGTACCACACGGTAAAGGACCTCGCTGATAAACATGGATATCGCGCTTTTCTTCAAATTGTTCCGGATTCCGGCCAGAGGATGGCACAGCGCCAAATGGCTCGCTGTGAACATACGGGACTTGGACGTCTCCAGAATATCGGCCTCCAGAATAGCCAGAGGGAAAAACAGCGACGTAACAGACCTGCGCGAAATATTCTTTACAAAAAGCCCCTTCCTTCCATATTCCCGTGAAAGAGTATGGAGGACGATCGACTTCTCTCCGAATCTCGTCGTATGAAGGATGATAAACTCTGAACTGTTCAGCATGCCAGTCTAAAAGAAGGCAGGTCACGCACTTGCCAGCCCGGCCGATCCTCGAAGAAAATCAGCCATAGCTCTGAGAGCCTTTCCTCTATGCGATATGGAATTTTTCTGCTCCTCTGAGATTTCTGCCAGAGTGACTGTCGGATAATCATCAGGGATGAATACAGGATCATAGCCGAATCCGCCTTTCCCGGCTTTGCTTCTGGCTATGCGGCCTTCAAGAATACCATTGAAAAAATATCTCTGGCCCTTTATAATAAGTGTGACAACGCTTTTAAACCTTGCTTTGCGGAGATTCTTCTTCGGAGCGATACCCATTGCCCTCATCATGGAAGCCTCCATCTCCTTTCTGGACAGTTCCTCCAGAAGCTTGTCCATATTCTTGTCGAAGCTTTTCTCTTCTCCAGCATATCTGGCCGTATGCACGCCAGGAGCACCTCCCAGTGCATCAACCTCAAGGCCTGTATCATCTGCAAAACAATCAACATGACTATGATCCCAGATATAGTCCGCTTTCTGCTGCGAATTGGCCCTCAGGGTCGTGCCTGTTTCAGGAATATCTTCATCAATTCCCATCTGTGCAGGGGTAACGAGCTCAAATCCCTTGCCTAAAATCTCTGATGCCTCACGCAGTTTTCCGCTATTGCCCGTTGCAAAAACCATTTTCATAACTGCTTTGTTTACTTCTAAAATCGCCGCAAAGTTATAAAAATCATATCCAATTTTCCAAATCATTACATTAAATTTAATAACTTTGTATGATTGTTGCATTGGCCGTGACCGGCCAAAAGTATATTGTGATATGAAAAAAGACATTGTCAATATCATTGCGGCGGCAGTCTTGGCGGCCGCTTCTTTATGTTTGTCAGCAGTCCAGGCAGAGGGGCAGAGCAAAAGCTTCAAGCTGGGACAGTGGACTGAAATCGAAAGCTCTATCCTGAAAGAACTTAACAGGTCATATGTAGACAGTCTGCCGATAGACAGGATTATGAGGGCGGGGATAAATGCCATGCTGGAAAATCTGGACCCGTATACAATCTATATCCCTGAAGAGGAAAATGAAGATCTGCAGATGATGCTTTCCAAGACTTACGGCGGCATAGGAGCCATAATTTTCAAGGAAAAATCAGGGAATGTCATCATCAACGAGCCATACAGCGGCTCGCCGGCATGGAAAAGCGGGCTGAGATGCGGAGACGAGATTCTGTCCATAGACGGCGTAGAGACGAAAGGGCTCGAAACAGCTGAAAGCAGCGACCGCATGAAAGGCAAGCCTGGCACCACTGTCAATTTCAAGGTTCTGAAAGCCAGAAGCGGGGATACAGTGGATGTAGCTATAGTCAGGGAAAGAATACATATCCCGGACGTAGAGTATGTAGGAATGGTGGACGACACCACAGGATATATCAAGCAGTCCGGATTCACAGACAATGTAGCCGAGGATATCAAAGCCGGGTATTTCAAACTGAAAGATCTCGGCATGAAACGGATGGTGCTGGATCTGCGCGGAAACGGTGGCGGCCTGATGAATGAAGCTATCAAAATAGTGTCGCTTTTCCTTCCAAAAGGTTCGCTGGTAGTGACGGCCAAAGGGAACACGCCTGAATCGGCAAGGGAATACAGGACAACATCCGAACCAGTGGACACTCTGATGCCTCTTATCCTGCTGGTGGATTCCGGCTCGGCCTCTTCATCCGAAATAGTTTCAGGAGCCATCCAGGACCACGACAGAGGGACCATCATGGGAGAAAGGACATTTGGGAAAGGCCTGGTGCAGACAGTCCGCCCTATTGTATACAATGGGCAGCTTAAAGTGACGACCGCCAAGTACTACACCCCAAGCGGACGATGTGTGCAGGCTATAGACTACAGCCACAGAAATGAGGACGGCAGCGTCGGCCACATACCAGACTCCCTGACTCATGAATTCAAGACATCTAAGGGCAGGATAGTTCGCGACGGCGGCGGGATCACTCCGGATGTAAAACTGAAAGCCCCTTCTTACAGCCGTCTGGTATACTCGCTGGTTCTCAGCGGCATTATGGACAGATATGCCATCAAATATGCAAAAGAGCATGACAGCATTCCAGCACTTGAGGAATTCCACTTCACCGATGAAGATTTTGAAGATTTTGTGGAATTCGCAAAGGCACAGGACTTCGATTACAGAAGCAGCGGAAAGACGCTGTTCGACCAGATGAAGAAGGCCCTGGAGGAAGACGGGCTGGCAGAAAACATGAAGTCAGAGCTGGAAGCTATGGAGAAAGCGGTCTCTATGGACAAGGAAGAGTTCATCAGGCTGAAAAAAGACGAAATCATCCCGTTCATCGAAGAGGAGATCGCTGTCAGGTATTATTGTCAGGAAGCAGGAATACAGGTACGCCTGCGTTATGACAATGAACTGCGAGAGGCATTGAAATCGCCTATGATATGATTCTCAGGCATGCCGCGGACGGATTTTCTTGAACACTTTGTTCAAAGATCCCTGGATAGTGCCGGTCAAGATTATCACTGTGACAGCCGTCAGCACCAGAAGAATTCCGACGCCTTCCCTGAAAGTAAAGTCTTCTCCGAAGACCAATGCACCTATGCACACTGCCGTCAGCGGCTCCAATGCGCCAAGCACTGAAGTCAATGTTCCTCCTATATTCTGCACCGCAAGCACAAGAGTTATATTCGAAACGACTGTCGGCAGGACTGCCAATAGAACCAGATGGCAGCAAGAAACCATATCCGGAGGCGCCTGAAGACTTCCGGATACCAGATTTTTTATTCCAAAGATAATCGTAGTGAATACGAACACATAAAAAGCCAGCTTGCGGCTGTTCATGTTGCAGACTCTGGATTTGTTGACGCCTACAATATAACTTCCATAGGCTGCGGCAGAAAGCAGGACTATGACAATGCCCTTCACATCTGCCGAAAGGCCTGATTCAGGAAGAGAAAGCATGGCCACTCCGAGTACAGCCAAAGCAATGGCCAGCCATGTAAGCCAGCCTGTCTTTTCCCTGAAAAGAAAAAACATAAGCAGGGTCACGAAAACTGGATATGTGAAATGGAGTGTGGTAGCCACACCTGCCCCCATATAGCCATAGCCGCATAGCAGGAACAGAGATGAAAATGTATAGAAAAAGGCCAGCAGAATGAAGACAGGCAGATCCCTTAAATCAATTCTGAACGATTCTTTCTTGGCTGCCATCACTGAAGCCAGTGCTATGGAAGCGAAAAGAAACCTGTAAAACAGAATAGAATCATATACCATGCCCTTGCCTATAAGAGGCAGGGTGAAAAGCGGGATAAGACCGAAAGTGACAGAAGTCGCCATCCCGTATATAATGCCTTTGAATCTTCCCATTTGAAATTTCCGTTTAACTATACCGCCCGTCTCGCTGCGGGCGCGCAAATATAATACAATAATTTTTCAAAAGACTTGACAAGATGACGCAACTGATATAAATTTGAAAGTACGAATCAATTTTTATGGTATGATGCGCTATTTGATGTTAACAGCAGCATTGGCATTAGGGATTCTGACATCCTGCACCAGTGCAAAGAATGAATCAGCTATGGAACAGAATGAAACTATCGAGAATCTGAAGACCAGGCGGTCTATCAGAGCCTACACTGGCCAGATGCCGCCAAAAGAACTTTTGGAGCAGGTCATAGAGGCCGGCACTTACGCTCCTACAGGGAAGGGAAACCAGTCACCGATCATCGTAGCTGTAACGAACAAGGCCATGAGAGACAGCCTGTCCAGGCTCAACGCAGCTGTCATGGGAACATCCTCCGATCCTTTCTATGGAGCGCCGGCAGTGCTCGTCGTCCTGGCGGACAGGAAGTATCCGACCTATCTTTATGACGGTTCATTAGTCATGGGAAATCTTATGAACGCCGCTCATGCCGCTGGACTGGGAAGCTGCTGGATACACAGGGCTAAAGAAGTGTTCGACAGCGAAGAGGGCAAGGCCCTGCTCAAAGCATGGGGGATAGAAGGCGACTATGAAGGCATCGGAAACTGCATTATCGGCTACCCTGCACAGGAAGCCCCGGCGCCAAAGCCGCGCAAGGCAGATTATGTACATTTCATAGAATAAATCCGCCATGGCAAAGCTGATATTTATCGATGCCACAATGAGAGAAGGGTCGCGCACCAGACAGATTGCGCGGCCCATTGTCAGCGAACTTGGCAAAAAATACGAAATAGAGACCATTTGCCTCAATGGTGCGGATTTTCCTGCAGTGGACAGCCGGATATTGCACGACCGCGACAGCGGAAGAGTGCCGGAAGAATATGCAGAAATGGCCAGGAGGATAGCGGCGGCCGACAGAATCGTGATTGCCGCGTCTTTCTGGGACATGAGTTTTCCGAGCATCCTGAAAGTGTTCATAGAAAACATGTCGCTATTCCATATCACATTCGACAGCGACGATACACACTGCTACGGATTGTGCAAATGCGAGAAAGTGCTGTACATCACTACCCGCGGCATGAATATCAGGACCGGAGACCCGCTTGAACAAGCTACGCCTTATCTCAAGGCGTTGAGTTACCTTTGGGGTCTGGGGGAACTGCATGTGATATCAGCAGAAAACATGGACTACAGTTCACCGGATGTCATAGAGCAGAAAATCAACGAAGCCATTGCACAGGGGCTGACGCTGTGCAAGGATTTCTAATGTGCACGGGGGATTATTTATCCTGGGATTTCTTCAACATGGAGATGATTTCATCCTTGGTGCTGATAAGGTTTTTCAACGCCAGGATGTAGTCTTTGAGTGTAGAGACTTCATTCACCAGACGCGATATCTCGTCAGCTTGCTTCTGCATTTCAAAACTGCTCCGGCTTTTAAGTTCCTCATACATCCATTTGTATGATTTATCTTCTTTCGATGTTTCAGGATTAGACATTGAGGGATAACCGAGCACAAGCTCTTCAGCACCGACCCCAAGCACCTCGGCAATCTTGCCGATATTATCGCTCAGAAGTTTGGTCTCGCCTTTCTCTATATTCCGATATGCTGTTCTGGACAGACCGATCTTCTCAGCGACATCCTGCTGGGAAAGCTTCTGGCCTTTCCTGCAGCGGATGATATTTTCTTTGACCGAGTTGTTGTCCATATCTGCTGATTTATTCAGTTGGCAAATTTATTCTGAAATCGACCAGCTTTACGGACGAAAATGTTGCCATACGGCAATATTTTCTTAACAATTTAAAGATTTCACGATCTAAAGGCAATGTATTATTGCCATAAAGATGTCAAAAAAGCTTTACTTGAGATTCCTATTTAGAATCACCAGGGCGGCAATAACACCAGGAACCCATCCTGCACCTGTAAGCAAAAACACAATGAGAACTGAGCCGCAGCCTTTATCCATGACAGCAAACGGCGGAAAAATGATGGCCAGCAGAACTCTTCCAAATGACATAACACTCTTTTTCTTCAAAGATAACGATTCCGCTTGAATTATAGAATCAAATTCTCGCCTCACTCCATAAAATCAACATGGATTTTCCGTTGATGCTCATTACCTAAACGACAAGCTGGCAGACATAAAAAAAACAGCTCGAGCGGACTCAGCTGTTTTATTTTTTCAGCGGAGAGGGAGGCTCTCGAACCTGTACTATCTCAAAATATCACACAATCGCAAATGCCTATTAATAACCAGACTATTACAATCATAATTAAATCTAAATATTATCGAATATCGCTCGCTATTTCAATTTTTGGGTGTATATTTGGGTGCAGAATTTCAAATACACCCAGTCATGAACATCAAACGAAACATCATTTTTGCACCTGAAAGCCGCAAAAAGAATGGCGTTCCAATCGTGGAGAACGTTCCCATCCGTATGCGTGTCATATACGCAAGCCACCGCATCGAGTTTACAACTGGATATAGGATTGATGTGACTAAATGGGACGCTGACAAGCAGCGTGTAAAGAACGGGTGTACCAATAAATTGAAGCAAAGCGCATCCGAAATCAATGCAGATTTGCTAAGATACTATGCTGAAATTCAAAACGTGTTCAAAGAATTTGAGGTACAGGAAACCATGCCGACCACCCAACAGTTGAAAGAAGCATTCAATCTGCGAATGAAAAATGGCAGCGAGGAACAACAAGAAGATGCTAAAATAAGTTTTTGGGAGGTATTTGATGAGTTTGTTAAGGAATGTGGTAATCAGAACAACTGGACAGAATCCACATACGAAAAATTTGCAGCCGTAAAAAATCACCTGAAAGAGTTCAAAGAAGATGTGACTTTTGAGTATTTCGATGAGTTCGGACTAAACGAGTATGTAAACTTCTTGCGTGACAAGAAAGACATGAGAAACAGTACCATCAGCAAACAGATGGGATTCCTCAAATGGTTCCTGCGATGGAGTTTCAAGAAAGGATATAATCAAAACATTGCATTTGATACATTCAAGCCGAAATTGAAAACAACTTCAAAGAAAGTAATCTTTCTGACATGGGACGAATTGAATAGACTGAAAGACTATCAGATACCCAAAGACAAACAATATTTGGAACGTGTTCGGGATGTTTTTCTGTTCTGTTGTTTCACAAGTCTAAGGTATTCAGATGTCCGTAACTTGAAACGAAGTGATGTCAAATCTGACCACATAGAAGTTACTACCGTTAAAACGGCAGACAGCTTGAGTATTGAACTGAACAAGTACAGCAAGGCCATACTTGAAAAATACAAGGACATTCACTTTGAGAACAACATGGCGCTGCCAGTCATCAGCAATCAGAAAATGAATGATTATTTGAAAGAGTTGGGCGAGCTTGCTGAAATTAACGAGCCTGTAAGGGAAACATATTATAAAGGAAATGAGCGTATAGATGAGGTGACACCTAAATACGCACTGTTAAGCACTCACGCCGGACGAAGGACATTCATTTGTAACGCCTTGGCACTCGGTATCCCGGCACAAGTGGTCATGAAATGGACGGGACACAGCGATTATAAAGCCATGAAACCTTACATTGACATCGCAGATGACATCAAGGCAAATGCAATGAACAAATTCAACCAACTGTAAAAACAATCAGCAAGTTTCATGGAAAACCTGTAATTGGGCTTACCTTTGTAACTTTCAATACATACAACAATGAGCAACAACGATAACAATATAGAGAAAAGAAGTTTCGAGGCTTTTGTCAATGCCATCGGGTCAGAAATAGAGCAGGCGCAAGTCCGGCTCATCAGTGCAGCCAATGCGCAGATGCTGTTCCACTATTGGAAGATGGGCAATTACATATTGTACCACCAGAACCGACAAGGCTGGGGCGGTAAGGTCATCAAGAAACTGGCGCATGCGATACGGTTCAATTATCCCGAAAAGAAAGGGTATTCGGTCAGGAACTTGGCTTATATGTGCCAGTTCGCACGCTCCTATCCATTGGGCGCATTACGGAGTTTTATAGAAACCGATACGAAATTACTTGCTCCAAGTGTGCAGAAAATCACGGATGAACTTCAAAGCCTGAACAATATGACATTTACGCAAGAGCCTCTTGCGCAAATTCAATCCTCAGACAATAAGGAAATTGTAATTGTGCAAGAACCTCTTGCACAAATTCAGGATGTAGTCCAAAC
>CASEOO010000028.1 GCA_949289565.1 uncultured Bacteroidales bacterium
GAGCGTAAAAATGTACTGCGATGCCTCCAAAGGCAAGTTCGCGATGGACAGGACCGAGAGCGGGAATGTGGATTTCAGCGTAGATTTTCCGGTGGTCACATGCGCTCCTGTGCCTGAAAGCGACGAACTGTCCCTGAGGATATTTTTCGACAGGACGAGCGTCGAGATTTTCGGAAATGGCGGAGAGTTCGTGATGACAAACCTGGTGTTCCCGTCCTCGCCTTATACAGGCATCGGCTTCTATGCTGACCGTGGCGCTTTCGATGTCACCTCATTCAAAGTATACAGGATAGACTGATAAACAAGTGTAATATATGGAACAATCAAAATCAAATCTGATGAAGCTGCTGCCTGTCATGGTGTGCTTTTTTGCCATGGGTTTTGTAGACCTTGTGGGCATAGCTTCGAATTATGTGAAGGCCGACCTGTCGCTTTCTGACGCGCAGGCGAATGTCTTTCCTTCATTGGTTTTCTTCTGGTTTCTGATATTTTCCGTGCCTACCGGGCTGCTGATGAACAGGATAGGAAGGAAGAAAACCGTGCTTCTCAGCCTGGCTGTCACTGCCGTGTCTCTTGCCCTGCCGTCGTTTGGGGACGGCTATGCCGTGATGCTGCTGTCTTTTTCATTGCTCGGCATAGGAAATGCCCTGATGCAGACCTCGCTGAATCCATTGATGAGCGTTATCGTGAAAGGCGGCAAGCTCGCCAGTTCTCTGACCTTCGGTCAATTCGTGAAGGCCATAGCCTCTTTCCTCGCGCCTTATATTGCAATGTGGGGGGCGACTCAGGCTATCCCGTCCCTCGGTCTGGGCTGGAGGGTGCTGTTCCCGATATATTTCATCATAGCAGTGATAGCCATACTCTGGCTGGGACTGACTTCCATTGAAGAGGAGGAGACGGACAAGGCTTCAGGCTTCGGCGACTGCATGAAACTTCTGGGCAAGCCGTTCATTCTGCTCTGTTTCCTGGGTATCATGTGCCATGTGGGCATCGATGTGGGGACCAACACTACAGCGCCTAAGATAATTATGGAGCGGCTCGGCTTCTCTCTGGAGGATGCATCTTTTTCAACCAGCCTGTATTTCATATTCAGAACCATAGGCTGCCTGACAGGGGCGCTGATCCTCCAGAAGCTCTCTCCGAAGATATTTTTCTTTATCAGCATAGCCATGATGGCTGTGTCCATGGCCATGCTCTTCTTCTGCCATTCTCTGGCCGCCATCTATGTCGCCATAGCGCTCGTGGGGTACGGGAACTCGAATGTCTTTTCCATTATTTTCTCGCAGGCTCTGCTGAATATGCCGGAAAAGAAGAATGAGATCTCCGGACTTATGATCATGGGCCTTTTCGGAGGCACTGTATTCCCTCTTCTGATGGGTTTTGCCAGTGATGCTGTGGGGCAGGCAGGGGCTGTGGCAGTGATGTTTGCCGGCACTATGTATTTGTTGTATTATGCATTCAAGGTCAGGGCATAGCTTAGGCATTGTCCTGAAAGGATAAATGGAAATGAATATGAAAAATTTTGTAGTAGGCATAGGTGAAGTCTTGTGGGACATGCTTCCCGAAGGCAAGAAACTGGGAGGGGCTCCTGCGAATTTCGCTTATCATGTTTCGCAGTTCGGGCTGGACAGCAGTGTCGTCAGTTCTGTGGGGCGGGACGCTCTCGGAAATGAAATCATGGATATTCTCAGGTCGAAGAATCTTGACAGGCATGTGTCAGAGGTGGATTACCCGACAGGGACTGTGCAGGTGACCCTCGATTCCGCCGGTGTGCCATGTTATGAAATAAAGGAGGGGGTGGCCTGGGACAATATCCCGTACACTCCGGCGCTTAAAGATCTGGCGTCAAAAACGACTGCCGTGTGCTTCGGCTCTCTGGCGCAGAGAAGCTCTATATCGAGAGCGACTGTCAAGAGTTTTCTCGATGACATGCCTTCCGGCAATGATGTACTGAAGATTTTCGACATCAATCTCCGCCAGAATTTCTATGACAAGGATACGGTATGCGAATCTCTCAGGAGATGCAATGTGCTGAAGATAAATGATGAAGAGCTGGTCATCGTCAGCCGGATGTTCGGCTGGCCTGGGATAGATCTCGAGGACAAGTGCTGGATTCTTCTGGCCAAATACGGGCTGAAGATGCTGATTCTGACGTGCGGGGTGAACGGCAGCTATGTCTTCACGCCGGGAAATGTGTCTTTCGTAGAGACTCCCAAGGTCGATGTCGTCGATACTGTCGGGGCGGGGGATTCTTTTACGGGGGCATTCGTGGCTTCCATCCTGAAAGGGAAAAGCGTATGCGATGCGCATCGCACTGCGGTGGAAGTGTCGGCGTATGTATGCACTCAGAACGGGGCCATGCCGGAACTCCCTGAGTCCCTGCTGAAATAGTACATGATGTTTGTTGAGAAAAATATTAACCAACTGTAAATTTATGATCATGAAAAAACAAATTTTGGAGGACTACTGCAGTCCTGTATTCACGGTGGTGACGACCGCCTGCGAGAAAGGCTTTTGCTCCAGCGATGGAACAGCTGAGCATAATGCTTTCATATCTGAGGAGAAGTCTTACAATTTTAATTGGGAGTAGACAGCGATGAAAACTATGAAATATGTATTGTCAGCGTCTGTCATGACATTCATGCTGGCATCCTGCTCAGAGAAAATAGAAGAAGAGAATGTAAATCCGTCACGTCCTGACGCTGAAAAGGTAGAGATGACTTTCACAAGCCAGGCATCGGGCACGAAAACCCAGCTCGGGGATGACGGCCTGACTGTGGTATGGTCAGAAGGTGATGCCATCAGTATTTTCGACGGTGCAGACAATGAAAGATTTTCTATCGGAAATATCAACGGCTCTTCTGCAGAATTCAGCGGCCTGGCTGTGCCTGCGCCAGAATATTATGCAGTCTATCCTTATGCCGAGGGCAATTCGATGTCTGCAGAAGGTGTTATCACTGCGGTTCTTCCTGACAGCCAGCCTGCAATTCCAGGAACATTCGCCCAGAATGTGAACTTGTCATTTGCCAAGGCAGATGCGGAGAACCACCTCTCATTCCAGAATCTTTGCGGACTGCTGTCTCTGGATCTGACAAATGTTCCTGCAGGGCTGGAATCCATCGCCATTTCAGGGCAGAACGGGGAAATCTTGGCCGGAACAGTGAGCATAAATGCTGCGGACGGGACTTCTTCAGTTTCTGGCGGCATGAAGGTGACCCTTGCAGGCGAGAACTTGGCTGACGGCGTGTATGTGGCCGCAGTTCATCCTGTCACTTTTGAAAAGGGCCTTTATATCAGCTTCAAATTCACAGACGGCACATCAAAAGCAGTCAGGACATCTGAAAGCATAGCAGTAAGCGCAGGGAAAAAGGTCGGGCTGCCTCAGATAAATGTCGGTGCGGCTGGTAAAGACAAAGGAAACGGTACGCAGGCAAACCCGTACAGGCTGTATAATGCCGAGGATTTGCAGAACATGAAAGCGCAGGTGCAGGCCAAGCTGGATGCCGCGCCTTCGTGGACAGAAGGCCAGCCTGTGATAGAATGCCCTGTCTGGTTCTCTCTGGAAAACGACATCGATATGGAAGGTGTCGAGTGGGAGCCTGTGTATAATCCTGCAGGATATGACATAAACAAGTATCCTGTGATTAATTTTGACGGGCATGAACATAAGATTTCCAACTTGAAAGCGAGCGACAAGGCGCATGCGAGCTTCTTTGGAATACTTATAGGGACTGCCTACAACCTTACTTTCGAAAATGCGGAGATAACCAGCGATAAAAAATCTCCTGCAGGCATTGTGGCTTCATCCCTGGTCAGCTACAGCCGGACGGAAAAGAGCAAGCTGGATCATGTATATGTGACAGGCGGTTCAGTGACGGGCAAATACTATAAGTCGTCTTCAGAAATCGGAGATGATTGGAACAATCCTGCGTATGGTGTCGGCGGATTGTGTGGGGTGGCCCGTCAGGGAAGTATCCTGGTGGACTGCGCCGCGACATCGGTGAAAGTGGACGGGACATATGCCGGCGGCATAGCAGGTGCCGGACAGGATGGAGGAGAAATCATCCGGTGTACAGTTGAAGGCGGAGAAATATCCACGCATGGAGTGGACAGAGGAGATGCGATGGGATATGCTGGTGGTATAGCCGGATATCTTGCTGGCCTTAATGGTGTAAAATTCACTGTGGCAGAGTCAGAATGTATAGGTGGAAACGTCTCTGCTGAATACCTGGCTCATTCTGCAGGCGGAGTGCTCGGAAAGTCTGGAAATGATGTGCAAATAGAAAAATGCTTCTCTCGTGATGTGGTTCTTAAAGGCAGGCTATGTGCAGGCGGTATCGTCGGCTCAGCAGAAGATATCTACGGTCTCACTGTCAGGAATTGTGTGGGATGGTGCACGTCATACAGCATTGTTCCATGGGATGAAACATTCTATGGCATAGGCTATATCATAGGCGCATGGAAAGGTGGATGGCTTGATTTCTCCGGCTGCTGGTCCAATGAAAAAAGCGATGCTGTTCAGCTTATGAGAAATGGAGCCGCCTTGGAAGTGACGGATTCTGAAAGAGCCGATAAGACTGTGACAGGAGATGGTGTTACAGAATCTGGAAACAGATATTGCGGCCAGCCTGCGGCATCTTTTGAGGAGGCTTGCCAGTCCGCCGGGATTTCACTGGCTGAATAGCCTGCGCTGAAGTTGCGATTGATTAACGGCTCATCATAAAATGGTATGCCGGTCGGCTCTGCTCCATTTCCTTAGGGGGACATGATAGAGACTGACCGGCTTTTCCCATTGGATAATGACCGATGCTGGGCATCCATTTCACCCGTTGCTTGATAAAATCTCAGCAGCCGAGCGCTGACTTTATGTTTTCGATGCGGCGTGCGAACTCTGCCTTCCCTATGAGGGTCACGATGTCTGCGATACCCAGGCCGCTGGACGCTCCTACGAGTGCGAGCCTCAGGCAGTTCATAACCTTGCCCATAGGCCATTCATTCCCGCGGATGTACTCTTCGAGCGGCCCTTCCAGCGATTCTTTCGTGAATTCGCCTTCGAAGCCTGCGATGAAGTCAGCCGTTTTCAGAGCGAGGGTGTAATTCTCTTCCTTCCAGAATTTCGCCGCGTCCTTTTCCACGTATGTCTCCGGTGCGGTGAACAGGTAGGAAGCTATATCCCAGAAATCCGCCACGAATGTCGCCCTTTCCTTGATCAGGGAAACGATGCGGCGCACATAGTCCCGTGTGAAGATATGGTTCTTGAAATCCGCGCCCTGTACTGTCACCTCGGCGCCTGCCGTCAATGCACATTTGGCACATCCGACTACCTGCATTCCATGCTGCTCCAGCACGGGGATGAAGAGATCCGTGAGTTCCTCATCCGATTTCAGGCGCAGATATTCCTTGTTGTACCATTTGGCCTTGTCCGGGTTGAACCTCGCGCCTGACTTGATGACCCTTTCCAGAGAGAATGCTCCGACAAGTTCATCTATTGTGAAGAGCTCCCTGTCATCTCCCGGATTCCATCCCAGCATGGCCAGCATGTTCACAAAAGCTTCAGGGAAATAGCCGTCTTCGCGGTAGCCGCGCGAAACCTCGCCTTCTGCATTGGTCCATTTCAGCGGAAAGACAGGGAAGCCAAGCCTGTCTCCATCCCTCTTGCTCAGCTTTCCTTTGCCGTCAGGTTTCAGCAGCAGGGACAGATGCGCGAAACGTGGCTGGCTGTCCTGCCACCCGAACGCTTCATATAGCAGATAATGCAGAGGCAGCGACGGAAGCCATTCCTCGCCTCGGATCACCTCGGTAATTTCCATCAGATGGTCGTCCACGATGTTCGCCAGATGGTAGGTAGGCAGTTCGTCAGCCCTTTTCCACAGCACCTTGTCATCCAGGGTGTCAGTGTTCACTTCGATGTGCCCCCTGATCAGGTCGTCCATCTTCACGACCCTGTCCTCAGGCATCATGAACCTGATGGTCCAGTCAGTATGGCTTTCAAGCAACGGTTTCCATTCACTCTCAGGCATTGAAAGCGAATTCCGCAGTGATTTGCGTGTGATATGATTGTAAATGAAAGTCTGTCCTTCGGCTTCCATCTCCGATCTTTTGGCCGCCAGTTCCTCGGCTGTGTCGAATGCATAGTAGGCATAGCCTTTTTCTACCAGCTCCTCGGCATATTTCCTGTAGATGCCGCGTCTTTGCGACTGTCTGTATGGAGCATGAGGATGTCTTTCCGAAGGGGTTTCCACCACATTGCCGGAGGCATCCACTCCTTCGTCAGGGATGATTCCGCACCAGTTCAGTGCCTCGATGATGTATTTTTCTGCTCCCGGGACGAACCTGTGCGAGTCAGTGTCTTCTATCCTGATGATGAAATCTCCGCCATGCTGCTTGGCGTACAGGTAATTATATAGAGCTGTTCTGACTCCTCCCATGTGGAGCGGGCCTGTAGGTGAAGGCGCGAACCTTACTCTTGTCTTTCTTTCCATGATTTGACTCCTAATAAAACAAAGGTGCAAAGATAGGAAAAATTTGTCAGCTTTCTTTCTTCAGAGCTCTTCTGATGGCAGGCACTGACTCCAGTCCGCTTATATTTTCTCCGTCATGGACTATCAGGGCAGGAACAGCGCCGTCGCTGAAGTGGAATTTCCTCGTGTTCCCGCTGTCGTTGTATCCGATCTTGATGCTGGCCGGCGGATCAGGAAGCTCTATGCCTCCGGACTGCGTGGCTTGCCTGTCGTATGTGAAGTCATTGTCTATCACGATGATATTCCCGAGATTCAGGTCCGCAATGTCGTTCAGCATGGTCATTTTGAATCCTGTGGCGATGACAGTGATGCTGATTTTGTCACCTACATCAGGGTTTTCATCCAGGATGATGCCCCGCTTGAAATTGTTTGCATTCCCCGTGTACTCGTTGATTTTCTTGTTTATAGAATCCAGCTCTTTCATGAACAGTCCCTGGCTGTTTTTCCCGACAGAGATGTTTATAAGCACATTTTTCGCTGTCTTGAGGTTGAAATCATTCAGAAGCGGCGACTCGAGCGCTTCCTTGATGGCGTCCTGTATCCTGTTTTCACCTGTCCCGTGTCCGCATCCCATCAGCGCCATTCCGCTGTTTCTCATCATGTTGCTGACATCCTGGAAATCCACGTTGATATGTCCTGCCGTGGTGATTATTTCCAGCACACCGCGTACAGCTGTAGCCAGCACCTCGTCAGCTTTAGGGAAAGCATCCTGTATCAGGAGGTCGCCGTAGTATTCGTACAGTTTCTCGTTGTTTATCAGCAGCAGGCTGTCCACGCATTTCTGCAGCTCGTGGATGCCGTCGATAGCTTTGGAAAGAGCTTCATTTCCTTCGCTGCGGAAGGGCAGGGTGACCACAGCCACAGTCAGGATGTCATTTTTTTTCGCTATGTCAGCTATGACAGGCGATGCACCTGTGCCTGTCCCGCCTCCCATTCCGGCAGTGATGAACAGCATTTTGGTCCCGGACTCCACTATCGCGGCGTTTATCGCGTCAGCCGCTTCTATGGCTGAGTTCCGCCCTTTTACAGGATTGCATCCCGCACCGAGCCCAGGTCCAAGCTGAAGTTTGGTCGGCACTTCGCATTTTTGGAGAGCCTGCGCATCTGTGTTGCAGACGATGAAGTCGCAGCCTTTGATTTTCTGCCTGTACATATAGTCGACTGCATTGCAGCCTCCGCCTCCCACTCCTATGACTTTGATGATGGAGTTCCCCGGCGCCCAGTCCATAGGTAATACGTCGCTCATTTTTCTTGGAATTTAAATTCTGCTTCTGTCCATCCGGACAATATTTTAGGACAATTTTCTTGTTTTCAGTGCCCCTGCGGACAATATTCTCAATAATATTCTCAGTGTCCATCCGGACAATATTTTCAATGTCCTTTCGGACAATGCCTCTGTCAGACGTTGTGATCGTCTTCGAAGAGAGTTCCGCAAATCCTCGTAAGCGTCGTCCAGATCACTCCAGGCTTTCCTTTTTTCTCCTCTTCCTTCCTGCGCTTCTCCTCCTCTTCTTTTCTGCGTCTCTCTTCTTCCTTCCTCTTCTTTTCCTCTTCTTTTTTCTTTCTTCTTTCTTCCCTCAGATCCTCTTCGGACTTTCTCTCTATTTCGCCTTCTCCGAATATCTCAGGGTCTGTGACATGAGTGTCAGTGCCTGTTCCTGCATCGTCCTCTGCACTGCCGGCTTTATCTTCCTCTGGCTCAGCGTCTCCGGAGTCTTTTCCCCAGAATGTGACGGTCTCCCCGACATGCACTGTATTCTCGCCCTGCACGCAGTCTGCGATACCGTCATCCTTGGCCGCAAGCAGCAGTCCCAGGCATACAGCGGCATTGGTCTCGCGTATGCCGTCGCAGCCGGTATGCGAGACCAGCTGATATCTAGGATATCCGTGTCGGACACTGTATCCCGAAAGTTCCTTGACATATCCTGCGCAATTGGTCAGATTTGCTCCTCCGCCTGTCAGGACAATCCCGCTGCGGAGACTGTCGGCAAAGCCGCTTTGCTCGATTTCGTAGAGCATGGCCTCTATGATTTCCTTGACCCTGTATGTGATGATTTCTGACAGGTATTTCACCGGAAGCTGCTTGTTCGGCACAGTGCTGTTCCCGCTGTTGATCTGTATCACTTTTTCGCTCAGCGTCTGGAGCTTGTCCGGCATGCAGGCCCCGAAAGCCAGCTTGATGTTTTCCGCCAGAGAATCAGATATCATGCTTTCGTTTCTGATATCTGTGGTGATGGACATGCCTCCGAACGGGATGGAAGCATAGTGCCTCATGATGTTCTTGGTATATACCGACACTGAAGTAGAGCCGCCTCCGAAGTCTATCAATGCCACGCCGCTGTCCATTTCTGACGGTGTGAGCACCGCTTTGGCCAGCACTTCAGGGGTGAAATACTCTTTCGCCACGCCGATATGGAGGCTGTTGAATGCAGCGTCGAGCGCCTTGCGGCTGCTTTTCTTCCCGATAAACACTTTGAAGTTCCCTTCAAGGACATCGCTCGGTATGCCTATCACCTCGTTCTCCAGGAACATGATGTTTTCTCCGGTGGAGAACGACTGGGCTACAGCGCCGTATATAATTTCTTTCTCGGGATTCATCGGAGGATATGATTCCATAGCCTCGTTTTTCAGCCTGTTCACGTCCTCTGCTGTGATGCAGACATTCTCCTTGATATCCATCCTGCCTTTGCATGCCACCTGGTAGACATCGTATTTGGGCATGTTTACCACTGCCTGGGTGATGCGGATGTTCAGCTCTTTTTCAGCATCTTCCACGAGCTCCTTCAGGGTCGTGGCCACTCTCATGTTGTATACGTAGCTGTTCCGGATTCCTTCAGACCGGGCTTCCTTGTAATATATCACCTGTATGTCGTCTCCGTTGACTCTGGCGACCAGCAGCGCTGTCTTGTATGACCCGAGGTCAATCGCCACTATGTGCTTTTCATCCATGATACCTTGTAGTTTCAATATGTGACGCCGTTACTTGCATATTATCTGTCCATTGTACCTCAGGTCCACTGTCCTGTAGAAATCTTTTCCTTTCAGGGGCACGATACCTGTGTAGTAGCATTCCATCTTCTCGAATTTTCCCTCAGCATCGCCTGGCTTCCCGAAGAGGAAACGTTCTTTCCCTTCGCGCGGAATCAGCACCAGGTCGCCGTTCTTTTCCACATGTATCTGTACAATGTTGTTCTCCCATACTTTGTGCTCCGACATGTATTTCACCAGGGCTGTCATCTGCTCCAGCCATATCCTTTCTTTCCCTGACGTGGATTTTCCCCTGTCAGTGCCGTCAAGACGCAGCGGAATCTCCCCGTCCACTACCACTACATAACTGGATTTCCCGGTCTTCATGGGGAAAATGTAACCATGAGCGTCGGCATAGAAGCCTTCCCTGCCTTTCTGGAATCTCATTATAGGTGTCCTCTGGACAATGTCTATGTGCAGCATTCCGTCTTTCGTGCAGTATGCCTCGCTTTTCAGGACTGCGCTCTGCGAGTCCAGGATAGTCTCTATCTTTTTGAGATCCAGATTGTTCACAGGTACTCCTGCGGTTTTCCCGTAACCTTTTTCCAGATATTCGCGGATATCGTCTCTCGACACGAACCGGCTCTTCGAGCTGTCCCTTATCTCTACCGTCAATCCGCTGCAGACTGTCTTGTTCCTGGATGCAGAGCTCACACCGAGAGCCAGAGCCAGGCACACCAGGATCAGTCCCAATGCCGCCAGGCTCAGAGCTGTTCTGACTATTTTGCCAGGCCTGTTCATTTTCCGTATCTTCTTTTCATCATTTCGGTGACAGGTTCGATGAACCTGTCAATGTTTCCGGCCCCGAATGTAGCCAGAATGTCTATGTCTTCATTTTCAAGAGTGTCCATCAGCTCTTCTTTCCTGATCAGAATCTTGTCTTCCATATCGGTCCTGTCGAAGATGGTCTGAGATGTCACTCCAGGTATGGGTTCTTCCCTGGCAGGGTAGATGTCAAGCAAAATGAGCCTGTCAGCCTTGCTGAGCGATGCCGCGAAGTCAGGGGCGAAGTCTCTGGTTCTGGTGTAAAGGTGCGGCTGGAACACGGCTGTGAGCCTTCTTCCCGGGAAAATGTCCCTGATAGAGCTGATGGCGGCGGCTATTTCTGCAGGATGATGTGCATAGTCATCTATGTATGCATGTCCCGGATGGTTGTAATGTATGTCGAAACGCCTTTTCACTCCGGAGAATCCGGCCATCGCCGAGCGTATTTTCTCAGGCGCGATGCCGTATGTCAGGGCGATGGCGGCGGCCGCTATGCTGTTTTCTGCATTCACCCAACCTGGCACTCCTGCCCGGCAGCCTTTGAGCACGCCTTCAGGGTGTACCAGGTCGAATGTGACATATCCGCATTCATCTTTACGAATATTTTCAGCATGGAAATCTGCCCTGATGTCATCGTAGGAATAAGTCTTTATCGATGCCCTGGTGTCATCAGGCGTGATGTCCAGCCCGTATTTTTTGATCACTGTTCCGGTGACCTGCGAAGCGAATGCCTTGAAAGCTTCCTTTACATGGGCCAGGTCTGAGTATATGTCCAGATGGTCTGCATCCATAGCTGTGATGACAGCTGTTTCCGGGTGGAGCTGCAGGAAAGACCTGTCGAATTCATCTGCTTCAGCCACGACCACGTTGTTGGCCGCCGTGAGCAGGTTGCTTCCATAGTTTTTCGATATCCCGCCCAGGAAAGCAGAGCAGCCTTCTCCGCTGTCCTCGAATATATGGGCCAGAAGAGTGCTGGTGGTAGTCTTTCCATGTGTGCCTGCCACTGCAAGGCATCTCTGCCCTTCCGTGATTTCACCGAGGATTCTGGACCTTTTGACCACCTTGTAGCCGTGAGCCTGGACATAGACCAGCTCTCCCATGTCATGCGGGATGGCAGGGGTGTAGACTACAAGTGTGCCTGACGGGTCTTCAGGAATGAATTTCAGGTTGTCTTCATAGTGTATGGCGATGCCTTCCTTTTCCAGCTCTGCAGTCAGTTCTGACGGAGTCCTGTCGTAGCCTGACACTTGGTATCCTTTGAATTTGAAGTATCTGGCTATGGCGCTCATCCCGATGCCTCCAATGCCTATAAAATATATGTCTCTGTACTTTCCCATGTTATCCTTTGCTTAGGCAGTCCTCTGAAACTCAATATGTTTTTTCATCGGGCCTGCATTATACCAATGAGTAAATTTCTCTGGCGATTTTATCCGCCGCATCCCTCCTCGCCAGCGCCGCTATGTTCTTTTCCATCTGCCTGCATTCATCTTCATTTTTCAGCAGGGCGCAGGCTGTCTGCATCAGTTTTTCAGGGGCCTGCCCGTCTGTCACCAGCTTGGCCGCCCCTTTTCTGACCAGGGCCATTGCATTGTGTGTCTGGTGGTCTTCCGCCACATTGGGCGAAGGTACGAAAATTACAGCTTTTTCAGCGGCGCACAATTCCGATACTGAGCTGGCTCCGGAGCGGGAAATTACAACATCGGCTATTGCATATGCAAGATCCATCCTCTGGATGAAGTCTGTGTGGTGGATGAAGCGCATCTTGTCTCCGGCTTCAGCGGCAAATCTGTCGATGCTTTCCTTGTAATATTTTCCGCATTGCCACAGCACCTCAGTCCCTTCTCCGCCTGGGCATCCTTCGCTGATCCATTTTTTCATCGACTCGTTCAGCGTCCTGCTTCCGAGGCTTCCGCCCACTATGAAAATATGTTTCTTTTCAGGGTCGAGCCCGTAGTATCTGGCGGCTTCTTCTTTCATCTCGGCTGTGCCCGGAACTATCTCGGCGCGGATAGGGTTTCCGGTCATGACGATCTTGTCTGCCGGGAAAAATCGTTCCATGCCTTCATAAGCGACGCATATTTTTCCGACATGCTTGCCCAGAATCTTGTTTGTGAGGCCGGCATATCCATTCTGCTCCTGGATCAATGCCGGTATCTTTTTCCGGCTGGCGCACCAGAGCAGGGGAGCGCTGGCATAGCCGCCTACTCCGACTGCGATGTCAGGACGGAATTCGTCTATGATTTTTCCTGCCATTTTCAGGCTCTTGAGTATCTTGAACGGAAGGGCGAGATTCGACAGAGACAGATTTCTCTGCAGCCCGGCTACAGGAAGTCCTATGATTCTGTATCCAGCCGCCGGAACTTTCTCCATTTCCATCCTCCCTTCTGCTCCGACAAAAAGGATTTCCGTTTCAGGATTGATTTCCTTGAGCTTTCCAGCTATGGAAAGGGCAGGGAAGATATGGCCTCCTGTCCCGCCTCCGCTTATTATGACTCTAAGTGCCTTCATGATTTATATCTTTATCTCTCTATTCTTCTTTCGTCATCAGATTCGTACCCGTCCTCTTCCTCGTCCTCATCCTCTTCCTCTTCTTCATATCCATCCTCTTCTTCATATCCATCCTCTTCTTCATATCCATCCTCTTCTTCATATCCGCCATATTCATCATCCCCGCCGTCTTCTTCGCGGTCTTCATCACTATGGCGTGCATCGTCTCCGCTGGCCCAAGTCCTGCCGTCTCCGGATACGTCCCAGGCTCTGGAACTGTCCTCGCCGGCATCGTCATTGTCCTGAGCATCAGGACACCCGGCTTGTACTTCGGCGATTTGTGCATCGACTTTCTTGCGCGCAAGCCTGCTTATCGACAGCAGCACTCCGAAAGCCACGCTGAAGCACAGGAAAGAACTGCTGCCGTGGCTGACCAGAGGCAATGTCTGTCCGGTAAGCGGCCCTATGTTCACATTCACCAATATGTGCATGAAGGCTTGCCCGGTGATGAGCACGCATAGTCCGGCCACGGCGATTTTTGCGAAAACAGTGTCGCAAAACCTTACTATCATGCAGCCTCTGGCCATGATGCTCAGATACAGTATCATGGTGAAAATCCCTCCGGCCAGGCCGAATTCTTCTATGAGGAACGAGAATATGTAGTCGCTGTATATCGCGTATACCGAGTATTTCTGCGTGCTGTTTCCCGGCCCTTTGCCCAGTATGCCTCCTTCTTTGATGGCGAGCTTCGCACTTTCTGGCTGCCTGATGCGGTCGATGGCATGCTTGTATTCATCGCTCCAGATATGTTTTTCGCCTCTGAGCTCCTCTATGGCGGCGATTTTGTTCTCTTCTTCTATGATTCTGTATTGCTGGGAAAGGGTCATTCTGTCGACTGCCACTCCGATACGCGGAATGAATTTCCCTTCAGTGGCGAAGTGCAGGCCGGCGGCCGCCCCAAGTATGCATATTCCAGCGAACAAAGCTCCGAATATCTCGCGTTTGGGCATGCCTCCCAGAAACAGGACTACAAACATCAGCAGACTCGTGAACAGGGTGCTCGAAATCCCGCCTTTCAGCATCCCGGCGGCTGTGATGATGACAGGAGCGTAGATGTAGACAACCCTTTGCCATATGGGCTTTTGCAGAAATGCCATTTTCGGCGAGACCGCCATCATGATTTTCGTCAATGTGAATTCACGGCCTTCCTTGTATGCTTCTATCACCCATGCCAGGTACATCACCATGGCGACCTTGATGACTTCGAATATGTATATCTGCATCCCGAATATTTCCAGGGCTCTGGTGGCGCCGTTCACCGTGATGGCTTTGAAACCTGTAATCAGGCATGTCAGCAGTGCGAGGGACAGCATGAATCCCCATTTAGAGCCGAATTTGATCAGCGAGAGATTCCGGAAATTGTATATCAAGATAATGAACAGCATCCCCGCGCATGCGAGCTTGAACTGCGAGAAGAAAATATTCAGCCTGGTGATTTCCTTTGCGTCATCTGCCAGCCCTGATGCGGATGCGAAGATGGTGATAAGAGAGATGATCATCAGGAACATCACTATCATCCACAGCACCTTGTCTCCTTTGAAATTGTCAAAGAAGTTCCAAATCTTCCGGCTCGTTTTTTCATTATTCACGGCCGCGGCTTCCATTTTCTCTGTATTCACGCTCTCCGTTTCCATTCTTTTCTATGATATCTTGGAAATCTCTTCCTGTGTACCTGGTCTTGCCTGATTCCTAAAGGTTTCTTACTGCCTCCTTGAACTGCCTGCCTCTGTCCTCGTAGTTTTTGAACAGGTCGAAGCTTGCGCAGCATGGCGACAGAAGCACGACATCTCCCGGCACGGCTATTTTGCTGGCTGTCTTCACTGCATCTTCAGCAGATGTCACATCGTGCATATCCGGCACTACCGGGCCGAAGGAATCGTGGATTTTCTTGTTGTCCAGCCCCATGCATATGATGGCTTTCACCTTTTCCCTGGCCAGTTCCAGCAGGGGAGTGTAGTCGTTGCCTTTGTCAGTGCCTCCCACTATCCATATCACTGGCCTGGTCTGGCATTCGAGGGCATACCATGCCGCATCCACATTCGTGGCCTTTGAATCATTTATGTAGAGCACATCGCCTACGCTCAGCACTTTTTCCAGACGATGTTCTACTGCCTGGAACGATGACAGTGCTTCACGAATGGTCTGGTTGTCGATATTCATGACTTTGCCGGCTATGGCCGCGGCCATAGAGTTGTACACATTGTGCTTTCCTCCGAGCGCCAGCTCTTTCAGGTACATGTCGCATTCGCTGTCCTGATAGCGGACTACCATTTTTTCATCTCTGACGAAAGCTCCTTCGTTCACTTCGCCTTTCTGGGTGAACGGCAGCATCTTCGCCTTCATCACTATCTTGTCCAGATGGCTGATGGTGATTTCATCGTCTGAGCAGAAGATAAAGCAGTCGTCGCTGTCCATGTTCCTGGTGATGCGGAATTTCGCTTTCACATAGTTCTCCAGCTTGTGGTCATATCTGTCCAGATGGTCAGGAGTGATGTTCGTTATGATGGCTATGTCGGCCTTGAAGTCATACATGTTGTCCAGCTGGAAGCTGCTGAGCTCCAGCACATATATGTCGAAATGCTCTGTGGCCACCTGCAACGCGTAGCTCTTCCCGATGTTGCCTCCCAGCCCTACGTTCATGCCTGCATTTTTCAGCAGATAATATATCAGGGATGTAGTCGTGGTCTTGCCGTTGCTCCCTGTGATGCATATTTTCCTCGCGCTGTCGTACCTGCCGGCGAATTCTATTTCTGAAATGATATGGATGCCTGCGGCAATGATTTTTTCTACCATCGGCGCCGTAGACGGGATTCCAGGGCTTTTGATGACTTCGTCAGCATTCAGAATAAGTTCTTCAGTATGTCTGCCCGACTCGTAAGGTATATCCCATTTTTCAAGTTCGGCCGCATATTTTTCAGCTATCTTCCCCTTGTCGGAAAGAAATACATCGAATCCTTTCACTTTAGCCAGCACGGCCGCTCCTACACCGCTTTCTCCGCCTCCCAAAACTACTATCCGTTTCATTGTCTTGTATTTTAATTCTTTTTTATTTATGCTATTGGCGTCAGCCATAGTCAGCTTCCGTTCCTTTCTCCCGTTTATCTTGTTTTCAGCAAGGCGATTGGTATTTTCACCTTCCGGCCGGTAAAGAAATCGCCATGTTTACCTTACTTTCAGCAGGGCAATAGTCAGCACCGCCAGTATGACCCCGACTATCCAGAACCTCACCACTATTTTTGCCTCCGGCAATGCCCTTGCGGGCTTCATTATCGCCGCCTGTATTCCTTCTTTCTGAAAATGATGGTGCAGGGGTGTCATTTTGAACACCCTTCGCCCTTCCCCGTATTTCCTTTTCGTATATTTGAAATAGCTTCTCTGTATCATCACCGACAATGTCTCTACGAAAAATACTCCGCAGAGGATCGGCAGAAGCAGCTCTTTCCTGATCAATATCGCGCATACTCCTATCAGCCCGCCTATCATCAGGCTGCCGGTGTCTCCCATGAATACCTGCGCAGGGTATGAATTGTGCCAGAGGAATCCTATAAGCGCTCCGGCAAAAGCCGCCATGAATACGCCTATTTCACCTGTCCCCGGGATGTACATGATGTTCAGATACTGTGCATTAATAATGTTGCCCGACAGATATGCGAAAATGCCCAGCACTGCCACTACTATGGTCGATGTGCCTGTGGTCAGTCCGTCCATCCCGTCAGTCAGGTTGGTCCCGTTCGAGCAGGCAGTGATGACCAGCACTATCATAAGCACGTAGATGGCCCATTTGCAATACCATCCCCATTCGCCTTTGAACGGCGACAGCCATTTATAGTCAAATTCATGATTCTTGATGAATGGCAGGGTGGTCTTCGTGCTTTTCACCACGTCTTCTTCTTTCCATTCTCCTGTCTTGACCCTGAATTCTGTGTTTATGTCCAGGGTCTGTGAGGCAGTGGCTTTTGCAGAGCCGGTTTTATCTGCCGGGGAGGCTTCTTCTGCGGCGTTCTGCACTGCCGCGGCCTGATGCATGTCCGGATTTTCGACCTGGACTCTTTCCCTGACCACTATGTCGGGGCTGAAGCACACTGTCAGCCCTAAGCCGAGCCCGAAAACTATCTGCCCGATGAGCTTCGCCTTTTCGCTGAGGCCTTCTTTGCGATGGCGGAAGACTTTGATGTAGTCATCGGCGAATCCGAGGCCTGCAAACCAGACAGTGGTTGCGAGCAGTATGAGGGTGTATATATTTGTCAGGTCGGCGAAAAGCAGGACTGACACCATGATGGCGATGAAAATGATTATCCCGCCCATGGTGGGAGTGCCTTTTTTCTGAAGCTGCCCTTCCAGCCCCAGGTCCCTGATTTCTTCCCCTATCTGCTTTTTCTGAAGCCACCTTATGATGCGTTTCCCTATGATGAGGGAGATGAGCATGGCTGTCACGCTCGCCATCATTGCCCTGAAGGTGAGGTAGCTCATCAGCCCCTGTCCGGGGATGTCGTATTCTTTTAACGCTTCAAATAAATGATATAACATATGTTTATATTACTTGCCTTTATTACCTTTATTATCGATCAGAATTGTTGAGAACTTCAGTTGTGATTTTCCCTCCCCGCCTCATCAAAATGATTTTCGCCTTAAATTCCGAGTTGCAGCAGAGTTTCCATGCAATATTGACGGATCCGCCGCTCTGCTGTCAATTTTTGTCACATAAAGTCTGCAGCTCGTCAAAAACCTCGGAAACGATTTCTCTCTCATCGAAATGATGTTTCGTCTTTCCGAGTATCTGGTATGTTTCATGGCCTTTCCCGGCCAGAAGTATGGACGCCCCCTCCGGCGCGGTCATGATGGCAGTCCTTATCGCCTCTTTCCTGTCAGCGATGAACAGTGATTTCGCCCTGCCTTTCAGATCCATGCCTGCCTTGATGTCTTCCATGATGTCCTCTGTCCGTTCTGTACGGCTGTTGTCGGAGGTCACTATTATCCTGTCTGCCATTTTCTGGGCTGTGGCGGCCATTTCCGGACGCTTTGTCTTGTCCCTGTCACCTCCGCATCCGAACAGGCAGATAAGTTCGCGCTCAGGAGCTATGTCTCTCAGAGTCTTGAGCACATTTGCCAGAGCGTCCGGGGTGTGCGCGTAGTCTATCACTGCCGATATGTCACGCGGCCCCCTGATGACTTCCAGCCTGCCTTTGGCAGATTTGAGCTTGCTGATCCCTATCAGGGCTTCTTCTGCTCCCGCCCCCAGGCATATGGCAGTGGTGTATATAGCCAGTATGTTGTATGCATTGTGCTGGCCTATAAGGCTTGTCCAGCATTCCTTGCCGTCGATGTTCAGCTGCATTCCGTCGAAACTTTCCTCGACAATCTTGCAGGTGTGGTCAGCCATGGCTCTGCAGGAATATGTCACTACCTTTGCCTTTGTATTCTGGACCATGACCAGTCCGTTCTTGTCATCTATGTTGGTGATTGCGACAGCATCTGAAGACAGGCCGTCGAAGAACAGTTTCTTGCATCTCAGGTATTCGGCGAATGTCTTGTGGTAGTCCAGGTGGTCATGAGTCAGGTTCGAGAAGATTCCGGCTTTGAAATCCAGCCCGGCGACCCTTTCCTGCTCGATGCCGATAGAGCTTACTTCCATGAAGCAATATTGGCATCCGATATCTACCATTTGTGCCAGCAATGAGTTGATAGTCAGCGGGTCTGATGTTGTGTTCACAGCTTCGCTTTCATGCGTGCCGACGTAGTTTGCGATAGTGGACAGAAGCCCGCACTCGTATCCCAGGCTGCGGAACAGATGGTACAGCAGGGTCACAGTGGTGGTCTTGCCGTTTGTGCCTGTGATTCCGACCAGCGTGAGCTTTTTTGAAGGGTTGCCGAAGAAATTTGCGGCCGCTATAGCCAGGGCATGGCGTGAGGAGGCTGCCTTCACATAGGTTACTCCCGGTTTTAACGGCCCGGCAGCCTCAAGGGCTTCCTGATTTTCGTATATGACAGCTGACGCGCCTTTGCTGACGGCATTTGCTATATACGAATGTCCGTCGGAGGCAAATCCTTTCACGGCTATGAACATAGTTCCCCCGGATACCTTTCTGGAGTCATCTGTGACTGCCGATATTTCTGTTTCGAGGCTGCCTGTGATTTGCACAGACCCGCAGCCTTCGATGATTTCTTTTATATTCATGGTTTCTTGACTGTTCGTCTTCGTTTTTTATTATTCTTCTCTGCTTGTCCCTTTGATGGTTATTTGCTGGAGGCTTTTATGTATGAATCAGTTCAGCTTGAATTTCACCACTGTCCCTTTTGCCGCATTCGTGCCGGCTTTCGGGCTTTGCGTCATGACATGCCCGCTTCCTTCATACTCGAAACTGTATCCGCAGTTCTCAAGTGAATAAATGGCGTCTTTCAGTCCAAGTCCCTTGATGTCAGGCACCTGCGACAGCTTGTCGGCCCCTGTTTCCAGCTTGGCTGCTGTCATTTCGTGGACTTTGCCGGAGCATTCTGTCTCCCCGCCCCATCCAGGAGTGAGGCAATAAATGCTGTTTACTATTTCTTTCAGCACATTGGCTGGAATCGTCCCGCCGTAGAAGTTCGCTTTTGAAAGCTTCGAGTACACTACGACTATCGCTGTATATTCAGGGTTGTCGGCAGGAAAGAATCCTACGAATGTGCCCTGATGCCTCTTCCGGCCTTCGTCGTCTTGATATGCTGACACAGTTTTGCCGTTCTTGGTGAAATTGACGAGTATCCTTGCTGTGCCTGTCTTGCCGGCTACAGCGCATTTGGCTGATTTCAGCCGCTTGCCTGTACCTTCGGTGACTACGGACCTGAGGGCGCTTGCCAGAGTGTCGGCAGTCCTGCGGGAACATATGGAGCCGTTCAATATCACAGGCTTTATTTTTTTCTCCACTTTGCCGTCTTTTTCTATAGCTTCCACCAGATAAGGTTTCATCAGACGGCCTTTGTTCGCTATCGCGTTGTAAAACATTGCTATATGCAGCGGTGTTTCTCTGATGCTGTATCCGTAGGAGATGGTCGGGAGAGTGGTGCCGCTCCAGTTGTATGCTCCCGGCATCGGTATTTCCGGAGAGGCGAGTCCGATGAGGTCAAAGTCGAAAGGCTCGCCGAGACCGTATTCATAATATTTGTTTATGAACCTCTCTGGATTCGCGTCATAATTCATGCAGGCGAGATATCTGAATACCTGGTTCGAGGAAATTTCCAGACCTTCCCTGACCGAAATTTTATCAGATTCCCAGTCTCTGAGGTACGGGTCATCCGGCAGTCTCGTTCCGTGGTAAGTCATCTTTCCCTTGAAAGTAGGCACCTGCGTTTCCAGTGTCACCTTTTTGTCTTCCAGCAGAGTCATGAGAGTGGCAGTCTTGAAAACCGAGCCTGGCGCATCTGCGCGTCCTATGGCATAGTTGTACCTTTCTCTTGCTTTCCCGTCAGCTTCCACCGTCAGGTTGACCATGGCTCTGACAGCGCCGGTCTTCACGTCCAGCACCACTACGCATCCGCCTTCTATATTTTCCGTTCCTTCAATTCCTCTTTTCAGGGCTCTCTCGGCTATGTCCTGCAGTTCGATGTCCAGCGTAGTGCGCACATCTTTCCCGTTTTCCACCTGCACCATAGTGCTGTCATAGTCCCTGATATATTCGTTGTTGTCGGTTTCCCGCATCCATTCCACTCCTTCTTTTCCATGCAGCACGTAGTCGTATTTCCCTTCGATGCCCACATCGTCATTGTTCGGATTGTTGTCGTCCAGATGTCCCAGGACTCTCCTTGCCAGAGAACCGTAAGGATAGATGCGCTTGACTTGTTTTTCAATTATAAGCCCGCCTTTGAACTGGCCTTCGTTGAACAGCGGGAGTGCCACGGCCTGCTGCATCTGGTCGTGGTTTATCAACCCTCCGATACGGATGTACTCGCGTCCTTCCCTTCGGCATTTGGCTATCAGGGAATAATATTCCGCGGCCGTTTTGTCCCCGTATATTTCAGACAGCCCTGTGGCCAGCTTCTTAGCTTTTCCAAGCCATTCAGCTTCTGCTTTCTCGCCTTTTTCCCGGTCTTTCATTTCCGCGAACTCTTCTTTCCTGACCGTGCAGTCCATCGCCAGCTGATATTTAGGCGTCGAGGCCGCAAGCGTTTTCCCGTCGTAGGAGAGTATGGCACCGCGTTCAGGTTCAGTCACTACTTTCTTGTCTCCCGTAGTGAATCTTTCGACATAGACATTCTCGGGCTTGTAAATCAACTGTATGTATAGAATCCTGGCGATGACGACGACAGCCAGGAGCCCGAAGATGCAATACATCACAAACAGCAGCACGTGCACCCTGTCTCTGCCCTCTCCGGTATTTTCGCTGTTTTTTATTTCCTCTTCCATTTCTGCCCTCCTTGCCTGGCTGTTACTCTTTATCTCCTGTTTGTCAGTTCAGTTTTCTTATGTTTTTTCGCCCCGGTTATGTCGTTTTGCAGTTTCTGTCCTGCGTTTCCCTGTCTCCTGCTCAGCAGTTCTGCGGCTTTTGTTCCCCGTTTATCTTATTATATATATTGCAGGATTGTCGGGAATACCTAAGTCGGACCCGGACTTCTCCAGCATCTCCTGTACCGAGCTGAGCTTCTCCAGTCCGATAAGTTCGGTGTTTTTGTGGGTCAAAGCTATTTTCAAATCATATATTTCCTTTTTGTTTTCTTCTACCTGCACCATTGTTTTTTCTATCATCAGATTCATCAGCAGAACCATGAAAATCAGAAAAAAGATGTAAACGATGTGCGGAAAATAACGATCAAACCGCAGCGTGAAAAGGATTTCGCCACGGCCCATTGACTTAAGGATTCCGTCCAGTTTTTTGTTCCGGCCTTTGTTTCCCTCTATCGTTTCTTCACTCATAAGTTTGCTCTCTTTTCCTTTGTCTTGTTTTCTGTCCTGCCTTGTCCTGCCTGCCTCTTCACCTTGCTGCCGCCTCTGCTTTTCAGGTATTGCACTGCCTGTGCGCAGCTCTGCGCTTTCGGAGAGTTATGTAAGCCTCGCCATTATTCTCCGTATTTGCACTGCCTGGTGGCAGCTCTGTGCTTTCGGGCTGACGGAAGCCACGCCTTTATTGCCTGTCTTTATCTGGCGGAGCATTCCGTTCTGCGATGCGGAGCTTGGCGCTGCGAGCCCTGGTATTTGCAGATATTTCCGCCTCTGCGGGCAATATCGGCTTTCTGTTTACCGCCGAAAAAGGGGCTTCAATGTTTCCGAACATATCTTTCCTTATTTCCCCGGCGATGTTCCCTGCCTTGATGAAATTCTTCACCATTCTGTCTTCGAGCGAATGGTAAGTGATGACTGCAAGCCTTCCTCCAGGCTTCAGCACAGCGGCCGCTCCTGACAGAAACTTCTCCAAGGACTTCATTTCATGGTTCACTTCTATCCGGAGAGCCTGGTAAATTTTAGCCAGAGCCTTATGCTCTGCGAATTTCGGCAGGGCGGATGAGATGGCTTCGTGCAGATCTCCTGTAGTCTTTATTGCTCTTGAGCCTCGGGCCGAGCATATCAGGGATGCTATTTTCCTGCTGTTATCCACCTCTCCGTATATCCTTAAAATTTTTTCCAGTTCTTCCTGTTCGTAACTGTTTATTATGTCTGCCGCTGAGACCTCGGCTTCAGCATTCATTCTCATGTCAAGCGGAGCGTCGAATCTGAAAGAAAAACCTCTGTCTGCAGTGTCGAACTGGTGGGATGACACTCCCAAGTCCGCCAGGATGCCGTCCAGTTTCATGTCAGCATACTTCACTCCGGCCTTCCGGCCATCTCCAAGTTCATGTGTGGAGGTCCGTGTGTATTCAGCCAGATTCCCGTGTAAAGCTTCGTGCCTTACGAAATTCTCTATGAATCTGAAGTTTGCTCTGACCAAAATCAGCCTCCCATCATGGATGTTGCTGTTGCTGATGGCATCCTCGTCCTGGTCAAACGCCATCAGACGTCCTTTCTCGCTGAGCCTGCTGAGTATTGCCCTTGAGTGGCCTCCTCCTCCGAATGTGGCGTCTGCATAGATTCCGTCCGGATTCGTGACGAGCGCCTCGATGCTTTCATCCAGCAGCACCGGTATGTGGTATGCGTCAGCATTGGCCTCAGCCGCCTTTCCTCGGCGATTGCCAGTATATCCGGCGTCAGCATTGGCCTCGGCCACCTTTTTATACTTTTTATTCATGGCGGCGTCTCCTATCTGTTTTCAGGCAGGCTTTCGGCGATGGAAATGAATTCTTCGCCCGATATGCCGGATTCGTCATAACGCTCTTTTGCCCATACCTCGATTTTGAAGTCGTTTCCGGTGAAGACCACTTCCCGGTTCACCCCGATGGCTTCAAGCATCTTTTTCGGAATGGAAATGCGCCCGATTTTCGAGTCAGGCTCCACTATGGCTCGTTTTCTCGTATATTCCCGCCAGAAAGCGGCATGCTTCTGGTTGAAAAAGTTCAGCCTGGATTTTACTTCTTCTGACTGTCTTTCCCACTCGGCGAAAGTATACATTTCCAGGCAGTCTGAGAAAATATCTTTTTTCACGACGAATTTCAGCTCTTCCCCGGAGGCCACGGCATTTTTGAAGGCTGATGGCAGGACCAGCCTTCCTTTGTCGTCTAACTTGACCGTGTATTCGCCGATGAATTTCGTCATGTTTAAAGTATTGTTTATCAAGCTGTACGCTGTAGCGTCTCAATGTGTGTCCATCCGGATCTGCCATGTGGCTGAAATGTCTCCGGAACGACATGAAACTACTTGTTGCAAAATTAAGAATTATTTTCCACTTTCTTCCACTATTTTCCAAAATTTTCCACAACTTTCTCCACAGCCCGCCTCCCGCCTTTCCCCTCTCAACAGCCCTCCATCCCATGCCCATGCCGGACTAAAGCCGCATGGGGCTGAAAACGTAGTTAGTCGCACAGTTACATGCCGGACTAAAGCCACGTAACCTCGAAAACGCAGTTAGCTACGCGTCGAGGATGCTGGGAGGGGGGGGAGATTTCATTAACTTTCAGCTAAGGTGATTTTTATCCGAAAAATCTGTAAATTTGCCGGTCAGAAGACAGAATGATGAAACGAACGATATATATGAGCATTGCTGTGCTGGCGGCTGTGGCTATGGCTGCCGGATGCGGCGGAAATACACGGGAAAAAGACGGGGACACCGGCCTTGAAGAAACAAGCATAGAAGACCGGAGAGACCCCTTGTGGGGCTTCGTGACAGACAGCCTTGAAATGAAAGAAGGAAAAGTCAGGCGCGGGGATTTCTTCGCCACGATACTCATGCGCGGAGGCCTCTCGGCCCAGGAAGCTTACAACCTCTCAGATGCGTGCGACAGCATTTTTGACGTCAGGTCCATCAGGATAGGAAACACATACAGGACCTGGACCTCGTTTCAGGACAGCCTCGAATACCTGGCTTACGACATAGACCGCATCAGGAGCGTGGTTTTCCGCTGCCGGGAACCATATGGCGCCTATTATGTGGAAAGACCGATACTTGCAGAGACGAAATCCGTCGATGTCACCATAGAGTCATCCCTCTGGAATGACATGCTCGCGGCGGACGCACCCCCTGTCCTCATCCTGACGCTTTCGGACATCTATGCCTGGACCGTGGACTTCTTCGGCCTGCAGAAAGGCGACCGCTTCCAGGTGGTCTATGACGAGAAGACCTGCGAAGGCGAAGTCGTGGCGGTGGATACGGTCCGTTATGCCCTTTTCACCAGCCGCGGACAGGAATATCCTGCCATCATGTTCAATCAGGGCGACGGAGGAAACATTTACTGGAACGAAAAGGGAGAGAGCATGCGCAAGGCATTTTTGAAAGCCCCGCTCCATTATTCCCGCATAAGTTCCGGTTTCTCGTATGCCCGCCGCCACCCCATAACCAGACGCGTGCAGCCTCACACCGGAGTCGACTATGCCGCCCCTAAAGGCACGCCTGTGGTGACCATCGGCGACGGGGTGGTGACCAGCGCGAAAAACGAGGGTGCCGGAGGCAATGTCATCAGAATCAAGCACAATTCCGTCTACTCGACCGCTTACCTTCATCTCTCCAAATTCGCTTCCGGGATCAGCGCAGGAAAACGTGTCAAGCAGGGGGATGTGATCGGCTATGTGGGCTCTACAGGGCGCAGCACCGGACCTCATCTGGACTTCCGCGTATGGAAAAACGGTTCGCCGATAAATCCGCTGAAAATGCAGTCACCGCCTGCCGAGCCTCTGAAAGAGGAGAACATGGCGGCGTTTTCTGAGGTCGCGGCTCGATATCATAGCCATGTATCAGAGCCAGCGGACAGTATAGCGCATGGAGACGGGTCCGGTATATAGGATGCCATTGGCTGAAAATGCCGGATGCCTCCGGCAATAAAGGTAAAATGTTTAAAATGAAGAATATAAGACCAATAATAGACGAGAGCAGACCTAAGGTCTACATCGAGACCTACGGATGCCAGATGAATGTAAATGACAGCGAAGTCATCCTGTCCATACTCCAGGACCACGGGTATGCCCTGACCGAAGACATCGCTCAGGCCAATGTCATACTGGCCAACACCTGCTCCATAAGGGACAATGCCGAACAGAGGATTTGGGGACGGATAGACCAGTTCCGGCTGCAGAAAGAACGCAGAAAAGATGTCATCATCGGCATTGTGGGATGCATGGCTGAAAGGCTGAAGGAAAAGCTTCTGGACAGCCATATAGTGGATCTGGTGGCCGGGCCGGACTCGTACAGGTCTCTGCCTGGCATGATCGCGGCTGTCACGCCGGATTCTCCGCAGATTAATGTCCTGCTTTCCAGGGAGGAGACTTATGCAGACATCACTCCTGTGAGGATGGACAAGAACGGAGTGTCGGCATATATTTCCATCATGCGCGGATGCAACAACGTATGTTCTTACTGCATAGTTCCGTATACCAGGGGAGTGGAGCGCAGCCGAGATCCGAGAACCATCGTGAAGGAAGCGGTGGACCTGTATTCGAACGGATACAAGGAAGTGAACCTGTTAGGGCAGAATGTGGATTCGTACCTGTGGAAAGATCCTGAGTCCGCTGACCGTGACGTCAATTTCGCCCAGCTTCTGGAGATGGTGGCCAAGATAAGCCCTGACCTGAGGGTGCGCTTCTCTACATCGCATCCGAAAGACATAAGCGATGAAGTGATCTACACGATGGCCATGTATGACAATATATGCAAGCATATACATCTGCCAGTGCAGTCAGGAAGCAATGCCATGCTGGAGAAGATGCGGAGAAAATACACTCGTGAATGGTATCTTGAAAGGGTCAGGAAGATACGCTCAGTCATGCCTGACTGCGGATTGACTACAGACATCATTGCCGGTTTCTGCGGAGAGACGGAGCAGGATCACCAGGACACGCTTACACTCATGGAAGAAGCCGCTTTCGATGCCGCCTTCATGTTCCAGTATTCGGAGAGGCCGGGCACATTGGCCGCCAGGAACTATCCGGATGACGTCCCTGCCGAGGTGAAGACAGCAAGGCTGAACGAAATCATTGCCCTTCAGGGCAGACTGAGCAGGCTGAGCAACGAAAAGGATGTCGGCAAGCGGTTCAAGGTGCTCGTGGAGGGGGTGTCGAAGAAGAACAGCAGCGAACTTTTCGGACGGGCCTCGAACAACAAGGTCTGCGTCTTCCCGTCAGTCGGGCATGCGACAGGCGACTATGTCGATGTGGAGGTCGTGTCATGCACGTCGGCTACTTTGATTGCCAGACTGGTGTGAAACTGAAATCGCGTCAGGAATGGATATAGTTTCGCTGATAGGGTACATAATAGTCGTCCTGCTCATCATCGGGACTGTGCTGGTGATATTGACTGACGAGGACGGGGATTCCGGGAAAAAGATATCCTGGATCATCATCGTGGTCATGATTCCGGTCATAGGGATTCTTTGCTATATAGTTTTCGGCAAGAATCCGAGACGGGACCGCAGATATGAAAGATATGCCAGAAAGTTCCACGAAGCTTTCAGTGAGTATTCCGACAGAAAACCGTATGCGAAACTTTTCGGGGAGACGTGCAGGTCCAAGATCCGGGAGGGCTACAGGGAGCTGTCAGTCCTGCTTTCACACAGCAACGGCACTACTGTCACAGACTGCAACAATGTCGAGATCATCACTTCCGGAAAAAGGAAGTTCGAGGCGCTGGTGCATGACCTGGAGAATGCCAGGGACCATATCCATATGGAATATTTCTATTTCCGGAAGGACAGCGGAAGCAAGCGCATCAGGGAAATCCTCATGCGCAAGGCCAGGGAAGGTGTGAAAGTGCGGTTCATCCATGAAAACATCGCCAATATAGACATCAGCCCGTGGTATTACAGCAGGATGAAAAAGGCCGGAGTGGAGGTCGTGAAGTTCACAAACGCCAGATTCAGCCTTTTAACGCTCAGCGCGCGTCTGAACTATCGCGATCACAGGAAGATCGTGGTCATTGACGGAAAAATCGGCTATACCGGGGGAATGAATATAGGTGACGACTATTTTGTGAGATGGCGCGACACCCATATGAGGATCACGGGAAATGCCGTGTATGCCCTGCAGTACAGCTTTCTCTATTCTTTCTGTGTGTCTGGAGGAGTTTTCCCGAAGGATTTCTCCCGCCTGTTCCCTGACCAGGAGCCCGGTCAGAAACGCAATGAGCTGGTGCAGATCGTACCTGACCAGCCTGTGGACCGCTGGCCTGTCATACATATGGGTGCCGTATGGACGGTGCAGCACAGCAGGGACTACGTCTATATCCAGACCCCGTATTTCGTCCCTCCTGATCCTCTTCTCCAGGCGCTGAAGGCTTCTGCCCTGAAAGGCGCCGATGTGAGGGTGATGATCCCGCGGAAGGCGGACCTGCCGTATATGAATCTTGCTAACAAGGCCTACTACAGCCAGTGTCTGGAGGCCGGGGTGCGGATATTCGAGAAGCAAGGTTCGTTCATCCATTCGAAAACCATTGTCTCCGATGACTATCTTTCGGTGATTGGCTCCGCCAATATGGATTACCGCAGCCTGGAGCTGAATTATGAAATCAATGCATATATTTTCAATGAGCAGACTGCCGTCAGAAACAGGGAAATATTTTTGAATGATTTGAAAGAATGCGAAGAAATCACTCTCGGCAAATGGAAGAAGCGTCCGTGGTATCTGAAGCTCGGCCAGGCCGTCATCAGATTGTTCGCGCCTCTGCTGTAGATTGACTGCGGTGTATTGATATTTTGCAATATGGCTTGTGCATTCCGGTACATATTGATATTGCTGGCCGTATCCCTTATGACAGGAACCAGTATATGCTCTGCACAGAGTGCTGAGCTTGGCCGGCTTTATGCCAGGCTGGATTCCGTGATAGCTGGCGGCCAGGAATATGCGGCGGTAAAGGAGCGCAAGATTTCCGAACTGAGAAACCGGACTCAGCCCCCGTCCAGGCTTGAAGAAAGGCTGTGGTTTAATAAAATGCTCTATGACGAGTATGTAGTGTACAAGGCCGATTCTGCTATGGCCTATGCCAATGCCAATGTAAGCATAGCCGAGAGCCTTGGACGTGAGGATATCTTTCAGGAGTGGAAATTGAACAAGGTATATCTGCTGACTGCTCAAGGCTTGATGAACGAAGCTGAGAAAGAACTGCGAACAGTGGATTTCTCCCTCCTTGGAGAAGATGTGAAGTTCAAATATTTCGATACGGAGATATATCTGTATTCCCATTTTGCTCAGTTCAGCGGCGACCGTGCCGGAATGACTGGCTATTATCATGAAAAGGAAGACAGCTTGATGAGAGCGGCTGAAAAATATGCAGATCCTGCACTTCCTGAGTATTGTTCGTTTTATGCATCTCTCTATAGGGACAGCCTGGGTTCAGACGAGAGGGAAAGAGTCAAATGTCGCTTGAAGGAGATTGTCGACTCATCATCTCTTTCTACACGGGCAGATGCAATCAACGCGTATTCTCTGGCGTCGCTGTATCGTGCCGACGGCGATGAGACTGAATGTGTGAAGTATCTTATATGTTCAGCCATCGCGGATGTAAAGGTATGCAACAGAGATATAGCGTCTCTGGAAGAGCTTTCGCATATTTTGTACAGCCATGGCGACATCGACAGGGGGTATAAGTATATCAGCTATTGCCTTGAGGCGGCCTTGCAGTATCCTAACAGGGTGCGGATGGTGAATATTTCGGCTGTCATGGACAAATTCCAGCAGGCATACAGCGAGAAAGTCAGAATTCAGAATGAACGGCTGCGCCGGTCGTTTCATACAACAGGCATATTGTCAGTCATCTTGGCTATATCGGTTCTGATGATTTGTTTTCAGTTCAGCAGGCTGCTTCGTTCCCGCAAGAAGCTGGCTGAAGGCAACAAGTCATTGAACGTGCATATCAAGGAACTTTCTGAGACTCAGGATATGCTCGCAAAGCTCAATGATGAACTAAATGAAATGAACGAGAGGCTGAAGACAAACAACAGCCAGCTCTTCGAGGCCAATTACGTTAAAGAAAAATATATAGGGTACGTCTTCTCCATCTGTTCCAGCTATATAACGAAACTGGAGGAGTACAGGAAGAATATCTGGCGGAGTCTTGTTGTCGGCAGGGTGGATGATATAAGAAAGACAGTTTCAGACACTTCTATGACTCAGGTGGAATTAAAAGAGTTCTATAGGAGCTTTGACGCTGTATTTCTTCAGATATATCCTGATTTCGTCGATGATTTCAACTCTCTTTTAGTGCCGGATGAAAGAATTGTGCTGAAGAAAGGCGAACTGCTTAATACTGAACTCAGGATATATGCGCTGGTCAGGCTGGGAATAAATGACAGTGTGAAGATAGCGGAATTCCTGCATTGCTCTCCGCAGACTGTTTATAACAATCGCCAGAAAACGAGAAACAAACTTGTCATCTCGAAGGAAGAGTTTGAGAAAAAAGTCCGGACATTGGGAAAAATACCAGAATAACCTGGCATGAATATTCAGCAGACAGTCTCTTGAAGTTTACTTGCTGTAAATAGGATAGTGCTGATTATCATTGGTTTGCCTTGAGATTTGTTTACTTTCTGGTTTTACCTGCACATACATTGTTATTTTTATCTTTCTACCTTTGCAGAGAAGGAAGAGAATATGTGTTGTTCCTCCTCAAACTGCTTAATGCTCATAATTAATAATACTTGCTATGAGAAGTGTGATGATTTCTTTGCTTCTTCTGCTGTCGTTCCCCTTATGGGGCCGTCAGGAGAATGTCATTGTCGTGAACGATGCAGATGGCTCCCGGCTGGTGGTAAATGGGAAACCGTTGATGGTAAACGGAATGAACTGGGATTATTTCCCGATAGGAACTAACTATTCCTATTCATTGTGGACTCAGCCTGACGATGTGATTGAAGCCGCTCTGGACATCGACATGCCATTGTTGAAAAATATGGGAGTGAATGCTGTAAGGCAGCACGCAGGAGTCCCCGCCCGCTGGGTGAAATATATTTATGAGAAGTACGGCATATATACGATGATCTATTCTTCTTTTGGAAGATATGGCCTGACGCTGGACGGAGCATGGGTGGCGAATACAGACTATTCTGATCCGAGAGTGCATTCTTTGCTTATGGAGGAAGCCAGAAATCTGGTCAAAGACTATGACGGCATTCCTGGAATCCTCCTGTACCTGCTTGGAAACGAAAATAACTATGGTCTGTTCTGGCAGGGCGCCGAGACAGAGGATATTCCAGTCGAAGACCGTAAATCTACAAAACAGGCGATATGCTTGTACAGCATGTTCAATGACGCCGCCTTGGAAATGAAAAAGGCGGGAGCGTCGTATCCTGTTGCAATCTGCAACGGCGACCTGCTCTTTCTGGATATCATTGCAGAAAAATGTCCCGACATAGATATTTTGGGAATCAACTGCTACAGGGGTGAATCCTTCGGAGACCTGTTCAGCCGTGTGAGGACAGAATACGGGAAGCCTGTGCTGTTCACAGAATTTGGTTCTGACGCTTTCAATGCAGTGACACAGGCGGAAGCTCAGAAAGAACAGGCTGATATCCTGTTGAAAAACTGGACTGAGATATATCTTAATGCCGCCGGAATGGGAAATAACGGCAATTGTCTTGGAGGCTTTACTTTCCAGTTCGCGGACGGCTGGTGGAAATCAGGCCAGAATGTAAATCTGGATGTCCATGACACTGAAGCTTCCTGGAGCAACGGAGGATATGAATTCGACTATGTCAAAGGCGCTAATAATATGAATGAAGAATGGTTCGGCATATGTGCTAAAGGCGCCCCTGACAGCAGAGGCATATATGAACTTTATCCGCGCACAGCGTATTATGTGCTCAAAGAAGTGCACAAAGTCGATCCTTATTCAAGCGAAAGCAATACAGTTTCTGTCTTGGCAGAGCTGGGAGGCATCAATGTCATGTCATCCGTGCTTCAGGCCAGGGCAGACAAGGCCGCTCTCGAGGGAGAAAAGAACAGGATTCTAAGCATCAGCGAGCTGAGGGGAGACATTTCTACCTATTACACCGGTGCCAGGAACACCAGCACACCGTCAGCCAGGCCTGATGTCCCGTCCAGTTTCCCGAGTTCCACAGGCTTTGACCATATGGAGTCATTTTATGTAGGCGTTGCAGTGCAGCCAGCGGCAAATGTCAGAGGCGAAGTGACAGTGAATGTCCTTGGAAATGTCGCGGAAAATCCGATAGACGAGATTTTCTATGAAAATCGGGGAAGGGCCAGATATATTGCTGACGGCAATGGCGAATATGTGGACATAGGTCCTCTGGAGAGGGTTAAAATCTATAGCGCGAGCTTTAACTGGGATGGAAAGTGGTTCAATATGAATACTTTCTATAGAAAAGGGCACTATCATTGGGGATATGAGGGAGACTTCTTCGGATTTTATCCGGAGGCTAATTATGGAGACAATATGGACATTTACGGAGGCGAAGCTCCGTTTGGCACTGAAATCGAAGGCAAGAGAGCTCTTAAAGGGTTGAAAATCGCTTTCGGCCCTGAATTGTGGTGGGGAGCGAATCCTGCTGTCATCGCCAAGTATTACAGGACAGCGGGAAGATTTGACTTTGCCGCAATGTTCCATTACGATATCTCGCAGAGAGTCGGCACCACCACTTCATACGCCATTCCATTGCCGCAGAACATGAGGGCGTCAGTGATGGCGGGTGTTACCTTGGGCAAGTTCAATATCACTGCCGGGGGCTTGTGGTCGGGATATCCTCTCGTCGGGAGGGAGTTTCAGGCGACAAAAGTTTACAGCCCGGATGCCCCTGTCTATGTAGATAAAGTGAAGACATCCGATACTTTCGGGGGCAAGCTGAAAGTAACTTACACCGGCGGCAAATTCAATGCATATGTCCAGGGGGCTGTCATGGGCCTTGTGGCGAGTGGCGGAGCAGACTGCACCACGACTTTGACAGGATGGTCGCTGAAAGATTGCGGAAGCGGGAATCAGTCCAACGTGCTGATGGGATTCACGTATAATATAGGCAAGTTCCAGATAGCTCCTAATTTCCTGTATCAGAAGCCTCTTGTAGGTCCTATGCCTAACGGCGTGAAGGCTCCGGGCCGGCTCAGGAATGTGATTGACGACCCGTTTGCAGTCAGGGCGAACCGTGAGACAAAGGCCGCCGAGCTTCTGCTCACATATGATCCTACTCCTGATACCTGGATGTATGACTGGGAGAACGAAAACAATGAAGATGCACCGTTTGCCGCATCTTTGGGCTTCGTCTACAGGCATCTTCCGACCTCTCAGGATGCAGCTATCGGAATTTTGGCCAACGGACGTTCCACGTTTGCTTTCGCATCAGCCGCTCCTGCTCATGATTTGTGGGAGGCAAACTTGAAAATCGTCTCCAGGGCATCGCGTGATTTCGGCCTTATCGCTGACGCATATATCGGCACGGCGCAGGCAAATGGCGATGATGACCGTTTGATCAGACGCTCCGGAGTGGATTTGCGTATGCTTTACAAGAAAATCAAGCTGAATGCCGGGGTCAAGTTCCACGACTGGGGCCCATATGACTATCATCGTGACTTCAACCTCACTTATCCGTTCCAGTGCGTTGTCGATTTGTCCACGAATCTGTCAGCTCCCAAATGGCTGGGTTCACTTCCTACGCGTGTGGGAATACGTGGCACATACAGAACGCTGGATCAGTATTCAAACCGCTATGTTGCCGGTTATATGGCTGACGCCAATGGAAATTTTGAAGCCGTGACCGATCTTCCGGATGCCCCCGCGGGCAATGAATGGGAGATCCGCACATACATATCCTTCAGTTTGTTTTAATTCCGAAAACCGTCTAGAAATTATTTTATGAAAAACAGTATATTATTGTTTGCCGCCACGGCAATGACAATGTCTTCATGTACACGAGCTCTTGACACAGATGTGCTGGCGGCTTTCCCAGATATTCCAGAAGTTTTTCTGGACGAATTTGCATCGGACCTGCAATATCAGGCCTGGGGCAAGGTGACGAATTTCAGCATTGATTATAATGAGCAATATGAGGGGAGGGCGGCGATGTGCATCGAAGTGCCTGTCCCGTCTGATCCGGAAGGCAACTTTGCCGGAGGCATATTTTATTCCTCTTCTGCGAGAAATCTTTCAGGATATGACGCTTTGACTTTTTATGTAAAGTCTTCTATTTCTGCGTCAATGACTGCCGGCATCGGCAATTTCGGCGATACTGCGTACAATGTATCTGTGGAAAACATTCCGGTGAGCACGAACTGGACACAGGTCATAATTCCTATACCAAATCCGGCAAAACTTACGGCTGAGCAAGGGCTGTTTTACTATTCTGCAGGTGCGGTCGACGGGGAGAGCTACACTATATGGATAGACGAAGTCAAATATGAAAAGCTTGGCACATTAGCCCATACGAGAATTCAAGACATGACTATGGCCGGATTCCCTTCTGGAGATATCGAGATAGGCGAACTGACAGTGTATGTGAATCTTCCTGACGGTACAGACTGCGAGATGACAGCATCTTCAGCATTTTTCTCCTTTGAGTCTTCCGCCCCTGAAACGGCCACTGTCGAGAACGGCGCTATAACTTTCCACGGCGGACGGGAGATAGCTGTTCTGACTCCTGTTGAGGCTGGAGGAAGCATCACTGTCACAGGAATCTATGATTTTGCACCAGCGCCTGAGCATGAAGCGGACGAGGTGATATCCCTGTACTGTGATGATTATGTGAATGTTCTTTCATCTCCGTTCAACGGCTACTGGGCTCCTTACCAGACTACCACTAACGATGAAATGGTGCTGGGCGACAACCATGTCATGCATTACGGCAGCTTCAATTTCGTAGGCATTGTGCTTGGCAAAGATGCAGACTGCACGGGAAAAACTCATGTTCATCTGGATGTTCTTCTGCAAGACACTGTCGAAGGCCAGCCTCAGCTGGATATTTCCGCTGATATCAATTCTGAGGGAGTTGCGGCCGGCAAGGTGACAGTGAATCTTGAAACAGGAGAATGGATTCCAGTAGATGTCCCTCTCAACGGCCAGACGGTCATACATCAGCTCCAGCTGGCTATAACTGAAAATACGCCAGCATATCAGAATATCCTTGTAGACAATATTTATTTCTATTAAAAATTGGACGTATGAAGCATTGTAAAATGATATTGTCAGGACTCCTGACACTCGCAATGACAGTTCTTTTCTCCAGTTGCGAAAAGGAGGTATCCACAGCTGACGGAAGCGACGGCCCAGCAGCCCCCGAATCAGTTTCAGACCTCGAGGCTAAGGGGTGGAAGCTGGTGTGGTCAGACGAATTCAATGACCCTACGCCGGACGGACGCCCTGATCCCCTGAACTGGTCATACGAACTGGGAAACAGCGGTTTTGGGAACCAGGAGCTGCAGAACTATACCGACAGGGCGGAAAATGCCTGTTATGGCACTTATGACGGGGAAGGATGCCTGGTGATTTCTGCGCTGAAGGACAATTATGACGGCATTACCTATTCTTCCGCCAGGCTCAAGACCGAAGGAAAATACGAATTTAAATATGGCCGTTTCGAGGCGCGGATGGTATTGCCTTATGGACCGGGGCTGTGGCCTGCGTTCTGGCTTCTGGGCGGAGATTATCAGGAAAATGAATGGCCTGCCTGCGGAGAAATCGACATCATGGAAAACAAGGGTTATCAGCCAAACATCGTTTCGAGCGCCTTGCATATGCCTGGTTATTCGGGAGGGAGCTGCCTCACTCAGACTTTCGGCTACGAACACCGGCGGTTCGATACAGGATTTCATGTTTTCGCCGCAGAGTGGGATGAATCCGGAATAAGCTTCATCGTCGACGGCGTGACATACAAGAGAATAGAAAAATCAGATGCGCCTGAAGGGCAATGGGTATTCGACCATCCGTTTTTCATCATTTTGAATGTTGCCGTAGGCGGCACTTTCGGCGGCAATCCTGTCGATGCGACTTACTTCCCTCAGCACATGTACGTAGACTATGTCAGGGTATATCAGAGACCGGAGCATATTGATCCGGACGCAAACAGAGGAGATATTGATCCGGATGGCGCTATAGGCGGGTGGAATGAAAGCGGAAACGGCGGAGATTCCATTGTTCCTGATAAAATCAAGTAGCAAACAGCTAATCAAAAAGTTCAACCTTTAAAACAAAATATTATGACTGGCAATTACAAACTTATCAGAGCATTCTTAATCGGGACTGCAGTGCTTGGACTGGCTTCATGCAGCGAAATAAGCAGGCAGGATACATATGTTACGGATATGAGTTTTTCAGCTGAAGTCGGAAAGGTGTCGACAAAAGTGACTGAAACTTCATGGGATGGAGACGAAACAATAGGAGTGAAATCTGGGGATGAGGTCAAGGCGTACACTGTCGACGCGGCTGGCAATATGACTGTTAAAGATGGCGTGGAGCCTTTCCAGTGGAACGGCGAGGCTTTTAGCCTGACAGCATGGTATCCATATACAGATGCAGAGATAGACCTTGCAGACCAGACTTCGCTGGAGAAATTCTTTGCTTGCGACCTGCTTTACAGCGAGGTTTTGGCAGAACAGCAGTCTGTGACATTCAATTTCAGTCATAAGATGGCCAGGGTAAAATGCCATATCCAGTATTATGACGGATACACAGAAGAGCAGGTGAAGGCCGCCAGAATCTCGTTTTTCGGCTATGGCAAGGTCTCATATCATGATGGCGAGCTCACATATTCGCAAGACGATGGCGGCCAGCAGATCAATACCATGCTTCAGAAAGGTCCGAATTACTGGTATGCAGAAGCTATGCTGGTGCCGTGTGAAATGTGGGATAAGCCGATGATACAGCTTGAAATCGGGGATGACACATATATTTATGCTCCTGCAAGGGTGGATGACGGAGGCAGGAACATGGGAGTCCTGACAGCGAATACTTGGTCGGAGTATTTCCTGAATGTCAATCAAGGGAACTTCACTGTCACATTGAAAGCCGGTGACGCAAATTCAGATGGAATAGATGAATGGACATCCGCAGACAAAGGCGCTGTAACTCCGGATTTACAGTAAAAAATTCTCAATAATCGAATGATTGGAACTATGGATTTCAGAATAGATAATATAAGGCTTTATTTTCTTGCAGCCTGTCTTTTCAGCGCTCTTTCCTGTTCCGAAGAGGCATGGCAGGCCGGTAAAGAGGATGAAGGGGAATTGATTCTTGCCGCCCATGTAGAGAAAGTCATGACAAGAGTGACTGATGCCGGATGGACAGGAGGAGAGACTGTCGCTGTAATGGCAGACGGAATCGTCAAACCATATATTGTAGACGTGGCCGGAAATATGACTGCCGGAGATCAGGGCGCTTTCAGATGGAAAGGAAAAGAGTTCGAAATGATGGCCTGGTATCCGGTGTCAGACGCAGAGATAAATTTGAAGGACCAGTCTTCCCAGGAAAAATTCTTTGCCTGTGACCTGCTGTTCAGCAAGGCTGTGGCAACAGCTTCCAGACAGGTCAATTTCACTTTCAGCCATATGATGACCCGTATGCAGTGGACTTTGGCGGCAGAGGGCTATACAGAAGAAGAGATTCGCAGCGCCCAGGTGGCTTTCTTCGGTTACGGAGCTGTCTCGTATACTGGGGGAAACATTGTTCCTTCTGGCAGTCCTGACCAGGCTGTTTCGACTTTTGAAAGTCAGGAAGGAGGTTTGCGGAGAGGGCAGGCGATGATGGTGCCTTGCGACATGTGGGGGAAACCTCTTGTCCAGGTTAATATAGGAGGGGACAGCTATACATACATTCCGGATCAGAACGATGAAGCAGATTTCGCTGCCCGGACAGGTGTGCTTGAAGCAGGCTGTTGGCAGAAATATACCCTGACTGTCAGCAGGAAGATGCTGACGGTGAGCATGCAGCCGAATACGGTGGGCTGGGAAAACGGCGCCATAGGAGAGGTGACGGATGCGAAACTCGTGGCAGACATCACGCCGGAAGTGTCCGCTCTGCAGGATTATATTGTTTCGGGCGTATCGGGCGGCCTTATCGCCGACAATACGGACGGATTCTCCATTTCCTATGCTGAAACAGGTCTTGGAGGGCTGTTATGGGAAGGTACGTGCCAGGTTTCAAGAAGTGAGTCGGGAAACACCCAGACTTATACTTTCTCGAATGTCAGAAGCGACATCAGGGTGACTTATCTAAGCACTATAGAACCCGGATATTATTTCTATGACAACGGCACGTGGGGGCCTGCACCGGAGATGGACGGATGCACCGCTCTCGGAAGAGTGTTTGCTTTGGACCAGAATGAAAATGATGAATCAGTCTACCCGATGAACAGAGTCCGTGGCTATGTGGTATGTACAGAATACAGCGATGCCTCTCAGAGAGCGTGGGTTGCAAATCCAGGTGATAAAGATTATCTGGAAGCATTGGCAAGCATAACTATAAGCGAAGACCAGACAGAACGTGAGAGCGATTATTCCGGATATAAGCGTACAAATGATATAGACGGCGCATTTGCCGGATTAAGCGGAACATGGGAGACTGGAGCTCCGTTCTGGTATGCTTTCAAGAATGCAGGAGCAGAGGCCCCTGCAGGGACATCCGGATGGTATATCCCTACAGTTGCGCAGCTGAAGGACATACATAAATCAGGATATGCAGATGGCATGATTGATTTATACTGGTCTTCACAGTTATATGCAGGTACGAGTGATGCAGGAGAGTCCCACGGAATCCAGGACGGTACGAAAACCACGATATGGTCCATGAGGTATTATGTGGGAAATTCGGTAATCCAGTATGGCTGGTCAAGTGATCCCGCCAAGCTGCTTATGGTATTAACTTTCTAACAGAGAAAAGATGAAACCGGGATATTTGTTTTATTGTATGGCCGCCTTCTCGATATTGGCAGTTTCTTGCAGCAAAGATTCGTTGCCGGACAATGCGGCAGTCTCAGGGAAAAACCTGGAAATTGCAAGCGTGAACCAGAGGGGGTTTTCATATGGCGCGTCTACACGTGCGTCATACACAGGTGATTATGCAACGTCATTCGCCGATGGCGACCAGCTTGGGCTGATTCTTATAGATGCTGAAGGAAAACAGGCTGGAAATGTGCCGTACACCTGTGTGGCAGGGGAGTGGACCAATGCTGACGGGGTGGTCTATGATGCTTCGATAAACCGTATCATAGCATATTATCCTTACAATGCTTCACTTTCCGAGGAAGTGACTGCGGTGGATGCTCTGAAAGACGGAATTGAAATCAAGACAGACCAGAGTTCTGCCGAAGACTTTTCCGGAATGGATTTGCTGATATGTGAAATAGATGAAGTGACAGATCAGCTGGATATCACATTTACCCATGCGTTTTCCCTGCTGTCTCTTGCCGCCTCGTCTTCAGTGACGGCAGGAGACGAAGAGTTTGCTTTCAAGATCGGCATGACAGATGTCTCGCTTACAGTCGGTGATGTTGTCTACACGCCGTTTGAAAGTGCCGGGGCGAATCTCTGGATACTTAAAGACGGCATTTCTCTGGAGCAGGATGTATTCAAATACTCATATATTGTGCCCGGGGGCGAGAAGCAGACCAAGACGGTGACCTCCACCGTGACTGTTGCATCTGGCGCAGGGTATGCGCTTCCATGTGAATTGCCTGCAGGGCAGGAAAATGTCTCTGCCGGTGCATTCTACTGTGTGTCTGATGCGACAGGGAACACTGTAATCATACCGGCCGCGGCGGCCGCAGTCCCTGACGGACTTGTATGCAAGGGAATAGTATTCCATGTCATGGATGCTGGCAGTTTTTCAGCCTACGCCTCTGAAAATGGTCTGGATGCAGAAGATTATCCTGGCTGTGGCGGATCGCATGGCCTGATCCTGTCCGTGACGCAGGGCCTTAATTTCGGGATGCCGAATGATGACGGGCAGCTTGTGAAGACTGCCCTCGCGGAATACCTGAACACCAAGGATGCAATGAACGGATATGCCATATCTAGGATTCTGAAAGACAAGGCTTCCGATTCGTCCTCTGGCATCACATTCAACGCGTTGAATAATCATACGGAGAAAGTCGCCGATGGCGTGACGGACTGGTATGCACCGTCATTCCACGAATTGAAATACCTTGTCAGGGGAACAGACCCCGATGCGCAGACAGGAGACGGCGCAGTTTTCATTAACGGCCAGCTGGAAAAAGTGTGCGGATGGCAGCTTGCTGGGAGTATCCCTTCTGTCACCTACATCGATAATAATGTTATCGGACTCTGTCTCATGCAGATGGATGGAATGGAAAACGGATGGCATGGCATCCCGGGGACGGAAGTCTATTATCCTGTATGTGCATTCTGACTTGTATAATTAAATTTTCTGCAGTTTTTTTATGAGAAAGAATAGGATATTGGCCGCCATGGCCATGGCGGCTATGACTTTTGTATCCTGCAGCACGGATTATGAAACGAAAGCCGGCAGGGAGACAGAACGTAAAGTCGAAGACTTGCTCGGCAAGATGACTCTTGAGGAAAAAATCGGCCAGATGAACCAGCTGAGTCCGTGGGATTTCGGAGAGCTGGCTGCAAAAGTGCGCAATGGGGAGGTCGGTTCCATATTGAACTATACCGACCCTGAACTGGTGGACAGCATACAGAGAATCGCAGTGGAAGAGTCCCGTCTCGGGATTCCTTTGCTGGTGGCCCGCGATGTGGTCCATGGCTACAAGACCATTCTTCCGATTCCTCTGGGGCAGGCGGCGACATTCAATCCGGAAATAGTCGAGAAAGGGGCAAGAATGGCTGCAACGGAGGCATCATCAGATGGTGTCAGATGGACTTTTGCTCCGATGATAGATATTGCCAGAGACCCGAGATGGGGCCGTATTGCGGAAAGCTGCGGAGAGGATCCGTATCTGACTTCGGTGATGGGGGCTGCCATGATAAGAGGCTTCCAGGGGGATTCCCTCAGTGATCCTTCGTCATTGGCCGCCTGCGCCAAGCATTTCGTCGCTTACGGAGCCGCAGAGGGCGGCCGGGATTACAATTCAACATATATTCCGGAAAGGCTGCTCCGCAATGTTTACCTTCCGCCGTTCAAATCCGCTGTCGATGCCGGATGTGCCTCATTCATGACTTCTTTCAATGACAATGACGGTGTGCCGTCAACTGCGAACAGTTTTGTCCTGAGGAATATTCTCAGGGATGAATGGAAGTTCGACGGGATGGTGGTAAGCGACTGGACTTCTATATCAGAAATGATAGTCCATGGCTTTTGCACGGATGCCACGGATGCCGCTGAAAAGGCAGTGAATGCAGGTGTCGACATGGACATGGTCAGCGAGGCTTATATAAATCACCTGGCGGCTTCTGTCAAAGAAGGCAATGTGTCCATGAATACTATAGATGATGCGGTGCGGAACATTCTCCGCTTGAAATTCCGCCTGGGATTGTTTGAGAGTCCGTATGTGTCTACTTCTCAGGAAGTGAAATATTGTGATGAACACCTTGAAATCGCCCGGAAGGCGGCCGAGCAGTCTGTCATACTTCTGAAAAATTCCCAGGAGACTCTGCCGCTTTCAGACAGAACGGGCACAATAGCGGTGGCAGGCCCTATGGCTGATGCTCCGTATGAGCAGCTGGGCACATGGGTGTTTGATGGTGAAAAATCGTATACTCAGACACCTCTGGAGGCTTTGAGGGCTCTCTATGGAGACAAGGTGGACATCATTTACGAGCCAGGGCTGTGCTATAGCAGGGATAAATCCATGTCAGGTATAGCAAAAGCCGTGGCCGCGGCTGGCAAGGCCGATGTCATCATCGCGTTTCTCGGCGAGGAGGCTATTCTTTCCGGCGAAGCGCATTCGTTGGCGAATGTTGAGCTTCAGGGGGCGCAGACGGAGCTTTTAAGAGCATTGTCGAAGACAGGCAAGCCTTTAGTGACGGTCATTATGGCCGGCCGTCCCCTCGTTATAACCGAGGAGGCTGAAATCTCGGATGCCGTGCTGTATTCTTTTCATCCGGGCACTATGGGCGGGCCGGCTATTGCTGACATTCTTTTCGGGAAAGTGAATCCAAGCGGGAAAACTCCTGTTACTTTTCCTCGTATGCTCGGACAGATCCCGGTATATTACGCACAAAACCAGACTGGCCGTCCGGCCAATGCTGAGGAGATGTTGATAGAAGAGATCCCAGTTGAAGCCGGACAGACTTCTGTAGGATGCCGTTCTTTCTATCTGGATGCCGGTACGTCTCCGCTTTTCCCTTTTGGATATGGCCTTTCATACACCTCTTTTGAATACAGCGGTCTGGATCTGCCAGCTGGCAGCATTCCACGGGACGGAGAACTGACGTTTTCTGTAAATCTGAAAAATGCCGGGAAGCATGACGGGACGGAGATAGTCCAAGTTTATGTGCAGGACAAGGCTGGGTCTGTCACGCGCCCTGTCAAGGAATTGAAGGCTTTCCAGCGCATCTTCCTTAAAAAAGGAGAAAGCAGGCGAGTGTCGTTTTCTGTGCCGGTGTCCGAGCTTGCGTTCTGGGGATATGATATGAAGTATGGCGTGGACCCTGGTGACTTCACTTTATGGGTCGGCACCAGCAGTGCCAATGGCCTTTCTGCAGATTTTAATGTTTATTAGGGTCTTCCGAGGCTTTCCGTGACAGCTGTCAATGCGGAAATTTTGTGAACAGCAATATTATTGACATCGGGGGCAGGACAAATATTTGTTCTGCTCCCGATTTCTTGTATCTTTGCATAGATGTATCGGCCGGAAAAGCGCTGGCCTTTTTAAAGATAGAAGACAGAATGACAGTTTTTTCCAAGAATACAAAAGTTATATTGGCACTGGCCTCGGCTGTGCTGCTGCTTATCCTGCCGGGATGCAGCGGCTACAAGGATATCAGGGTGGATTCATGCAGGCTGGAAAGCATTTCTCCGTCTGGATTCAAAGCTGTGGAGGCCGGGCTTTCCGTGCAGGTGTATAATCCTGTAAAGGAAATGGTCATTTCAGATATTTCGGGGACTGTATATTTCGACGGCGATGAACTGGGATATTTCCAGGCCCCGGATGTAACTGTCCCGGGCAAATCCACGTCAGATGTCCATGTGGAAGTCACTGCCTCTCTCGGCCAGTCTTTCAGCTTGATGGGACTTATGTCCATGGCCTCCAGAATGGATGTCGGGAAATTCACCATGGATGCGTCCATGAAAATCAAGGTCAAAGGAGGCATATGCAAGAAAATCCATTTGGAAGGAGTGCCTGTAGAGAATCTTTTTAGAAAAGCAAGTTATGAGAACATTTAAGTATATGATGCTGGCGGCGGTTCTTATGCTGTCCGTGCAGCTGATCCAGGCCCAGGAGCCGTTCCCTGAATTGGAAGAAGTCCAGGATACCGCGGCCGTCGAGCCTGAGATCCAGATAGATTCGCTGACAGGAGAAATTATTGTCCCGGAGGGATATGTCTTGGTGGATACACTGGTGTACATACCTGCTGAAAGGGTGGATACTGCTCTGGCGGGGAAAGACATATTTTCGCTGCTTCCTTCCAGAAAGTCTGGCGGCGAGGCTGATGTGAATGTGTATCAGTCTTCTGCCATAGTTTCTGCAGTGAAGAAGACTATGGAAAGCAATCGTATGCGTCCGTATACCGGGTACAGGGTCAGGATTTTCTTCGACAACAGGCAGAGCGCCCGCCAGGATTCAGAGGCCATGATGGAGCAGTTCGAGCGGATGTATCCCGGAGTTCCTGCATACCGCAGCTATGTGAATCCGTATTTCAAGATCACGGTGGGAGATTTCAGGACCAAGTCTGAGGCGATGAGTTTCCTCCAGTCTATTATTGGCGTTTTCCCTAAAGCTTTTATCGTCAAGGAGCATATCGAATACCCTGCAGTGGACAGAGACTCCCTTGTGCGTGTAGATACTGTGAAAATTCTGCGCAGGCTGGCAGAGCCTGAATCTGCCGTATTTTAATGGCTTTTAAGGAGATGTTATGCTGAAACAAGGGTTAGAACTGAAGCAGACGCAGAAGCTGTCTCCTCTCCAGATTCAGACTATCAAGCTGATAGAGCTGCCTACACAGGAGCTTGAGCAGCGGATACGGAAGGAGCTGGAGGAGAATCCTGTGCTGGAGGAGAATGTCGCATCGGAGGAAGACGACGATGAAAATGCTCCTCGGGAAGTCTCGCTGTCTGAATATAAGGATGATGATCCGATACCGAGCTATAAGCTGAAAGTGAACAATTACGGGAAGGATGAACGTCCTGTGTACAATACATTCTCTGTGAAGGAGAGTTTCACACAGAGCCTGATGGAGCAGCTGGGCTTCAGGAATCTGACTGAGCATCAGCATGCAGTGGCCGCTTTCATCATCGGGAGCCTGGATGATGACGGATATCTGAGGCGGGATCTGGACAGCTTGGTAGATGACCTGGCATTCCGCGCCGGGATAGAGTCGGATGAGAAGGAGGTGGAGGATATGCTTCACGTCATCCAGGAGTTCGACCCGCCCGGGGTCGGGGCGAGAGACCTCAGGGAGTGTCTCCTGCTTCAGATCAGGAATCTGAAGCAGACTCCTGATGTCAGGAACGCCACGCGGATTCTCCGGGACTATTTCAATGAATTTACAAGCAAGCATTTCAGCAAGATTGTCTCCCGCATGGGGATTTCCGAGTCGGACTTGAAGGCCGCCATAGCGAAGATAGTCAAGCTGAATCCTGCACCAGGAGGGCAGATCGATGATTCGTACAGCGAGCAGGCCCAGCAAATCATTCCTGACTTCCTGCTTACACTTGAAAACGGGGAGCTGAAGCTGACTATGCCGCGTTTCTCAGTGCCTGAGCTGAAAGTGAACAAGAAATATGCAGACATCCTGCTTGATGCCGCGAATTCATCAGAGCGTGAGAAAAAGGAGGCGGCTGCTTTCGTGAAAAAGAAGCTGGACTCGGCCAAATGGTTTGTAGAGGCTATCAAGCAGCGGCACAACACTCTGATGAGCACTATGCAAGCTATTGTGGACTATCAGCACGACTATTTTATGGACGGAGATGAGTCACACCTGAAGCCGATGGTGTTGAAAGACATCGCAGAACGCACCGGGTTCGATATCTCCACTATTTCCCGTGTCGTTAACAGCAAGTATATCGAGACGCATTTCGGCATCTATTCTTTGAAGTATTTCTTTTCAGAAGGCATGGAGAATGCAGACGGCGAAGAAGTCTCTACACGAGAGCTCAAGAAAGCCCTGCAGGAGTGTGTGGATGCCGAGGACAAGAGGAATCCTCTTACAGACGACCAGTTAGTGGCTGAGATGACCCGGAGGGGCTACAAGGTAGCCAGGCGGACCATAGCCAAATACAGGGATCAGCTGAACATCCCGAAAGCAAGAATGAGAAAAGAGCTGTAGGAACAGCTCTTTTCTTTTGTATTGCGCGGCTTCTCAGTCCTTTTCTCCGTATGCAAGGTCTCCGGCATCGCCAAGGCCAGGCACTATGTATGAATGGCTGGTGAGCTCCTCGTCTATGGCGGCCGCCCATAGCGTGACGTTTTCCCTTGTCAGATTTTTCTGCAGATATTCCACTGCATATATGCTCGAAATAGGGCAAACGAGATGTGTGTAGACAGGTTCTCCATGCTCGAGAAGCTTGTTGAACGCTATTTCCAGAGATGCGCCAGTGGCGAGCATTGTATCTGCCAGGACCAGCGTCTTGCCGTCAAGGTCAGGGCTGCTGGCATATTCGATGTTGATATGGAAGTCGTCCCCTTTGTCGTATTTCCGGTATGCGGCTACAAATGCGTTCTGCGCATCATCGAAAATATTCAGAATCCCTTTATGAAGAGGCACCCCTGCACGAAGAATGGTCGCTGCCACTACGATGTCGTCAGGCGTATTTACGCTGGCTATCCCGAGAGGCGTGTAGACCTTTTTTTCGGAATAATGCATGGTCTTGCTTATCTCATATGCGAAAATCTCGCCCATCCGCTCCAAGTTGAAACGGAAACGCATGCGGTCCTTCTGAATATTTATGTCGCGTATCTGTGCGACGAATTTATTCAGGGCAGTGTTGCTTTCTCCCAGATTTATGATTTTCATGGCTGTGCACTCTGATTTATGCAAATATACCCTATTTTTTCTCCTTGAACAAATATTTGGAGCATTTGGCGCTCATGTCAGTCTTCTGATTGAAATTATCTCTTCTGTCATCGCCGGCCTGTTCATGGCGCCGCTGTCGATGTCGCTTCATCAGCGAAACTGTAATATTTTCTGTCTGCTATCACTATGTGGTCTACAAGCGAGATATCGAAAGTTTCAGCCGCCTTTTTCAAGATCATGGTCTGCTTCACATCGTTAGTGCCTGGAGCCGGATTCCCGGAAGGATGGTTATGCACCAGAATGATGCCTTGCGCCTTCTTTTCCAGGGCGCGTCTCAGTATCATCTTCACATCTATCACAGTCGCAGTCATTCCTCCGCTGCTCAGCAGTTCCTTCCCTATGATATAGTTAGCTCTGTTCAGGAAAATCACCCAGCATTCTTCATGCGCCAGACCTTTCATCAGCGGAAACATGATGTCGAATATCTGCCGCGCCCCTGTGATGGATATGTGCTTTTCAGCGTTTTTCTCATATATGAATCTCTTCCCAAGCTCCATCGCGGCCGCCACTGTCACAGCCTTGTCTGCTCCGATGCCGTTTATTTCCCTCATCTTTTCCATAGAGAAGCCCGCCAGTTCCGACAAGCTGTTCCCTGCAGATGCCAGCAGCTCCGAAGCTATCTCTACGGCATTCCTTTTCCCTGTTCCGGTGCGCAGCATTATCGCTATCAGCTCTGAATTATCCAGAGTTTTAGCCCCTTTCTCCACCAGTTTCTCCCTCGGCCTCTCCTCCGGCCTCATCTCAGAAATTTTCATAATACCGATTATTTTGCCTTCCGGCAATGATGGTGTAAATGTAGCCGTTTCACGGCAATAAAAAAACCGGAGCGCCGCAACCGCGCTCCGGTTTTTCTTTTTTTATGTAAAATTTCTTTTTTTGCTATTCGACAAAAGCCAGAATTTCACCTTTGGCGACGAAATCACCCTGTTTGCAGCAGACAGCCACAATCTTTCCATCGCAGACAGGCTTCACTTCTTCCATTCCGTAGTAAGTCTGGATGTAACTCATAGGAGCGTCTGCTTTCACTTCTGTACCTACGACAGGCGCCGTGGAAGCATCGTCCACATCTATCTGCCAGAGGAGCTGCCCTTTCACAGGAGCCTGTACCGGCTTCGCGTCAGGGAATTTCTCGGCAATCTTCTCCACATCATATTTAGGGACTTCTACCACTGGCCTGGTGATGATTATAGGAGCGCCGGCTTTCTCTTTCATGGCCTCAAGGTCTTTTTTGAACCTCTCTTTGGCAACGCCGCTCTTGTAGTCCCTGTACTGTCTCTCATGCATGGCGAATTCGAAGAGCTCCTCATCGTCCTGGCCGTAGTCCCATCCTTCCTCGTCCATCATCTTGCGGAAATGGTCGAGTTCGTCAGGGAATGCATCCTGAGGATTTCCGGTGTAGAATTCGAGGCCTTTTTCCTTGGCCAGCTCCACGATTTCAGGAGCAAGTTCTCCAGGGAGTTTGCCCATCTTCCCGAGAATCATGTTCCATGTGTCCTTGTCGATGGTAGTCCATCTCGGCTTCCCTTTCAATATATTCATCAGGTTCATCAGTGCAGTATTCTTTACATACTGGCTGAACGGAGTCACGAGAGGCGGGTATCCGAGTCTCGGCCATACATAAGCGACTTCCTGGAACAGCATGACCATGAGGTTGTCTACGCTGAGTTCTTCTTTGCCCTGAGCTCTGAGAGAAGCATTGATGGCTCCGCGGAAGCCTGTCAGGTCGGCCATCATTGATCCCATCATTCCTCCTGGAAGGCCGCATCCTACGAGAAGCGAACTCATGTGGGAGTTGTTGGAGTCAATCCAGTAGCCGAGGAATTCGTCAATGAATTTCTGGGTGAGACGGCGCACTTCCATATAGGCATCCATATTCAGGTCCTTCACGAGGAAGCCGTCAGCCTTCATCATTTCCCTGATGGTGATCACGTCAGGATGAACCTTTCCCCATGAAAGCGGCTCCACTGCCACGTCAAGGTAGTCTGCGCCTGCACGTGCCACTTCCAGCATGGATGCAGGGGAGAATCCCGGGCCGCAATGGCCGTGATACTGCACCTTTATATGTGGATATTTGGTCTTGATGGACTTTGTAAGCTGTCCCAGCATAGTAGGACGGCCGATGCCAGCCATGTCCTTGAGGCATATTTCATCACATCCATATCCTACTACCTTGTCTACTATGTCCATGTAGTATTCCACTGTGTGGATAGGGGAGTTCGTGATGGAGAGCGCCACCTGTGAAATCATTCCGCCTTTCTTTGCATATTCTACGGAAAGCTTCAGATTCCTGTGGTCGTTCAGTCCGCAGAAAGACCTGGAAATATTAGTTCCCTGCTTGCATTTCACTTTATACATCAGCTCCCTTACATCTGCAGGAACAGGGTTCATTCTCAACGCGTTGAGCCCCCTTTCGAGCATATGGGTCTGGATGCCTGCCTTGTTGAACGGAGCCGTCCATTCGCGGACAGCCTTGTTTGGATTTTCTCCGAATAGAAGGTTTACCTGCTCGAAAGCTCCTCCGTTCGTCTCAACCCTGTCGAAACATCCCATGTCGATGATAGCCGGAGCCACTTCTTTCAACTGGCTGACAGTCGGGACATATTTTCCTGACGACTGCCACATATCTCTGTAGACCAGAGAGAATTTGATTTCTCTTTTCATATCGAAATGTTTTGTTTGTGCCGTCCGCTTTCCTCCCGGTCAGCCTCCCGGCAATAATTTTATCCGTTCCGGATTTTCATTCAAATCATGCAAAGATATAGATTTTTTTATTTCAGATGTTTGAATTTTCGCAAAAGATGATAAAATCGTTATAAAACACTTGACAGATTAATTATTTTATGTATCTTTGCAGTCCCAAATGAATATGGTGCCCATAGTTCAGTTGGTTAGAGCGTCAGATTGTGGTTCTGAATGTCGTCGGTTCGAATCCGACTGGGCACCCTCCGAAAGTCCTTGAAATTGATTTCAGGGACTTTTTTTTATATCTATAGTATATGAGCCGCCAGCATTGTCAGCACTTCGCATGTTTGTTGTTTACAGAAAGTTATCTGGATTTTTTGCGAGTTTTTTGTAAATTTGAAAAATAACATTCAGAAAAGAAATTTATGAAGACTGAGATTATGGCGGCGCTGCTGGCCTGCCTTTTATCTGTGCCTGTCGAGGCGCGCCAATGTCCAAAGCCAGGGGAAAAGGTGACAGAATTCGAACACCTTGACCACCGGATGTACCGTGACGGCTGGATAGATTTCAACAAGAACGGGAAAATGGATGTATATGAGAACCCTCGCGCACCGCTGGAAGACCGCATAGAAGACCTCATTTCACAGATGACCATTGAAGAAAAAACATGCCAGATGGTGACTCTATATGGCTACAAGCGTGTGCTTCAGGACGATTTACCGTCTACTGAATGGAAAAACCGTCTGTGGAAGGACGGGATAGGCGCCATCGACGAGCATCTGAATGGCTTCCTGGGCTGGGGTGTCCCTGTGTGCGACAATCCTAATGTCTGGCCTGCATCACGTCATGCCTGGGCCTTGAACCAGGTCCAGAAGTTTTTCGTGGAAGAGACTCGGCTGGGCATCCCTGTGGATTTCACGAACGAAGGCATACGCGGTGTGGAATCATACATGGCCACCAATTTCCCGACGCAGCTGGGCATGGGACATACATGGAACAGAAGCCTTGTAGAGAAAATGGGCTATATCACCGGGCGCGAGGCGCGTTTGCTGGGATATACAAATGTGTATGCTCCCATTCTCGATGTAGGCCGTGACCAGAGGTGGGGGAGATATGAAGAAGTATACGGCGAAGACCCTTATCTCGTGGCAGAATTAGGTGTGGCTATGGTGCAAGGCATCCAGAAAGACTTCCAGGCGGCGGCAACAAGCAAACATTTCGCTGTATATTCCAACAACAAAGGCGCCAGGGAGGGAATGTCTCGAGTAGACCCTCAGATCCCTCCCCGCGAGGTGGAGAACATCCATCTCTATCCATGGCGCGAGGTCATCCGGCGTGCCGGCCTGCTGGGCGTGATGAGCTCGTACAATGACTATGACGGCGTGCCTGTGCAGGGCAGCCATTATTGGCTTACAGAACGTTTGAGAGATGATTTCGGTTTTCAAGGCTATGTCGTTTCCGACAGCGACGCAGTGGAATATCTATATGCAAAGCACCATGTGGCCGCAGATATGAAGGAAGCTGTCCGCCAGAGCGTGGAGGCTGGCCTTAACATCCGCTGTACATTCCGTTCTCCGGACAGCTACGTCCTGCCTCTTCGGGAATTGGTCGAGGAAGGGACCATCTCTGAGGAGATGGTCAATGACAGGGTGCGCGACATTCTGAGGGTGAAATTTCTGACAGGCCTGTTCGACGACCCTTACCAGAGAGACTATGCGGCGGCAGACAGGGAGGTGAATTCTCCCGAAAACAATGCCGTGGCTCTCCAGGCTTCCAGAGAGTCAATCGTCCTTCTGAAAAACAACGGCATCCTTCCTCTTGACTTGTCAAAGCTGCGCAGGGTGGCTGTAGTGGGGCCAAATGCCGACGAGACTACTTATGCACTCACTCATTACGGTCCGCTGGCAGTGGAGGTGACATCAGTATTGGCCGGTTTGAAAGACCGGCTGGATGGCCATGCGGAGGTCGTTTATGCCAAAGGGTGTGATTTGGTCGATTATACTTGGCCTCTTTCTGAAATCATTCCGGCTGAGCCCCGGCAGGAGGATTTGGCCATGATGGATGAGGCAGTGAAATTGGTCGAAGACAGTGATTTGGCTGTGGTTGTGCTGGGTGGAGGACAGCGCACTTGCGGCGAGAACAAGAGCCGCACGAGTCTCGAGCTTCCTGGATTTCAGAATGATTTGCTGAAAGCTGTCAAGGCCACCGGCAAGCCTGTGGCAGTGGTTCTGATAAACGGCCGTCCTCTTTCTGTAAATTATGCAGACGCTGCGGCTGACGCGATAATAGAAGCCTGGTATCCAGGTGCGCATGGCGGACAGGCTGTAGCCGAGGTGCTTTGCGGCGATTACAACCCTGGCGGCAAGCTGACTGTGACTTTCCCTAAGACTGCAGGGCAGATTCCGTTCAATTTTCCATACAAGCCGGCGTCCCAGGTGGATGGATACGATATTCCTGGTCCTGACGGAAACCAGTCCAGGATCAACGGGGCATTGTATGATTTCGGCTACGGGCTGAGCTATACTGAATTCGAATATTCGGGGCTGAAACTGTCGTCAGAAGTTATTTCGCCGTATGATTCTGTCGTAGTGAGCTTCGATGTTGCAAACACCGGAGAAATGGCAGGAGATGAAGTGGTCCAGCTCTATATTCATGACCGGCTCAGTTCTGTCACTGTATATGAGAAGCAGCTTAGAGGATTTGAGCGCATCCATATCCGCCCTGGAGAGACCAGGCATGTAGAGATGCAGCTGACTCCGGCTTCGCTTTCACTTCTGGATGCAAATATGGACAGAGTGGTCGAACCAGGCGTTTTCGATGTCATGATAGGCGCATCTTCTTCCGATATCCGTCTCCAGGCTTCTCTGACAGTGGTTTCTTCCGGGAATGACATCCAGAATCCAGTAGGGGATAATTCTGATGCTGTTTTGCCGCTTACGCTCAGTGCTGGCGAAGAGGTTATATTGCCGCTGGGCGATGTGGCAGACGTGTGCTCCGTGGTCCTTGAGTGGGGCAAAGGGACAGAGTGCGGTTTCCAGATTCTCTATACTGCTGGCGGAGGCCAGTTCCTGCCGGTATCTGACTTCTCTGCGGCAGAAGGCAGGCAGGTATGTGAATTTTCTCCTTTTTCTGCCAGCGAGCTGAAAATTCTGGTCACAGAAGGCCAGGGCTGTCTCGTCAATGCATCAGTTGATTGAATGGGCGAAAAGAAAGACGTTTGAGGGGTGACCAAAATTGGTCACCCCTCTTCTCTTTGGTCGGGATGAGGCGACTCGAACGCCCGACCCCTACGTCCCGAACGTAGTGCGCTAACCAACTGCGCTACATCCCGATTTTTCGTTTTTATGAAAAAGAAGCTGCCCGACGACAGCTTCTTTTTCAGCTATTGAAAACCTTTAAAGGTTGATAAAACTTATGAAAGTTTATTGATGTAAACTGCGATTCCGCTCTTGAGGTTTGCAGCCTTGTTCTTGTGGATAACGCCGATTTTTGCAAGTTTGTCGATCATCGAATAAACCTTAGGGGCGCTGGCCTCTGCAGCTGCTTTGTCTGTAGTGTTTCTAAGAGCGCGAATAGCGTTTCTTGTAGTCTTTGCATAATACCTGTTATGCAATCTGCGTCTTTCGTTCTGACGATTACGCTTATCTGCTGATGCGTGATTTGCCATTGTTTTTATTTTTTATATTTCGTAGTGGGTAGGGGAATCGAACCCCTATTGCAAGAATGAAAATCTTGAGTACTAACCGTTATACGAACCCACCATCGCTTGTTCTTAAGAACTGCCCCGTTTTTCATCGGGAGTGCAAAGGTATGTATTATTTTTTATCCTGCAAAATATTTTTCACTTTTTTCTTACAGAATTATTCCATTCGAACGAGTACAGTATGGACTCCACCTCGCGCAGATAATTGCGCTTGTCATATTTCGGAGCATATACAAATGCCTCCATAGTAATGATTTCCTTTCCGTCCTGGCTGTAGAAAGAATGCGATACGAACGGCCCGCCCATATAGTCGTTGTATACTTCCCAGAATCCCCGCATTTCAGCGAAATCGCGGCCTTTATACTTCAAATATTCCACTGACGGCATGGTGATGGAGCTTGTGGTCATGTAAGTGTTCTCGAACATTCCTGGCACATTCTCTTTCAGGACCTCATTTCTCTTCGCCACCAGGTTCTCCGGGCTGAAATCCTCGTCTCCGGATGCAGGATACTTGTAGATGAGAATATCCTGAAGTATCTGGGTGTCATACGCTATCCACATAAAATCTTCAGTCTTTTTCTTGATCTTGTACCCGGCCGGGAAATATGGCGAGCCTCCGATGAACTCGTTCACTGCCGGCCTGAGCGAGGATTCTTCATATTTCTTTGAATTGGTGATAATCCTGTCTCTTTCAGCCTGCTCCAGCATGGTTTGTATAGTTTTTCCCTGGCTCTTGAGCAGCTCCACAGCCGCGTCGCTGTCAGACGCTTCGACATTGATGACACATTGCGGGCTTGCCCAGACATCAGTTCTGAAAACGACCCTTGAAGAATCCACGCTGTGGTCAATGTCCACCAGAAGCAGGTTTCTGTGTATCTGGAATATGTTCGTGAAATTCGAAGGATTTATATTCACCAGAGTGTACAGCGGCTCTTTTTGCGGGAGGAAAGGGCAGTCGCTTGCGAGCAAGGTCCTGATTTCTTCGCCCGCTTCACCTTCCCATTCTCCCTGATTGATCACTACGATGACTTCGCCGGCCTTCCCGCTCACATTGGGCAGAAGCTTCTGACCGCCGCCTCCGCATGAAACTGCCATCATTGATGCAGCCGCGGCTGCAATAATAAACCAATTTTTCATATTTCTCTCAATTTTATTTTTCTGAACTCCGTTCAATAATGCCGGCCGAAGGCCAATGCCAGTTATTCTTTCTTGCTTATTTGAGCAGTCTTCCGATATCATTGCCGAAGGCTAATATCATAAGTCCCAGCAGAAGCACCATGCCTGCAACCTGCGCCGCCGCCAGGAATTTGTCGCTAGGTTTTTTCCCGGTGATCATCTCATACAGGGTGAACAGTATATGGCCTCCGTCCAGAGCCGGTATAGGGATGAGATTCATCACGCCCAGCATGATTGACAGCAGGGCAAGGATGTTCAGGAAGCTGTACCAGTTCCATGCGGAAGGGAAAATCTGTCCCATGGCGATGAAGCTGCCTACAGATTTATATGCTTCCGTGCTTGGAGTGAACACCAGTTTCAAGTCTTGCAGATATCCTCCTATCGAGTTGAACGTATGCTTGATTCCTGCAGGTATGGCTGAGACGATGGTATATTCTTTCGTTTTGATTCCAGGAACAGCCGCATAAATGCCCAGCCTGCCGGCGGTATCTACTTGTACAGGTACGTTCAATGTGTCATTGTCCCTGAGAACGGTGATGTCTATGCCTTGTCCTTCATAGCCTGCCAGAAGAGCCCTGGAGTCCTGGAGGAATTCGATGGGCTGGCCTGCAATGGCCGTGATCCTGTCCCCTTTCAGCAGCCCTGACGCATGGTTCAGTGACGAGGCAGGCACTGTGTCCACGACGAACGGTATAGCCAGGTCGAACATGCCTGGAGAGTTCAAAACCTCGCCTATCATGCCCTGGTCTATGTATATGTTCACAGTGTCTCCGTCTCGAAGCACAGTGGCTCTTTTCGCAGTCTGTCTGGCCATGTCGGCCTGAAGCATCTCGAAGCGTTCAGGAGTGTAGTCGTCGAATTTCAGTATCCTGTCCCCGTTCCTGAATCCCATTTCGTAGGCCAGTTCGTTCACATAAATGCTGTTGTCCTCATTGCTGATATAGGTTTCTCCCCATCCGGCCATGATCCCTATATATATGAGAATGGCAAATATGAAATTGAACAGCACTCCGCCGAACATTACGAGAAGACGCTGCCATGCCGGCTTGCTTCTGAATTCCCATGGCTTGGGCTCGCTTTTAAGAGCTTCGGTGTCCATGGATTCATCTATCATTCCTGAAATCTTGCAGTATCCGCCGAGAGGAAGCCATCCTATGCCGTATTCAGTCTCGGAGTTTTTGGGCTTGAACCTCAGGAGGGCGAATCCTGCATCAAAAAACAGATAGAATTTCTCCACCCTTATCTTGAACAGCTTTGCGAACAGGAAATGTCCCAATTCATGCACAAGAATCAGGACGGAAAGTGCAAGCACCACTTGCAGTATCTTGATTAAAACCACCATTTTCAGATATACTTTTTCATTATTTCACGAGCCTTTGCGAGCGCTTCCGTATTTGTCTGGAATATCGTGTCGAGGTCCGGCTCTTTTACAAAATCTGCACCAGCCATGGTTTCCGATATGATGTCGCTGATGTTGTAGAATCCTATTTTATCCTCCAGGAAAGCCTTTACTGCCACTTCATTTGCCGCATTCATCACGCAAGGCATATTGCCTCCTTTGCCTATGGCCTCATATGCCAGGCTTAGCGCCGGGAATTTCTGAAGGTCAGGCGCGAAGAATGTGAGCTCATGCAGTTCGGAGAAATTCAGTTTCTTGTTGTCCAGGCTGAGCCGGGACGGATAGGAAAGTGCATACTGTATAGGCTCTCTCATGTCAGGATGGCCCAGCTGGGCTATCACCGCTCCATCTTCGAATTCGACCATGGAATGGATGACGGACTGCGGATGCACCACGACTTCTATCTGCCCGGGGTCTATGTCAAAGAGCCATTTGGCTTCAATGACTTCCAGTCCCTTGTTCATCATCGTTGCAGAGTCTATGGTGACTTTCTGTCCCATGTTCCATTTCGGATGGCAGAGGGCTTCCTGTCTCGTCGCGTGGCTGATTTTTTCACGGTCCCATGTACGGAACGGCCCGCCTGACGCAGTCAGGTGAATTTTCACTGGTTTTGCCCCGCATGCTCCCTGCAGGCACTGGAATATGGCTGAATGTTCGGAGTCTACAGGCAGTATGGCTGTGCCGTATTGCCTGGCGAGCCCTGTCACTATGCCCCCTGCCGCCACGAGAGTCTCTTTGTTTGCCAGCGCTATGATTTTTCCGGCCTTGATCGCCGCTACTGTAGATTCCAGCCCGCTGAACCCGACCATGGCTGTAAGCACGATATCTATGTCTTCGCTTCCGGCCAGGCCGCATACCGACTGCATCCCTGCGAACACTTTGATGAAGTGCGGCTGCAGAGCTTGGGCCACTTCGTCATAATGTGCCTCGTTGCAGATTACGACATTGTTCGCTTCGAATTCAATCGCCTGCTCTATAAGCAGAGAGGCATTGTTGTTTGCAGTGAGGAGCTCCACTTCGAACAGGTCACGGTGCTGTCTGATGACATCCAGAGCCTGGCGTCCTATCGACCCCGTCGAGCCTAGAATTGCTATTCGTCTTTTTTCCATCTGGTCAGAAGTTGATGTACTTTGTAGGATCGACAGCTTCTCCTTTGTACCACAGTTCGAAATGCAGGTGGTCTCCTGTGGTCAGCGCCCCTGTATTGCCGACTATGGCAATGGGTTCTCCAGCAGTCACTTTATCCCCGACTTTTTTCAGAAGTTTCTGGTTGTGCTTATATATGGAGACGATGTCGTTTGCATGCTGGATCTGGATGGTGTATCCGGCATCATCTGTCCACCCTGAGGATATGACCGTGCCTTCGAGCGCGGCATGCACCATCGAGTTCGCTGGTGCGGTTATATCTACAAAAGGATGGATAGACGGGTCATAGCCCTGAGAAATCACACCTTTGAGCGGACAGAAGAAATGCATGCCTTCAATGTGCAGGTTTCTGCCCTCGGCAAGTGTCAGCTGAAACTGCTCTTCCTGTGTCACCTTCATGCGGAGGAGAGAGTCGTGCTCTCTGATTTGCGCCTCTGATATTCTGGCCCTGTTTTTTTCAGACATGCTGAGAGCCAGGCTGTCTATCTTGATCGGTTCTTCTCCGTTCAGCACCCTTCTCATGTTTTCAGAGTAGAATTCCCATCTGGAAACAAGCATTTCCAGGGAGTCGATCCTGATGGCGTTCTGGATGGCGGCCCTTTTTGCGCGTGCGTCAGGATAGCCCGGAATCAGTGTCCTGACAGGCGTATATGCTATCACCAGATATATGGCCAGGCAGAAAATGATGACGGCGGATATGGCGGCCACCAGAAAATTTGTCCTGCTGAACCTGGTGACCAGTATCGGCTTGTGCGTCTCGTCATCTATAAGGGACAGGCGGAAGTTCGTGACTTTTTTCCTATTGTTTTGCATATATTTTGTCTTACCTTTGTATCCTGATATGGACAGAATCATAGGAATAGATTACGGCAGAAAAAGAGTGGGGCTGGCAGTCAGCGACCCGCTCGGCATTTTCGCGTCCGCATTGGATACAGTACATTCTGCAAATATAATAGATTATCTTAAAAAATACGCTGAAAAAGAGAATGTCGTGAAGTTTGTCGTGGGCTATCCTGTGAATATGGACAATACGCCTTCAGAAGCCGCCAGAGATGTGGATGCGTTTCTGAACCTGCTCAGAAAAAATTTCCCCGATGTGCCTGTGGAGACTGAAGATGAACGGTTTACGTCAGTATTGGCCCACAGGGCCATGATAGACGGCGGAATGAAGCTCAAGGACAGGATGGACAAGTCGTCAGTCGACAAAATCAGCGCCGCGATCATCCTCCAGAGCTATATGGACCGGCAGTCTTCCCATGGCGGGCCTTCCCCGCTTCCATCAGAAATTCCTGACAGCCTCATGTCCGATGTCAGCCGTGCCAGGCGGCGCAGACGATAGCCGGCGAAACGTCCGTGGACTGGCATGGATTCCGTTCCCGAAGCGGCGGAGCCTTAATGCAGCCCGGCGGAGTCCGCGGACGGAAGTAGAACAGTTTTGCCGGGCTGGCATTTATTTTACTATGAAATTGCCTATATATCTTTATGGATCGAAAGTCCTTCGTGAACCAGCCCAGGCGGCGGACGTTGCTGACAGGGAGAAAATATCCGCGCTGGTCTCCGACATGGAGGAGACTTTGGCTTCAGCTGACGGCTGCGGGCTGGCAGCACCTCAGGTAGGCGTGCCTACGCGTGTGCTTATCGTGGACGGCCGTGGCCTGGAGGATGTTTATCCTTATCTGAAAGATTTCAAGCGAGTGATGATAAACCCTGTAGTTGTGGAGGAAAGCAAAGAAACCTGCGACTACTCCGAGGGCTGCCTGAGCGTGCCTGGCATTTATGCTGAGGTGCGCAGGCCGGAAAAAATCAAAGTGGAGTACATAAACGCTGATTTCGAGCCAGTTGCAGAAGAGTTCGACAAGTTTGCATGCCGTATGGTTCAGCATGAACTGGACCATCTGGATGGAAAAATGTTCGTGGACAGGGTCGCGCCTATCCGCAGGAAGATGATTGCCAAGAAACTTACGAATATTTCGCACGGAAAAGTTTCGGCACACTACAAGACTAAACACGATTGACAGGGGCCCTGACGGGCAATGATGTTGTTTCCCCGCTTCCGCGGCAATAATTTTTTTTCATTATGGGAGCTTTTCATGCATATGATATAAGAGGAATCTACAATGTGGATTTCGACAAGGACATTGTATATAAGACAGGGTATTTCCTTCCGGAGCTTCTCGGCACTGACAAGGTTTTGACAGGCCGTGACTGCAGGGTTTCTTCACCGGAGATTCATGACTGGCTGCTGAAAGGCATTACAGATGCCGGGGCGGATGTCTATGACATCGGCCTGAGCACTACGCCTATGGTATATTTCGCTACTGCAAACTATGGTTTCAAGGCGTCAGTCCAGATTACAGCATCTCACAATCCTGCCAATTATAATGGCATGAAGGTTTCTATGGAAAATGCCCTTCCTGTAGGCCTGGACAACGGGCTGGGCAGGATCAAGGAATGGATAGACGAAGGGCGCGAGTGCATTCCTGCGGCGCATAAAGGTTCTGTCCATGAGATGGATGTCCGGGCGGACTATCTGGAATTTCTTTTGCGGAACAAAGGCGACTACAGCGGGCTGAAGATAGCTTTCGACCTTTCCAACGGCATGTCATCCCTGTTTGCCCGGCAGATTTTCGGGGATGCTCCTGCCTATATTTTTGATGAAATGGACGGACGTTTCCCGAACCACGAGCCGAATCCTCTGGTGCCTGAGAATGTGAAGGCGCTCAAAGATCTGGTCAGGAATACCGGCGCTGACATAGGTGTTATTTATGACGGTGATGCAGACCGTGTCATGTTTGTGGACGAGAAGTCAGAGTTCATATCACCGGATTTGATGATTGCGGTGCTCGGGCATTGGTTCCTGGAGAAAAAGGGCGAAAAAGGCATTGTCCTTCAGGACATCAGGAGCTCGAAGGCTGTAGGGGAGTATCTGACGCCGATGGGTGCGGAGATGAAAACATGGAAGGTGGGACGGGCTTTTGCCGCGCGGAAGCTGCGTGAGATAGACGGAGTCTACGGCGGCGAGCTTGCAGGCCACTATTATTTCAGGGATTTTTTCTATTCTGACAGCGGATTGCTGGCTTCTATGTTGATACTCAACGTCGTGGCAGATATGAAGAAGAAGGGGGTGTCTGTGAGCCAGCTGGTGTCCCGCATCGCAAGGTACAAGAATTCCGGCGAGATAAATTTCCGAGTTGAAGACAAGGCCGGGGCGATGGATGCTGTGCGCGATTTTTTCATTTCCCGGGAAACGCCTTCAGCCATGATGGATTTTGACGGATACCGTGTCGAGTTTCCGGAGTGGTGGTTCAATATCCGCCCTTCCAATACCGAGCCATACCTCCGTTTCATCTGCGAGGCCGTTTCAGATGACCTCCTCGAGGAGAAGGTCAATGCCGCCGAGGGCCTGCTGGCAGAAAAGTTCGGCGCTGTCCGTGCCTGAAAGGGGCTGCGCCCGGCGTGGGCGGAAAATGCTTTCAGCCGCGGAATGACAGCCGGGAGAATACATAGCCGAGTCCGAAGCGGAAGCCGTGATACGGGAAGTCACGTACCCCGTATTCATATCTGAGCAGCGGGCGGAAATTCCCAGCCTTGAAGACCGCATCGGCTCTGACGACCATGGGGCAGTCTCCGTTGCCCTGCCAGCCTGAATAGCCCTGCCATGTGGCGGAGATGTTGAATATCTGTGTCGACAGCGTGGCTTTCACTCCATACATATAAGCATCGTTCTGACCCCCTTTTTCTGTCTGCCAGCACAGAAACCCTCCGCTGGCAGTGAGTCTGATCTCCTTGAAAAAGCCCTCTTTTGACAATGGGGCGGATTTGGATATGCTTCCGTCGAAGAAGTATCCCGGCGCATCAAAATATCTTGCATGCTCATCATTGCCTGAGGCTGTGATGAGAGCCGCCCTGATGGCGAAATCTGGCTTTATTGTTGACTCCCTCAGAATCTGTATGTCCGTGGAGATGTAAACATTGCCGGCTTCGCATCCTTTCATTTGAGGTTCAAGCGGGTTCTGCCATGACAGCGATTCCGGAGTGTGCGAGTAAAATTCCGTCACCGGCATCCAAAGTGAAAGATTCACCCTTGGCGAGAAAAGGGGGATGTTCACCTTGGCCGAGACGGTCCATGTCCGGTCTCCTCTGAATCCTTTGTGGAAATCAGATGTGATTTCCGTATACAGCTCCGGCGATACTTTTCCTTCGATCATATCTGGCACGGGCAGTGCGTTGGGCCCGAAGTACAGGGGTGATACATGACCTTCAAGATTTTGAGCCGCAGAGAAGGTGCAATGCACCGGGAATGCCGCCAGGGCAAAGGCAGTCATGAATTTGAAGATAGAGACGCGCATGTGGTTTCTCGATTGCAGATAATACTGATATGCTTAAAAAAAGAAGCGGACAAACCTCCGTTTCCGATGATTTGTCCGCTTTGGCTCCTGAACCAGGACTTGAACCTGGGACCCTCTGATTAACAGTCAGATGCTCTAACCAACTGAGCTATTCAGGAATTTTTTATCACTCATGAGAGGTTCATTTCTCATTGGGATTGCAAAGGTACAACAATTTTTCATAGCTGCAAATTTTTCTGCTGTTTTTTTGTGAAAATTGTTTTCTGCTTATAAAAATGTGCACAAAAATACATATTCACCAGGCAGAGGAAAGAGTTTGCTGTACTTTCGGAAAATTGTATTAAGTTTGTGCGAAATTGTGAGCGTGACTAAATAACAGGATATTATGGATATCGATCTATTGTCCAGAATGGTCAAGGAAGTGATTCTCGATAGAGACAGGGCGGTGCTGCCCGGGCTCGGGACCTTTGTCGCAGAAATGGTGCCGGCGTCATTTTCTGACAGGGGATTCACTATCAATCCGCCTTATAGAAGATTGTATTTCAGGTCTCGGCTGGAGGAGGACACCTCTCTGGCGGAAATCTATTCTGCATCGAATAATATAAGCCTCGACCTGGCTCAAAATATTTTGACAGATTTTCTGAAGGAGCTCAGGCAAGTTCTGAAAGAGAAGAAGGTGGTCGTCTTTCCCGGACTCGGAAGACTGAGAGCTACCAAGGAGAACAATTTTTTCTTCGTTCCCGATGAGGATCTGGACATATATCCTGAGGGGTTCGGGCTGGAGCCTATTTCCTTGAAGACCCACAGCGAAACCAAGGAAGAATTGTCTGCGGCCGTGGAAAATCTGAAATCCATTATTGCAGATGACCCCGAGCCTGCGGAGACAGAGACTGCACCTGAGCCGGAACTAGCCTCTGCAGAACTAGAATCAGTGCCGTCCGGACCTGTGGAGACAGAACCTGAGCCTGCTGCGCTGGAGCCTGCGTCTGAATCAGTGGAGGCAGAGCCTGCGCCTGAGCCGGAACTAGCCTCTGCAGAACTAGAATCAGTGACGTCCGGACCTGTGGAGACAGAACCTGAGCCTGCTGCGCTGGAGCCTGTGCTTGAACCGGCGACGTCGGAGACTGCTCCAGAGCCGGAACCAGTGAAGAAAAGAAAACTTAAACTGGGCCGGGCGGCAATGGTCGCTGTCATAGTCATGCTTTTCGTTATATCTCTGGTGCTCATATATATGATTTTAAGTCTGCTTTTCCCAGGAATATTCGACCAGTTCCTCTACAGCGACGAGCAGCTTCAGATACTTGAATTCTTCTCGGAATAACCCTGGGAGGCCGTGTGATGCTGATTTGTTAATTCTATATAAAAGTATTATTTTTGCGCGCGGAAAATCACTATCGTACTGAAATCATGAACAATTTTTTCCATCAGAAATTCAGTATCCCGTGTTATGACACAGATGCGGCGCAGCTGCTTAAACCAGTGTCATTCATGAATTATGCGCAGGAACAGGCGAACTGCCATGCTTCCATTCTTGGATTCGGCTACGATGACATGGTCACAACCAAGACAGCATGGGTGCTTTCGAGAATGCATATAAAGTTTTTCAGGCATCCGAAATGGAGAGAGACAGTGAATATGAAAACCTGGCACAAGGGCCCTCAGGGACTTTTCTATATCAGGGACTTCAAAATGACAGACGAGAAGGACGAAGCTGTATTGGCCGCGGCCACCACTTCATGGCTTGTCGTGAATATCGATACTCACAAACTTGTGCGTGAAGCTATTCTCGATGAAGGAAGCGTATGCAAGGATGACGCTGTCAGCCCGGCATGCGAAAAGATCTGCATTCCGGCAGGGATAGGGCAGGAGTATGTGTCCAGCCATGCTGTCTCTTATTCGGATCTGGATTTGAACGGCCATGCCAACAATGCCATGTATGCAGTATGGTCCATGGATGTCCTTGAAAGCGGCTTCGCGCTGAGCCATCCGCTTAAAGAGCTGAAAATAAACTTCAACCACGAGGTGAAAGCAGGGGAGACAGTCGATCTTTATCTGAGCCGGGCTTCTGAAGCGGAAGAAAATAAATATTGGGTCGAGGGCCGCATCCGCGGCAATGAGGCTTCGCAGGTATCTTCCTTTATCGTGGAGATGATATTCTGATTGCAGGTTAGGAATCAAACACAGAATCGAATATGAGTGAATTATTTTTTGGTCAGGGGACCGGGCATTCCATCATGCTTCTGGCATTCGTGATAGCCACAGGTCTTCTTCTGGGCAGGATCAAGGTCAAGGGAGTCTCCCTCGGCTCCACCTGGATTCTTTTCGTGGGCATTTTCATGAGCCATTTCGGCTTCCGTGCAGATGCCTCGCTCCTGCATTTTTTGAAGGAGTTCGGACTTATCCTGTTCGTATTCTCCATAGGTCTTCAGGTCGGCCCTGGTTTTTTCCATTCTTTCAAGAAAGGAGGTCTGACATTGAATCTTCTGGCGATATGCCTGGTGCTTTTGGCTGTAATAGCCACGTATGTGATTTCATTGGTTACAGGTGAAAGCCTTCCGACCATGGTCGGCGTGATGTCTGGCGCCGTTACGAACACGCCTGGCCTCGGTGCGGCCCAGCAGACTTTCCTGGATGCCACAGCCGGTTCTTTCGTGCATGAAATAAATTCAGCCGAGGTGGCGTCGTCTCTGGCTTCCGGTTATGCAGTGGCATATCCGATCGGTGTCCTGGGCGTAATCCTGGTGCTGATGCTGACCAAGATCATCTTCAAGATAGATGTGAATAAAGAGGCGGAGAAGCTCGACAGCGAGGATACAGGCATTGACAGCGCCGTCCGTATCGCATTCCAGGTGAAGAATCCTGCTATCTTCGGCAAGACCATCATGGAGGTCGACAAGTCCATCACCAACAAGTTCGTCATTTCCAGGGTCTGCAGGCCGAACGGAAATATTGAGATGCCGCTTTCCTCCACTGTGCTCAACGAAGGGGACAAAGTGCTGGTCGTGACTTCCCAGGCTTCAGTGGATGTCATCACCATGCTTTTCGGCGAGGCCATCCCTATGGACAACGCCTTGTGGAACAAGCCAGATACTTCATTGAATGCCAAGAGGCTGCTCATCACCAAATCTTCTCTCACAGGAAAGAAACTGAAGGATCTCAAAATACGTTCTACATATGGTGTCAGCGTGACTCGTGTCACCAGGGCTGGCGTGGATCTCGTGGCCAATCCTAACCTGATACTGCAGATGGGCGACAACATACTGGTCGTGGGACCTCAGTCTGCTATTGACAAGGTCGCCAGGCTTGTGGGCAATACCCAGTCCGGGCTTTCGCATCCGAACCTTATCCCTATATTCTTCGGGATCGCGCTGGGTGTATTCTTCGGCTCAATACCGTTCAAGTTCCCTGGAATCCCTCAGGCTATAAAGCTCGGCCTTGCCGGCGGACCTCTCATCATCGCCATCCTCATCAGCTATTTCGGCCCTCGCATGAAGGTCACAACTTATACTACAGAAAGCGCCAACATGATGCTCAGGGAGATAGGCATCTCCATCTTCCTTGCCGCAGTGGGGCTTGGCGCAGGAGAGAATTTCGTAAGCTCTATCGTCAACGGCGGTTACTGGTGGATTCTTTATGGAGCTATAATCACCATTGTGCCGACATTCCTGATCGCTCTGATAGGCCGCCTGGCGTTCAAGCTGAATTTTTACCAGATATGCGGCCTTATTTCAGGAGGGTGCACGAACCCGCCTGTCCTGGCCTTCGCGCAGAATGCATACGGCACAGACTACACTTCAGTCAGCTATGCCACAGTGTATCCGTTGACTATGTTCATGAGAGTGCTTGTAGCTCAGATATTGATTCTCATAGCTGTTGCGTAAGCGTCTGCTGAATGGCAAAAGAAAATATGACACAGGAATATATCATTGAGATAGCGAACTTTATAGCTCGCTATCTCTCTTATATGCTGGGCGCAGGCGTCCATACTTCCCGCGTGGTCAGGAACAGCAAGCGCATCGGGACGGCCCTGGGAGTGGATGTCAGCATACACACTTCACAGAAGACAGCCACCCTTACGGTATCTGACCATGACAGCCAGGTATTCAGCACGAAGGTGGTGGATATCCCGGCTTTCCCTATAAGTTTCGAGTGGAATGCCGACCTGAGCGCCTTGAGCTGGGCGGCCCATGACGAGAAATTGTCGCTTGAAGCTATCGAGCACAAGTTCGAGGAAATCATTTCGAAGCCGAAAATGAATCCTGTATTCGTCCTTTTCATGGCTTCACTGGCCAATGCATCTTTCTGCCGTCTTTTCGGAGGCGACATCTGGGCGATGCTCATCACTTTCACTGCTACCATGGTAGGCTTTTTCACCAGGCAGCATCTGACCAGACGGAAGGTGAATCACTACATAGTTTTCATCGTGTCGGCTTTTGTAGCCTCCATATGCGCGTCAACCGCTCTGGCACTGGGAATAGAGACCGCGGAGATTGCGCTGGCTACAAGTGTCCTTTACCTGGTGCCTGGAGTCCCGCTGATCAACGGCCTCATAGATATCACGGACGGCCATATCCAGATAGGAATCAGCCGCTTCGTAAATGCTTTCATGCTTATCATCTGCATAGCGATAGGCATGTCCGTTACACTTATGCTTGTTAAAGACAGTCTTTTATGATAGCTATCGACATCATTTCCGACGGTTTGTTTGCCGCTGTCGCGGCAATGGGTTTCGGCTCTATTTCCGATCCTCCGCTGAGGGCGTTCCCGTATATAGCGATATTGGCCGCCGCGGGCCATGCGGCCAGATATTGCCTTATGAATTTTCTCGGTGTAGACATAGTCACGGCATCGCTGGTGGCGGCATTCATCATCGGCACAGGAAGCGTATTTTTCGGAAGGAAAGTTTTCTGCCCGATGACTGTGCTTTACATTCCTGCCTTGCTGCCGATGGTCCCGGGTACTTATGCATACAAGACGGTTTTCTCTCTGATTATGTTTTTTCAGGAGATTTCATCTCCGACGAAAGGCAATGAGTATCTTCAGGAGATGATTTATAACGGGGCGGTATCGTTCAGCGTGCTGTTCATGCTGGCAGTTGGCGCCACTATCCCTGTTTTCCTGCTCAGAGAGAGAGCTAATTCCATGACCAGAGGCTCAAAATTCATATAGAATGAACTGAAAACAAGACATGATGGAACAAATATTCTGGAACTCCATAGCAGACTACAATGCGGATACATGGCCATGGCAGATAGCGATGATGTCAATAGCTGCCGTCCTTACTTTCATATTGCGCTTCCGGCCGTCTCCATGGGCGAAAACTGCCATGAAAATCTACATGGTGGCTGTGTCGCTGTGGATAGCATTCGTATATTATATGGGATATGGCTCGGTGCGGGACTATTCGAATGTAATGACTATTTTCTGGTGTCTGATTGCCCTGTCGTGGCTGTATGACCTGGCTACGGGTTTCTCCACTTTCCAAAGATCCGGCAAGTCGGAAGTCTGGGGAATAATCATGCTTGTGCTGCCTCTGGCTTATCCTTTCATCTCGGTGTCCAGGGGGCTGGTATTCCCTCAGATCACGACGCCGATGCTGCCGAGTTCAGTGGCGCTGTATATGCTGGGCATGCTCATGGCTTTCAACAAGAAGATAAATTTCTTCGCTTTCCTGCTGGTGCTGCATTGGTCAGTGATAGCCATATCGAAAATCAGCATATTCAACATACCTGAAGATGCATTGCTTGCAGCGGCCTGCATACCGTCGATGGTCATCTTCGTGCTTCATGCGCTGAAAGAGAACAGCGAGACTCACAAGCCATCCTACGGCACTGTGAAGATGCTCGTCATAGCTGTGGCTCTCGTCCTGGCTGGCTGCATGGTGGCCGCCTGATATGCACTGGAGGGATAGCATCATCCTGCCTAACCATCTCAAAATCATGACAGAACTAGTTTATCCATATGATGTGGCACCTATGGTGCCGCCTTATTCTATAAATGTTCCTCAGGAATATATCCATGCGAAGGAATGGTTTCCTGTAGTAGAACCGTCCGGGCTGGTCGTCGGAAGAGCCAGCCGGGCATATTGCCACAGCGGGGCGAAGCCATTGCACCCGGTGGTGCACCTTCATATTATTGACCGCTTTGAGCGTCTTTATCTCCAGAAGCGTTCTGTGCACAAGGATATCCAGCCTGGAAAATGGGACACTGCTGTCGGCGGACATGTGGACTATGGCGAGAGCATACTGGAAGCTCTTTTCAGGGAAGCGTCAGAGGAGCTGGGCTTCAGGGAATTCAACCCCGTGCCTGTCATTTCATATGTTTTTGAGTCTCAGATAGAGAAAGAATATGTGAATGTCTTTGCGGCTGTCGGGAATTTTTCTCTTGTCCCGGACCTGGACGAAGTGGAGGAAGGGCGCTGGTGGCCGCTGAAAGAAATAGAAGAAAACTTTGGAAAATCAGTCTTTACTCCTAACTTTGAACAAGAGTTTGCCAGAATAAAGGACAGCTTGATGGCTCTGCTGTGACATGCATGCAGGAAAGCATGCTGTTGTTCCGTACAGCCACGGACAGGAGTAAAGAGATTCAGAAGAAAGGCTGATGTCAGTCCGGCGGAATCTCATGTACTGAGTGAAACAATCAGCCGGACAGACATCGTTGCGCATTTTGAAAAAAACATCCGGAACAGGACGCCCGTCAGTGCGTTTTTTCTATGCGGAAGAAATGCTCCGCGACTGGAATCTGCAGTTTTGCAGGGCGTCGGCCTTGGAGGCTATATCTACTGCAGTGTCGGAAGATTATATGCTGGTCGATTTCAGAACAGATGCCAGGGAATGCGGCCCTGTCAACACTGACCGTTTTATTTCGGTGGCCCAGGATACAGGGGCGGACATGCTTTATTCTGACTATCGCGAGAAAATCATAGATGCGGACGGCCGGGAGACTGTGAGATGCCATCCGCTTATTGACTGCCAGAAAGGCGCTCTGCGTGATGATTTTGATTTCGGGCCGGTGCTCTTTTTCAGGGCCTCTTCATTCAGAAAGGCCGCATCCAAAATGCCTCTGGACTGGAAATATGGGGCGATGTATGCTATGAGGCTGGCTATGAAAAAGATAGTTCACATCAATGAATTTCTTTACACAGCAGTTGCCGTTGACCTCAGGAAATCAGGCGAGAAGCAGTTCGATTATGTCGATCCGAAGAACCGCGAAGTCCAGGCAGAAATGGAGAAAATCTGTACAGCGCATCTGAAGCGCACCGGAGCATATCTGAATCATGAAAACTGCAAAACTTATTCAGAGGCCAGGGTGTCCTTTCAGGACAATGCTGACATGTATCCAGTGACCGCTTCTGTCATTATCCCCGTTTACAACAGGGCTGGAACTGTGGCGGATGCAGTGAAAAGCGCTCTCTCACAGAAATGCAGCTTCCGTTTCAATGTCATAGCGGTGGACAATCACTCTTCGGACGGGACTTCGGAAATTCTCAGTTCTTTAGCCGCCGCTGACAGCCGGCTTGTCCATCTGGTGCCGGAACGTACAGATCTGGGCATCGGAGGATGCTGGAATCTCGCTGCGGACCATGAAGCCTGCGGAGAATTCGCTGTCCAGCTGGACAGTGACGACATTTATTCTTCTGATGATGTGCTGGAAAGAATTGTCGAAGAATTCGGGAAACAAGACTGCGCCATGCTGGTCGGTTCTTATCAGATGACGGATTTTGCTTTGAATCCTATACCGCCAGGCGTGATAGACCACCGGGAATGGACCGATGAGAACGGCGCTAACAATGCCTTGAGGGTAAACGGACTGGGAGCGCCCAGAGCTTTCCGCACTGCAGTCATCAGACATCTCCGCTTTCCCGATGTCAGTTATGGCGAAGACTATGCCATGGGGCTGAGAATCAGCAGAGAATACAAGATAGGGAGGATATATGACGTATTGTACTGCTGCAGACGCTGGGAAGGAAATTCAGACGCTGCGCTCAGCATCGAGAAATCCAATGCGAACAATTTCTACAAGGATCGTCTGCGTACATGGGAGATGAAAGCCCGGAAAAGATTGAACAAGGCTATGAAGAAAGGGAGAGCAAAGTGAAAAGTCTGGAGAAATTCATAAATACGCAGCTTTCACTGTCGCCTTTGGCCTGCAGAAACTTCAGGGCGCTGAAGAATGTGCTTGTGCGCAGGATGAAAATAGGCGGGCTGGAAGTGATTTTACAGCACAATCCTGCCAGGATTGTGTCTTCGGCGGCCAAGCTTGACAGTGAATCCCTGGCCAGAAGAAAATGTTTTTTGTGCCAGGAGAACAGGCCGGGAGAGCAGATCAGCCGAGATTTTGAAGGCAGAAAAGGCCGAAAATATGATATATTGCTGAATCCTTATCCAATATTGAAGAATCATCTGGTCATAGCCATGAAACAGCATTGTGACCAGTCTATTTGGAGAAGATATGTGGATATGCTTGATTTGGCCAGGGCCTACAAGGATTTCATTGTCTTTTACAATGGCCCCCAATGCGGAGCATCGGCGCCTGACCATCATCATTTTCAGGCGGCCTCCAGAGGCCAGCTGCCTCTGGAAAATGACCTGGACCTGCTTCTTGATGAGATCTCTTCCAGAGGCAGTGCGGACGGACTGAAATACCTTTCGTCATGCCTGGATGCCGAAGTCTTTCTGTATGAAAAGTTTTTGCCGGGGATATTCGTTATACGCGGGACTGCCTCGAAATCCGTGGCCAAGATATTTTATCGGTTGCTGGACTGTGCCAGATGGAATCCTGAGATTCAGCCAGAGCCTATGTGCAATATCTTTGTGTGGTATAAGGCCGGGGAATTCCGCTCAGCCATAGTCTTCCGTTCTGTCCATAGGCCGCATCACTATTTTTCTGACGGCGCCGACCATCTGACTATGAGCCCTGGATGCACGGACATGGCCGGATGCCTGGTAGTTCCGGTGGCGGAAGAATTTTCGAAGCTGGATGTTCCTCTGCTGGAAAGCCTGCTGAGTGAGGTGGCTTTGAAAAAAGAAGACGAGGCTCTGATGTGCAGACGGCTTGTGCGCAAGCAGCAGAGTGTTTCTGTGGGCATTATGTCAGCGCCCGAGATAGTTTTCGAGATATTGGCGGACGGTGCCGGAGTGCGCCGTGCTGTATGCAGGGAAGGAAAAATAGAATACGACGGATCTCTGTATGATGAGCTGTTTTTCGAGGCGAGGACGCTTTCGACTATGTTTGCGGAGCCTACATTCAAGCTGTGCGGAGTCACTATAGGCGCAGGATTCCATTGGGAGAGAAAGGAAGACCAGCTTTTCGCAGGAGCGCTCAGAATTTTTGCAGACGGGGACAGGCTGACTGCCGTCAATGTGCTTGGCATTGAGGATTATCTGGTGAGTGTGATTTCTTCAGAGATGAAATCCACAGCTCCGGAAGAGTTCCTGAAAGCGCATGCAGTGATTTCCCGCTCATGGCTGGTCAGCCAGATACAGCGCAGGGCGGCCAGTTCAGAAAAGAAATTGTTCCCTTCTGAAATATGTGACATGCCTTCCCTGGTTTCATATCTGGATGCCGATTTCCACCGGCAGGATGACAGAGACCCAGACAGAATCATCAAGTGGTACGGCAGAGAGGATCACAGGAAATTCGATGTATGTGCGGATGACCATTGCCAGAGGTATCAAGGGTTGACGCGTGCGGCCGGCATGGCCGCAAAGAAGGCGGTGGATGCCACGTGGGGCGAAGTGCTGATGTATGACGGGCAGATATGCGACACCAGGTTTTCGAAGTGCTGCGGAGGCGTGATGGAGAAATTCAGTTCCTGCTGGGATGATGTGGATTATGATTATTTGCAGGGCATGTCTGATGCCGAGCCTTCTGGACAAGCGGACTTGTCGGACGAATCGGCATTCCGCAGCTGGCTCTCCTGCGGCGGCGATGAATATTTCTGCGGCAGGGCGTCTGCAGATGTGCTGAGCCGTGTCCTGAATTCCTACGATATGGAGACGGAGGACTTTTTCCGCTGGCAGGAAGAATATGGCAGGGATGAACTGTCAGCGCTTTTTGCCGAAAGGACAGGTGCTGTAATCGGGGAGATCCAGGCTTTGGTCCCGGTTCAGCGCGGTGCATCCGGAAGGATAGTCATGCTGAAAGTCATCGGGTCGCAGCATACTGTGACCATAGGCAAGGAGCTGGAGATCAGGCGAAGCCTGTCACGGTCACATCTGAAAAGTTCTGCTTTTGCAGTCGACTATATAGGGAGTGACGGACGTATTCTCGATGCAGGGCAGGTCGCAGGGAAAGCTGAAAGAGGGGAGCGGACTGAATTTTCGAAAATCCTGCTTCGAGGTGCTGGTTGGGGACATGGTGTCGGCTTGTGCCAGATCGGCGCCGCTGTCATGGCCTCCGAAGGGCACTCTTATAGAGAAATCCTCTCCCATTACTATCCTGGGGCCTCGCCCGCACAGGGAGGGTCCCAGAACCTGGCTGTATAGCCTGCGAATTTTATTTTTTTATTGCAGGTGCTGTCAGCGAACAACGTTGCGCCCGCACAGGGAGGGTCCCACGGAGTGGGAGGGTTGTGAGCGCAAGCACCTGCATAATAGAATTATTATGAAAAAAAATATCAATCCGTGGGCGTGGGTCCCTACATTGTATTTTGCCGAAGGCATCCCCTACGTCCTCGTCAACACAGTCTCTGTCATCATGTTCAAGAAAATGGGCATGTCGAACGGAGATATCGCCATGTTTACAGGCCTGCTTTACCTCCCGTGGGTCATCAAACCCCTCTGGAGCCCATTTGTAGACATTGTCCGCACCAAACGCTGGTGGACAGTGGCCATGCAGCTTCTGATGACCGCGGCCATGCTTCTCGGAGCTTTTACCCTGCCGCGGCTTGCTCCTGAAACCATAGCTTCAGGACATGCGCCTGTGTCTCCATTCATCTTCACCCTCGTGATTTTCTGGGTTACAGCCTTTGCCTCAGCTACCCACGACATTGCGGCTGACGGATATTACATGCTGGCTCTTGACCAGGGACAGCAATCCTTTTTCGTCGGCATCAGAAGCACATTTTACAGGCTTGCCACCATTTTCGGCCAGGGTGCACTGGTATTCATTGCCGGACTCATGGAGACTTCGTCCGGCAATATTCCTTTCGCCTGGACCATGACTTTGATTATATGCGCCGTCATTTTCGGCGCAATGGCGCTGTACCATACTTTCATCCTTCCACGCCCTGTCTCAGATTGCCCGCATTTGTCTCCAGACCAGCGTTCAGGCCGGGCTGCGGAAATTTTACGGGAATTTGGGAGAACCTTTTCTACTTTTTTCACGAAAAAGCAGATATGGCTTGGCATAGCTTTCATGCTTCTGTACCGTCTTCCCGAGGCGTTTCTGGTGAAGATGCTCAACCCTTTCCTGCTGGATCCGGCGGAAGCAGGTGGACTCGGCCTGTCTACAGAAAATGTCGGCCTGGTTTATGGCACTGTGGGAGTGGCCGCGCTGACATTGGGCGGCATACTTGGAGGAATGGCGGCGGCGAAATGGGGATTGAAGAAAGTTCTTTGGCCCATGGCTCTGAGTCTTGCGCTGCCATGCTCTGTCTTTCTATATTTAGGGATGGCGCAGCCGGAAAATATATGGCTGATAAGTGCATGCGTGGCTTTGGACCAGTTCGGCTATGGTTTCGGCTTCACAGCCTATATGCTGTATCTTATCATGTTTTCTGAAGGGGAGTTCAAGACAGCGCATTATTCACTGTGCACGGCGTTCATGGCCATGAGCATGATGATTCCAGGAATGTTCGCAGGTTATCTCCAGGAGTGGCTGGGTTATGTGAACTTTTTCTGGATGGTGATGATATGCTGTTTCGCCACGGTGGCGGTCACGGCATTTGTGAAGGTGGATCCGGAATTCGGGAAAAAATAATCCTCCGGCAAGAGGAACGGTGCTGGCTGACAGCACTGCTGGAGCATAATTAATAACGTGAGTTCGATGAAAAGAACGAAGTGAATTTCAGAGAACTACCTCTGTAGAGGATTCGTTGAACGAATCCGTGGGCAAGTCCTCCCATACGTAGGGGAGGATTGAGGCGGGGTGATACGTAGATAAAAGAGAGATTTCGAAGAAATCGTAATATTAAAGGGTTATGAACAGGAATAAAACGATTGCGGCGATATCCGCTATAATAATTCTATTGGCCGGAGCCATTGCACCGGCATACGGTGCAGACAGGAAAAGGGCGTCAGCGAAGAAAAATGTGATTCCTGGCGTAGAGGTGCTGGTGAAGAGGGGATTTCCCGGGCTGAAAGGGAAAAATGTGGGGCTGGTGACGAATCCGAGCGGGGTGGACAGGAGCTTGCGTTCAACGATTGATATACTTTTCAATGCCCCTGAGGTGAATCTGGTGGCTCTTTTCGGTCCGGAACATGGAGTCCGCGGAGATGTATATGCCGGAGGGAAAGTGGATGGCCATGTGGATTCTGCTACTGGCCTTCCGGTGCATTCGCTATACGGGGCGGCCAGGAAGCCGACTCCGGAAATGCTGGAAGGGATAGATGTGATGGTTTATGATATCCAGGATGTAGGGGCGAGGTCATACACTTTCATAAGCACACTCGGACTGGTGATGGAAGCATGTGCGGAGCAGGGGATAGAAGTAATGGTGCTTGACCGGCCGAATCCGCTGGGAGGCGAGAAAATCGAGGGAAGCTATGTGGAGGACGGGTATTTTTCGTTCGTGAGCCAGTACCGCATACCTTATGTTTACGGGCTTACAGTGGGCGAACTGGCGCTGATGATCAATGCAGAGGGGCTGAACTGCGGGCAGCTTGGAAATCAGGAGCCGGCGCGTTGCAGCCTGACTGTCATTCCGATGGAGGGATGGCGCAGGAGCATGAGATATGAGGATACAGGACTGCCGTGGGTGCTGCCGTCTCCGAATATCCCGTATCATTCCTCATCGGAGAATTACTGTGCCGCTGGTATCTGCGGCGAGCTGTATGGCTTTTTGAATATCGGCATAGGCTATACTCTTCCGTTTCAGGTATTTGCGGAGGAGTGGATCGATGCAGAACGGCTGAAAGAGGCTTTAGATGCGCTCCGTTTGCCTGGTGTGGCTTTCAGGACGATTTACTTCAAGCCGTTTTCAGGCCGTACTGCTGGACGGCTGGTGCAGGGTGTCCAATATTTTTTCACAGATTATGACGCCGCCAGGATCACCGAGGTGCAGTTCCATGTGATGGAGGCCATAGCGACATTGTATCCGGACCATAAGCCGTTCGAGGCCGCATCTGGCATAGGCCTGTTCGACAAGGTCTGCGGCTCCCCCTATATCCGTGAGACCTTTTCGAAGTCATACGATTTCGATGACATCAGCGATTTCTGGCGCAAGGATGAAGCCGCTTTCCGCAAACTCTCGTCCCGGTATCATCTGTATAAATGACTAGCCTTCAGACCTGCTTTTCCATCGGTTTCTTGAGGTTATGGCACTGCTTCAAAAATTTTTTCGATTTCTGCAGATAAATTTCTAACAGTCTCTGTTTCCTTAAAGTGAAATAGAGGCGGAATCTGCACCCATCGTTCGTCATTGTCAATGTAACTGCATCCATTCAACAGATTAAGCAGCTCTTTAGCGTATTTCTTTGTTTTGCATTCAAACTGTATTTTCAGTTCGTGGTGCTGGCAGAATCCTATCCATAATGTACATTGTTTCCGTTCTTGCTTGAGCCAAATGTAGTTGCCGAAACTGTCGCCATATTGTTTGTACATCTCGAGCTGATTTGAATAGCAATATTCAAAACCATAATTGTTGGCTATGGTATTTGCTATCTTCGCTCTTTCTGTATCAAGCGCCACCCTTGCAAATTGTTTCCTTGGAACTGCAAACATTATGTGGCCTTCATACCAATATACTCTAAATACAGCTTTCCCGCTTGCTTCTTCACTTGCAACCCAATCATATAGCTTAATATCGTGACGAATCCTGTCTACAGCCATGTTGCAGTATTCAATTTCTATGTCTGAAGCACCAGTCCACGGCGTAAAATCTTTAGCTCTGCCGATATACTCAGCAAGCCTTTCTTTAACGGCTTCGGCATTGTCTCCCTCCAGAACATCTGCCAGCATTTGCCTTACATCATTGTTCGATGCCAAGATGTTCTTTAAGTATTTATTAGTTTCCGCCCGTTCTGTTATAAAACGGTTTTTTATGTCGTTCCATGTAGCAAACTGACTCGCAATTGCACGAATCAACAGGTGGTCTTGACGATATGCCGGTGAAATGCCATATTCATCAAACATGTCTTTGGCAAGAGATAAACTATGCCGGTACTCAGGTAAGGACATGTCTTCTTTATAGAAGAACATTACCATACCTTTAAAGTATGGATGCTTTTCAGCATCTTCAAATACAGGCAGCCATTCATCGTTTTCAGCTATACGCGAAGCTTTCAACACCTCTTCAAGCAAAGCTCTGTTCTCCCTGTCATCAGCATTGTCTTCTTTCCACTGAGAAAGAGCATAGTAAAACGATTCTTTTTCTGACATTCTTTTGGCAATGCTGTGAATAACAGCGGAGAATTTCCTGATCAACGATGATACAGGAGTCAGGCTGTCAATATTCGTGTTTTCGACCACATTCCATACAATGCGCATCCATTGTTTGAAAGTATCTGCTTCAAATGACTCAAAAGCTTCAATAAATTCAATGACAGCACCAAACACAATTATCTTGATGTGTGTCATCTTGGAATTGATATTGCTGTAGAAATCATCTCCATTCAATAATGGTTTTTCCCATGCAGGAACCATCATTTCGTATATAACCTTTCTCGAATCTTTGAAATCATATTGATAAAAGGTGTCAAGCACTTTGTCTAATGTCAGCACGTATTCCGGATGATTTGTTAGAATCGACTCAAATTCCTGGAATCCAAGGTATTCGTTAACCTCTGTCCGGTTTTCTGCATCTGTATAAATCTTCCTCAATGTGATGTCCTGCCGCATATCCCTGTCATTGACAATATCTTTGGAGGCGACGATGTATTTGCATGCAAAGAATCGGGAGAAGAAGCTCATATAAGAAGCGTCAAAGTTCTCAAATCCTTTCCTCCAGAACATGTCAATCCATTTGGCATCCAGTTTGACCGAGAAATTGAAATGGAATTCAACAGTCTCTTCGCTGTCTTTACGATAGAGAGGAACAAGTTTTTTAAATGGCGGATAATCGATGCCTCCAATATAATTTGTCAGGTCGGCCTTGAAGTTCTCAAATGGACTTAGCTGCAAGCCTCGGGCATTCATCTTGATATACAATTCTTCAGACAGATTGAAGAAGCCCAATGACTTTACATAGAACTGGATATTTGCCAACTTCGTGTAAAGGTTGTTGTTATCTTGGTTGATATATCGTTCATGTATGGCATCAAGCATTGTAAGCATAGCTGTTATGGTGCTGTCTCTGTCGAATGACTTGAAATACCATTTTGCTTGTCTGATCACTTTAGATGGCGTCTGTCCAGATAAATCAATGCGATACGAGGCGAGTTTATGACAAAATACGGTTGACGTGGAACGTGTTTCATAGACGAAGCGATTCAGGGCGTCACGTATTGCTTTATCCTCCTCATCTTCTTCTGTCAACTCACAATTGGCTATATACCAGTAAACGAGGAACAAAGTAGTCATGCGTTGCTGACCATCCAGAAGTTCCATCACATATTCATCGTTTGAAGGACGGACAATGCCATAGATGAAATTGAAATCAAATATCTCGTCTGTTTTAAAATTCGCAAACATTTCATTCAAAAGGGTATTGCGAACATAGGTACATACACCGTCCATCCTGCCTTGCGCATAAGGGCGTTGTATCTTCGGGATGATAATCTGACTGACTTTAACCTTCGTATCTTTGTTAAGATCAAGATCTTTCCTATATATGTCAATAAATGTATATCTCTCGTTCATTGCTCATCCTCCTCATTGCTTGCATAGTTTATAATAATATCATAAACGTATTTGTGATACGCATTCATGTCTTCTTCTGTCCAAAGAGAACGATTCGTTCCCTTCTGGTCAAAGAATTTTGCAAAAATGTATTGTGTGGCGATAGGAACAAATATACCTTGCTTGATGCGCTCAATGATAATGCGGCGTTTGGTACAGAAAAGGCTGTTTCCATACATCCTGTTTGTGGCCGCATCAAGAAGTGTCAAATTGCCTATGGAGTTTTTAATCTCCTCATCCGCCTCTACCTCCTTGGCATTCTTCTTCAATATGTCAATAGCTATATCATAGGCTTTTTCTTCCAGATTTTGATTAATCTGCTTACGCTCTTCATCGGTCAGTTCCTCTGAACGGTCCTCCATTGCTGTCTTGATCCATTCAATTTTGTCTTTCTCCTTCTTCAGAGCATTTGTGTGGAAAGAGTCTACATGCTCAATGTCCCAGTTTTGAGCGCTAAGCACATCAAATGGGAATTTATATACATCTGAATCTGATTCGAGTTTTTGGTTTTGCTCATTCAGGAGGTGAATGTTCAAAGTCAACAGCAGTTTGTAGATATTGTCATGCTCCTTATAGGTATTGAGGATTCGTTTATTGTCTTTGTCAATCTTGATGCCTCGAAGATGATAGGATATGCGATTTTTCAAATAAAGTTCAAATTCATTTCTGGTTGACAGTTTGGACATATTTTCGAAATGAAGAACCAATCGGGACAAGTCTTCGCCGCACTGGCTTAACAAGCCAATGAAATTATATGTCGATGGGGTGCAGAACCAGTCATCGAGTGTGCGGAACAATTCCATCACCTCATTCCATGCGTCAGCAACTTCACGCTGCAAAGCTTCGCCGATTTTTCCTTCAAATCGGTTATAATAAAAACGGAAAATCTCACTCTGTCTGGTGTCCATTAACTTTTCGTCAATCTCCTTCAAAATATTATCCCACTCCTCTTCTCGCACATCTTTCAGAACATTCTTTTTATAAATCAGGTTGAAGAGCAGGTCTATCCGGTTAGGCATATCAACGCCTTTCTTTTGAAGGAAGTACCAGAAATTGTTGGCATGGAGTGTGTTCTCTATAAGCTCCCATTCCAGAGCCAGCTCCGACTGCTTAATATATTTGTCGCCAGCAGTAAAATTTTTCTTCAACAAAAACAGGCCTTTGATAAGTTCAGCATCAGTTAATCTAATCTTGCCAGTATTTATCTTTTGGAACTCCTTAATGTTATTTTTATCCTTGCTCTCAGCGATTTCATACCATAACACTTGTACAGAACCTCCTTTGGTGTCGCTCATTCCGTTGAGCAATTTAAAGAAAGAGTTTCTAATATTGTCAAGACTTCCTCCTAATTGATAGCGGATATTGATTTCCTTTCCGTCGGTCTTAATCCACTCTGCAATATATTTGAATGCATTTGCCATGTGGAAGAAGTCCACGTTTTCCTTGAAATCATCTTCGCAGCAGTCCTTTATCTTTTTCATGGACATGCTTTCAAGGAATTTGGCAGAATCATCGCGGGTGGCATAACAAATATGGTACAGCTCCTTTCCGTCCTCTTCTTCTTTCAGCGTTTCTGCATCCCATCCCTTCTGATCCATAAGATATTTGTATAGAAGGTATATGGTGGTTAATCGCTGCTGGCCGTCAATGATTTCCCAAACTCCATGTTTTTTTATGTCATCATTGTATTCATCCTTGAAAATTGATTTCAACTTTTCTTCATCGGTGATTGTGCGTGCAATAATCGGCTGAAGACAATAGAATTGGTCTTGCTTCTTTTCTTTCCCTTCATTTGCAAAGTCATTTGCGAAACATAAAAGGTCTCGAAGCAGATCTCCAACCTGTTTCACAGTCCAACGATAACCTCTTTGATAGGATGGAATGTAGAAATATCTTCCATCAAGGAGCTCGCCTATAGCATATTGGTATATAGAGTTGTCCATATCACGCCTTATTGTTACTTACTTTTATTTCTTCCTTTTGAAATCAACAATATATTTATCCATTTCCACTATGGACGTAATAGTTTGATATTCTGTTCGTTTATACATGTTTTTACATTTTACTCAGAGCAATGAGTATTTTACTCATTGCAAATATAAAGTTTATTTCACGACTAAATTAATGCGTAACAAGAATATTGGTGGCATTTATTTCCGGACCTGTTTTTTCTGGCCAGAAAAAAATATCTGCCAATATGATAAAATTTCAAAAAAATCAAAAATCTTAACCGAAACTTAACAAATCTTAACGCAAACTTAATAATCGTTAACAACATCGTAACTTAATCGTAAAAATCCCGACAAATTCTCACTATACCTTTGCCGCCGGAAATAAGAAAAAAGAAGCATAGTGAGAAAACTGAAACTTATTCTGGCCATCGCTGTCGTATTTTTCGGCCAGATCACGACCCAGAAGGCGGTCGCAGCTCCGGAAGAAGCCGGAGACATTCTTAAAGGTATAGTAATAGACGCCGAAACACAGGAGCCGCTTATCGGCGCGGCCATCATGGTGAGCAACACTACCGAAGGAGTCATCACTGACCTGGACGGAAGCTTCATCATAAATCTCCTCAGGGACAACACTCCGTTCGAAGTCTCCTATATAGGATACAAGACTGTGCCGTTCTCGATAGTCACTGCAGGCGGCTCCATGAAACTCGATGTGAACCCTGAATATGCCGGAAGCATATCCCTGACGGGCAATGCACTGACGATACTCATGTTCCCTGACGGCGAAATGCTCCAGAACGCCGTAGTGACAGGCCGCAAGACTCTCGAATCGCTCCAGGCGCTTCAGAACGAAAGAATCACCTCCGGTTTCGCCATAGAAAACATGGGAGCCAAGGAAATGAGCCTGAAAGGAATATCGAACGCTCAGGAAAGCGTGGCCAAACTATCCGGAATATCCATCGCCAGCGCTGGCCAGCTTATAGTCCGCGGACTTGGCGACAGGTACAGCACCACCACGCTGAACGGCCTGCCGATAGCATCGCCGAACCCGGACAACAAGCTTATCCCGTTGGATATATTCCCGGCATCCACCATACAAAACATCACCGTGAGCAAGGTATATGAAGCCAGCTCGTATGCCGACTATTCCGGAGCGCACGTGGATATAAGCACGAAGGAAGGCAAGAGCGAAGATTTCTTCAATGTATCGTTCTCTACAGGAGGATACTTCCAGACTCTCGCAAACGACTTTTACAGGATGGACGGCAAAAGCCTGTTCCTGACACAATGCCTTGACCCTGAAGCAGAGAGCATAGCATACGGAGACTTCCGGGATTACGTGAAGTCGAAAGACATCTTCGGCACGACTTTCCGCACCTATAAGAGAAATCCGCTTCCGGACCTCGACGGCGGCGTAGGATTCGGAAAGAGCTTCCCTGTCGGAAACCAGACTCTCAGCCTGGTGGCTTCGGCCAGCATCAAGACCGGGGATGAAACCATGACAGATGCGTTCTACAGGACTTATGAAGCCAGTTCGGCCGGCAGCATGCAGAGTGATTATACATACGACAGCTACGGGCAGAAAATAGACATTGCCGCTCTCGTGGACCTCGACTATACTCTGCGCCAGAGCGACAATATAGGCCTGACCGTCTTCTTCGCCAGAAACGCCAAGGACTCGCACCTCGACAGGCACGGCATCGACTACCAGGAATCCTACGACCTGATAGGAAGCAACCAGGTCACACACATATATACCCTTCAGAACTACCAGCTGTCAGGACATCATGAAGCGGCCAGATGGCTCATAGACTGGGGCGCTTCCTATACCATGTCCGCCAGCGACGAACCGGACAGACGCCAGGTGATGTACCGCCGCGGAGCCGATGACCAGTGGTATTTTTTCAAGCTGAACCAGCAGGAGACCCAGAGATATTTCGGAAAACTCAGCGAAAATGAACTCGTGGCCGATATCAAGGCGACATACAATATAAATGAATACAACAAGGTCCGTTTCGGCCTTTCGGCCAAAGACAAGGTCCGCAAGTTCCGCACCACCAGATTCTACTATGATGTCAGGAACATCAATGATCCGGTGACAGATTTCCACAATCCTGATGCATACCTGAACTTCGCAAATCTGCAGGACGGACTGATATCGGTGAATCGCAGCCAGTTCGACAGAGACCAGTACGATGCCTCAAACATCATCGGGGCAGGATTCATAGAAACTGATCTCAAATTCGGCGACAGATGGTACCTGAATGCAGGTCTCCGTATGGAAGCCAGCCGCCAGAGCGTCGACTACAACGATGACGTGGAAAACCTCACCAGAAATCTTGACGCTTTCGACTTCTTCCCGGCTATCAACGTAAAATATGATGTTACAGCGAACAGCATGTTGAGGCTCTCTCTGTCACGCACCATCACCAGGCCGTCATTCATAGAAATGGCCCCTTTCCTCTATCAGGAAAGTTTCGGGGGTGCGCAGATAAGAGGTAACGAAGAGCTCGAAAACGGATACAACTACAACTTCGACCTGAAATATGAACTCTTTTCGGAGAAAAATACAGACATGTTCGCTGTGACTGCATATTTCAAATACCTCGAAAGCCCTATCGAGAGGACACAGAGACTCTCCGGCGGAGCTACAGAACATTCATTCCAGAATGCCGACAACGGTATAGCCGCAGGTGTGGAAGTCGAGTTCCGCAAGGAAATAGTGAAGAATCTGGCAGTCAGCGCCAATGCGTCCTACATGTACACGAACGTGATACTTCCGGAAGGAGGAGTGTACACGAACCAGCAGAGGTCACTTCAGGGGGCGTCTCCATACCTTGCGAACGCAGATATCAGCTACACTCCTGAGTTCCGGAACGGTTCGAGCCTCAGCCTGGCCCTGCTTTACAATCTCCAGGGACCGAGAATCCATGCTGTCGGCATCATGGGGCTGGGAGATGTGAAACAGATGCCTCTGAACACTCTCGATTTCGTGGCGACCTACAATATCGACAAGCATTTTTCGGTGAAGATGGCATTCAACAACATGCTGGACTCCACCATCAGGTTCAAGCAGGAAATCCCTAATGCAGGCAGGACAGTGGATGTCGAACAGTGGAGAATCGGCGCCGGCTTCGAAATCGGCATAAGTTATTCGCTCTGACATTGCGCGGAGCGCATGAAGAAAAAATGAACAAACAATATAAACCCAATTTTCAAAGTATGAAAACAGTTAAATTTTTCGCAGCGGCAGCCGCTGCAATGGGCATGGTGGCAGGTTTCTCATCATGCGAGAAGGAAGGAACTGATGGCAACAACGGCGAGGCAGTGGTTCTCGAAGGCGGAGAAATCAGCGGACGTTATTCAAACGACCTCACTCTTAAAAAAGGTGAATATACTCTGACCGGCAGCCTCCAGATGGAAGCTCCTGCGACACTCACTATCGAGGCAGGAACGACTGTCACTTCAGCCGCTGCAGGAAACAACATCATCTACATCCTTATCGAGCAGGGTGCGAAGATCATTGCCGAAGGTACCGAGTCAGAGCCGATCACGCTGACGGCAGAAGAGAAGAAAGCAGGCGCGTGGGGCGGACTTCATATCTGCGGATATGCGCATACCAACGCTTCAGGCGAGACTACTTCTGAAATCGGAGGCGCCCTTTATGGCGGAAGCAATGATTCTGACAATTCCGGAAGCCTCAAGTATGTGCGCATACAGTATTCAGGTCTTGCCCTGGATTCAGAGCACGAGGCCAACGGTCTGTCGCTTTACGGCGTAGGAAACGGCACCAAGATATCTTATGTCCAGGTTCTCGACGGTTCCGATGACGGTATCGAGTTCTTCGGCGGCTCTGCCAATATCGACCACTGCATCGTGGAGAACTGCACCGACGATTCATTCGACTGGACAGAAGGCTGGAACGGCACCGCAGAGTATATCGTGGCTTACCAGTCTGTGGCAGAGTGCGACTGCCTGATGGAGTGCGACAACAACGGCGACAACAATGAAGCTTCCCCGGTAGCTCACCCTACTGTCCGTTACGCTACATTCGTGGGCAACAACAGCGCTGACAATGCCAGAGGCCTCCGTTTCCGTGAAGGGACTTACGTAAATCTCGAATATGCTCTTGTGACAGGCAAGCCGAAGCCGATCACACTTGAGACCACCTATACAGACGCTTCGTTTGCTGACGGTACATCGTCAATCAAAAACACTTGCATTTCGGGCAAACTCGTGAATGAAGTGGTGGATGACCAGGATAAGAATGTCGGCACATATTTCAACGATGATTTCGTATATGACGGCAATACCGCCGATTATGATTTCTCAGGTGTCTTTACAGACAATTTCATCGGCAAAGTCGGCCAGAGCGGAGCAGTATCTGCTGATGACAACTGGACGGCCGGCTGGACTCTGTAAACAGCCGAGTCCGGACTGATTTTAGTTTAGTTCAGGCGAATTTCGCCTGAACATTTTCTTTATGAACTTGCCCCTTCATCTTTGCCGTGGATTTGCAATCCGCGGCAATTTTGTTATCTTTGTTTGATCCCCAGTTTGTAACAGGGATGAAAGAGATTGACTGAAACTCGATACGCTGATTCGTATCACATAGTTGCTGAAAGTGGATATTAAGGAATTGATAAAAAATAATATATGGCAAGAGAACAAACTTTCAGATTCTAATATCACACGGATTCTCGAAGCATTTGTTGCACGTAAGGATGATGTGCATTTTGCCCGTCTGGTAGAAAACGGCAAGATTGCCGAGAATGATTACAACATCTCGGTTTCGTCATACGTCGAACAGCCCGATACACGCGAGAAGGTGGATATAGAGGCGCTGAACCGGCGTATTGCCGAAATTGTCGCACGTCAAAACGTGCTGCGTACGGCGATTGATGCGATTATAGCCTCATTATAAAAAAGTAGAATAGCAACTATCCGGAATATCCCGGATAGTCCCGAACGAATGATTGCGATGGAAAAGATCGAAAATAACGATTTTATCATTTACCAGACGGAAGACGGTATCACCCAAATTGAGGTTCGTTTGGAGAATGAGAACCTGTGGTTGACGCAGCGGCAGATGGCAGAACTGTATCAGACTTCACGAACGAATGTAGTAGAGCATATAAAGCATATCTACGAAGAACAGGAGTTAGATGAAATTTCAACTTGTCGGAATTTCCGACAGGTTCGCATAGAGGGCAGCCGACAAGTCGAGCGCGAAATCCCATTTTATAATCTTGATATGATCATATCGCTGGGGTACAGGATAAAATCCCGTATTGCCACGAATTTCCGTCGCTGGGCGACCGAGCGGTTGAAAGAGTATATGATCAAAGGCTTCACGATGGACGATGAGCGCTTGAAACAGATGGGCGGAGGCGGATACTGGCGCGAACTGCTCGATCGCATCCGCGATATCCGTTCGTCGGAGAAGGTTATGTATCGGCAGGTGCTGGATCTGTATGCTACGAGTGTCGATTACGATCCGAAGGCGGAACAATCTATCAAGTTTTTCAAGATTGTGCAGAACAAACTCCACTATGCTGCTCACGGACATACGGCCGCTGAGGTTATTTACGAACGGGCTGATGCAGACAAACCGTTTATGGGATTGACGACTTTTCCCGGTGAACAACCATCCAAAACGGATGTTACGATTGCCAAAAATTATTTGAACGAGAAGGAGCTGAAGGTGTTGAATAATCTTGTATCGGGATATTTCGATTTCGCCGAGATACAGGCAATCAGGCGTAAACCGATGTATATGTCTGATTACATCAAGCAATTGGATACTATTTTGGCATCGACCGGCGAAAAGCTGTTGTCCGGTGCAGGGCGCATATCCCATAAACAAGCCGAAGAGAAAGCTATTGCCGAATACCGGAAATATCAGGTAAAAACGCTTTCTCCCGTGGAGCAGGCCTATATGGATTCTATTAAAACCTTGACTGCCAAAATATCGAAGGAGAAAGGAGGTGAGCAATGAGCCGTATCGAGGAGATGATCCGGGAGTTGTGTCCGGAAGGAGTGGAATATAAAGAACTGAAAAATGCAACTACAATTACGAGAGGTGTACGCGTTGTTAAAAGTCAATTGCACTCGATAGGAAGTTATCCTGTTTATCAAAAGTGTTGACTTACGCAACAAAAAGGAGCTGATAGAACGCTTAAGTTTATGGACAAATTACAATAAACAATGATTTTTTCAGATTTTATCGATAGCCATGGAATTCATTTTCGTGCTGACAGTGCTGGGTTTTGTGAGCCTGGCGACAGTCTTGTTGCTGCTGATAGTTGCAGGCGTGGCCTCGGCGTTCGGCATATCTTTCGGGACAGTTTTCCTGAACGGTCTGTGGGCGCTCGCGATACCTCCGGCCGCGGTATTGTACGGCTGGCTGATAGGGAGAAACCAGGTGGCAGTGAATCATGTCGAGATAGTGTCTGAGCATGTTCCTGCATCCTTTGACGGCTGCAGGATAGTGCATATATCGGACATGCATCTGCGCTCGTTCAAGTCGAGAGGAAAGGCTCTGGAAAAAATAGTAGACAGGATAAATGCGGAAAATCCGGATCTGATAGCCTTTACCGGCGACCTGGTGACCACACATCCGATAGAGATATTGCCTCATGCGGATGTGCTGGGAAAGCTTCGGGCGAAAGAAGGGGTCGTCTCTGTCATGGGAAACCATGACTATTGTCCCTATAACGACTGGTCTTCCGAACAGGAAATGCTTGAGGCAGTGGATACTGTCAGGGCCTGGGAGCGGCGTCTTGGCTGGAAACTGCTGGATGACACCCATATCGACATTGCCCGTCAGGGCACCGGAAAGACAGACACCATTTCCGTGATAGGGGTGGAGAATATTTCGGCGATGCGGCAGTTCGCGACTCACGGCGATTTGCAGAAGGCGATGGAGGGGGCCGGCGGGGATTTCAAGATTCTGCTCTCGCATGACCCGACCCACTGGCGGGCGGAAGTGCTGGGAAAAACCGACATCGGCCTGACGCTTTCAGGGCATACCCACAATGCACAGTGCCGTTTTTTCGGTTTAGAGCCGAGCCGGCTTGTATTCAGGGAGAACAGCGGCCTGTACGGCGAGAAGACGGTATACGGACGCCAATACCTTTATGTGAATGACGGCCTTGGGGAGACAATGTTTCCCGCCAGGATCGGTGTCCCTTCCGAGATCACTGTCATCACTCTGTCATCTCGGAAGGGACTTGCATGGCGTATCATTCCAGGGGCATGCCGAAGGTTTTAAATTTTTGATAAAAAGTTTCCGATGCAGCAAAACTATTTTTAATTTTGCAATCTGTCAACAATTTTCAAAAGGATCTGGATATGACTGAATCACAGAAGATTTCAAAAGTATTTTATACTGATTTCCGTTGCAAGCCGGATGAAGGGCCTGCATTCAAGCTTAAACGGCTGATCAAGGCTGCAGGAATCGGGCAGATGGAACTGGACGGAAAGTTCGTGGCTATCAAGATGCATTTCGGAGAGCTGGGAAACATGACCTTCCTTCGTCCGAATTATGCAAAGGCTGTGGCTGACGTGGTGAAGGAACTGGGCGGAAAGCCTTTTCTGACTGATTGCAATACACTATATCCCGGAAGCAGGAAAAATGCCCTGGAGCATCTTTACTGTGCATGGGAGAACGGATTCACACCGCTGAGCGCCGGCTGTCCTGTCATCATCGCTGACGGCTTGAAGGGTACTGATGACATCGAGGTGCCTGTCGCAGGCGGCGAGTACGTGAAGAACGCGAAGATCGGACGTGCGGTCATGGATGCGGACGTATTCATTTCCTTGACGCATTTCAAGGGCCATGAAATGACCGGTTTCGGCGGCGCCATCAAGAATATAGGCATGGGCTGCGGCTCACGTGCCGGAAAGAAGGAGCAGCACTGCAACGGCAAGCCTGTCATTGACGAGGAGAAATGCCGCGGATGCCGGCAATGCATGAAGGAATGCGCTAATGACGGCCTTCATTTCGATGCTGAGCGCAGGAAGATGACAGTAGTCCAGGAGAACTGCGTCGGATGCGGACGCTGCATCGGCGCATGCAACTTCGACGCCATCGACTTCGCCCAGGATGCCGCTGTCAAGGAACTGAATTGCCGTATGGCTGAATATACGAAAGCGGTGGTGGACGGCCGTCCGAATTTCCATATTTCCCTGATATGCGATGTGTCTCCGACCTGCGACTGCCATTCCGGAAATGACACGCCAATCATCCCCGATGTGGGTATGTTTGCATCTTTCGACCCTCTGGCTCTCGACCAGGCTTGCGTGGATGCCTGCCTGAAACAGACCCCGCTCCCTGGAAGCCAGCTTACAGACGAGATGTCGAAGCCGGATTTCCACGATCATCACGACCATTTCGACAACACTAACCCGAACACCGAGTACAAGACCTGTCTTGCGCATGCAGAAAAGATAGGTCTGGGCTCACGCAAGTACGAGCTTGTACGGGTGAAATAGTTTTCCATGGTGCCGAGCAGTCATGATTCAGCCCTGCTGTGATTCCGGTTTGTAGACAGTCTGCAGGGCTGATGTGAAAACAATGATGAAAACAAGAAGCGAAACATTTCAGTTCGGGGAGAGCCTCGAATGGCACGATGCAGGCAAGAGCTGCAGAAGACAGATCATGGGATATGACGGCCAGCTGATGGTGGTCAAGGTGCATTTTGAAAAAGGCGCTGTGGGCCAGCGGCATTCTCACTATCACAGCCAGGCATCATATGTGGTATCAGGAAAATTCGAAGTGGATATCGATGGGCAGAAGTCCGTGGTCGGCCCAGGTGACGGCTATTATGTGGAGCCTGACCAGATGCACGGATGCACCTGCCTGGAAGAAGGCATCCTTCTCGATGTCTTTTCACCGCAAAGGGCGGATTTCCTGAAATAGGATTCTAGTTGCCAGGCCGTATGTCTGGCAGAAATACAGCCACGATCCCGAGCAGCGGCAGGAGTGTGCTGATGTGGAAGATGTATTCTATGCTGGTCTCGTCGGCAAGCCATCCGAAGAAAGCGGACCCTATGCCTCCCAGTCCAAACATCAGCCCGAAGAACATTCCAGAAATCATCCCGAGCTTGTCCGGCATCAGGTCCGTGGCGTACACCAATATCGCCGAAAATGCGGATGCTATCACCAGTCCGCTCATCACGGCGGCGAAGATGGTCCAGCCCAGATTCAGATATGGCATGGCCAATGTGAACGGTGCCGCCCCGAGAATTGAGAACAGGATCACATATTTGCGCCCGTAACGGTCTCCGAGGAAGCCTCCGGCCAGGGTGCCGATCGCGAATGCCGCCAGATATGCGAACAGGCATAGCTGGGAATGCTGGATGGAAACTCCGAATTTCTCTATGAGATAGAATGTGAAATAGCTCGTCATGCAGGCGTTGAAGAAATACTTCGAGAAGAGCATCAGCACCAGGATGGCCAGGGCGATGTGTACTGTCTTCCGTGGCAGCCCCGGTGATAAGACACGGACCTCTTCCCTGCTTTCCTTTTTATGTGCCAGCAGCAGGCTGTACCATGCGCCGATTCTTACCAGGATTATGGATGCGAGCATGGCGGCCAGCGCCATCCAGCCCACGGCATGCTGACCGTGCGGCAGAACTATGAGTGCCGCCAGCAGAGGTCCTATTGCGCTTCCGCCGTTCCCTCCTACCTGGAATATCGACTGGGCCAGGCTCTTTTTCCCTCCTGAAGCCATCTGGACTACCCGTGATGCTTCCGGGTGGAAGACAGCCGAGCCGCATCCTATGACCGAAACCGCCAGCAGTATTGACGCGAACCCCGGCGCATAAGCCAGAATCAGAAGTCCGGCCAGAGTGAAACACATCCCCGCAGCCAGAGAATACGGCCTTGGATGCTTGTCCGCATACAGGCCAACAAACGGCTGGAACACTGATGACACCATCTGGTACACCAGAGTGATGATGCCGATCTGGATGAAACTGAATCCAAAACTTTCTTTCATCAACGGATACATCGCCGGCACCACTGACTGTATCATGTCGTTCAGCATGTGGCAAAATCCCATTGTGAACAGCACCGCGAATGCCGTCCCGTCCTTTATGCGCGGACGCCCTTTTATCTTTTCCGCTAAATTCATCTTCCCTCTTTTCATTTTTCAGGTGGCCTTCCGGCCAATATTTTCGTCCAGCTTCCTCATGATACCTGCGATGACTCGTTGTCAGTTTTCCGGTCGCAAAAATACTCTTTTTTCGTGACACTATCGCTCAGGACTTTCTGTTGATGCGGTACTATCTGCGTCACTTTGGCCTCAAAACGATGCAGATGGAAAGATGGCGCAAGGGAGGGCAGGATAAGAATAGGTTATGATTCGGGCTTGGAAAAATCGCAATAAATGGCGATTGTCGCGTGATGACATCTGCGGTACTTTTGCATCCGGAAAATGAAAAATGCAGAAAATGAAGACAAGAAATGTATTTGCGGCTATTGGAATATGTGCGTTGATATCAGGTAATCAGATACTTGCACAACCGGAATCTGACGCAGTCACCAGGGTAGCACAACCGAAACATGACGCAGTCACCAGGGTAGCACAACCGAAACCTGACGCAGTCTCCGGAGCCACGCTGCCGGTGCAGGACACATTGCCGTCAGGCAGGAACTCATCCGGAAAGAAAGGTTTTGCAGAACGTTTCACCATAGGAGGATATGGCGAAGCAGTCATGACTTACAACATGTACAGCGACAATTTCGGCATATACTCAGACCCTGAAGAGTACAGGAACAGCAAGGGGCACGGCAGGTTCGACCTTCCGCATGCAGTCATCATGCTCGGCTATGACTTCGGGAAAGGATGGAAGCTCGGGATGGAAATCGAATTCGAACACGGCGGGGTAGAGGCTGCTGTGGAACGCGAAAACGAAGAAGCCGGTGAATTCGAAAAGGAGATAGAACGCGGAGGCGAAGTCGCCCTGGAGCAGTTCTGGATCGAAAAATCATTTTTCCCTCAGCTTAATGTCAGGGCCGGGCACATCATCGTGCCGGTCGGACTTACGAATACCAGCCATCTTCCGACACAGTTCTTTACCGTCTACAGGCCTGAAGGCGAGAATACCATCATGCCATGTACCTGGCATGAGACGGGAATCAGTGTCTGGGGCCGCGCTGGAGACTGGAGATATGAGGCGCTGATGGTAGCCGGACTGAATTCCACCCTTTTCTCCACGGCCGGCTGGGTGCACGACGGCTCTGCATCTCCATATGAATTCAAGCCAGCAAACCAGATCGCCGGAGCATTCAGAATCGACAACTATTCCGTCAAGGGACTCCGTATGGGATTGAGCGGATATATAGGAAACAGCTTCCATAACGACATCACTACGAACACCTCCGCTCAGTACCGGAAAGCCAAAGGCACAGTGATGATAGGCGCTTTCGACTTCGAATACAACGATCACCATTTTATAGCGAGGGGCAGTGTCGACTATGGTTATCTGACTGATATCGACTACATAAACAGGCGCAATTCCACCCAGAACCATACCACTTCCTCCCCGTATTCGCATTCTCTGGTCGGCAAAGCCGCAATGGCGGCCGGTGTAGAGGCGGGGTACGACTTCTTCTCTCTTTCAGACAAGCTCATGGAGAAAAACCAGAAATTCTACCTTTTCGGCAGGTATGAGTATTATGATTCCTATATTCCTGCCGAAGGCACGACTCCGAACGACTGGACGAACAAGCATCGTATAGCGGTGGGTGTCAATTATTTCCCTATACCGGAAATCGGCATCAAGGCCGAATATTCGCACCGTTTCCTGAAAACTCCGTACAATCCTGAGCCTTCGGTCTCAGTCGGAATCGTATGGGCGGCGTATTTCAATCATTGACATGAAGTGTATAGTCCGATTGAAAAAGCATTAACAGTGAAAAAACCAAATAACATAAATAACAAAACAATGAAAAAGACAGTTTATTTAGCCGTGGCTGCGCTGGCCATTGCCAGCCTTGCGGCATGCGATCAGAACAGCGGAGACGACCTCGATCCCGTCGATGGCGTTGACGCCCGCTTCATGGCTATTGCCGACCGTTTCGTAAACCACACGGTCATCCCTACTTACACCAGCCTTTCAGACTATACGGACCAGCTGGTGAAAGACCTCGAAGCTCTCAAGAAAGACGTGACACAGGCAAATATCGACAAGGCTTGCGAGACATTCCTGACAGCCAGAGCCTATTGGGAAAAGTCGGAAGCTTTCCTCTGGGGAGCCGCCACTGACTTCGGAATAGACCCTCATATCGACACATGGCCTCTCGATCTCACAGGCCTGAAGGAAGCGTTGACGAACCAGGCCCAGATCAACGGCCTCTCAGGTGAGGACGGCGATGTATATGCCGGAGAGAAACTGGGACCTACACTTCTCGGATTCCATGGAATCGAATACGTTCTTTTCTGGGAAGGAAAACACAGGACTGCAGACTGGTTTGCCGAAGGCAAAACCGACAATGGTGTCAAATGCTCGGATTACCTGACTTATGCCGTAGCGGTAGCCGGGGATCTCAGGAACAAATGCTGGCAGATGGAAATCGCATGGGCAGGCGAGAGCCACAATCCTGACCGCTATGCAAAAGTGAACGACGAACTCGAACTTCCGCTGACCATGACCGGAGGAGCCAGCTACGGAGAAAACCTTCTCAACGCAGGAAAGGCTGGAAGCTCGTGCAGAAATGCCGTCGTGGCCATGCAGTGGATCATTGAAGGCTGCAACACCATCGCCGACGAGGTTGCATCCCAGAAAATAGGGATGGTGTACTCCGGCGAAGACGCGAACTATGTCGAGTCACCGTACAGCTACATGTCGATAGTCGACTTCGAGGACAATATGATAAGCATTGAGAATGTATGGAATGGAGGTGTCGAAGGCGACTACGATTCAGTGAATTCCCTGAGCGCGTATTTCAAGGAAGTCAACCCTGACCTTGAAAAGAGAATTTCAGATGCCATAGATAATGCCATCGCGAAAATCAAGGCCATCCCTGAACCGTTCATCGAAAACTTCCAGAACGCAAACTGCGGGGCAGCTATCGAAGCCATTCAGGAACTCGACACAGCACTTTCGACAGCCATAAACGAACTTGCCAGATAGTCCCTGGCGGGAACAATGACAGATTGACCCGAAATGCGGCACCCCCGCATCGGGTCAATCAAATTAATTTAAGATAAAACTATGAAAATCAATTTATTTCTAATGGTGTCAGCCGCCACGGCCATGACAATGCTTGCGGCCGGCTGCAATGATGATCCTATCGCTCCGGACAATACCGATCCGGAGCCGGTCCCTGACTGGGTCGAAGTGGAAACATACGCCGGCGGAGAACTCGGCACTACATTCAACGTTTCGGCCTCTGCATTCGAAGATCCGACCCCGGCTGTGGAAAACGCAGGCCTGGTCCAGGACTTCAAGCATGGCGAAATGATATTCGAGCACAATTTCGGACCTACATCAGAGCCGTTCGACGGACTCGGGCCCCTGTATCTGAGAACATCCTGCCTGATGTGCCATCCGGGCTATGGCCATGGCAAGCGCACGACCTCCTACCGCTATGACGAGATGGGAAACGGCTATCTTCTCGTGCTTTATGACAAACAGACCGGAGCATACCTGACATCTCTCACAGGAATGCCTCAAACCCAGGCTATAGCTCCGTTCAAAGCTCCGCTGGACGAAGAGAAAATCCAGATAAACTGGCTCGACTACACTGATGAATGGGGAAACAAGTTCCCTGACGGAGAAACATACGGCCTCATCTATCCGGAAGTGACCATTCCTGCGGACGCATATTATGTACCTGTCCAAGCCAGCAGAAACGGCCAGACCGTGGATCTGACAGTGGATGAGGTCGGCATACGCCTTGAGTCTACTATCGGTATCTATGGAAGCGGCTTGCTGGATGCCATACCGGATGAAGATCTGAAAGCCCAGTATGCGGATTCTGAAACATATTTCAAGGAACATGGCCTTGATGCTTCGGAATATGTGAATCCGGCTTTCTTCAAAGACGGCGAATGGGTGAAGCAATATTCGAACACTCTCCAGGGAGACGGGGAGCAGCATCCGTTCCGTTTCACATACGCTCTCAGCCGTGGAGCACTTCAGGACGGCCCTGGGGCCAATGCCATCTGGAATATCACGAATGTGACCCGCTCGGACCGCAGATACCATTATATGACCGCGGCTTACGCCAATACCGCTTCGCAGGATCCGGATGTGCAGGAAGGTTTCTACCATTTCATAGATACCTATTTCCCGGACTATAAGGACAAATGGAATACCGGTGATGTGCAAAAGGATATCTACAGCTTCCTGATGTCGCAAGACCTTCCGGTGGAAATGTCCGATGAGGAATACACGAACCTGATGATATGGCACAGGGGTCTTGCAGTGCCTGCAGCCAGGAATCTGGATGACCCTAAGGTGCAGAGAGGCCGCGAACTGTTCCGCCAGATAGGATGCGCTTCCTGCCACAGGCCGTCCTGGACTACCGGGGAGGACAATTACAACGATCCGAACCTTTTCTTCAAGGGGAACGAGCTTCCACGCTATCCTCACCAGACCATCTGGCCGTACAGCGACATGATGCAGCACAAGCTGTACATGAAAAACGACATCAGGGGAGACTGGTGCAGGACCACTCCTCTGTGGGGCCGCGGACTGTCTCTCGTATGCTCCGGACATCAGGACAGGCTGCATGACTGCAGGGCGAGGAATGTCATCGAGGCCATCATGTGGCACGGAGCGCAGGAAAGCCATGCACGAGCATCTGTGGAGGAATTCCGGGAGCTGAGCAAGGATGACCGCGATGCCATAGTAGAATTTATAAACTCTATCTGATCCTGCGAATTTGTATGTTTGAAAAAATCTGCAAGTACCTTTCATTCGGCTCGATAGCCGTACTGGCCCTCTATATGGCCGCCATGACTGTCCTGGAAAAGTATTCCGGCACAGAGGCGGCCATGCTGCGGGGCTATCATTCAGTCCCTTTCATCGTTCTCTGGGCAGTCGCGGCAGTTTCCTGACTGGCATTTTACGTAACGAGGACTGAATGCAGGCAGCTCGCCACATCAGGAATCCATCTTGCATTTGTTTTTATATTGTCAGGCGCTCTGATTACCCGCATTGACGGGGTGCAGGGCGCCCTTCATCTGAGAGTCGGGGACGGGCCGGCCTCGGAATTTGTGACGGAGGATATGCAAGCAGAGCCTTTCCCGTTCACAGTGTCGTTGGAAAACTTTGAGATAGAGTACTATCCGGGCACATATGCGCCGGTGGACTATGTCAGCACACTGAAAATTCAGGATGGGGACAGTGAAACTGAATTCGCTGTGGCCATGAACAGGATTGCCAGATATCGTGGCTATAGATTCTATCAGTCCAGCTATGATGAAGACGGACGAGGCTCCACTCTCTCTGTCAGCCATGACCCGGTCGGCGTGCCTGTGACATACACAGGCTATGCACTTCTCCTGCTGTCCATGGCCGGTTTTTTCTTCCAGAAAGACAGTCATTTCAGAACTGTGCTCAGACGGATTTCCCGGAAAGCCTCGGCATCCGTGCTTTTTTTATGCTTCATTGCGGCGGCCGATGCCGGAGCGAAATCCGGACTCCAGGATGAAAGACCGGAGGCCAGGACATCGGTGCCGTTGAAGTGCCTTCCTGAAGAAACCGCGGAAGAGTACGGCCGGATGTACATTTACTACAACGACAGGATATGTCCTGTCCAGACCCTGGCCAGGGATTTCACCATGAAGCTTTACGGAAAGGCCTCATATAAGGGCATGACCCCCGAACAGGTGCTTACAGGATGGATATTCTTTCCTGACAGCTGGTCCGAGACACTGCAGCAGGATTCCGGTACATCCGCGAAGTCCTTGAAAAAAGCCCGGGAAAAACAGGAAGCGGCGATGCTTGTATGTACAGCCGAGATTCTGAAGATATTCCCGATACTGGACGATGCAGGCTCCGTCAGATGGTATTCTTCCGTGGACAGGCTTCCGGCAGGAATGGATACGGACCAATGGCTTTTCGTCCGCAAGGTGATGAGCCTCGCAGGGGAGTCCATTGTCAGGAAAGACTTCGCTGAGGCTGGAAATATATTTGCGAAAATCCGTGAATATCAGGAGAAAACAGCAGAAGGCCTGCTTCCTGGCGACACCCGCATTGCCGCGGAGCGGCTATACAATGTCATTGAACGGCCGAAGACCGTTTCGATGGTGTGCATTGCCGCAGGCATAATATTATTTATCGTATACTGTCTGTCTTCCGGATTCGGCAGAGGCCTCAGATTTGCCGGCGCAGCCTTGTCAGGGGTCGTTTTTCTGTATCTGACACTGGTGATGGGGCTGCGGTGGTACATTTCCGCCCATGTCCCGATGTCGAACGGATTTGAGGTGATGCTGCTTCTGGCCTGGCATACTATGATGCTGGGCACGTTGATACAGAGGAAGTTCCCTATGATATTGCCTTTTGCTTTCCTGTTGGGAGGCTTTGCGCTTCTGGTGGCTTCGATAGGGGAGTCTGACCCGGCTATTGCTTACCTGATGCCGGTCTTGTCCTCTCCGCTGCTGTCAGTCCATGTGATGACGATGATGATTTCGTATACCTTGCTGGGGCTGGTGATGCTGAACGGAGTCATGGCTCTGGTGAAACACGGCCGTTCAAGGACCGGTATGGCAGATGCGGCCGACATGTCCCTGGCCATTCTCTATCCGGCAGTCTTTTTCCTGACGGCGGGCACATTCCTCGGCGCTGTCTGGGCGAATGTATCATGGGGACGGTACTGGGCCTGGGATCCTAAGGAGGTGTGGGCTCTGATCACGATTCTGGTGTATTCTTTCGCCCTTCACGGCCGGAGCCTGAAAGTTTTTTCGAATCCGCGGTTTTTCCACTGGTTCTGCGTGCTGGCTTTCCTTTGTGTGCTGGTTACTTATTTCGGAGTGAATTATTTTCTTGGCGGTCTTCACAGTTATAGCTAAATTTGCGATTCTAAATCGAAACTTAAATGAATTTTTCAGGAATCATCATCGGGCTCTGCACATTCCTGATCATCGGAGTGTGCCACCCTCTGGTCATCAAGGCGGAGTATCATCTCGGGAAAGGCTGCTGGTGGCTTTTCCTTCTGGCGGGCATCGGTTTTGCCGCGCTTTCGCTTTTCATTGACAGCATGGTATGGTCTACCATCGCAGGAGTGGCCGCATTCTCTTCTTTCTGGTCTATTCTGGAGCTTTTCGAACAGGAAAAGCGTGTGAAGAAAGGCTGGTTTCCGGCTAATCCCAGAAAACGGACAGGGAAGAAAAAATAGCCTGTGCCCTGCGAAACGTTCCGTTCTCCCGGCCTTACAGGATTTCCGGTACATTCTTCGGTAAAAGATATACATCAGTTTCCTGATTTTGCTTTAATTTTGCATCGTGATTTGGAATGCTCCCGTCCCGGTGCGGACACTGCGGGCGGGATGGAAAAATTTTTACAGGAGATTTTATTATGAAAACGATAGCAAATCAGGAATTCGGCGGAGAGAGGCCGCTTTTCGCCTCTCATGACCTCCGTCTGGAAAATGTCATCATCCGGGAGGGCGAATCCGCCATCAAGGAATGCAGCAATATCGAGGCAGAGAACTGCCGTTTCGAAGGAAACTATCCTTTCTGGCATGTCCATGGCTTCTCCATCAGGAACTGTTATTTCGCTGTCGGAGGCAGGTCGGCGCTATGGTACTCCGATCATCTGAAAATGTCCGATACGGTGATAGACGCACCGAAAATGTTCCGCGAGATGCACGATATCGACATAGAAAACGTCGTGATCAACGATGCCGACGAGATTTTCTGGAGATGCCGTGACATCAGGGTGAAGAACCTGAAGCTGCATGACGGCACGTATCCGTTCATGTTCAGCGAGAACATATACGTGGACGGACTGGAAAGCGACAGCAAATATGTCTTCCAGTATGTGAAGAATGTCGAGATACACCATGCGAAGATCACCACGAAGGACGCTTTCTGGGAGGTGGAGAACGTCACCATCTATGATTCCGAGCTGAACGGGGAATATCTGGGATGGCATTCGAAGAATCTCCGTCTGGTGAACTGCCATATCAGCGGGGAGCAGCCCCTCTGCTATGCGCATGACCTGGTCCTGGAGAACTGCACATTCGACCCTTCGTGCGACAGGGCATTCGAATATAGCACTGTGAATGCCGATATACGCGGAGCTGTCACGAATATCAAGAATCCTATGTCTGGCCATATCGTCGCCGACAGCATAGGCTCCGTGACTATAGACGAGAACATCAAGGCTCCTGCCGACTGCAGAATAGAAATCCGCAGGAGTGCTTGATCCTGCCATGATGGCCATGACGGCCAATGATTCCGAAGAAATAGTGACGTCAGCTCTACGGAATCCCGGCGCTGGACAGAATAATTTCTTGGATTGACGTTAAAAACGAATATATGCAATACGATTTCGACGAGATTGTCCCGCGCAGAGGGACGAATTCATATAAATGGGACAACGCCCCGAAAGGGGTATTGCCGCTTTGGGTGGCAGACATGGATTTCAGGACGGCGAAGCCTGTGACGGATGCCCTGCAGAAAAGGGTGGAGCATGGCATTTTCGGCTATACGAAAGTACCTCAGGAATACTATGACTCAGTCATCGGATGGTTCGGACGCAGGCATGGCCTCCACATTGAAAAAGACTGGATAATATACACTTCCGGTGTCGTTCCGGCCATTTCTGCCATATTGAAAGCGATGACTGCGCCCGGCGACAAGATCCTGCTCCTGACACCTGTCTACAACTGTTTCTATTCTTCCATCAGGAACAACGGATGCGAGGCGGCATCATGCCCTCTGATACGCACAGGAGACACGTACACCATAGATTTCGACGATTTCGAGGCCAAGGCCGCCGACCCGCAGGTGAAAGTCTTCATCCTCTGCAGTCCTCACAATCCGTCCGGACGTGTGTGGACGCGAGAGGAACTGGCCAGAATGGGGGAGATCTGCAGAAAGCATGGAGTTTTCGTCATTTCCGACGAGATTCATTGCGAGCTGGTCTATTCGGAGTCCAAGCACATCCCGTTCGTTTCGCTTTCAGAAGATTTCCTCATGAATTCCGCCACCTGCATATCTCCGAGCAAGGCTTTCAACATAGCCGGGCTTCAGATAGCGAACATAGTCGCGGCAGATGAGAAAATACGTGCGAAGATAGACAGGGCCATAAACATAAACGAAGTATGCGATGTGAATCCTTTCGGCGTCATCGCCACCATAGCAGCCTATAACGAAGGCGAAGAGTGGCTGGAGCAGCTTCTGGTTTATCTGAAAGGGAACTATGACTTCATGCTGGATTTCTGCAGGAAGAATCTGCCGGAATTTCCGGTGGCCAGGCTGGAAGGAACATATCTGGCATGGATGGACTGCGGCATCCTCGGCATGACATCGGAGGCTCTGGAGGAAGACCTGAAAGACAAGGCCGGGATATGGCTGAATGCAGGCTCCATGTACGGCCCGGAAGGCGAGGGATACCAGCGCTGGAATCTGGCATGTCCGCGCGCACGCCTGGCAGAGGCCCTGGAAAGATTCCGCGGCTACGTCCGGGCGAAAGACTTGCAGCAGGCTGAATCGCCGGAAGCCTGAGGGCGCATCCTATGCCCGGCGGCAGACTATCTGTTCTTCGGCTCCGGCTTTACAGGCTCGACATGGATGCTGATGAAAGCTCCGCTGCCGAGCAGTTCCTTCAGCTTAGTCTCCATTTCGCGCGTGATGGCATGCGACTGCTCCACTGTCATCTTCCCGTCCATCCTTACATGGACGTCTATGGCGCAGTTGTTCCCTATCCGTCTGGTTCTCAGGTTGTGAGGACTGCTGACCTGCGGGAACGACAGCAGTATGTCCGTGATTTCCTTTTCTGTCTCATCCGGCAGTGAAGCCTCTATCAGTTCGTCGATGCAAGGTTTGAACAGCTTGTACGCCACCTTGATGATGAAAAAGCTCACCACTACGGCAGCCACCGGGTCCAGCACTCTCCAGTTCTCGCCCAGAAGGATGGCTCCGCCAATGCCGACGGCCGTTCCTATCGACGAGAGCGCGTCGCTTCTGTGATGCCAGGCATTCGCCACCACGGATTTCGAGTTCATTCTGTCGCCGACTATCCTGGTGTACTGGTACAACGCTTCTTTCGACACGATGGAAATCAATGCCGCCCACAATGCTATCATGCCGGGCTCTTCCAATGCCTCACCATGCAGGAAGCCCCAGATCGACTTCGCCCCGTTCCAGAATATGCCGGCCCCGACGAAAAAGAGGATGAGTCCTATGATGGCTGTCGCCAATGTCTCATATTTCCCATGTCCGAAATCGTGGTCCTTGTCCTGCGGCTTGTTCGCTATCTTCACGAAGATGATCACGATGATGTCGGTGATGAAATCAGACAGCGAATGCACTGCATCTGCTATCATCGCGGCGCTCTGTCCGATAATGCCTGCCGCGAACTTGAAAACCAGAAGCAGCAGGTTCGTGATGCTCCCTATGATGGTGACCTGGAAAATCTTTCTTTCCCTGGTCCTGGTGTCTATCTCTTCCATAGCATTGTCATCCAAATGGACCGCAAATATAATATTTTCCGGAATACAATGCCGCTTAACCGCTCCATATGGGAGCACTCATGCGTTTTTCTTGCTTGTTTCCCCGGATAGATTTTCTAAATTTGCTGGAAATGCTGTTAAATCGAGATTCATATGAAGAAAAGTGCAGACAAGGGTTTATTGAGGGCATTGCCGGCTGCTGTGGCGGCCGCTGTGCCTGGAATGTTGTATGCAGAGGCTCCGTCGGATGCCGCTAAACGCGCAGGAGACAGGCCGAACATCATTTATATCATGACAGACCAGCAGTGCGCGGCGGCGATGAGCTGTGCAGGAAACATGGATGTGTCCACGCCGAATATGGACAGGCTGGCTGAACATGGCATCAGATTTACGAATGCTTACTGCGCCATGCCTCTGAGCGGTCCTGCGAGAGGCGCGATGTTTACAGGATATATGCCGAGCGAAACCGGAATCATCGAGAACGATATCCCTATCCCGGATTCATTGCAGAACAAGACTCTCGGCACGTTGGTGGGCGAGTCAGGATATGACTGCGCATATGCCGGAAAATGGCATGTTCATACTGTGGATCTGCCGTCGGAGTTTGCATTCGGATTCCGGAATCTGCACGGCCACACCGACATAGGCCTGGCCGAGGCCTGCATAGACTATCTCCGGGAGGATCATGGCCGTCCGTTCTTCCTGGTGGCCTCGTATATCAATCCTCACAATATCTGCGAGTTCGCCAGAAACCAGAATACTCCGCTTGCGCATATTCCTGATTTTACTTTGGAGGACTGTCCATGCCTGCCGGCCAATTATGCTGTGAATCCATATGATGCTTCCGTGCTGCAGTTCGAAAAACGTCAGAGCTATGCCCTGTATCCGTCACAGGATTTCCGCCCGGATGACTGGAGGCGCTACCGCTATGCATATTACAGGCTGGTGGAGGCTGTGGATGCGGAGATCGGGAAGATTGTAGATGAAATAGACAGGCAAAATTTGTGGGAGAATACTGTGATCATCTTCACCAGCGACCATGGAGACGGCTGCGGCGCCCATCAGTGGAACCAGAAGACAGTCCTGTATGAAGAAGTGGCGAACATACCTTTCATAGTGTGTCTTCCTGGCGGGAAAAATGCCGGCAAGGTCCTCCCGCAGCTTATAAACAACGGTGTGGATCTCATGCCTACCATATGTGACTGGGCAGAAGCTGAAGTGCCTGAAGGAAGGTCTGGCCTCAGCATCAGGGACGTGGCTGAGTCAGGAGATGCTTCTCTTCATCTGCGTGACTATGTCGTGACTGAGACGAATTTCAACCAGACTGCCGGCACCCTCGGCTGGATGGTGCGCACTCCTGAATACAAATACGTCCTTTATGACAAGGGCCAGTATCGTGAGCAGCTTTACGACATGGAGGCAGACAGGGGCGAGATGGTGAATCTGGCAGTGGACGCACGCTATTCTGACATAGTGAAAGAACACCGCGCCATGCTCCGTGAATGGATGGAAAACCATCCTGGCCCCGGCCGTGCCCGCCACTTCCGCTTCATCCCGGAATAACTTCTCATTTATATTCTGAAGGAAGGCATCCGAAATGCTTCTTGAAGCTGGTGGTGAAGTATGCCGGCGAGCTGTACCCGACCATGTCGCTGACCTCGGCCACGCTGTATCTGCCGTCCTTCAGAAGTTCGCATGCTTTCGACATCCTGATTTTTCTTATAAAATCCATTGATGATGAGCCGGTGAGAGCTTTCATTTTTATATGAAGGTTCGACCGGCTCATGTTCATGGCTTCGGCGAACATGTCGGCAGAGAATTCGGAATCATCCAGATGTGCTTCTACCGTCGATACTGCTTTTTTCAGGAATTCCGCATCGAGCTTGTTGAGGGCCATCGTCTCAGGTTTCACGTCTGCCGCTTCTGCGAAATGTCTGATGGCGCTTATCCGGGTCCGTATCATATTTTTGACTTTCCCTGTCACTATGGCGAGGGTGAACGGTTTCGGAATATAGTCGTCAGCACCGGCCTCCAGTCCCTCCATCTGCCATTTTATATCCGACTTGGCCGAAAGCATGATGACGGGTATGTGGCTGGTCTCTATATTCTGTTTCACAGTCCGGCATAGCTTGATCCCGTCCATCACAGGCATCATCACATCGGAAAGTATGATGTCCGGCAGCCATTTTTTCATCGTCTTTACAGCTTCCTGCCCGTTTTCTGCCGCAGCCACATCGAATTCTTCCGACAGCCCGGCAGAAAGATATTCCCTGATATCCCTGTCATCTTCTACGACCATCACCCTTGGCTTCTGGCCGGCACTTCCAGTTTCAGGTGCGGCCACCGCCGCAATGCATCCGGCCTCATTTTCAGCAGAGCCTGCATCACTGTCATATGCGGCGTCTCTGTCATCCATAATGCTCCGTACATGCACTCTTGCCGGATTCGATGAGTAGACGGTTTCTTCAGAGTGTCCGTCAGCATTTTCCATTTCATGCGGCAGGTAGGCAGATGCTTCAGCAGGAAACCAGACTGTGAAACAGCTTCCTTTTCCCGGAACGCTGTCCACAGAGACACCTCCATGATGCAGCTCCGCAAGATTCTTTACCAGAGCCAGCCCTATGCCGCTGCCCACATGGCCGCTGTCAGACTGGTAGAACCTTTCGAATATGTGCCCGGCTTTTTCCTGGCTTATTCCAGCGCCTGTGTCTTTTACTTTCAGAACGCACCTGTCATCCTCTATGCATGCTGACAGCGTTATGCTTTGTCCCTGGGCGGTATATTTGAAGGCATTGGACAGCAGGTTGTTCAGAATCATTTCAATATACTGGCCGTCGAAACATATTTCTTTTCCTTCCAGTGTGGATTCTATTTTGTAATCTATCTTTTCAGATTCCGCGGCTTCCATATAGTAGCCGAATATCTTTTCCAGCAGCGGCTGCAGCTCCGTTTTCTTGACTTTCAGATGGAACACGCCCATCTCTGCCCTGCGGTAATCCATGAGCTGGTTTACAAGGTACAGAAGTCTGTCTGTATTCTTTTCCATGTATCTGAGCCTCTTCAGCTCCCATTTGTCCTTGACTCTGGACAGAAGTTCCTGCAGCGGGGCCGAAATCATGGTCAGAGGCGTGCGGATTTCATGGGACATGTTGATGAAAAACCTTATTTTCATTTCGTTTACTTCCCTGATACGCTCTTTGTCCACTTTTTCGAAAGCGAGCTGCATCTTCATCTTTTTTCTGATCCACAGATATCTCGCGGCAATGTATGCCAGAGCCAGCACTATGCATAGAAGTGCAAATCTGGACCATGCAGTGTTGTACCAGTGCGGCCTCACTATGATCTCAAGGCTGGCCGGCTTTTCGTTCCATATTCCGTCCTTGTTGGCCGCAGTGACCAGAAACCGGTATTTCCCAGGCTCAAGATTGGAGTATGTGGCCGCGCGTATGGGATCTGAAACTATATTCCATCGTTCTTCAAACCCTTCGAGTTTATATGCAAATCTGTTCTCTTTCCATGATACGTAGTCGGGTACGGAGAATGTCAGAGTAAACGAAGAATTGCCTTCTTTAAGTTTGATGGATGAGGTGTTGCCGATATGGCGGGAAAGTATGCCTGTGCCGTCGCCGGGCTTGACCATCGAATTGGACACATAGAGGCCTGTGATATTTACCGGATGGATGAAATGGTTTTCCGGCATTTTGTCAGGCTCGAATACGGTGATGCCGTCTATGCCTCCGAAATACATTTTCCCGTCTGCAGTCCTGCAGCATGAGCCGATGTTGAACTGGTTTCCAGGAAGCCCGTCGGACGAGACATAGTTTTTGAAAAGCCGTTTTCCCGGTTCGAAGCAGCTGAGCCCGTTTCCTGTGCTTATCCAGAGCCTGCCTTTCCCGTCTTCGAGAATACCGCATATGACATTTCCGGGCAGCCCGTCCTTCATTGTATAATGTGCCAGATTTTTTTCTCTCTCATCGAAACAATACAGTCCATTTCTTGTGCCTATCCAGAACTTTCTGTCCTCTGTCTCATGTATGCAATTTACAAAAGTTGCATCCAGCTCTCCGGCCTGAGGCATGATGCTGGCTGGCGTGGCTCTGTCATCATTCATATAGAAAATCTTCAGGCCTGTTTCAGTGCCTGTCCATATACGCCCTCGCGAATCGCATTTCAGGGTGATAAGCTTCCCGGTGCTGACAGGCTTGCCTGTGCCGGTGTCGATTATCGGGTGATAGCTATGGCCTTTCAACGAAAATCTGTAAATGTTCCCGTTGACCATGCCGAGAAGCATAGCTCCATCCTTGTATGGAAGCACTGAATATACATTCCCTCCTTTTTCTGCATAATTTTCTATATGCCCGCTGTCCTTGCTGATGATGCCTAGTCCGCCATGGTGCATTCCGGCATAGACATAGTGTTCATCGATGTACAGCGACTTTATATCATTGGCCCCCAGTCCGTCTGCCATGGTATAAAAAGAAAATTTGCCTGAGGCAGGGTCGTACCTGTTCACTCCGCCGCTGTTTGTCCCTATCCATACGATGCCGTCTCCATCTTCAGCTATGCAGCTGACTATGTTGTCGTTCAGTGAATTTCTGTATGGGATGTTGCTGATGGAAGAGAATCTGCGTGTCAGGGGATGCCAATAGTTTATTCCGCCGAAATAAGTTCCGAGCCACATGCCTCCCTGAGAGTCTTTGTATATAGCCCTGACAGATGACTGTGACAGGCTTCCCGGCTGCACGGGGTCGCTTTCGTATATTTTGAAGGTTTCGGAAGCCGGGTCGAAAACGTTCAGAGATGTGAATGTCCCTATCCACAGATTTCCGTCAGAATCTGGGCATATGGACCGTATGTAATCGGATGATATTTTGTGTGTTCCGGTGCTGAAATGCTGGAAAGACCAGTCTTCAAGATCTATTCTGAACAGGCCGTAGCCTTCTGTGCCTGCCCATAGTACAGAGGATTTTTCAATGAAAAGAGCCTGGACTCTGTTCCCTTTGAAGAACGGGACACGCATTTCTTCGGCCGCTGTCCCGTCAGCTGATATTCTGATCAGACGTCCTTTCTTCGTCCCGATGAATATGATGTCCGTATTTCCTGCCATGGATGTGATTTCATCACTGGACAGATCGGGGACAGAATCCGGAATAGAGAACTGTTTTTTCTTGATATCGAATATTCTCAGCCCGGAAGATGTCCCCAGAAGCAGCCTGCCGTCACCCATGGCGGCTATATGCTCTATGGAAGTCTGCCGTCCTCCGGATGAAATGGAATAATTCCGGAAACGTTCTGCATCCTGGTCATATAATGACAGCCCTGAGTATGTCCCGGCCCATATGCGCCCGCCCTCATCCATGGCGACGGTCCTGATGATGTCGCTGGCTATGGATGTGCTGTCGCTGTCATCATGCCTGAAAACCGTGAATGTGTATCCGTCGTACAGGTTGAGCCCGTTGTATGTGGCAAACCACATGTTGCCTTTTGTGTCCTGTTCTATGTCCAGCACAGTGCTCTGGGAAAGTCCTTCTTTCTCTCCGATATGGGTGAAGTATATGTCATCGGCATTGGCCGTGGAGAAAGACACGGCCAGAAGGGCAAAGACGGAAATAATGGCGGAATGTTTCATAACAATGGTAAAGTTAGGATTTATTCAACAGTTTCGAAAAATTATTGGACAGTTTCTAAAGCCTGAGCCGGAACGGAACTCTAATTTTGCAGTCATAATCACGGAATCAATGACACTATAGAATATGAATCTGTCCAGAATTTTTGTTTTGTCTGTGCAGGCCGCTTTCATGCTGTTTTTTTCTGCCATGCCGGCCGCCGCTCATGAATCCGCCCCGGAAAGGGTTCATGAGAATGTGAGGGAGACACCTTATCCCCAGCCTTTTCACCAGGTTTACCTGAACCCTGCTCCGCTGCTTGCTCCCAAGTCGCTGAAGACATCAGAAAATATCCAGTTCCAGCTGTCGAAAGATCCGGATTTCAAGGACAAGTCCACTGTCACCTCAGATCCTAAGCCATGGTGCATGTTCAATCCGCATCGTGAATTGGAAAAGGGAACATGGCACTGGCGTCTGCGCTCTGTGGATGCTGACGGGAAAGCCGGGGACTGGAGCCAGACATGGTCTTTCGTGATTACTGGAGATGAGCCTGTGTTCGTCACCCCGCCCTTCAGTGAATTTTACAAGAATATGCCGAAAGGATATCCGAGACTTTACTGCTTTATAGCCGATGAACTTCAGTCCGCCTCGGATACAGTGGCCAAGCACAGGGAATACAAGGAACTTCTCCACAGGGCCGGTCTCGGTCTGAAATCGGCCGCCGATTCTGTTCCCGATCCCCGTAAAAAAGTGAAGGAGATGGCTCTGATGGCCAAGCATCTGCACACTGCGTACTGCGCTACGGGAGACAGACAGTATGCGGACAGGATGCTGGCTTTCACACGCTCTCTGCTCCAGACAGGACCGGATGAATCTATGATGAAGCAGGATGACTTTTACGCTGGAGACTTCATGTATCTGATGCTCCATACTTATGATGTGTGTTATGAACAGCTGACGCCTGAGGAAAGGGAAAGAATCCATGAACTCGTCATGTCCCAGGCGAAATATCACCATTTCTTCCAGCGGACAGGCTCCGAAGAGACTCATATTTTCGACAACCACTTCTGGCAGCGCGGCTACAGGGAGATGCTCCAGATAGGCCTTATGTTCGCTGACACAGATCCCGCCGCCAGGGAGATGCTGGAGTACTGCTACGAACTCTGGACAGCCAGGGCTCCGGCGTCAGGCTTCAACCGGGATGGCGAATGGCACAACGGCACAGGCTATTTCACTGCCAATGTCACTACTCTATGGTATGTGCCAAGCCTGTTCTCTTATATGACAGGCACGGATTTCCTTCAGCATCCATGGTACAGGAATGCCGGCAAAGCCCTTCTATACAACTGGCCTGTAGGAACCATGAGCGCTGGCTTCGGGGATCAGAACGAGCGTCAGCTCACTCCGGACAGGCAGAGGGCCGCATTTGCTGATTTTCTGGCCAGGGAGACCGGCGACCCTTACGCTCAGTGGTACGCCAGCCATCTGAACAGGACGGTCCGGGGCGATTTTGAAATGAGGATTTACCGCATGGCCCGCGGACATATTGCATACCCGAATGTAAAACCGCTGCCGGAAGGGGCCGCCAAGGCTCTGTGGATGCAGGATATAGGCCAGATGGCGGCTAACTCGGCATTGCAGAACACGAACAGGAATCTTTCCTTGAGTTTCAGGTCGAGTCCCTTCGGCTCGGGAAGCCACACCCTGGCGGACCAGAACAGCTTCAACCTTCATTTCCGCGGCGTGCCGGTATACCGCTCGACAGGCTATTACCTGAATTTCAGCGATGCTCACAACCTCATGTCTTACCGCCACACCAGGGCGCACAACACCATCCTCGTCAACGGCATCGGACAGCCTTTCACTACCCGTGCCTACGGCAATATCGTCAGAATGCTGAATGGCGATCATATTTCATACGCCCTCGGAGATGCCTCCAATGCATATTGCGGCATAAGCGAATATCCGATGTGGGAGAAGAATTTCGAGAATGCCGGCATCTCGCAGACTGCTGAGAACGGCTTCGGGGAGACTCCGCTCACAAAGTACCGCCGCCACATTTTCCTGCTGCATCCGGACGTGGTGCTTATCTACGATGAACTGGAGGCTTCGGAGCCTGTACGCTGGGACTGGCTGCTGCACAGCCCAGTGGAGTTCAGAATTGACCGGAAAAATCATATTCTGACTACACGCTATGAAGATAAACAGTTCACCTCCATGGCACAGCTTTTCAGCAATTATCCATGCACGATTTCCCAGACTGACGAATTTGCCGTGGCTCCCGACATGTCTTTGGTGAAGCCTGGGCAGGAAGACAAATACCCGAACCAGTGGCATCTGACGGCTGCATTCGAGCCATGCCAGGCGAACAGGATATTGACGGTCATCAGGATATTGCCGGACGGCACAGAAGATACATTGAATGTCAGGAGAGACAAGAATCGTTTCATATATGGCCACTGGGTGATAGAGGCTGAGATGGATGCATCTAAGCCGGCATCGCTGAGAGTCGAGAACACCAGATTCGGAACAGTGTTCGACTATGGCGGCGGAGATGTGGAAATAGGGGACAAGGTATATCAAAGGCATGAGCAGGGTTCTTCAGTCCTTTATGACATGATAGACGGCGAATGGATTATACATGAAATGTCTGATTCAGCTCCGCAGATTACGGGACGTCCATAAATTAACATGAGTTCGATGAAAAGAACGAAGTGAATTTCAGAGAACTGCCTCTTTAGAGGATTCGTTGAACGAGTCCGCATGCAAGTCCTCCCATATATACTGCAGTGCGGGGAAAGTCATGCATCAGTTTAAGTTTGAGGTTAGTTAATAGTGGCATAGCCGCGCCGCATTGCAGTTTTTTGAATTTAAAATACATCTGCTATATGAAAATAATTTCATTCATCTTGGCGGCATTGCTGCCGCTGGCGGCGGCAGGAGAAGCCATCCATGAAAAATACCTGTCGGAGCCTTATCCTCAGCAAGGCGATATAATATGCATAAATCCTGTGCCTCTCAAAGTCCCTCTCTGCATGATGCAGACAGAGTTCATGCAGTTCCAGATGTCTATGGACAAACATTTCGAAGACAGCACCGTCATCACATCCGAACCGGCGGCCTGGAATATCTTCAACGCACACATGGAGCTTGCGTCCGGGACTTGGCACTGGCGTTTCCGCGGAGTCTCTGCCGGCGGGGAGACCCTTCCTTGGAGCAGGACTTTCACTTTCAGCATTGCGGAAGATACTCCTGTCTTCGTGACCCCTCCGTATGATGTATTCCGGAAAAATATTCCTGCAGAGGGCTCCCGGCTTTACTGCTTCCTTGAAGACAGTCTGCCGGAAGCGCGTAAAGCCATGAGACGGCATCCCGAGTTCGAGTCCATGATATCGGATTCCAGGACGGCTCTGGCTTCCGATTTCAGGAATGACACTCTGCCGTTCAGGCGCATTACGCAGATGTACGACATGAACCAGAACCTCTACACTGCTTACAGGATGCTGCAGAGGGAGCTCTATGCCGGCAAGATGGTGCAGAATATCCGCTGCCTGCTGCGCGCAGAGCCTGACATGACTGTGATATCTAATGATTTCAAGGCAGGAGAACTCATGTATACCCTTGCCCTGGCATACGAGAGCTGCCATGACCGTTTCTCAGACGATGAATTGAAACAAATTGAAGACTTGATGCTGCTCACCCTCAGGACGCACGAGCCTCGTATAAGAGAGAACGAAGTGGACATGTTTTTCGACAACCATTTCTGGCAGTTCACTTTCCGCCACATGCTGCAGGGCGCCTTGGTGCTTTGCGACAGATACCCTGAGGCGGAAGAATATCTGGAGTTCAGCTACGAACTCTGGACTAGTAAAGCTCCTGCCGCAGGCTTCAACCGTGACGGGAACTGGCACAACGGCACCTGCTATTTCAGCGCAAATGCAGTTTCGTTAGGATACGTGGCCTTGCTTTTCTCCCATCTGGCCGGAACGGACTTTTTCCAGCATCCATGGTACAGGAACAGCGGTATCGGAGTGGCTTACAGCTGGCTTCCGTGGTCGATGTCGGCCGGATTCGGAGACGGCCACGAACAGATGAATCCCAAACCTCTGCGTATCAGAAGCGCCTATGCCGACATGCTGGCACGCGAAACCGGAGACCCGTATGCCGCCTGGTATTCTTCTCTGAACGACAGATATCTCGACGAGCCGGAAACCAGATTCTACAGGATGGCCTGCGGGAAATCCCGTCCGGCCAATGCTGACTTGCCGGCAGATGCACCGGAGGCCGTATGGTTCGAAGATTCAGGCGAGTTCCTCGCCAATTCTGATCTCCGCGATCCGGATAGCAATCTCAGCCTGAGTTTCAGGTCCAGCCCGTTCGGTTCGGGAAGCCACACTCATTCGAACCAGAATGCTTTCAACCTTCATTTCCGCGGAGTCCCGGTCTATAGATCAGCCGGACATTATATGAATTTCCAGGATCCGCACAATCTTCTGCAGTACAGGCATACACGCGGACATAACACGGTCTTGGTAAATGGCATCGGACAGCCTTTCACCTCCGGAGCATTTGGGCAGATTCTGGAAACTGTGGCCGATGACGGATTCGCATACGCGCTCGGAGATGCCTCGAATGCTTACTGCGGTGTCAGTGAAGATCCGATGTGGATAGAGAAAATGGCTTCCTCAGGCGTGGAGCAGTCGGTGGAGAACGGTTTCGGGAAGACTCCTTTGAAGAAATTCCGCAGATATATAGCTATGCTCGGTGATGACAAGGTCCTGGTTTATGACGAGCTGGAGGCTTCTGAGGCCGCTGAATGGGACTGGCTGCTGCACAGCCCGGTACGTTTCGATATTGAGGAGAATGTCCTCTATACCGAAAATCTGGAGCATGGCTTCCATGCGCGGACAGCGTTGTTTGCGACAGACAGTCTGGAAGTGTCGCAGACAGACAGATATTGGGCTCCAGTGAATGAAACCGTGGCTCAAAGAGGGGAGGATTTCACTCCCGAATGGTCGCTTTCAGCGAAGACAGCTCCGCTGAAAAAGGTGAGGATACTGGCCCTCATCCAGGTAAAGGACGGGCATGTGGCTTTTGAAGACATTGTCCGTGAGGACACCTGCATTTTCAGGTTCGGGAACTGGACAGTGGAGGCGCAGATGAATCCAGACAGGAAGGCAGGGCTGCGGATATCTGATTCTGTTTCAGGAAAAGAGTATAAACTGCCTTCAGAGGCATTGTAGACGAGATTTTTCAACGATTTTAAAAATTTATTCAACGCATTTAAAAGTCTTGCGCAAACATTCGGACTATTTTTGCAGAAATTAATAACCAGCCATATGATGAACAGACACTTTGAAACGAAATTGAATTCATGCGCGGCGCTTCTATTGTTTTCGGCCGCCATCTTTTCTTCATGCGCTAACGATGATGAAGCATGGGTGAGCCGGGCTTTGGACACGGCCGCATATCAGCTGGACATGACAGCCGGGGAGCTGGATGGCACAGGCATGATGCCCAGGACGGCAGTGACCGGATATGATGTCGATTTTCTGGCTTCACAGCTGGAAAAAGACAAGTCTGCATTTGTGGATTCTCTGGTGTCGAATCCTCCTGCAGAAAATCTCGGCCGTCTCAAGCCGTGCGGCATCATAGACTGGACGAGCGGATTTTTCCCTGGAAGTCTCTGGTATGCATACGAGCTGACTGGGAAGGAAAATCTGAAAGAGGAGGCCGTGAAGTATACTAATCTGCTGTATCCGATACGGAAATTCGAAGGCTCGCACGATATAGGTTTCATGATAGGCTGCAGCTACGGCAATGCATGGCGTCTTTCACCGGATGACACCGTGAAGAATGTGATAGTCGAGACTGCGAATACTCTCAGTTCCCGTTTCGATGATGGCATAGGATGCATACGTTCCTGGGATTTCGGTCCGTGGAACTATCCTGTCATCATAGACAACATGATGAACCTGGACCTGCTGTTCATGGCCAGCCGCCTTTCGGGTGATCCTGGCTATAAGCAGATAGCTGTCCGCCACGCCTTGACTACCATGCAGAATCATTTCCGCCCGGATTTCACTTCGTGGCACGTAGTGAGCTATCTTGATGACGGTTCAGTGGAGAAACGGCAGACACATCAGGGAAAAAACGACGATTCCGCATGGTCCAGAGGCCAGGCCTGGGGAGTCTACGGATATACTTCCTGTTTTCGTGAGACAGGTGATTCGCTTTTCCTGAAACAGGCTGTGAATATAGCAGACATGATTATGGAGAGGAATGCCGCGCCTGACTTGATACCGTATTGGGATTTCGATGCTCCTGTCACGGACGATACGCCGAGGGACGCTTCCGCGGCCGCAGTCATGGCATCGGCATTCATAGAACTGAGCACATTTGTTCCTGAGGACGGTGAAAAATATTTCGTGTACGCCAAGAATATTCTCAAAACGCTCTCATCTGATGCCTATCTGGCGGAGAAAGGGACTAATGCAGGATTCATCTTGAAACATTCCACCGGTTCGCTTCCGCATGGCTCGGAGATAGATGCCCCGCTCAACTATGCCGACTATTATTACCTGGAGGCTATGAAACGCTATCTGGACATTTCCAGGGGATCGGACAGGTAATATTTTCAGACAGGCTGAAAATCCTAAACAGTTCTACTGAGATGAAACATTACATTAAACTGGCGGCGATATTTTTCCTGATGGCGATTCCCATGTTTTCTATGGCTCAGGAAATCACTGTCTCAGGAGTCGTGGCCGATGAAGAGGGCATACCGGTCATAGGCGCTTCCGTCATGGTCAAGGGACAGACCCAGGTCGGCACCATCACAGACATCGACGGCAGATTTTCCATGAAGTCCGCCCCGGATGCCATCCTGCAATTTTCTTATATAGGCATGCTGACGGCAGAAGTCCCTGTAGACGGCAGAAACACGCTCGAAGTCACCATGAAATACGACTATACAGAGCTGGACGAGGTCGTGGTCATAGGTTATGGCGCATCGAAAAGAAGCGAGCTTACAGGCTCGGTGTCATCAGTGAAATCAGAAGAAATCATGAGCACTCCGACATCCGATGTGGCTCAGGCTCTTGCCGGCCGTGTGGCAGGTGTCCAGATAGTCCAGTCGGAAGGCGGTCCCGGCGCTGAAGTTTCCATCCGTGTGCGCGGAGGCATGTCCATTACACAGAGCAACGAGCCTCTGTACGTCATAGACGGTTTTCCTACGGAAGACGGAATGTCTGATCTGGACCCTGGCGACATAGAAACTATCGATATATTGAAGGATGCTTCTGCCACGGCCATTTACGGGGCCCGAGGGGCCAATGGCGTCGTCCTGATTACCACCAAGTCCGGCGGTGCCAGGGATGATTCGAAAGTCAATGTCAGCTTCGACACCTATGTCGGATTCGGCAAGCTTGCAAAGAAACTTCCTGTGCTCTCTTCTGAAGAGTTCGTTCTTATGGACTATGAAAGGAGCTGGTTCCTGACAGGGGAAGACGGAGTCCGTGCATCCCAGAACAGATACGGCTCTCTCATCGAGCGCGATTCAAATTATGCCGGACGTTTCATCGACTGGCAGGATCTGACACTCGGACGCACCACCCTCACACAGAATTACAGGGTCAATGTCTCAGGAGGGACGAAAGATCTCAAATACGGGCTCAGCTATGCGTACTTCAACAGTGAAGGCGCCATGGTGTATAGCGGAAGTGAAAAGCATACAGTCTCTTTCAATATTTCGCACAACAGCGGCAAGCGGTTTTCAGTGAACGCCAGGGTAAACTATTCATATAACAAAGTCGAGGGAGTCGGCACATCCGAAGAAAGCACCCGTTTCAACAAAATGGAGCAAATCCTCCAGTACCGTCCTACGGCCGGCATTGACGGCTCGGATCTGGAACTCATGGAAGGAGAAGATCCTCTGTACGAGGATGACGAGTCCAATCCCATGCAGAATCCTCTGATCACGGCAGCCGAGGAAAAGGACGACCGTGTCACGCGGAATCTCCAGATCAATGCAGGTTTCACCTTCCGCTTCAACAAGCACTGGTATTTCAGAAGCAATCTCGGAAGCCGCTACCGTATTACGCGCAGGGACCAGTTTTACGGTGAAAATTCATCGACAGCCAAACGTTCCAGCATCAGCGGCAGTGTCCAATACACTGAAAATATGACATTCCAGATATCCAATGTGCTGAACTATGAGTACAAAGTGAAAAACCACAGGCTCACATGGATGCTGGGACAGGAATATGTGATGCGCAACGCGCAATGGGTGAGATCGTCGGTCACCAACCTTCCGAACAATGACATCGCCCTCGATGACATGAGTCTCGGAACGCCAGGCGCTATCACGTCGAATGTGAATTTTGATGACAGGCTGCTTTCGTTCTTCACCCGTCTGAACTACAATTTCGGCGAGAAATACATAGTGCAGGCCACTCTCAGGGCTGACGGCTCATCCAAATTCAGCACAAATCACAAATGGGGCATCTTCCCTGCCGTTTCCGCTTCATGGCGGCTGATTGAAGAAGATTTCATCAAGAACCTGAATGCCTTTTCAGACTTGAGGCTCAGGGCGGGCTATGGACTGGCTGGAAACAACAACATAGCCAGCTACTCTTCTCTCGACCTGCTGAAATCAGCCAGCTATCCGAGCGGGGAGACAGTGACTCCTGGATATACCCCGTCAGGCATACCGAACACTGAACTGCAATGGGAGTCCAACCAGACTTTCAATGTGGGCCTCGATCTCGGTTTCTTCCGCCAGAGGCTGACCATAACGCCTGAGTTCTACCTGAACCGCAGCTCGCATCTGCTGCTGAATTCGAAGGTGCCTATGTCTTCCGGCTTCACCACGATGATGCGGAATATAGGAAAGACCAGAAATATCGGAGTCGACCTTACAGTCACATCTGTCAACATCGACAAGAATGATTTCACCTGGACTACAAACCTGAATATTTCCCATAACAAAAACGAAATAGCGGCGCTCTCGGGCGAGGAGTATTTCCTCGAAGAGGCAACCTTCGGATACAACCAGAACACTCATATCATAGAAGTCGGGAAGCCTGTCGGCCAATTCTATGGTTTCAGGACCATAGGCCTGTATCAGGTGGAGGATTTCGACTATGATGCCGCCACAGGCACATATACTCTGAAAGACGAAGTTCCCGGAAGGGCAGGAGTCCAGCCGGGATACTGGAAATTCGAAGATGTGGACGAGGATGGGGATATCGATGACAATGACCGCACAGTCATCGGAAATGCAAATCCTCTTTTTTTCGGAGGCATCACAAATAATTTTTCATACAAAGGTTTCGACTTGAGTGTCTTTTTCTCTTTCAGTTACGGGGCGCAGGTGCTCAATGCCACGAAATTGACAAATACCAAGACCGGCATGACAAACAAGAATGTCCTGGCCATAGCCGGAAGTTCCGACCGCTGGATGACTGTAGATTCCTTCGGAAACAGTGTCACATCTCCCGAGGCATTGGCTGCCATGAACGCGGGAAAGACAGTGGCCTCGGTGGCTGACTCAGAGCAGGGTGACAACTATGTTCACTCATGGGCAGTTGAAGACGCTTCATATCTGAGGCTGAGCAATGTCACTTTCGGCTACACATTCCCGTCCAAATGGATGAAAAAGGCTAAGATACGCAAGCTCAGGCTCTATGTTACGGGCGGCAACCTTTTCTGCCTCACTCCGTACACCGGATTCGACCCGGAGGTATCCACACGCGGGAACACACTGACGCCTGGAGTGGATTTCGGAGCCTATCCGAGAAGCAGGACATTTGTGGCAGGACTGAATATAACATTTTAGAACATGAAGAAGAATTTGACATATATTCTGACGGCTTGCGCCTCTCTGGCCTCCTGTTCTGGAATCCTTGACGAGAATCCCGGTTCATACTATGAACGTGAAGAATTCTTCAAGGATGCACAGACTGCCGCCATGGGCATCACTGGCATATACAATGTGCTGCCTCTCCTTTACGGCGACTATGAAATGGCAATGGCGGCCTCTGATGACACATATTATGTCTCAGGCGTAAACCAGGACAACGGGCGTCGTGACATCGCTCACTATCAGCTGACCACGACCAACACATACGTCGAGAATGACTGGAGGTATACCTATGACGGCCTGAACAGGGCGAACTACATGATAGCCGGCATCGAAGGCATGGATGGGTATGCAGACAGCGAAGAACTGCGGCTGCTGGTGGCTGAAGCGAAATTCCTCAGGGCATTCCTTTCTTTCAACCTGGTCAGATATTGGGGCGATGTCCCGTACAAGACGGAATATACCGGCAGTTATGAGCAGGCATACGGACCGAGAGTAGACAGGGAAAAGATTTATGACCAGATTGTGGCAGATCTCGAAGATGCGAAGATATTGCCATGGGCAGACGGATCTTCATCTCCGGAAACAGCTGCTCAAGGTGCTGTAAGAGGTCTGCTGATGAGGGTGCTGCTGGCCAGGGCAGGATACAGCCTGCAGATGGACGGCACACTCGACAGACCGTCGGATGCAGTGCGCCGGGAATATTTCGAAGCCGTCATCCGTGAGTGGGAGGCATTCGTGGAGAACGGATATCACGGATTCTATCCTGGAGGATATGAAGCGTTGTTCCGCTCTTTCTCCCAAGGCGAACTGAATTCGAAAGAGAGCATCTTCGAAGTGGCCTTCTATACCGTGGACGGAAGGACAGGAGCGCGTGGGTATTGGGGTACATATAACGGCCCTCTGGTAGCCGCTCCCGGCATCGAAACTACTGAGACTGACGGTTATATGGGCAGGGCCAACGCCATGTTCCGCGTCATTCCGGAGTGGAGGGACTTCTTCGAGTATTCAGAAGAGGAAAACGGAGTCCGGGACGAGAGACGCGATGTCATGGTATGCACTTATCAGTACAACTGGGACAGCGAGACCTATTCCCATGTGGTTCAGGACAATATCACCAGGCCGAAGAACTGGTATCCCGGCAAATGGAGACGTGAATGGATGCCGCTCGGCTACAAAGACCCGAATATCACTGACGTGAACTATTGCAGCATCCGCTATGCCGATGTGGTGCTGATGGCTGCCGAGGCATACAATGAGACAGGAGAGACCGGCAGGGCATGGGAACTTCTGAACAGCGTCAGAAGCCGCGCCGGAGCATCGCAGATTACCTCCTCGAACTATGCATCTCTGATGAAATCGCCTAAAGTGTATGACCTGGCATTTATTGACGACAGCGATGAGGCCGGCAGATTCCGGACAGCACTTTTCTGGGAGCGAGGATTTGAACTCGCATTCGAAGGCCACAGGAAATACGATCTTATTCGCTGGGGGATTCTGAAAGAGGCTCTTGCCCTGCCTGCAGATCATGACACCCGCGCAAATCAGGGAGAAGACGCCTTCATAGCGAAGACCACGTTCCAGAGCGGGAAGCACGAACTCTTCCCGATTCCGCTGGACGAAATCCAGGCGAACCCGTATCTGAACAACACAAATAACCCTAATTATTGACAACCGCATAAACAGTTATTACCGATGAACGGAAAGATATTGTTTACAGTTCTGCTTATGTCGTTTTCATGCCTGGTGCATATGAACGCGGAAGCAGCCTGCATGGAAATCTCAGATAGATCTGAGCCTCCATACAAATACATGCAGAAAGGAATCAAGACAAAACTCGAAGATGTCAAGTCTGCAAAATCTTCCAAGTCTTCGCCTTCGGCCAATGCGTCTGGCGGAAAGATGCAGGCGCGGTCTTCTGAAACGCCGGTTTCCGATGGCCAGCAAGCATCTGCAGGTGAATTTTTCGCCGCAGTGAAGACCAATATCGCTTATTACGCCGGGGCTGTCGCCAATATCGGTGCAGAAGTGCAGCTTCATCCTCATGTCACTCTCGATATGCCGGTGAGCATGAGCTTTTGGGATATGGAGCGCGCACATGGCTTGCGCCTGGTCTTGTTCCAGCCTGAAGCACGTTACTGGTTCAGCCATGCAGGCTCCGGACATTTCATAGGACTTCATGCCCATGCGGCCGGATTCAATATCCAGTGGAATGACTGGAGATACCAGTCTGCCGGTCGGCCATTGCTGGGAGGCGGGATATCATACGGTTATTCTTTGCGTATATCAGGCCGCTGGAATTTCGAGTTCAATCTCGGTGCAGGATATGCAAACATGAAATATGACCGTTTCTATAATATTGACAACGGAGCGCAGTCCGGAGGCGGAGAGTACGATTACTGGGGAATCACGCGCCTTGGGCTTTCATTAGTGTACAAGTTCTGAGTCCAATTCATAAAACGATAATCTGATGAGAAAGAATATCATTTACATATTGGCGGCAATGCCGCTTATGGCCGGTTGTCTGATGGAATATCCTGAGATGACCGCGGACGGGGAGCTCGGAATCGATCCTACTTCGGTGACTGTCAATCTGGAGATATCGGCAGACTTGAAACTCGGAGAGGAAATTCCTGACTATTCGGATGAAGATGAAATCTGGATGCATAGAATCACTGTGGCTGCATATGATGCCGGGACGCGTCTTCTTGAAAAGAAAGAGACCGTCTATGAAGAACTGTCCCCGGACGGAGAATTAAGCGTGGATCTGGACTTGAAGCTTCATGCCAAGGAATACCGCATAGTGGTCTGGGCTGATCTGGAGAGTGAAGGCGAGAGCGGGGCTTATTATGGTATCGGGGACTTGACGAGCATACTCTATGCTGAAAACAACTACCGCGGGCAGACTATGTACAAGGATGCCCTTTACGCTTCCATACAGTGCGACCTGTCGAAGTACAGTGAGGAGTGGGGCGCAGAAGAGACTGTATCTGCCGTGCTTTCCCGGCCTATGGGAGTCTATGAACTGGTGGCCAATGACGTGCAGAGATTCCTCTCGAAACTTGAATCAGGGGAGGTGTCAGGCGAGACGTTCACGGCGAGAGTGAACTATGACGGCTTTCTTCCTGCAGGTTTCAATGCCTATGACGGCATCACGAAGCATGCTTTCCGCTACCTGACATTCAGACGCACAGTCCGTGTCCCTGACAGCGGTGCGGAGGAGTTGTCCCTGGTTTTTGACTATGTGTTCATGGACGATGAGGAAGATACTGTACCTCTCACTCTGGATATTCTGGATGAAAAAGGGAGTGTCATCGCCAGCACCTCTCTTAATGTCGCATGCCGGAAGAACGGAAAGACTGTCATCAGACGGCCTTTCTTGACCAGCATGCCTGGGGATGGAGTAGGCATCGACACCGGTTTCGAGGAAAGTGAAGATATCGACCTAGGCATCATATAAATGATATGCGGAAATTTTCCATGATAGAAAAATGGCATGGAAAGAATCCGGATGAAATTATTCAACAGCAAGTTTAATCAATCGAAGACAATAACCAATAACGTATTATGAAAAAGATTTTAATCTGGACATTGGCGGCCATGGGCCTGATGATGTCCGCATCATGCAGTGAAGAGAATATCGCTCCGGAAACTGTGCCGGGCCCGGTGACTATCACAGCTTCTGTGCCGGAACTTTCTACCAAGACAGTCCCTGAAGCGCCAGAGGGTCATCAGCTCAGATGCATCCTGGTGGTGGACTATCCTGAAGCCGCTGATGCACGCTACGAGCAGCTCGCAGAAGGCACGGACAATTTTTCTTTCACTTTCACTCCGCAGGAAGCAGGCTATACCTGCCTGTTCTGGGCCGACTACATTGCTTCGGATGCGGCCGTGTCCGACGGAAAGTATGCTGACAAATATTACAATACATCTGACCTGCACAGCATCGGTTATGTGCAAACTGTACTTTCTGACGGAAGCCTGTTCAACAACGAAGCCTGCGATGCTTTTTCCGGGACTTTGCCAGAGGGAAAGACTGCTGTCACCCTTTACCGCCCATTTGCCAAATTGACATTCAAGGACAGGGAGGACGGCGCTATCACGGCATCTGCCATAACCGTAAATTACACTGCTGTACCGTCAGGATTCGATGTGCTGACAAATACCGCTTCAGGGACAGCATCCATATCCGAAACCGGTGCCGCTCCGGCAAATGCAGCCGAAGGAGTGTGGTTCTACAACTACATTTTCGCTCCTGTGGACGCACAGGCTCTTCCTGGCGACATTACACTGACAGTCGATGGCGGCGAGGCCAAGACTATACCGGCATCACAGATTCCTCTTGACGCGAACCACGATACAGGGCTTGCATTCACTGTCGGAGAGGAGACCACCATCACTGTGGATGTAGAAGACGGCATGGGTGTGGAGCGTCCTGTAGACCCTGAAGTCGGCGACTTCTTCTACTCTGACGCCACATATTCCACGACTCTCGATGCTTCGAAGACTGTCGTAGGAGTCGTTTTCGCTGTGGCTGACGCCAATGGAGCCGCTTCCGCAGATGCTGTTGCCAATTATCCTGAAACCACACTTTCAGAAATCCGCGGCTGGGTGGTCGGACTGAAGGAAATATCACCTACACCGAGATTCGCGAATGCCTCTGACGGAAGTGCGGGAGTCAATATAGAAGGTATCGAAGGTGTAAATACCGATGAAGCCGATATCAAGGGCTATGAGAATACTTCCGCATGGAAAGGAAATACTCTTTCATCCAATGCAGCTTATGCCGCTTTGAATGCTGTCGATTCATATGCAGAAACTTACAATGCTACGGTTACAGGCGCAGCCACTGGCTGGTATCTTCCTGCCATAGGGCAGCTTGATGCGCTGAGAACTGCTTACAATGCTGAAAACAGTGCAGTGAGGGCCGCTCTTGAAACGCTCTCAGGTACAGCCGATCTTTTTGCGGCTGGCACTGGCGGTTCCGCATATTACTGGTCAAGCACGGCCAAGGCAGGAGAATCCTCGAATTCAGTACGTACCATAGTTTTCGATTCTTCAGTGGAAAATTATATTGCAGACCATGCCGGCAACGCAGGCCGTCACTGCCGTCCTGTCCTCACATTCTAGGATAAACATAAGAAAAAATGATACGGACATTGAGATATTTGCCAGCGGCGGCCGCCGTCATTCTGGTCATTGCCGCAGTTTCCTGCGGCCAGGAAGAATTGTCTCCTGAAACCATTGGCCCGGCAGAGGCCGAGAAAGTGGAGACTCCGGAAGAATGGCACGACAAAACCCGCGTTCTGCCATATCCTAAGATGTCCAATGAACTGTATATCAATCCATCTCCTCTTATAGTGCCTGAAAATGCGGACAAGGGGAGATGGCTGCAGTTCGCACTTTCCAGAGACAGCGGTTTCCCGGAAACTTCCACCATGATGTCTGATACGCTAAGCTGGAACTTCTTCAATCCGCACAAGGCTCTGGAACCCGGCACCTGGTACTGGAAATACAGGAATATAGCGGCCGATGGTGCAGAAGATGTCTGGAGCGAGGCTATCCCGTTCGAGGTCAGCGCTTCCGTCCCTCAGTTCGTGACTCCGGATTTTGAAGCATTCTTTAAGAATCTTCCGCATGAGCATCCGAGGCTGTATTGCTGGCTAAGGCCATATATCGGCGAAGCCAGGGCAAATCTGGAAGACCATGAAGAATACAGGATATTCATGAACAGGGTGAATATGGCCATGTCAGCGGACTATCCTGCCATCCTGTCTTCATTCAGCGAGTCAGGAATGCAGCAGATAGACTCTTATGTGGACTATCTGTATCAGGCTGCACTCATGACTGAAGATGAAGATTATTATGACAAGCTGCATGAAATCCTGGGGCTTCTGCTTGCCAGAGGATTTTCTGATACAGAGCTCTTCAGTTCGAATTTCTGTGCCACCTACATTGCGCACGCGCATCTGTCCATATACGATATCCTGTACGGAAGGCTGGCGGATGCTGAAAAGACGGCGATAGAGAACCTGTTGATGAGATATGCCGGCACATACTTCACTTCGGCGTGCGGATACCAGGAAAATGCGATGTTCGACAACCATTTCTGGCAGAAGAATATGAGAGTCCAGTTCCAGACTGTTCTATGTCTGTGGGATAAACCGGGCTGCAGTGACGCGGCCATGCATATGCTGGAGTATTATTATGAACTCTGGACGGCACGTGCTCCTGCAGGAGGCTTCAACAGAGATGGAGCGTGGGTGAACGGCACCGGATATTTCGAAGCCAATGTCAGGACTCTGGCATATATGCCGATGATTCTTTCATACATCTCCAGATATGATTATCTGCAACATCCATGGTACAGGAATTCAGGCGAATCCCTTGCATATTCGTGGGCCCCTCATTCTGCCAGTTCCGGTTTCGGGGACAACAGCGAGGAATATGATACACCGCAGCGCCAGCGTGCCGCCTTTGCTGATTTTCTTGCACGCGAACTTGGAGATGAAATGGCTGGATGGTATGCGTCACAATGCCGGGATGAACTGCTGAAGGACACAGAGCTGCGTCTTTACAGGCTCTGCCGTTCCGGAGCTTATTCTGATGATTTCCCCTCTTCGGCTGACAAGATGAAATGGTTCAAGGATATAGGCGAGGTCGTCATGCATTCTGACCTTCAACATACTGAAAACGACCTGGCGCTAAGCTTCCGTTCCAGTACATTCGGCTCCGGCAGCCATACCCTGGCAGACCAGAACAGCTTCAACCTGCTGTACAAGGGCGAAAGGATATATTATCATTCAGGATATTATACTTCTTTCAGCGATGCGCATAACCTGCTTTCCTATCGCCATACCAGGGCGCACAACACTATTTTGGTTGACGGCATCGGACAGCCGTTTTCGACTGAAGGCTACGGCATGGTCCTCAGAGCGGACGGAGGAGAGAATATAGCGTATTGCATCGGAGATGCATCCCGGGCATATTGCGGAATCAGCGATGACCCTATGTGGGAGAAAAACTTCTTGGCGGCTGGTGTAGAACAGAGTGCGGAGAATGGTTTCGGCGAGACTCCATTGACGGGATACCGTCGGCAGATGCTCATGCTCTATCCGGATATTGTCCTGATTTATGATGAGCTGGAGGCTTCGGAGGCTGTGAGATGGGAGTGGCTTCTGCACAGCCCGGTGAAATTCTCTGTGGATGAGGCTTCGGCGAGGTTCGTGTCGGAATTTCCTGAAAGCGGGAGTGCGGCTGTGACTGATTTCTTCTCCGTTGCAGACTTCACATTCACTCAGACAGACCAGTTCTTTTCACCGCCTGTTCCCGAGGATCCGGAACGTTATCCTGCCCAGTGGCATCTGACGGCCAGTGCGTCCGGACTTCAGTCAGTGAGGATTCTGGCTGTGGTCAGAGTGGGGGATTCGCAGGATGACATCCCTCCAGTGGAGCGTTCCGGCGATATGCTGGCCTGCGGAAACTGGCAGATAAAAGCATCTCTCGACCCGTCCTCTCCGGAGTTTTTAGAGGTGCACAATACGCGCAATGCCGCTGTCTACAGCTATGGTTCTGATAATCTTGTGCTCGACGGCATTGATTTCTATCGCGGATACAGAAATTCTTCCATTCTCTATGATGAACGTGAAGACGGAGAGTTCCGGGCTGTAGAGCTTGTCGACAGCTCTCCTGTTTCCACTAAGTCTGCGGCCAGATAGCGGCCGGTGTGAAAGATGGCGGAGAATGGCATGTACAATGAAAGTAAAACTATTAATAATGTTGAAATTATGAAAAATGCTAAATTGAAAGGAGATGAGTATGCATCCCCTCTGATGCAAGAACTTGAAATCAGTGTAGAATCCGGCTTTGCCGGCAGCGGCGATGAGGATTTCAATGATGGAGGCATATCTGCTGAACGTACTGTAAAAAATAATTATCTCGGGCTTTAATCTTCATGGTGATATGAAAAGATTTGGATATTTTGCAGTTATTGCCGCGTGTGCGGCGGCATCTGTTTCCTGCCAGGAAGAGCTGAAGACAGGGAGTGTGGGGTGTGCCGTTCCGATGATCACGAAGACTATGCTGGCGGAGGGAAGCCTCTGGACAGGTGACGCTGATACCAAAAGTACTTACGATCCTGAGGTCGGTATCACCATGACCGGGAATGAGCCTATGGATATATTTTACGGGAATCCTGCCAACGCAGAGAATGCCTCAAATACGAATCCATATATGAAACGCGTGGAAACATCTGCCACGTCCAACGGCAGTTTTTCCTATAGTTTCGGACATAATCAGATTGATGGCGCCGATGTCTACGATTATGTGGTCATCACTCCATATCTTTCGAATGCCGTCGCGGCTTTGAACGGGGCCGGCACAGCATTGCGCTTTGAGCTGTCCCCTGTGCAGATGCCTGGACAGAATTCATATGACTGCAACTATGACATCCTTTATGGGAAGGGGCAGAGTGCAGTCGCAATCGATACGGAATTGGAAGTGACAGCATTCAAGCGTATCACGGCGCCGGTGAGGTTCGAACTTTATGACCAGGGCGGCGCTCTCGGACAGGGAGAAAAAATCTATGCTGTCACGGCAACTTTCGGCAGCTCCGTATCTGATGCGGAAATAGCCGGGCGTCTGTTCCTGAATATGGCATATGATTATGAAGATTGCAAGGTAAATGATGCAGAGCCTGCCGGCAATGCAGCTACAGCGATTTACAAGGATGGTTTGGCGAAACTCGGAGATTCATATCCGGTCTGGTTCATGCTGAATCCTGCATCGCTCGAAGCCGGGGCGCCGCTGACTGTTGCAGTCACCACTGACAGAAGGACATTTGTCAAGTCTATCAATATTCCTGATGCCCTGACATTGTATACAGATTATTTCAATGTCATTCAGATGAATCTTTCAGATGCCGCCGCCGATGCTGTTCCGTCGTTGTATTTCGATTTTACTTCGGGTACTTCGGACATCATATCTTCTGGATCAGCCAGTGCCAGTGACGGAAACTCCTATTCATGGACATTCTCCGGATGCAGTGCATATACAGATGCTTCAGGGGCGTTGCCGACAGCGCTTCGCATGAATGCGTCCAGCAGTGCATCCATTATTCTGCCTGAGGTTGACGGCTGCAAAATTACTGGCATCAGATTGTATGCAAATCCTTCGAATATAGACTCAGGCACTTTCATCGCATTGAACGATGGAGAACCGAAGAATTTCGGCAGTTATGATGCCGCCGGCGTGGCCGCTACAGGCGGAGTGCTTGAAATATCCGTACCTGAAGAAGAGCAGGGGAGTGCTTTGACATTGAAAGTTTCGGGAAGCAACGCTCTCATCAGCGGCATCGCATTGGACCTTGCGGAAGATTCCTCTTCTGAACAGCCGGAAATTGATGAAAATGACTGGTATTCACAATATGTCAACGGGAGCGCGATTACAATCGATGGCAAGGAGTATAGTCAAGATACACATGGCGAAGCCGTATTGGTCAAAATTGAAGATTTGACGATTTCAGACCTGAATCAGGCAGGGATAATCTTTATCGACAATTCAGGGACGGCAGAACCTAAGTTTCTTACTGCAAACAGATTCACTGCTATTGACGGTCATCCTGAAGGAAATGTCATCATAGGCCGTTACAGGGATTCCCAGCCTGAATTGAAGTTCGTGAATGGCGAGGGAGTTTCACAGCAGCTCAGTCTTGAGCGTAGCGTTGTATTGAAAAATATCGGTATCTCTGCAGATGCTGCGTCTGTTTTCCAGAACGGAAGGGCGGAGTCTGCTGTCGGACTGACGCTTGAAGACTGTACTCTTTCTCTCAATTCAACTGTTGCGACTGCTGTCGTATTAGATAACAATGCAAGTTATTCATATGCTGACGTCGCAGTCAATAATTGTGTAATTGAAATCAATTCTGAAAATACTGAATTGCCTTCCGTATTCAAATCTTCAGGCTTCGGCCCTTTGGATTTTGCCATGACTAATTCCGTGGTCTATGCAGAAGCATCCATGAGGGCATATGTTGTCAATGTCTCCGCAGACTATTCCGATCTGAATGTTTCGATAGCCGACAATACATTCAATAATATATACACATCGAACGGCTTGATATACGGAAATTCATTCAATTCTCTCAGCGTAAAGAACAATTTAGTGTATGATGCCCAGTCGAACAGACCTTTTGTGTATTGCACGAAATCTTGCCAGACATCTGATATATCAGGAAATTGCCTTTATGCAAACTGGACAGCGGATCATGCTGAGTCGGTGATTGAAACTCCGGAAGACAGCAATTTCAATTATACCGAATATCCTTTCACTTCTGAAGTGAATGCTTCCGCAGGCTATTTCCCTGTAGACCAGTCTATAATCACAAACGGAGCCGGAGCTGATTACAGCACCAAATACTGGATATCGCGGAACTGATTCCACCGTACATGAGGGTGACCAAAAGGGGACTTTTGCCCCTCCCGCACAAGAATAAATTGAACCGTATATTTTCAGGTTTTTCCTCGAAAATATACGGTTCAATAGTTAATGCACCTGTGTCAGGCTATTTCTCAGCCGCATCCTTTATCGCAGCCTGCGCCGCTGCAAGGCGGGCGATAGGCACGCGGAACGGCGAGCATGAAACGTAGTTCAGGCCGATCTTGTAGCAGAATTCCACTGAAGCAGGGTCGCCGCCGTGCTCTCCGCAGATACCGCATTTCAGGTCCGGACGTGTCTCGCGGCCTGAAGTCACTGCATAGTCGATCAGTTTGCCTACAGCCTTGGTGTCCAGAGTCTGGAACGGGTCGTTGTCCAGGATCTTGTTTCCGAGATAGTCGCCCATGAATGTTCCGACATCGTCACGTGAGAAGCCGAATGTCATCTGGGTCAGGTCATTCGTGCCGAATGAGAAGAATTCGGCAGTCTTGGCCATCCTGTCGGCAGTCAGGGCTGCGCGCGGAATTTCGATCATCGTTCCGAACTTGTAGTCGATATGCTGGTTCGTGGCGGCTTCCACTTCCGCTTTTACTTTCACGCAGATGGCTTTCTGGAACTTCAGTTCCCGCTGTGACACCGTCACAGGTATCATGATTTCCGGCATAGGGTGGAGTCCCTCTTCCTGAAGCTCTGCGGCCGCAGTGAAGATAGCCCTGAACTGGGTCTCGGAAATCATCGGATAGGTCACGTGGAGACGCACGCCCCTGTGTCCCATCATCGGGTTCACCTCATGGAGGGATGCACCCCTCTTTTCGATTTCACCCTCGCTGATGCCGAGCTCGTGTGCAAGCTCTTCTTTCTTGTCTTTCGTCTGAGGCACGAACTCGTGGAGAGGCGGGTCGAGAAGACGGAATGTCACCGGCTTGCCGTCCATCACTTTCATAGTGCCTTTCACCGAAGCCTTGATGTACGGCTCAAGTTCATCCAGGGCCGCCCTTCTTTCATCATCAGTTTTTGAAAGGATCATCTTGCGGAGTTTGGCAAGAGGAGTCTCTGCGTTCTTTCCGTAGAACATGTGCTCGATACGGAAGAGGCCGATGCCTTCAGCTCCGAAGCTGAGAGCCCTCTGGGCATCTTCAGGAGTGTCTGCATTTGTCCTGACACCGAGCTTGCGGTATTTGTCCACTATGCTCATGAACTTGATGAAGCGAGGATTTTCGGAAGCGTCCATCGTGTCGATTTCGCTTGCGTATACATAACCCTTAGCTCCGTTCAGGCTGACGATGTCTCCCTCATGGATTTCTGCGCCGCTCTTGAATTTAGCCACTTTTTTCTCCAGGTCGATATGCATGCTCTCGCATCCTACGATGCAGCATTTGCCCCATCCGCGGGCTACCAAGGCTGCGTGTGACGTCATACCTCCCCTCTGGGTGAGAATACCTGCGGCCGCGCGCATTCCTTCCACATCCTCAGGAGATGTTTCTTCGCGGATCAGGATAGTCTTGATGCCCTTGGCATTGGCCTTCATGGCCGCCTCAGAAGTGAATACTGCCTTTCCTACAGCTCCGCCCGGGCTGGCTGGAAGTCCGTTTGCTATCACATCCGCTTTCTTTTCGGAAGCTGAATCGAGAATAGGGTGAAGTATTTCATCGAGCTGGGCAGGAGATACTCTCAGCACAGCGGTTTTTTCATCGATCATGCCCTCGTCCAGCATGTCCATGGCCATGTTCAGGGCGGCCAGGCCGGTCCTCTTGCCGATACGGCACTGGAGCATCCAAAGTTTTCCGTCCTGGATGGTGAATTCGATGTCCTGCATGTCGTGGAAATGGCTTTCAAGATGCACCCTGATGGCATCCAGTTCCTTGTAGACCTCCGGCATAGCCTTCTCGAGAGACTCGAGTTTCTCGTTGTGCGGATTCTTGGTGGCTTCGTTCAGAGGGTTAGGAGTGCGGATACCTGCCACGACATCCTCGCCCTGAGCGTTGATAAGCCATTCTCCATAGAACTTGTTGTCACCGTTGGCCGGGTTTCTGGAGAATGCCACTCCTGTGGCTGAAGTGTTACCCATGTTTCCGAATACCATGGACTGCACGTTCACGGCTGTACCCCAGTCATCAGGGATTCTCTCGATTTTCCTGTATGCTATGGCGCGTTTCCCGTTCCATGACTTGAACACGCCTCCGATGCTTCCCCAGAGCTGGTCTTCTGCTGAATCAGGGAATTCCACTCCGAGAACTTCCTTGATCCTTACCTTGAATTTGTCACACAGCTCTTTCAGTTCGTCAGCTGTAATGTCAGTGTCGGACTTGTATCCTTTGGACTTTTTCAGTTCCTCCATCATCCTGTCCAGCTGCTGGCGGATTCCCTGGCCGTCCTCAGGCTCTATGCCCTCCGCCTTTTCCATCACTACATCTGAGTACATCATGATGAGACGGCGGTAAGCGTCATATACGAAACGAGGGTTGTTAGTCTTCTTTATCATGCCTGGAATAGTGGCGGAGCAGAGCCCGATGTTCAGGATAGTGTCCATCATGCCAGGCATGGAGCTGCGTGCACCTGAACGGCAGCTCACCAGCAGAGGATTATCCTTGTCGCCGAATTTCATGCCCATGATTTTCTCTGTGGCCCTCATGGCTTCCTTGACTTCAGCCTTCAAAGCCTCCGTATAGCCTCCTCCAAGCTGGTAATACTCTGCGCAGCATTCGGTGGTGATGGTGAAGCCTGCCGGAACTGGAATGTTCAGCCTGCACATCTCGGCCAGGTTAGCCCCCTTCCCGCCGAGCAAATTACGCATAGTACCGTCTCCTTCAGCTGTCTTGCCTCCGAAACGGTAGACCCTTTTCTTGTTATCTTCCATAAGAAAAAATTAAATATTAGAATATTGTTTATTTGTTGATTTCCCGTAGAAAAACACATATCCGCGCCCCTGTCAGACGCGGTGTGCGAAAATAATATAAATTTTCCATATCTACAACAGCCTGCTGGCGATTTCTGACAGCTCGCTGCGTTCACCTTTCGTAAGGTTCACATGCTCGAACAGAGCCTGTCCCGCCATCTTTTCTCCCAGATGTGTCAGCCCGTTCGAATACATGTCCAGATAGGGCTGGTCAATCTGGAAAATATCGCCTGTAAATACTATTTTCGTATCCTCTCCGGCCCGTGTTATGATAGTTTTGATTTCATGCGGCGTGAGGTTCTGTGCTTCGTCCACGATGAAGAACACGCGGCCGAGGCTCCTGCCTCTTATATATGCCAGAGGCGAGATCAGCAGTTTTTCGTCTTTCAGCATCTCGTCTATTTTCATCGCTTGCTTGCTTCCGGGTTTGAAACAGTGGCGGATGACGCTCAGATTGTCCATCAAAGGCTGCACGAAAGGCCCCATCTTGGTCTTCTGGTCTCCCGGCAGGAAGCCGATTTCCTGATTCCCGAGGATGACAGTCGGCCTGGAAAGGATTATCTGCTCGAAATCGCGTTCCTGTTCAAGCGCGGCCGCGAGCGCCAGCAATGTTTTTCCTGTGCCGGCTCCGCCGGTCAATGACACCAGCTTGATTTCGGGATTCAGGCAGGCGTCAAGCGCGAATTTCTGTTCATCGTTGCGCGGGGAGATGCCATATGCATACTTCGATTTTACGAGGACTATCTTTTTCCCTTTCGCATCGTAGCGGGCGCAAATGTTCACAGCCTGCCCGTTTCTCTCGGTCTTGAATTTGTACAGCTGGTTCGGGGACGGCCTCTCTTTGGTGAATGCTTCGTAAGGCATGGCCCCCTGCCCGTAAGCCAGTCCCTGAATGGCGTTCCAGTCAGGGTTTTCAACTATCACGACCTCGTTCCGGGTGTATTCCACCTTTGATTCGTCTATCCTGTCTGTCAGATAGTCCTGGGCCTCCATGCCTACAGCCTTGGATTTCATTCTCAGATTTATGTCCTTGGTCACCAAGGCCACGAATCTGTCAGGATTGTTCTCTTTCACCCATATGGCTGTCGCGAGTATCCGGTGGTCCTGGGTGTCATCCTGGAAGCATCCTTTCAGCGCATCAGGGAACGGATGGTTCAGCTCTACCTTGATTTTGCCAAGATGCTTCCCGATGGGCACGCCCTCTTTCCCGAACATCTTGTTCCCGCTGAGCTTGTCAAGCTCTCTCATGAAGCCTCTGGCATTGAAGCTCAGATTGTCGCTGCCTTTCTTGAATTTGTCCAGTTCTTCGATGACAGCCATCGGGATCACTATGTCATTGTCCTGGAATTTCCTGACAGCCATGTAGTCGTGCAGGATGATATTTGTATCCAGCACGAAAATTTTAGGCTTTTTGGCTTTCTGGCCGCCTGTGTCTGAATTGTTTCCCATATCGTTGACGTCAGTTCGATGAATTATTCTTCTCAATGCTCATCTTCCGGGATATTCCCCTGGAGCAGAGATGCCAGGATGTCGGATACACCCTTTCTTCCGTGGGTGAAACTTATGCCGCCTTCCTTTGCCGGGTGTCCAAGCGGAAAATATGCTATGTCCTGAAGCAGAAACTGAGAATCCACATAGTCGTAGTCTGAATCCTGAATTTGTATCAGAACTCCCGGTATCTCTGAAAACAATATCCTCAGCGGGTCTGTTTCTCCAGATGCACGCTCGATTCCGCTGATGTCGATGCACAGCCCGCCTTCATTTCCGCACAATGACGCCGCCGCGGCCGCAAGCCCTCCCTCTCCGGCAGTCGCTCCGGACATGATCATCCCGTCTTCTATCAATTCTCTGACCACTTCAAAACAGTCGATAAAATAGTCCGGATCCTGGATCTCCGGAGCAGAATCACCGCTGATGCCTGCCGCTTTTTCGAACAACGAGCCGCCCAGGCGGTACGCGCATGTATCGAAAGGAATATATATCACCCAGGATGACGGGGAATCTATGAGGCGCCTGCCGCATTTATCTTCATCGGAAATCCAGCACCAGCGCAGCTCTTTGCTGTCTTGTTCATTGAAAAAGTCATATTCGCTTCCTGCGTCTTCATTCCCGGCGCTTTCCACAGACACTTTCACTTCGATATCAGATGCACCCGGAACTTTCTCGAATGAACAGCTGTCCAGGCGGACTCCCAAGTCGAAAAGGTATGCCGCGGCGGCCTCTGCGGAAAAATAAAACGCGGCCATATTCCCGAGCGGGGCGCTGTCCCAGTTCCACTGCAGGGAAACCCACAAATCTTCGAGCGTGAAATGCCCTTTCTTCCATAGCGTGGCCAGTATGGCGGAAGCTATCTTTCTGCGGGTGAAAGACCCGGGAGACGCCGCGGCTTGAACAGGGGCCTTGCCTGAGATTTTCATAATCTGCTCCAGATATGCCATGGCTTTCGAACGGTCATAAGAGGCTTTTCTCGGAGCGTGGTCCACGATTTCATCCACTATGCTGTCGAATTTCTCCGCAGGGACTTTCCTGCCGCGCTCTCCGGCAGGCATGCAGTCGTCAAGCATCTGTGCCGGCGTGTAGTCCATCTGCACTCCGTCGATGATATAGCTGGAATACAAGGCTGATACTGAGCGTTTCATAAAAATGAATTTTCGTAAAGATAATAAATTTCGCTCAAATTAAGAAGAGCAAGCCAGCCTATTTGTTAAATTTGCGCCTTTGCAGACTATGAAATTCAGAATCTATGATGAAAAAATATGATGATGCGGCATACGCCGCAATGCTGGACAGGCTGTTTGTCCGTTTTCCGTCTTTCCAGAAGGACGGAGCGCAAGCGTACAAGCCTGGAATCGACCGCATGCTTTTCTTCGACCAGCTGGCCGGCCATCCACATAGAAAATACATTGCCGTGCATATTGCAGGCACTAACGGAAAAGGCTCGGTGTCAAATATGATCGCCTCGGCATTGGCCGCGTCGGGACTTCGCACAGGACTCTACACTTCTCCCCATATACATGATTTCCGCGAAAGAATGCGGCTCATAGACGGCCGTTCAGGAGCCTCCAGCCCTGAATTCATCTCCAAAGAAGAGGTCTGGGACTTTGTCCAGAAATGGGGTCTCACATTTGACCATCTGGACCTTTCCTTTTTCGAAATCACTACGATGATGGCTTTCGACTGGTTTGCATCTCGCCAGGTGGACGTTGCTGTCATTGAAACAGGGTTAGGAGGCCGTTTCGACAGTACGAACATCATATCTCCGGTATTGAGCATCATCACTAACATCGGCTTCGACCATTGCTCCATGCTTGGAAACACACTGCCGGAAATCGCTTTTGAAAAAGCCGGCATCATCAAGCCTGAGATTCCCGTTGTAATAGGTGAGTCCGACCCTGAAACAGACCCGGTGTTTGAACGCAAAGTCTTGTATACGAACCTCCCGGAGCCGGATTATATGGGAGACAGGCAGAAAATCATGCAGCTTCTGACGTTCGCAGACCGCACAGAGCCGTCTTTGTGGCATATGAAAGATGCCATATTGAAAAATATGGACCTTCAGGGTGTCTGCCAGCGGAAGAATCTCAGGACAGTCCTTGCGTCTCTGGATGTTCTCTCGTCGGATATGTCCGTCTCTGCTCATCCTCAGTTCGAGAGCCTGTCCCGCCAGCTTCGCCAGGCTTGCCATTGTGCGGATGGCCTTCCGGCCAATGACCTTGTCTCCGCCATTGTGCACACTGCGTCGAGGATGGATTTCCACGGAAGATGGGAAAAAATATCTGACCATCCTTTTACTATTGCAGATATAGGGCACAATGCCCATGGCTTGAAATACAATTTTTCCCAGCTCAAGCAATACAGGAATGACGGCATCTGCACTGACCTTGTCATAATATACGGGGCCGCGGCGGACAAGGATATAGAGGCTGTATTCCCTCTGATGCCTTCCGATGCGGAATATATATTCACCAATGCTTCCGGAAAACGGGCCCTTCCGGCTTCGGAATTGCTCGAACGCTATATGAAACATTGCGCAGATGCAGGGATAAAGCCTGCACCCGCGCAATGTGCTGGAAATGTAGCTGAAGCTATGTCTCTGGCCAAAGCCAGAACTGAGGAGATCCTGGCTGGCAGGCCTGACGCCCGTCCCCTTGTCTATGTAGGAGGCAGCACTTACATAGTCGCAGAAGCTCTGTCGAAATAGCTGGCGGCCCTTCCGGGCGACAGCAGCTGCCATAGCGATGCCACTGTCCAGCCAGGGGCGAATATGTCGTTGTAGAAACCTTTCCCGTTTCTGCCGTAGTCCCAGTTTGTATGCTGTACCACTTCAGGGCAATAGCCTTCCAAGGCGATGTCATACATGCTGCCTTTTTCCGGAAGAAGCTGGGTCATCGATGACCTGATGATTTCCGAGATGGATGCAAAGCGCAGGTCGTCATATGTTGCTGCGAGATAGTCGATGACATCTGCAAATTCAAAGATGAAAACATCGACGTGGTTGTTTTCAACTGAGACATTGCCCCAGCCTCTGGATTTGAAACCTGAATCGCCGAGCATCTGCCCCTGCGCGAAAGGCACATCCCACAGGTAGTACCATGAAAGGGCAAAATATGCCGCCTGGCGGCACAGATCGGAATAATGCATGGCTTTCTTCTGGTTTTTCTCCACGAGTGCCATGTAGTACATTGCCGTAGATGCATACAGTGAAGCTTCCTTGTCTTCGCAGTTGGCATCCAGTGTCGATGAGAAATAGTCGGCTTTTGATATCAGTTCAGTTTCCAGATATTCCGCCGCACGTTCGGCCGCGTTGAGGAAGGCCTTGTCTCCGAAGTATCTGTAAGCCATGGCCAGAGGAAGTATGGCAGAAGAGGAACTGCCTCCGGACGGGTCTTTGACGTTCAGCGCATCGTCGAATTTCCGCGGGAAGCTTCCGTCTTCATTCTGCAAGGCGAGAAGCCTTTCGAGAAGAGTCCTGATTCTGGCCTCCCATTCAGGATGCATAGTTCCATGCTTTTTCTCATAATCCAAATACAGGAGGATGGCATAAATACTCTCAGACTGTCTTCTGATACTGTAAACTCCGTCTTCATATCCAGCAGGATTCTGGTCGAAGTACACCCTTTCCCTGAACAGTCCGCCAGGGGTGAAGCCATGTTCCAGATAACTTCTGAAAACTTCATCCGCGTCAGCCGCCAGGTCTTCGCGGGAATGTTCCTGCCCATATTCCATGGCGTTGAAGGCATTCAGCAGAACCCTTCCCAGAAAGCCTGTTTCAGCCAGGCCGTTAGGCTTGCAGTCCGCTGTGCGCAGCTCCACTCCGGAATAGTATTTAAGAGGGTGGCAATCCACAAAACTCTGTGTATAGTATTTTGAAAGCAAGGCTTTGGCTTCTTCAGTGCTGTGCCGTGGTTCAAGCGGAGCCGGCTGAAGCTTGTCAAATGAATATTCCCATATTTCAGCGACAAAGTCAGACCATGACCCGGCCTTTCCCTTCCTGATTTCCCAGACTATTTCATGCCTTTCTCCGGCATCGAGCCTGCTGAAAGCATATACAGGAGGCGCAAGTGTGAGCTTGCGCATATATGAGGCAGGTGTTTCCTTGTACGGGAATCCGAAATTGATGTCGGCTTTGCCGCTCCCAGATGAAAAACCGGTGAAGCCTATGGATGTATCTCCTGACAGTATGACTTCTCCATAGCTGTGGCATGGCTGCGCGTCTTGGCTGAAATCCGATATGCGGAGCACAGTGAAGTATTCACCTGTGGCTGCATTGTAAATGCCTGTCAGCGGGGAGCTGAGCCTGTCTTCGCGCACAGTCCAGTCCCTGCTTGAATGAAATGACGGCGCTGTCTTCGGAGACCGGAGGTTGTCCCTGTACCAGAATCCAGGCATATAGAACAGGCAGTCTCCGGAGCTGAAACCGGTATGAAGAGCCTGCTCTATATTATAATATATGGTCTTTTCTGCTGTAATTTCGAGTTTGACTGTCGTGACTCCGCCGTTTTCGCTGGTTGTTCTTTTGATTTCAACAGGCAGTGCGCCTTCAGTTTGAAGAATTCCGTCATGTGACTCTGCCAGGCAGAATGTTTCTGCAGGATTTCCAGGAGATTTGATGGAAATGCTTCCGTCTATTGCCGGATTCTGAGCTGAAGCGCCTTGCTGGATGCCGGCGGCCGCCAGAATTGTGGCCAATACAGTTCTCGATATTAGTTTCATGTTTTCTGAAAAATAAGTATTTTAGCAATGTGTGCAGTTCTTACGCACCTTGTTTGGCAAAGGTATTGAATATAATCGGAACTCTATTGGGAATTTAAATTATTTTGTGATGGAAATTACAGAGACCCGTTTTTTTTCAGCCGCACTTGCGAGTCTTGCGGCGCTTCTGTTTTCTTTTCAGATATGCGCCGGCGCATCTGCCGGCAGGGATGGCGGCGATGACGAAGGACATGTGTTGAAAAGGGAATGGAGAAAATATGACGAGGCGGCGGAGAACGATCTGCCGCAGACAGCCTCAAAAACTCTGGAAGACATCATGGACAAGGCAGAGTCCCGCCGGCTGGCATGGGATTTCTACGATGCTGTCAGAAAGTATTACGGCACGGTCAGTGCTTTTGACTGGAAACAGGCCCGGACATTGGACGAAGTCCTGAAAGAGAGGGTGGAGAAATTCGGAAGCGCCGTGGTGACGTGGAACTTTGCCGATGTATGGCCATTGTATACGGACAGGGCGGATATAAAGGACATTGCGGCGATGAAAGAGCTGCAGAAAGAAAGAAATCCGCAGTTTTACGGGCAGGACAGGTATATAGGGAACGGCAGGATTCCTGAAGTCATTGCGGGGAATATCGGGAATGATTATGAGTATCTGCTGTGGTCGGCTTTCATGCATGGCTATTATTCCGAGCCCGTGCTTGCGGAAAAGGATTCTTCTGGAACTTTTGACGTGGCGGCTGACATTCTCGAGAAATATCTCGGAAGCAGGTATCCCGAGTCGGCGTATGTGGAGTTTATCAGGATTATGCGCATTCCTGCAGATACTTCAGGCCTCAGAAAGTCTGCGCTGGAGGCATTTGCGGAAGAATATCATGGAAGGGGAGCCGGCTTTTTCGCAAGGCAGGAGCTTATCTCCATGAAATTCAGTGATCTGGATGCTTCTGACGATGCTGTTTCATCTGATTTCGAAGCGCTTCGGGATGAGTGCGAGGCATTCGTGAAAGACATGGAGTCTCTCAGGGGGAGTGAAGCCGAGCTGGTGGAATCCTGCACTTTCCCGGCTGATCTGATTATGAAGATGGATTCCAGGCGCATCAGTGCATGGATTGAAAATGGAACTGACACTCTCCATGTGGCTCTGACGAATCTGGACGGAGCGGATGTGTCTGTATACAGATTCCGTGGATATTCTCCGGAGTATATGGATTCGGACATTTCTGGTGTCAGGGTGAAAAAGCCTGTAGATTCATGGGCTGACAGTACTGCTGTGCTGGAAATGCATCTGTCAGGAGCTCCGGGCAGATATTACATCCCTGATACGCTGTCGGTGGCTTTGCCGGAAATGGATGACAGAAATTACTATATCGTCTGCAGGAACGGCGAAGTGGCCGCCGGAATCCCGTATTACCGCAGGACGATTTCTATAGCGTACAGATGCCAGGACGGCGGGACGGCCTTCTATCCGGCTGATTATATGAGCGGCAGGCCTGTCGGTTCGGCTTCGGTGAGTGTATATCAGAATGACAGCCTTGTGGGCAGGATCAGACGCATGCCGTTCAACGGATTCACTGAGCTTGACGGCATCAGGCTGCAGAAAAATGCCAGATACGGCATCATATGCTTCTATACTGACGAAAATGGCATTTTCAGGCAGTCGAGGGGGCTGCGGTTTATTGCCGGTGCGGAAAAGGATGCCTCGGACAAGCGGCAGAAATATCCGGAAGCCTCGGTGTACAAGAACATGGCCGCTTTCCATCCCGGAGATACATTGAGATACAAGGTAGTGCTTTATGAGGATGCCGGAATGCGCGCTGAATACGGTTCGGAAGATGCCGCGCGTTCTGGCCGCAAGGTCTGGACAGGGACGGAGCCGGTAATAGTGGAACTTGTGGACCCTTCAGGAAACCAAGTGACGGAAGATACGCTTTATGTCAATGATTTCGGCTCTGCGTCAGGCGTTTTCAAACTGCCGGAAGACAGAGTGAACGGAAGATTCTCATTGAAAGTCAAGCTTGCAGGCATGGTGCTGGCAAACGATGTGCTGACAATGGACGAGTTCGTCCTTCCGACGTTCACTGTAGAGTTAGATCCGGTGGGCAGGGTATATTTCCAGGGTGATACGGTGACTGTGTCAGGCCGGCTTGCAAGCTATGCAGGACAGTCTCTTGCGGCCGCGCGAGTTTCATGCAGTGTCTCATTGTGGAATGAAATCATCCAGGACGGGACGCTGGATATTGCTCCTGACGGCAGTTTTTCTCTCTCCTTCGCGACCGGTGGTGTACAGGGAAACGGACGGAAGTATTATACAGCCACGATCAGGGTGACGGACGCGACGGGGGAGACTCAGGAGTTCCGTAAAAGCGTGGCCGTGAATGATTTCTTTTTCGGTGTGGAACTGGAAAATGATGCCGGCGCATCTGTCATGATGGCGGAAGGATGGCCATGGGACAAGGAGGCTTCAGAGGCCGGCGTCTATGATATTCTGGCTGTCTCCGGCGATTTCGCTGTGGCGGCTTTCTGCCTCAGGAATGCTTCCGGTGATCCTGTGCATGGCATAAATGTCTCATATGAAATCGTTCATGAAGGCCGGAAAGTGCTTTCCGGAGAGGCTTTGTCTGGAGCCAGGACGTGGCTTGACCTGTCATCATGGCCGTCCGGAGTTTTCCGCCTCAAGGCTTCGGCCACGGTGGAAGGCAGGACAAAGGAGTGTGTATATGATTTGATAAAGGTTACTGAGAAAGACAGTGTGCTGGATATACCTGTTGAGAATTTCTTCAAGGTGCTTCCTTCGGACGGCATCAAGTTCCAGATAGGGGCTTCTGCTGGTCCTGTCTGGGCGGTGGTCCAGCTTTTCGGAGACAATGCTTCATGTCTGGCTTCGACGATAGTCCATCTGTACGGCAGATGCGGAAAAGACTGCTCTCTCCGGACTTTGTCTTTCGATTACAAGCCGGAATATCCTGATGCCGTCAGGCTGCAGGTCTTTTATTTCAGAAACGGCCAGGCTTATGAATTCAGCCATGAATTCAAGAGGCCTCATTCTGACAACATCATCCCTGTGTCTTTTTCACGCTTTACCGACAAGGCATATCCAGGAGAGAAATGCATTTATGAAATCAGCACCCTTCCTGGTGTCGAGTGCGCTGTTTCAGTGTCTGACATGACTGCGGAGTCTGTCATGCGGAATCTGTGGAGCAGAGTCCGTGCAAAATATGGCGCGGCATGGGTGGATTCCGGATACAGCGCCGGAAAAGCTTCCGCAAGCGGGAGTTCCCATGGAACAACGTGGATACGTGGAAGCGGCAAGGACGTGGCACTCGGTTATGGCGTCGCGGGCCCGGTTCTGTCGAGAATGGCTTCTTCGCCAGCCGCTGAAGATGCAGTGTCTGCTGAAAATTTGCTCATGACCAAGTCTGCATTGGACGGAGTCATGTCAGGAACGCAGACAGTGGATGTCCGCGATGATTTTTCCGAGGCGCTGGCATTTTATCCTTTCCTGCGGTCTGATGAAAACGGGAAGATTTCCTTTGAGTTCACGGCAGGGGACAAACTTTCGACATATTACGTGTCGCTATTTGCCCATGACAAGAATATGAACAACAATGCCCTTCGCAGAGAAATGCAGATTTCGCTTCCGGTTGCGGTGTCTTTGGCCCAGCCTGCCTATCTGTTCTCCGGAGACAGGTATGATATGCAGGTGGCTTTGTCCAATGTATCCGGCGCTGATTCAGAAGGGACTCTGTCTCTTTATCTGTACGCCGGCAGTGATTGTCATGATTCTGTACCGATGCTGGTGAAAAGCCTGCCATCAAAGATTTGCGCCGGCTCTGCGTCTTCGGAAGAGTTTTCTGTAGAAGTTCCGTCCGGCATTGACACTCTCGGAGTGAAAGTCGTATACCAGTCCGCTTCATGTCCTGCAGATGGCGGTCCTGAGTCTGCATGTGTTTCAGACGCCATCTTTGTCGCCATACCGGTGCATGCTCCGGAGCAGGCTCTTTATGAGTCGCATTCTGCGCTTCTGCTTCCTGGAATGTCCAGAGACTCGCTGTATCAGTCGCTTTTGTCCCAATTTGTGAATGTGTCAGGCCTCGGGGGCGCATCTGAAGAAATTTCCATCATGGATATGCTCCTGGAGTCCATTCCGGAGCATGTAGTTCCTGAATCTCCTGATGTCATTTCCATGATGGGCGCTTGCCTGGCTTCGTATCTGGCCGCTGACTTGACAGCACGTTATGGCGGAGCGGAAACCATGCCTGGTGAAGACGGGAAATCTTCGGCGGCAGAGCTCCTGGGGAAAGTCTTGTCATATCAGAATGCCGGCGGCGGATTTGCCTGGCTGAAAGGGGCTCAGTCTTCGCCTCTGGTCACAGCTGTGGTCCTGGAATATATCTCGGTTCTGGACAGCCATGGCTTCCTGGAATCCGGCTCGCCTGTGAAAACCGCCGCGGAACGTGCTGTGAACTATCTTGACAGTTCATATTTCAGTGATGAAAAACCATGGAGCGGCCTGTCTCTGTCTCAGTATCTATTTGTTCGCTCACTCTATGAAGACCTGCCTTTGACGGCCGGTCTGGACAGAAAGGCACGTAAAGCCTTCGCAAAATCTGTCAAGAAGTATGTCTTCGACAATGAGGCTGACGCCCCGGGATATATTCATTTCAAAGCCCGCCGGGCAATGACGTTGTTGAATTTCATAACAGCCAGCCAGTCTCGTGCGGCTTCGGGAAATGCGTCTCAGGAGAGTTTCCTCAATTCTGTCAGTGTCAATGTCAGCCGCAAATTCATTTCGAGTCTGGACCGGTATATGATGTCGCTGAAAGAGTATGCCGCGGTTCACAAGTCCGGCGGGCAGTATTATCCAAATGCAGTGATGCCTTTCAGAGGACTTCTTGAGAGTGAATTGTATGCTCATTCAGTCCTGGCCAGGCTGATGTCTGGCTATGCCGGATATTCAGGTGATGCAGAGGCGGCGGACATTGCAGATGGAATACGCTTGTGGATCATGGTGCAGAAAGAGACTCAGTCATGGGACAGCGACCCAGCCTGTCTCCTGGCTATAGATGCTGTCATGGATGGGTCTGCCGGCCTTCTGGATACGAAGGTCATGGCTTTGACCCGGAAGTACAGAAAGACTTTTGCTGAAATCAAGCCGGCAGGCAATGACATTTCGCTCCGGTGCCGTTATCTGGTGGAAGATGATTCATCGGAGGGCTCAGATGAATATCCTGGATACAGGGATATTGCCGAAGGCGAAGTGCTGAAAGTGGGGGCCAGGGTTCTGGCGGTCTATGAAATATGGAGTGCAGAAAACCGCAGTTATGTCCGCTTGACAGTTCCGCGTCCGGCTTCGTTGAGGCCTGAAGACCAGCTTTCGGGAATGTATCGGGCTCCGATGAGACCTCGTGGAGGTGCCATGATGTCATTGGCAGCTTCTCCATATGCCTACAGGGAGGTGAAGTCAGAGTGCAGCCGGTGGTTTATGGAGGTGCTTCCTGAGGAACGCACTGTGCTGACAGAAAAACTGACAGTCACTCAGGCAGGAGTGTTTTCCATCCCTGCGGCAGATATAGAATGCCTGTATGCTCCGCACTATCGTGCCAATGACGGCTTCCGGCCGCGGCTTGAATCCGTAAAATAAAACGGACTGCTGTCGCGCCCTCCCTCAATAAATTATGTGGGTGGGTCAAAAGTCACGAAGTGACCGCGACTGGAAGGAGCGAGATCCCCCTAATAGGGGGTGCAGGGGGTTAGGATGGGGTCAGTCTTTCGAAGAAAGACGTTTGAGGGTGACCAAAAGCCTCTTTTGGTCACCCTCAATTTTAAGTCGGACTAAGGCCGCTATCGCCGGTTATCGCAGTTAGTCCCGCAGTGGAAAAATTATTTAAGCGAGCCGAGACATTTTGTGACATTGGAGTATATGCGGTCCAGAACATTCTGAGTCCCGTCAGCCTTGACGAATTTTTCTCCAGTGATATGTTCGTACAGCTCGATGTATCTGTCAGTGATGCTGTCCACGATTTCAGGGGTCATTTCAGGGACCTGCTGTCCTTCTTTCCCTTGGAACCCATTGGCCATCAGCCACTCACGGACGAATTCCTTTGAAAGCTGCTTCTGCTTCTCTCCTTTCGCCAGCCTCTCTTCGTATCCGTCTGCATAGAAATATCTGGATGAATCCGGAGTGTGTATTTCATCCATCAGGTAGATAGTCCCGTTCTTTTTCCCGAATTCATATTTGGTGTCCACCAGAATCAGCCCCATTTTTGCCGCAATTTCAGTGCCTCTCTGGAAAATGGCCCTGGTGTATCTCTCCAGCTGTTCATAATCTTCGCGGCTTACCAGGCCTGAAGCGATGATCTCTTCTTTTGAAATGTCTTCGTCATGGCCCTCGGCAGCCTTGGTGGTCGGAGTGATGATAGGCTCAGGGAATTTCTGGTTTTCTACCATGCCTTCTGGAAGGGTGATGCCGCAGAGTGTCCTTTTCCCGGCTTTGTATTCTCTCCAGGCATGGCCGGACAAGTATCCGCGGATGACCATTTCCACCTTGAACGGCTCGCATTTGTGCCCGATGGTGACCATCGGATCGGCTTCTGCGATTTTCCAGTTCGGAAGAATGTCTGTGGTGGCGTCCAGAAATTTCGATGCTATCTGGTTCAGCACTTGTCCCTTGTAAGGGATGCCCTTGGGCAGCACTACATCGAATGCTGAAATTCTGTCAGTGACAATCATCACCAGATACTCTCCGTCGATGTCATATACATCGCGGACTTTCCCGACATACTTGCTTGCCTGTCCTGGGAAATTGAAATCAGTTTTGGTAATAGCTTCCATTATCGTATAATGTTGAAAATTATTGGCTTGGTTTTATTCTTCCGCCGGTTGCGCTTGTCCTGGGGCGCCGCCGTTTCTTTCAGTTCCATCGCGCATGGCTCAGATGTTCCATTGTGCATTGCCCAGGAACAGCGGCAAAGTTAGCAATATTTTCACTCTGGTGATTCCGAAACTGTCAATTGACAGCTAAAAATCGGATGAGGCCTGGACAGTAAAAATTTATGAGGGGAATGAATATTCCAGGTATGTATGCAAGATTTAAGCACAATGTGGATTTAATCGTATGAAAAGCCTGTTTCATCGGACTGCCGGATGTATGGCATGCACTTTGACAATACGCAACCGGATTTTATATCTGCCAATATGGCATAAAACAAATGATTATGAAGAAAATGTTTGTCTTACTGATGTTGATATCAGTCTGGGTATCAGGGTCAGCCCAGAATAAAGAAACCCTGCAGGAGCGGATTGGCCGCTGGAAAAACGACATGGCTGAATTCAATTCCGGACGGAAGGTTGTAGAACAGGAACAGTCTGTGCTCGATACCCTGTCCTGGCTTCAGGCTGAACAGGCTCTGAAAGATTCATCCTTTGTCATCGAGGCTGACGCTGTGACATTCAAGTACGGGACCAGAGTCCAGGTAAACTCCACTACGAATTTCGTGTCGTTGAACGGAAACAGAGCTGTGATACAGATTTCTCCAAGTTATGTCTACGGAGGCCCTAATGGAGTAGGAGGCATCACGGTGGACGGCATCGCTTCGAATATCAAGCTTGAACGGGACAAGAAAGGGCGGGTGCACTTTTCCATGTATGTGACGGGCCGTGCTGTAAACGCCACTGTGTCCATTTCCATGACACCGGGCACAAACAGAGCTGTAGTGCAGGTTTCTCCTACATTCAATTCGAATGATGTCCGCCTGGAAGGGATTCTCATTCCATATCAGCATTCACGCACATTTGAAGGCACGTCAATTTGATATTAAAGTCAAGAGATATGAAAAAAGTTATATTGATGCTTATGGCATTGGCAGGGGCGGCCGCCGTCTCCTGCCAGAAACTGCCGTCGGTGGTGGATGCCGACGGGGAATTCCTGGTCTCTACTTCATATGACCAGGATGCGGATTTCAGCAAATATTCTACATTCACTGTGGCTGACAGCGTGCTGGTGCTGGATTCGTATTTCCGCTGCGACACAGTCAAGAGTTCATTTACAGACAAGCTTGTCGATGAATTCCGCAGCCAGATGGAGGGCAGGGGCTACACTTATGTTCCTGTTGACGAAGTGAAGGACCAGGACAATCCTGTTCAGGCAGACCTTGCTGTCCAGCTTACATATGTAGGCAGCACCGATTATTATGTAGACTATGTAGATCCGTACTGGTGGTTAGACTATCCTGGATACTGGGCCTCTTCCTACTGGGGCGGCTGGGGAGGCGGCTGGTATTATCCATATCCTGTGATATATCAGTTCTCTACGCATTCCCTCATGGCCGATATGGCTGATTTGACCCTGGCGGAAGGTAAAGATGCCAGCATCCCGATTGTATGGAGCTGCATGATAAACGGCGATGCAAGCTATGCAAATGTCGACTACAGACGTTTCATGATTGCTATTGACCAGGCTTTCGCCCAGTCGCAATATCTCGGCAAGGCTGCCAACTGATTTTAAAGGAGGGAAAATGATGAAAAAGACAATAATGCTTGCAATAGCCGTGATTCTCACGGCAATGAGCGCTCACGCTCAAGTGGGAAGAAGATTCTATGTGGATGCAGGATGGCAGTTCAACGGCACTGTCTCCAACAGCTTCTCTGACAATGCCAGCGGGTGGGGCGCATATCTGGAAGGAGGATATTACTTCCTCCCGAGGGTGGCGGCAGGAGTTTTTGCCAGCTTCAATACAAACAATGAATATTTCCCTAAGCAGACATATGCCGCAGGAGAAGGCACAGCAGTGACTACTGACATGTATCATTCCTTGTATCAGGTGCCGTTCGGCGCCACGCTCCGGTACAGGTTTGCATGGAAGAAGATTCAGCCGTATGTCGAGGCTAAGCTTGGTGCCAACTATGCCAGGGAATATGAGCTGTATTCAACATTCGGCGCCAGAGACTCGCAGTGGGGATTCTATGTTTCTCCTGAAGCCGGAGTAGTTTTCCATCCGTTCAACAAAAGCAACCTGGGACTGCAGCTTTCGGCATATTACAGCTATGCCACGAACAGGAGCGAAGCTTTTGGAATAGACGGATTGAGCAATGCCGGATTCAAGGTAGGCATCTCTTTCTAAAAGACAATTTTCAGTTTTTTGTCTTTCCTGTCAGAAAAAAACCTTATATTTGAGGATGTGTCAGAATACTGGCACATCCTTGTTTTTATTTTGACCAGTTGATTTATGGACAAGAACACACACGTGGTCATAATGGCCGGAGGCATAGGCAGCAGGCTCTGGCCGGCCAGCACACCGCAGACTCCAAAGCAGTTCATTGATGTGTTAGGGGTGGGCAAATCTCTGATTCAGCTGACTGTTGACAGGTTCAGGCCTCTCTGCGAGCTTTCCCATTTCTGGGTGGTGACTTCTGCAATGTACGTCGATATGGTGAAGTCCCAGCTGCCTGAAATCCCGGCAGAAAATATCCTGGCGGAGCCTGAGGCCAGAAATACAGCTCCCTGCATAGCCTATTCTTGCTGGAAGATAGCTTCCAGGTTTCCTGATGCCAATATAGTCGTGACTCCGGCGGATGCCCTGGTTCTGGAGAAAGAGACTTTTGTGAGTGTAATAGGGGAGGCGCTGTCTTTTTCTGCGGCGAATCCGGCTGTAGTTACGGTCGGCATAGTCCCTTCCCGGCCTGAGACAGGATACGGCTATATATGTGCAGGAAAGGCTGAGTATGGAAAAGTGACGAAAGTGCAGTCATTCAAGGAGAAACCTGATCTCAAGACTGCTGAAAAATATCTTGCCGAGGGGAATTATTTCTGGAATGCCGGCATCTTTGTCTGGAGTGCGGAGACCATTGTCTCGCAGTTCAGGAAGTTTTCACCAGGCATAGCAGAGGTGATGGACAGGCTGGCGCCGTATTTATATACTGATGAGGAAAACACCGCTTTGAAGGAACTGTTCCCGCAGTGCGACAAGATATCCATTGACTATGCTGTCATGGAAAAGTCTCAGGATATATTTGTAATAGCTTCGGACCTGGGTTGGAGCGACTTGGGCAGCTGGGGCTCTGTGAAAGCGCATATTGCCAGTGATGAAGACGGGAATGCTGTGGTGGGAGACGATGTGAGGCTGTTCCATTGCCATGGATGCGTGGTGCATCTGCCTTCTGTCAAGACTGCGGTGCTTGAAGGGCTGGACGGCTATGTCGTGGCTGAAAAGAATGGAGCTCTTCTGGTTTGCCGCCTTTCGGACGAGCAGCATATCAAGGAATATTCGGAGAAACGGACGGAGTGAACCCCGGAGAAATGAAGGGCTGGACCTAAAACCGGAAACTCCTTAATATAGAAAAGAAGGTCTGGCACGAAATATAAAGCGATGGAAGAAAGAAAACATTACAGGACGGTGATCATCTCCGATGTCCACATCGGGTCTGCTCATTCAAAGGTGAAAGAAGCGGCAGATTTCCTCAGCTGTGTGGACTGTGACCGTCTGATTCTGAACGGGGACATCATTGACGGCTGGCAGCTTCAGAAGAAGTCTGCCGGAAAGAAGTGGAGCCCCGAATATTCCCGGTTTGCAAAGGTCATAATGAAAATGATGGAAGTGCATGACACCCAGGTGATTTATCTGCGCGGCAATCATGATGACTTTCTGGACAATCTTGTCCCCCTCGTCCTCGGGAATGTCAGTGTCTTGCAGGATTATATCCTGGAGTCGGGCGAGCATAGGTTTTTCGTGACTCATGGCGATGTGTTTGACAGCGTGACATCCAAGATGGAGTGGCTGGCCAAGCTGGGGGATGTCAGTTATACTGCATTGCTCCGGTTCAACAGCATTTACAACAGATTCCGCAGCCGTCAGGGAAAGCCGTACTTTTCTCTCTCCCAGGCCATCAAGCACAAAGTCAAGCAGGCTGTTTCTTTTATTTCCGGCTTTGAGCGCATGCTTGCAGACCTGGCCAGGTCCAAGAGATGCGACGGTGTCATCTGCGGACATATTCATTATCCGGAGGACAGGATGATTGACGGAATCCGGTATCTGAATTCCGGGGACTGGGTGGAGTCGATGTCGGCATTGCTCGAAGACGAGCACGGAAACTGGAGGATAATGAAATACAGGGAAGAGTATCTTTGATGATATTGGCCTAAGGCCTGATGAATGTATGCCATTGGCCGGATGGCCGCAATATATTTCGTTATGGGTAAAAGTCTGAAATATTTGTTCATAGTCCAGGGTGAGGGCCGCGGGCATCTGACTCAGGCTATGGCTCTGGAGAAGCTTTTGACGGAGAACGGACACCAGGTGGTGGGGATGCTGGTGGGAAAGAGCCAGGCAAGGAAGCTGCCTGAGTTTTTTGTAAATGGTGTTTCTGCCCCGGTCAGGCAGTTCGACAGCGTGAATTTTCAGCCGTCTTCTGAAAACAGGACGGTGAACATGCTTAAAAGCGTGCTGTACAATGTAGAGAAATTTCCGCAGTACTTGAAAAGCATACTTTTCCTGAAGGATGCCATACGTGATTCAGGGGCTGATGTGGTGGTGAATTTCTATGAGCTTCTCACTGGCATCACGTATTTCAATTTCAATATAGACATACCTAATATCAGCATAGGTCATCAGTATTTGTTTCTTCATCCAGATTTCAATCTGGGCGATTCCGGAATCCTGGGGACGGAAGGACTGATGATTTTCACACGTATCACTTCTATAGGTGCGCGGAAGAGGCTGGCTCTGTCTTTCCGCGATATGCCGGATGACAACAGGAAACGGATAAAAGTCGTCCCTCCGATACTCAGGGAAGAAGTGCTGGAAATGAGTCCTTCAAAAGGAAACTATATCCATGGCTATATGTTGAATGCCGGCTTTTCGGATGATGTGATGAAATGGCATGCAGAGCATCCCGGGGTGGAGCTCCGCTTTTTCTGGGACAGGTGGTCAGAGCCGCCTGTGAAGAAGATTGATGACACGTTGAGCTTTTATCTTTTGGATGACAAGGAGTTCATGAGGCAGATGGCTGGGTGCAAGGCATATGCCAGCACGGCTGGTTTTGAGTCTGTGTGCGAGGCGATGTATTTTGGAAAGCCTATATTGATGGTGCCGTCGCATGTGGAGCAGAAGTGCAATGCATATGACGCTGCGAAAAGCGGGGCCGGAATCAGTTCGGACTTTTTCGATTTGTCTGCGTTGCTCGAATTTGCTGGCGCCTTTACACCGGATGAAGCTTTTCCAGGCTGGGCCAGGTCGGCCAGAGGGCACATTCTGGAGGAATTAGTGAATCTGTAATTTTTTTTCAAGATTTTTTAAAGAAAAATTTGGAGAATTGAAATTTAACGCATACCTTTGCAATCCCAATTCAGAAATGGCATATTTCTGATCCGGGGAAAAGGGAAGATTCGTTAGCTCAGCTGGTAGAGCACAACACTTTTAATGTTGGGGTCTTGGGTTCGAATCCCAAACGGATCACAAGGATGCTGTTCTGAACAGTATTTGAAATTCTGCTTCCTTAGCTCAGTTGGTAGAGCACGACACTCTTAATGTTGGGGTCCAGGGTTCGAGCCCCTGAGGGAGCACAAAGACGGTTCAACACCGTCTTTTTTAGTATCACAATCGGCCTCTGACGCACATCAGAGGCCGATTGCTGTTTTTGGGGTATGATAGGATTTTCGGGCAACCGTTTGTTTTTCCGTTTGTTCTTTGTTTGTATTTTTGTAAAACAAACTGTTGCGATATCATGATGGCAGGCTCCGAAATTCGGATATTTCAAATTCTGAATCTCACTCGAAAAAGCAAACGGTCAGCAAACGGTTTTGCAAAAAAGAACAAACTGTTGTGTAACTAAAGTATTAATTATTATGGCTGTACAATTCTATCTTTTCCCAAGACCGCTGAAATCCGGAGAATATCCGATTTCTGTTTCCGCTTATGTGTCCAACACTCGTCTTCAGACGACTATTGGTATATCCATAAGTCCGGACTATTGGCTTGATGCCAAGCAATGTGTCAAGAAAGGGGCGCAGAATAAAAAGGGGCTGAAGTACACTGAAATCAACAACAAACTTCTTGAAATTACCAAGGCTTTCAATGATTATGACGCACAGCAGTCTGGTGCTCCGGTTACAAAGGATGAACTTAAAGCCGTTCTGCATTCTGCATTATATGGAAAAAGCAGGAAACCACGCAAATCTGAAATTGATTTCTTCAAAACATTTGACGAAATCATTGCAACCGAGAAAGTCGTCAGGCAATGGACAGCAAGCTCTCTGAAAAAGTATATTACAGTAAGGAATCATTTACGCGAATTTTCACCGGAGATTACTTTTGCCGATTGGACTGAGGAACAGCTAAACGCTTATGTGACTTTTTTGGGGACAAAACTGCTTATGAAAGATGTGTCTGTTCAAAAAGAAATCAAATTGTTGAAATTGATACTGAAAAAAGCGGTTAAAAGGGGTGTCAAAATGCCACTCGACTTTATTGACTTCAGACCGAAATTCAAGATAATAGACAAAGAGGTCATCTACCTCACATGGGAGGAACTTATGAAGCTGTATAATTTAAGCATTCCAGACGATGGCACTGAAATCAGTCTCCGTGATATTAGCGGACAATATTATAAAAAGATTGTGAAAGGGAGTTCATCGTTGAAGAAAACGAGAGATCTTTTCTGCTTCTGCTGCTTCACAGGACTCAGATACAGCGATATGGCCAAATTAAGAAGGACAGATGTCAAGGATGACGCAATCCGGGTGGTGACGGAAAAGACGAACGACAGCCTGTCAATTCCGTTGAATAAATATGCAAAAACGATATTGGCCAAATACGAAGACGAGGCTTTCCCGGGGAATCTCGCTTTGCCGGTAATCAGCAATCAGAAAATGAATGATTTTATTAAGGATTTGGCTGAAATATGCGGTTTTTCTTCTCCCGTAAATTATATTTATTATCAAGGCGGAATTCGTCATGAAGAAGTATATCCGAAATGGAGTGTTATGGGGACGCATGCTGCCAGGCGGACCTTTGTGTGCAATGCCTTGGCTTTCGGGGTTCCGGCAGAAGTTATAATGAAGATTACCGGTCATTCCAACTATGCGGCGATGAAACCATATGTTGCAATATCTGATGTCTCAAAGAAGAAAGCAATGGATATGTTCAATAAACAATGATATGGTACGATAAAGTATATGACTATGATATTTGATATAATTTAATATCGTAAAGTTTGTGAATTTCAACATTTTATTATTACTTTTGTGTTATAATTATGATACAAAAGCAATATATCATGTCAGAAATATCTCCAGATACTCCACTTGTAATGCTGACAGTGGCACAATTTGAAGATCTGCTTTGCAGACATAAGACCGAAAAACCTGCAATGCAGTCAGCTCCGATTCCTAAAAGATATGTGTACGGTTTGAAAGGAATCTGCGAACTTTTTAATTGTGCCCATTCCACAGCGCAAAAACTGAAAGACGAAGTCATTATGGAGGCTGTTTCCCAACATGGCAGGAAGATAGTCGTAGACGCAGAACATGCGTTACGTCTGTTTAAGGAAAGGAAATCACCTTCGGATCAAGATACAGACTTATAAACGTTTAGCCTTGCTGATGTCATTCATACTGATGGTCAGAATAAAGTTCCGTGGCCCATCGGTTTCGTAATAATATATTCTGAACACCTGACTTTTGAGTAATGTGATTTTATCCAGACAAGCAATTATTTTAACGGTTTCATCAGGCTGTACATCTCCCTCTCCAAATATTTTATGAGGGATCAGATTTTTCTCATATTCCAGATTACGTTTACTTTTCTTTTTACTCTCTATAGTAAACCGAGGCTCTGAGAAATGATATGAAACAGCAGAATTGTTTGTTATCTGCATTATAATGTATAGTGAATCATTCCTGTAAAAAATATTGTCGCAAGTTATACTGATACCATACCCGTAACACCCTATGTGATATAATTCTTTATTCAAGCTATAGAAAGAATCGTTCTTGATTGTTTCAAATGTTGTAGTTTTATTGTGCTTGTTTTCACCTGTAAAGGATTCTGGCAGCAAGTCCGGTAACTGCTCTCTTGTGTCAACAATACGCATGGCAGGTCTTTCAGAGTATCTTACAGGAAATGAATGTATATCCCCATCCTCCTCGATACAAAATATTGATGTAGTAAAATCAAATCTTCTTTTTGCCTTTACCGCAAGAAATTCCTTATCGGCATCGACTATTCTTGCAACAAGAATATTATCCCCGAGATTTACATATGCCAGTTCTGAGTCAAATCTTATGTGTATCGTATGGAAATCCGATACATAAAGAGTGTCTTCTTGAGCAGTTGCAAATGTGTTGGAAACACATAATATGCACAAAATCAAAAGGATGGCTTTCATAATTAACGGACTTTATCATTTTTGACAAGAAAAAATTCATATCCTGAAACTACACTGACAGAGACGTTGCCATTAGCAGATCGCGCAAGGTTGGCTCCAGTAAGGATAATAGTATTTGCGATGTCTCCGACAAGGCCTCCGAAAGTCGAGCCAGCTGTCGAAATTGCATCATTTGAAGCCTGCTTTGCACTTTTGGACGAAACAGTCTCAGGACAATAGATTCCCTGCAATCCGTCCGTATCGTATGCCTCCAGTGAAAGAGGAACTATGATTCCGTTCATTTGTATGCTGAGCACTGACAGTTCCAGCCTTTTGCCGATCCGGCATATAGCTGTAAGATGGGTGTTGGCAGGAATTGATATTCCATCTGCATTATAATCTTCCAGGAGGCGTATCCTTATTCTCTCTCCGTCATGGATCTTCTGACTTTTGACGAACATACATTTGAACGGATGTCTGATGCCTGCAACATCGCTTGACGTGTTGTCAATATCAATATCATCAAGACTTGAAATTATCCCATTTTCATTGTCCGGTTTACCGAAATCTATAGTAGGTTTTTCTTGATTTTCACTATATCCTGTTTCTTCTGCATTATATCCGGTATCCGTATTTTCAGATCCGATTATTACATCCTTTACCATCTCAGCTCTTTTACGGTCATATTCCAGTTTTTCTTCCGGAGCCATCATGACTACTGTTTCCGAGCCGAAGAACGGAGATGGCCTGTCTGTTTCAGAAGAACGATTTTCAGCTTCAGGAGGCAGACCGAAAAGCCGTTCGACAGCAGATTCGCCATCTTGAATTTCAGTCGGATTATCCGTTTCTGTATGACGTTCCTCTGATACTAAACTGATGTCTTCCTCATTATATCCGAGCATATCAAAATATTCTTCAGTGGATATGTTCCTTTTGTCTTTATATGATTCGCTTTTTCTGTCAGGCATAATTTCAGGGACCCCGTCAGGAAGTTCCTGTCTTATGTATTGACCGTCTGTTCCGTCAATGCCGGACAGTTCACCTGTCCCGCCGCTGAATATCATGTAGAACAGTATGCAGATAATAAGGGCACAGAGAAGTCCGAAAATCGCCAATGTCTTTTTCTTGTTTTTATCCATAATTAGAATAGATTTATTGCTCTGTAAATGAAATATCCTCCAGCAGCCAACATTCCTATGGCAAAGGCCAGTATAAGGTATTTTGTCCGTTTGTATTCAGTTTTCATCTCTTCCTGCTTTCAATAAGATTGTTTTCCTCGACAGTAAATTTTTCAATCAGCAGGCCGTGTGGATTGACATCCGACCTGCCTATATTAGTGACCTGGCAGGTAGATACAAATGAATATTCGCTTACTGAACTTTCCCTCACGACATATTGACGAGCAAATGTCCTTACCTTGTAAGGGTAGGAGTTACTTTCAAGATTTACTGAATCTACAATCATTTGCTGGGATATATTGGCTGATACCAGTCTTGCATAATATCCCTTTTCCGCCAGATCCTGAGAATATGCGTAAGCGGATTTGTCTGAAAGGTTAAAAGCCCTGTCAAGGCTTTCCTGTATTGCCCGCTTTTGTGGAGACAACGTAAACATCAGTTCATGAAATCTCGAAACATGGTCTTTGATTTCCAGTTCTTTATTCATAATGGCATCTGTCTGGAGAGCGAGCAGAAGAGACTTGCCCTGATCGAGTACATAGATTTTTTGTCGTTGTTGTTCTGCGTATGAAAATGCGGTTATCCCTATTACAGCAGCAAACATGAATGACAGGATAAGAGTAATGGCTGTAATTCGTTCAAGTTTGTGAAATGATTTTTCAATGTCTTGAGTCAAAAGTTGTATCTTGTTCATGGTATTTGATTTTTCTGCACTTATTTTTTCAACATTGTCGCTTTGGCGGCAGCACTGATAATAGCCCGGTTTACATCGCTGGCTCCTGCACTTGATATTATCCATGAGCATAGACTGGGTACGGCAAGAAGACAGATCAATGTGATTGCATCAAGCACTATAAGGTGTATGGGAGCAGCGAATTTTCCAACATCCACAGATGTCCAGAAATAAGTAATAATGGTATCTTTCATCTTGAAATTGACAAAATCGACAAGTGCGGACATGGGTACCCAGAAAGAGATCTGGATATACCTTGCGATCCAGACACTGATATTGTTGCTGAAACCGGGCAACAAAGACAGTGCGAATACAAAAGGTCCGGCAAGTCCGAGTATGATAAGATATATATTGCTGACGGCAAGAAGCACATATTGTGCGATCTTTACAATTATCGATATCAGCCACGAGAGTGTTGTAGACAAATTCATTACTGGAGTTCCAAGAGTGAACGTGGCAGCCGTTCTTATGATTTCCCAGCATTTCCCCAGAAAACCTGTTGTCTCTGGGGAAGATATTTCTGTTTCAGCCTGTGATTCCATCAATGCGTTTGATCCATAGGAAAATCCGGAATCATCTGCAGTATCAGCGGTCTCTGACGCTACAGAAGACCGGAATTCTCCGGAAAGAGTGGTATTGGCATATTCTGTCTCCACGCTTTCGAATAGAGAAGCAATCTGCCCGGTCATTCCACTCTTGTCATCGTCGACATACGCAGTCAATCCTCTTGTCAAAGTGGTAGTCATAAAATCGAAAGGAATCAGGACCAGAGAATAAAAATTGCATATAAGGATAAGAATTGCGACTGTCCTTATTACGGCACTCATATCCAGTTGGCCGTATGGTTCGTTCAGCATTTTGTTATACCAGGATATGAGGGAGAAAGATGCACATATGCAGGCTGCGGCACAGACGAGCATATATATGCCTGAATGATCCCCTGAAAATAGGCTCATCTTGATATTGTCGAGCAGCTTTATATAACTGAGTTCCATATTATTGCCAATTCATTCTAAATGAGGAATCGAGGCTGCTTATTGCTTGTGACAGCATTCTGCCGTTATCATAGTCTGAAAAAATACCATTGATATGGTTATACATTGCAACATTTGCCTGACATATTTTTCTGTCACAATCTTCAAGACCGCGTCTCCGCTGGTCTTCGCTCATCTCGGATCTGGAACTCAGATATTCTCTGGCCCGCTTGACTTCTCTGGAAGAGATCAAAAGATACTGAAAACCTTGGTTTATCATAGACCGGATCTGGTAATATTGAAGTTGCTCGTTTTCTATATCCTTGATATGTTGGACATAATATGAGAACATCCGTATGTTCATTTCGTAATTGTTTGCTATCCTGATTACTTCCTGCACTTTGTACAGGTCAGACCGGACTTCCTTGTATCGTTTATTCAGTTCTTTAAGAAATTCAAGCTGTTCCTTCATTACTCCTAAGTTTTGAAGAAATTGTGTTGTATTGGTAGCCATATTATCACCGTCCTGCAGAAAGGAGAGTATTGCCTGCGTGAGATTGCTGAAATCGATTGTCGCAAATTGAGCACGGGAGTTGACCGGAGAACAAAGCATAATGCCGCCCAATACAATTAGTAAAACTATGCGTTTCATATCCTCAAGCCTTTGTTTTTGTCTGAATGTTCAGTGATGAGATTGCCTTGATATAGCTGCCTGTCTTATTGACTTCTTTGGCCAGCCTGTCCTTGTCTTTTTTCTGGGAAGAGAACGCTATCCTTTCTTCGGGAGAAACTTCAAGTCTCATGACAAAAGATTTCTTGTTCCCGAGATTGAAGAATACCTCACGTCCGTTACCGTTTTCCACTTCAAGCCTGTTCAATGACAGTACCATTGACTTGTCATCTTCGCTCAAAGATAATTGCTGGGCGAGGGTTTCAAACCTGTTGAGATATTTGGTCTGATCCAGCAGGATCTTTACAGCAGAATTTTCCACTATGGTATCTTTGATTATTACAGAGGATGTTATGTCTTTTAGTTCCTGCGTCACTACAACTGCCGAAGTCCTGTGTTTCCTGGCGGTCTTCCATAATTCCATCATATAAGTAGCCATTTGAGTTCCCATGATCGCTTTCCATGCCTCTTCAATGACCATGACTTTGAAATCACTGTTTGAGGCCATTTTTTCCATGAAGGCATCCATTATCACAAGTGTTGTCACGGGATATATGACAGCTTCGCCTTTGATATGGTCAATTTCAAAGACTACGAACCTGTCATTCAATATGTCGACACTGTCCGTGCAATTCAACAGATATCCGTATGTCCCGTTATCATAAAACTGTTCAAGAGAAATCATATAGTCCTTGATATCGAAATATTCTTTCCCGATGCCTTTATCTATGAGATCCCGACTGAAAATATCACGGACAAAAACGAAATAGTCATTGAAAACAGGGTCATGTTTTCCTGACCAGCTGGATACAAAAGAAGTTATACTGTCCTTGACGAATTTCAATCCTGAGGAACTTATTTCTTCTTTGCCGTTTTTCCAGAGAAAGCACATAAGGGTGAACAGAAAGTTCATAGCCTCGCTGTTGGCATTGCGAAAACGTTGTATGTTTCTGAAAGGATTGAACGATATGGGTTTTCCTTTCTCGAACGTGTAATATTTTCCGTCTTTCCCTTTGCTTGATTCATTTATTATATGGCAAAGCGCATTGTATGAATCACCGACATCTATCAGAAAGCAATGCTGGCCTGCTGCATAACATGACCAAAGATATTTGTTCATAAAGAATGACTTGCCGCTTCCTGAAGGGCCGAGCAGGAACATATTGTAATTCTCTATCAGTCCGGCTTCAAATGCTTTTTCCTGAATGTCGAATCTGACCGGGACCAAAGTCTGTCTGTCGCTCATTTTAAGTACACCATCTTTAATGCCGGATTCCAGCCCGTCATATAGCCCCAGACACAAGGCGGATTCTATTTCCATAGTCATATAATCGTTATGGCTCAATCCTGCCTCGTTTCCGGGAATTGATCCCCAGAATTGCCGTGGGGTGTCATATATATTGTAAACCGGAGTGATTCCCGTCTTGGATATTGCTGCAGTGACATTATCTTTAATGGATTCAATATCCTCAGATTTTCCTCCAGACAAAATGTTGAGATGGCATTTCACTGTCATCATCTGTTTTGCAGCGGCTTCTTCCAGAAAATTCCCGATTTCTGCCGAATACATTCTGTTTTCTGCAGATTTCAATGACATTGAAAGCATTGTACGTCGTTTCGCATCAAGAGTAGCGTATATGTCTTTCTGTGGCTCTTTAAGGATGAAATGATTGACAATATGCTCGCAATTAAGATTATGGCCGAGTTCATACAGGTATGTTAAATTCACGGTTGAATTTTCAGTGCTCAGGGAGGCAACTTTCCTGCATGATGAGACTTCTGATGGCAGTTGCTCCAAATCTGCCATGAGGTGACACACAATACACTTATCTCCAGATTTTACCATTTTATGATTCATCTCCATATCAGACAGTATATCTTTTCCTTTATGTGTAAAGTTCAGGAAATCCTGAAGGATGCCTGGGTTGTTGTCTTTTCCGAAGATGTCAGTTTCATCAAGTCTTGTCATACCAAGAAGCGGATTAGTCCGTATAATGGCCTCGAACTGGTCAGCGGCCATCAAACGACGGTTTATTTCTTCCTGTTTAATATTTAACCGGTGGCCGGTTCCAAGTAATCCGGAGGACCTGCCCTTGATATTCTTTGAGGAAGAGAATACAAGGAAAATACGACATGAATGATCAAGATATTCTCTTCCGTCAAAATATCTTTCGTATGCGGCATCAAGAAATCCTTTGGCATCTGAGGCCTTATATCTGCGCTTCATGAAAATATCCTGCTTATGCACTATGCTGTAATCAGGCAACATTGCGATGGCTGCGCTGAAGCTCTTGATGAGGCTGTCGTATTTTTCTTCATTGCATCGGAATGCCGGTGGCAGACTGAGTTCCCATCCAATACAGATATCTCCTCCTTTGGACAGAATAGCGCCATCTCTTCCGTTGATGACAGGAAAGCAGTCTCTGATATCTATCTTTTCCATATTTTAGAATTTACTCTGATAAAATGAGGTATATTCAATCCTGAAAATTTCCTGTTCAAGGACTTCTGTCCGAATTTCTGCTGTATTTCCGCCAATGCGAGATATCCTCCGGCAATACATACAACCGCTACTCCGAGACCGATAAATGTATTCGTGGCCGTCCCTATGAGTATGCTTGTTATCAGGATGCCTACTATCCCGATACCGGCTGCTCCCAAGAAACTCCCTTTGATTCCGAATAAGGTAAACGGACGGTCCAGATTCCTGTAGACAGTCTTTTTCATAGTCCTATGAAATTTTTCAGGACCAAGGCTGCTATAATGCAGAAAACCATTCCTCCGCACCACCCGAGAGCCTTGTTTGCAGATTCCTGATCTCCGCTGTATAGCTTTATCCCTACGGTTATAAGGGACACGATGGCAATTATACTCAATACTGCAATGACTATCTGGTATATAATGGATCCGACTGTTCTGATCTGAGCATTGGCTTCGTTAAGAAAAGACATCGCATCCTGTGCTTTCATATTTGTTGCCAGCAGTATATAGGCGGTAATGGCAGCAATTCTTACCCATCTATTCTTCATCACTTATGCTTGTTTAGAATGTTATTCGCTTTGTCAAGATCACTGAGATTTGCAGTGAACCTTTTTGCTATGGTGTCATATTTCATAGGTTTAGGTCTGATTTCTCCTATTCCCGGTTTTGGCTCTGGCAATACGATAGGAGTTATATTGACACATGGAATGATATCCGAAAGTGACGGAAAGGACTTTTCGGGATCGGGTATTTTCCGCTTGTGGAATATTTTGTTAATCAACCAAACGGGATTTCTGTTCCATTTCTCTCTCCTCATATCCGACAATTTCATTGAACAGATTTAATATTCCAGGATTTTTTTCTTTGATTACCTTTTCCGGGAAACAGGTCGTACTGCGGAGATAACCGGTATTGCCCATCTCTCTTTTCATTGAAAGTGTATTCCTGATTCTATTTGATGATATTGCTATGCTGTTTTCTTCGAACCATTCCCTCAGTTCTTCATATAGTTCAGGCTTTTCTTTCCCATGAACACGGTTAAAGAAAAGCAGCGTTTTCTGCCCGCATTCCTGGAGAATCTGGGCAAGAGCCTTTGAGGAAGCTATATTCATCCCATCGAGTTCGACTGGTATGATGATAATATCAATGGCCTGTTTCATGGCAAGGATACAGACTGCATCCGATTCGGAGAAAGAGCCGGGGAAATCCATAATGATGTAATCGACTTCCCCGGATACATCATTCATCATATCCGCGATTTTTATAATACCTGATTCGTTCAGGACTTCAACTTCTTCAACCGGGTAAAAGTTGTTTGTATCGTAGTCTTTACCCTCATTGTCAAGTATTGCAATCTCCCTTTTTCTCGTATAAGAGAAATTGTATTCCGGTCTGTCGAAATCCAGAACGAGGACTTTCTTGCCTAATTTGTATTGCAGGAATGAAGCGAACAACATGTTGAATGTTGTTTTCCCAGTTCCTCCTTTCGCAGAAAAAAATGATAATACAGTCATTTCGTTATTCTGATCCGTTTGTACAAATATAGGGAATAAAACTATAATTATAATAATATAAATCATTAATTATTAACGATTTTAGTGTTGTGATACCATACTGTACCGAATCGTACTATAGCATACTGGCACCAAAGATTTTGGAGAAGGTCGTTTTTCAGAAAACAAGGATAATAGGAGATACAAGGACGATTCACCTAAAATAAAAATCTTATATTTACAAGTCATCGCTGTCCGGTAAAATTCCGGACTAGTTATTAAAAAGTTTAACAATTAAAACAAACTAGGTTCGGTGGAATCATTCAGTTTATTGATGTAGTTAGGTTTTGCAAAGAGGACTTCCAGAGCGGTTATATCAGTAAGTGAAACACTTACAATCTGCAGCATCTCATAGATTGAGCGATTGATGTTCATCTTCTTCTGTACTATAGCCATCATGCAATAGACAATAATTGCAGAATAAATTTGAATACAGACAGCGTTTTCGGTAGTACCCCAGAACTTTTTTATCTTCAGAAGCTGCTTGATCCACTTGAAGAAAAACTC
>CASEOO010000029.1 GCA_949289565.1 uncultured Bacteroidales bacterium
TTCAAATTATTAACTTTGACATACTGAAAACAACTGAATAGATGGACGCTTCTGCATCTTTCTAGTTGTGAATTGCTTTCAAATTATTAACTTTGACATACTGAAAACAACGTGACATAGAAATTTGTAATTTCAAGACCGTTGTGAATTGCTTTCAAATTATTAACTTTGACATACTGAAAACAACTCGTCAAGCCTATCAATCTTATAAAACTCAGTTGTGAATTGCTTTCAAATTATTAACTTTGACATACTGAAAACAACTGGTGGTCGTAAATATGTTACACAACATATGTTGTGAATTGCTTTCAAATTATTAACTTTGACATACTGAAAACAACAGAACATATGTAATTGTATAAGTGCCAATAAATTATTGGGCGTTTTCAGAATTAAAAAATCCGATATTTCTATCGGATTTTTTAATTCTATATCGTGGTTTTGTTAAAACAGTTCAAGCTGAATATACTCGATAGGAGGCTTTCTCTCTTTCTTCTCGCAAAACAGTTCCATCGCGCCGAACTGCTTGTCAGTAATGGATAATATTCCTACCTGTCCTAATGCCGGCAGAAAACTCTTGACCCGTTTTATGTGCATGGCAGCATTTTCAGCGCTAGGACAATGTCTCATGTAAATAGAGAACTGAAACATGATAAAACCGTCAAGGATTAACCTTTTGCGGAAATCAGCCGCAGCTTTCCTTTCCTTCTTGGTGTCAGTAGGAAGATCGAAAAAAACTAGTACCCACATTATCCTGTATTCGCTAAACCTGTCTATCATATGGCCGATACCACTATTATGTCATTTCCGGATAAATGATTTTACGAAGTTCTCCGTTGAAACATTTTGCCAGCGAAGCTGTAGTGGTGGAAGCCGCGACCATGATCGGACTTCTGTGCCCGTTGATACTCACTTCTGTCGTAGTAATCGATAAAAGCTTTGATTTTATTTCCTTGGTCAATTCTCTGCAGTCTGTCTGCTTCCAGATATCATAAACGGCTTTGTCCACATACGGTCTGTACGGTTCCATTATGTCATCGGCCAGGCAATAGGCATTGTACCTGTTGTGATGATGTATGCCTAGAGTTGGCAAAAGTCCGCTTGCAACCAAAGCTCGCGCTATCACTGCGCGCAAGATGGCATATCCGTAATTGAGAAGATTATTAGGTTCCTCTCCATCACGGCCACGTATAAAAAATGCATTGTCAGGAAAAATTGTTTTCCAGTAATATGCAGCAGCTCTGGCTTCCATGTTTTCAGTATCTCCGCTTTTGACATTCGAGGCCCAGACCTTCATATTGTTGTGTTCCTCACCGGTTGCATATTTAAGCATACTTGCCTGATTTGAGATCTTTGCCTGGACAGTCTGCTGCCAGAGCTGTTTCTTAAGCGGCAGGGATGAGTCAATCTGCTGTCTGAATCTTTCATTCTGTACAGTGTTTCCATAGAGAGGAAGCATCAGTCCGACAGGCAGATGATTTGACCCGCAGGTGATCACTGCGCAGTTGTTGTCAATCAGTTCTTCGAGAAGGCCATGGGTAATCGTTATCTGTCTGTTATCCAGAATGATTATTCCGATATCTTCTATTGGAATAGTTTTGATGGTGGTGTTATAGCGTTTCGTATCTTCGAAGTCAGGAAGATCTCCGTCACCTCCCGGAACTTTGATGACAAGCTGTTTGAGACGCATTGACAGATATGCAGGATTACCGAAATAAAGTGTTCGTTTTATCATTTCTTCCTTCTTGTTTCACATCTAACTATACCCTTGTCATGTATATAAACTTCGGTTATAGATTTTAATATTCACCAGTTTGGACTATTTGTCCAATATGGTCGATTCTGACTTTCACAATATCTTTCAAATTGTTAATCATTGTAATCCGTTTCCATGTAATATCTTTTAATTTAGAGGTTTCTTGAACATTTGTTTCAAGATGATGTCTGAATACATAATCTTTGCTGGTGATTTTCTGTACTCTATATAAATTAGGACTGATAAGAGCATAGTTGTCCGGGTCCATCAAGTCAATGTCTTGCGGATTGAACCCTGTTCCCGGATTTGGAAACACAAAATATTCGTTTTGTTTCATTGTGAACAGGAATATCCATCCTTCATCTTTTTTGTATTCTTTGTCTATAATCGGCAAACCGAGATTTTTCCTGCATACGGCTTCATAGAAAGATACTACATGTTCCTGAAGATTCCCGTCAGAATCCATGTAGATGGCTACATGATGATTATTGCTAGTGCTGACATAATCAGATGGTGTGGTATTCCCTTCGTTGTCCAGAATAGGTTTTCCGGATAAATCATGCCGGTCATGTAACGGAATGGCATTGTTGACACCGGTCACTGTAACATTTTTTACAGATATACCTTTGTCATGATTAAGCCATATAGGATTTTCGTCAAGATTGGAAAAAGCTTTTTTCGCATTTCCATTATTTTCAGCCAGTCGCTCAAGGAGCAGCAGTCTGATATGCTTGTCAATGACTTTGTCTATAGCCTTTTCATCTTTGAAGTTGTCCGGTGTCACAGCTTTGCGGATTGTGTATATTGTTTCCATATAAAGTATCTTGACTTTGGCAGGGACTTGTAACGTATGCGATTCATTCAGATATATAGGATTTTTTTCAAGACTGTTCTTTCCTGTGAATGCTTTTTTAGGATCATTTCCGAAATCATTGAGCCTTTTGAGCAGAGCAGTTCTATATGTTTTATTGGCTACGGTTAGGATTTTCTGAATATCAAATGCAGTCCCGACCTTCTCTGTCTTCGTATAATACCTTTGCATTGAACCATAGATAGTTTCATTATGTAACTGGCCACGAGGCGTGAGCTGAACTTTCTTGTTCACACCACCTTTCTTTTTTGTGATATTGACATTTTGTGTAACGACTTTATTTTTAGATTTGATTGATACGAGGATATTTTCAAGTTGTTTCTTTACCTCTGCTCTGAATACATCCAAGGGTATAGGTGGACAGAATCTCAATTTCCCTTTTAAGTCCCTGTAAAGCATGTTGGATTCTATATATCTGATAATTCGGCTTCGTTCTTCAATTGGAAGATCGCTGAGTTTGTACTCACCGAGGTCGAAATATTTTTCTTCATCATTACCTTTCGGAATACGGGCATTGAGATTATTCAGATATTGGATAAATGCACGTTTCGTAAACGCTATGGTTAAGGCATCCATTGCATGATGCCTATGGTCATTGCGTTTGGTCCAGTCAATTATCTTGTTGATAGTCCTGCCGTCCCGGTCTTTATAAGATTCTGTCAGTCCGAGCCTGTTGTATTTATCCCAGTTCAGTTCTTGCATGATATCTACGAGCTGCCAGTCCTCACGTAAACGCTTGGTAATTGATCCTGTCGTTGTTACAACAGAGCATACGATGTCTTCAAGCATTTCCTTTGCTTTCTTTGCAATATATTGAGAGTCTCGCAAATCTCTTTCAATGAAATCGCTTGGGATATCTTTTTCTGACATCAGCAGATTCTTGTATTTGGTTCTGCTGATGAGTCCGTCTTTAAAAAGTTTTTCCACTCGATTTTTGTAATCTTCAATTCCGGATTCTCCATATTTGCTCTTCACAAAATCGTAGGCTGTCATATTGCTTTTTTCGATATTGATTTGTCGTGCTTCAAGAGTTTTGTTTGAATAGGAGTCATCGAAGAGTTTAGCCTGAGGAATAATATGCTCAATATCAAATTCTTTTGAAAACATTTTTTCGCGAGGAATATACGTGTTCGAGTATAATGTCTTGTATCCTCGTCCTTCCAGCTCTTTATACAGTCTGTATCGTATAATGTCGTTTTTTCCAGGATGCTGAATGCCGAATTCCTCTTGAAGGATTCTTCTTATATTGTCATTTTCTGTCGTTGATTTGGATATTGCCGCTATTGTTTTTTCACGCTCGTCTTTACTCTTTTTCAATTCTCTTGCCAGTTCAATCCTTATTTCATCTGGTTTTCCGTAAGTGTCGATTATGCTATTGACAACGTTGACCATCTGATTTAGAATTTCTTCCACTACAGGGTTCCTCAAACTGTTTTTCTGTAATTGCTCAAGATGATCCTTGTATGTTTTGTTCTTCAGTTCGTCTTTCGTAAGAGATTTTCTGGAGTGCTTGTAGCCGGCGTAACTGCATGCCGTACTGTATTCGTTCCCTTCTTTAAGATACGGAAGAATATTCTTCATAGCTTTGCTGCTTAGATTTCCGTAGTCAGGTGCAAATGTAACGGAAGCGATAATTGCAGCATGTTCCGGTTCAAATCCATAAAGTGCAGATATTTTATCTGCAAGAGATTTATTCCCAGTTCTTGATTCGTCCCCTTCATATGAGTAAAGAAGATGCCATAGTCTCATTAATGGCTGTCTTTCAAAGGCATCATTTTTAAGAGTGGAGTCAAAGCTCAATATTTCAGTATTGTAGCCCAATGTCTGAAAGACTTCGTATACTGTCTTTTTCAGTACTTCCGATGGTAATTTGAGAAGAGAGTCGTATTCACCATGACCGGAAAGTTCAACTATTTGAGCATATGCCTTATATAAAGCTGCCTGTGTTTTGTTTCCTTCTATTTCTTTAAAATTCAAGTCCAGGTCTTTATAATTCTTGAACAGCAATTTCAGAATTTCAGTATTGCTTATTTTATCTTTTACTTCAAGTTCGGCGGCCAGTTTTTCCTTGTCTTCTTGTTCTAATGGTTTCCCGTTGACTTTCAGATTGTTGATATTCTGCCATATCTTGAAGTCTTGAAATAGGGGAGAGGATTTAGGACATACTTTTGGCCCTGTATATTTAGTCTTCTTTTTTCCGTCAGTTTCTATTTCAATTTCTCTTTTTTCAAGCTCACAGATGCTGACCAGTCCTTTCTGACTTTTGAGAGGACGTTGGTAGAATATGATTATATCACGGATATTCTTTTTCAGTTTGGAAGTCAACTGGGGATGGAATCTGGACTGGGTTGACCATATTTTTTCAAATTCATCCAAATAGTCTTGTCTGTAAAATACTTTGTTTTTAAGACTGGTATTCGGATTTTTATCAAGCAATGACATCAGATATTGGCCGATTGTCTGCCGGTTGAAGTATAGTTCTTTGCTTCTATCGCTGATATTGCCGAGATATCCGCTTGATGATTTTATCTGATTGTTGATTTTCTGGAATACGACAGTCAAAGTTTCCAGATCGAGTTTTTCATGGACGGCTTTTGCCCTCCATGCGAAATTTTCTATTATCTGTTCTCTGCCTTTGGTAGAACGTTTTAGTCCTTCTATATTGAAGGTGTCCCGGCAAATTGCCCAGACTAGTTTTTCATTTTTCCCGGATAATGATTCTTTCAGCTTATCAGTCAAGAGTTCTTGGTAAAATTCTTTTTGCTTTGTCCATATCCTGTCAAATTCTTCGATAAGATCGGAATGGTAAAAATCGGGAATATTATATTTCCCATCAGACATAAGCCTGAATGCATATTCTCCAGGCGTCAGTTTATTCTCATAAAGGTATTTTGCAACATCCATGCTGTCTACAGCATTGCCTTGGTCACTACTGCTATCTTTGGTTTTTCTGCTGCTCCTGTAACCTCTCTTTTTGTTTATCATCAACAGGACGCGAGCCAGTTCCTCCAAAGTAATTTTTTCTGATACAGCCTTTGCTCTGAGCTTGAATGTCTGAAATGTTGAATGATTCTTGTGTTCTGCAAGAATTGTTTCATCTGAAATCCATCCTGAGATTTTCAATATTTCAATAAGATTATTCCTGCGAAGCTTATATCGCTGGAGATTTCTTCGAGTATTTCTCTTAAGCGTTCTGTCAGCATTGGTTGTAATTGGTTTGCCTGACTCAAATTTTCGTTGTTCATCAACGGTCAATGGGTTGACTCTTACTCCTAATTTTATTATTGATGAGTTTTCATTTGGGTGTTCAGCTTCATTGACTACAGCCCATCCTATCGAATTGGTACCTAAATCCAGCCCGAGAATTTTCTTCATATTACAAAGTGTTTTAGTCGCTATAATATATGCAGTTGCTTACAGCTAGCAAATTTAAGAAAAATTATTTGATATTTCTTTTAATATTAATAACTTTGTAGAAATTTGAAGCAATTCACAATAAGGATTATTCCGTTGTGAAAACATTTAAGGGGGCGGATGAAAATCCGTCGCCTTTTTTCATCTTTTTCTGGTGACAATGAATCAGAAAAAAGCATATATTTGCAGTGTTGTTAACAGGATTGTTAAATATATGTGTTAAACACAGGTGTAAAAAGCGGGATAGTATGAATATGATAAGTGAATATGTATTTGAACCGGCGGAAAACGGGATGATGGAGAAGTCCGGAACTGATGGAAAGCAGAAGTCTACGGAGCAGGCTATCATGGAGGCTGCCGAGGAGCTTTTCCTCGAGAAAGGATATAGCCAGGCCACTACGACCATGATAGCCAGGAAAGCTGGGGTCACCCATGCCATGCTCCACTACTATTTCAGGACGAAGGAGCATATATTCATGAAAGTGCTTGAAAAAATTCTGGGAGAGTTCATGAAGTCCTTCCGTACTGTCATGTCGCGCGAGGAACCATTCTGGGACACCCTGGAAAAAGGTATTTCCACGCATTTCGATTTTTTTATGGCCCATCCCAGATTTGCGTCTTTTCTCTACGACACCATCGTGCACAATCCGGAGCTGATCGGCCGTCTGAAAGAAAATTTCCAGCCGGTCATCATGAAAATATTGAACTTTCATGTAAGCCGGATTCAGGAGGAAATAGACCGGGGCTCTATCAGGAAAATCGACCCCGTCCAGCTCGTGACTGACATCGCTTCGCTGAACCTGTCCGCATTCCTGCTCCTTCCCGTGGCGGGAACTCTTTTGGATGGCATCTTTGATGCCAATGATGACGCTTTCCTGCAGGCCAGGAAAGCTGAAATAATAGAACTCGTAAGGTCCAGACTTTACGGAGATATGAGAATATAAATTATGTCAGATATGATGCAGCGTATAATCAGGGCCATATGCCCGGCATTGCTGGCGGCATGTCTTTGTCCTCCGGCTGTGCAGGCCCAGGTTTCCATCGGCCAGTGCATGGAGCTGGCCAGGGAAAATTATCCTCAGGTACGGCAGCTCGGATTGATAGAAGAAGCCGCCAGATATGATATCGCAAGCGCCGCTAAATCATGGCTTCCGCATTTCACAGTGTCAGGCAAGGCCTCTTATCAGTCAGATGTGGTGGAAATGCCGTTTGACATTCCGGGATTCACATTCGACCTTCCGCACGACCAGTACTCGCTGGTGGGCGAGATCAGCCAGACCATATGGGACGGAGGCGTTTCCGGAAGCCAGAAAAGAGTCACGGCCTCTGGGGTCGATGTGCAGAAAGGACAGGTGGAAGTCTCCCTGTATGCATTGAATGAGAGGGTGGAGAAAATTTTTCTGGGAATACTTCTCATAGATGCCCAGCTGGAACAGAATGGCATATTGGAGAAAAGCCTGGAGCGAAATGCCAGTTATGCGCAGGCCTGCATAGAAAACGGCACGGCGTACAAATCGGATCTGGAGATGATAGAAGTGAGCATGCTGGACTGTGAACAGCAGAGAGAAGAGCTCCAGAAAGACAGGGTGGCGTATGTGTCTATGCTGGAGAAACTTACAGGGACCAGCCTTGCCGGACAGGAATTCATCACTCCGGATGAAAATGTCGCCATGGCGGGGATTCCGGAAGAGGCATCCAGGCCGGAACTTCAGCTCTACGATGCCCAGCTGGCGCAGCAGGATGCCTTGGCCCGCCAGCTGAACTCCAAAATATCGCCGAAATTTACATTGTCGCTCCAGGGCGGAGTCGGCAGGCCGGGTCTTAATATCTTGAAGAATACATTCCAGCCGTATTGGACTGCAGGCGTGAAAATGACCTGGGATATCGGAGCCCTGTATACGAGACGTGACGAGAAGAGAAAAATTGAGGCGCAGACGAGAAAAATCGAATCTGACCGCGAAACATTTCTCTTCAATACCGGTCTGGATGCCACACAGATGCGCAGCTCCATCGACAAAGCACGGTCTCAGCTGGAAAAAGACAAGAAAATCATCGCTCTTCGAGAATCTATACGCTCTTCTGGCGAAGAGCAATACCGTGGCGGAGTCATCACCATGACTGACCTGATGTCGCGTATAGATGACGAGTACAATGCCAGGGTGGCAGAATCCATTCATCGCATCCAGTTGCTGATGGCTATATATGATTTGAAAAATTGCATGGGCTATTGATGGAAAACCGGGGTATAAGGCAGTAAAGAGGAGAGATATTATGAAAAATTGCAGAAATATTTTCATTGCCCTGTCGGGCACAATGATATTGGCCGGCGGATGTGGCCTTAAAGAACCAGATTTTGACGCCTGCGGTCAGGTGAATGCGACGGAAGTGACTGTGTCGGCGGAGAGCGGAGGCCGGGTGGTCTGGCTGGAAGTGAAAGAGGGAGACAGAGTTCAGGCCGGTGAATATGTCGGGCAGATAGATTCAGCTCAGGTGTGGCTGCAGGAGGAGGAACTGGCCAGGCGCAGAGAGAGTGCGGAAGTGAAGGCGGTAGATGTGGAGTGCCAGACCATCGCACAGTATGCCCGGCTGGAGAATCTTCGTTCCGAACTGAGCCGTGCCAAGGGACTTTTGGAGAAAGACGCTGGAACTCAGAAACAGGTGGATGATCTGGAATCGGAGATAGCTGTGCTGGAAGGCCAGATCGCCGCGGCCGAGCAGAACTACAGGCAGACGAATGAAAGTGTTAAATGTGAGATAGAAACCATTGACGTGCAGATCGCACAGATGGAGGACAAGTTGCAGAAGTGCAGGATAACGGCGCCGTTGTCAGGGACTGTGCTGGAGAAATACGTCGAAGAGGGTGAAATGGTGACGGCAGGAAGACAGCTGTTCAAGATGGCGGATATGGAGAATATATATGTGAGAGCTTATTTCACTTCTGCCCAGCTCGCGCATTTGCACCTGGGGGACAGGGTGGCAGTCATTCCGGATGACGGCACAGAGAAGCCTGCGGAATACGAGGGTGTTGTGACATGGATTTCCGATGAGGCTGAATTCACTCCGAAGAATATTCAGACCAGAGACGAGAGGGCTGACCTGGTGTACGCCGTGAAGATAGCTGTGCGTAATGACGGCAGGCTCCGCCTGGGGATGTATGCCTATGTATTAATCAAATGACAGCGGCTATAGACATAGAGAATATTTCCAAGAGTTACGGGAAAGTCCGTGCATTGGACGGCATCTCGCTGAAAGTGGATGCCGGGGAGATTTTCGGCCTTATCGGGCCTGACGGAGCGGGCAAGACGACTCTGTTCAGGATCATGACCACCCTTATGCTCCCTGATTCCGGTTCAGGGTCGGTATGCGGCCTGGACATAGTGAAAGATTATGCGCGTATCCGCCGCCTGACAGGCTACATGCCAGGGCGTTTTTCCCTGTATCAGGATCTGAGCGTGAAGGAAAATCTGGACTATTTCGCCACTCTTTTCGGGACCACAGTCAAGGAAAATTACGGGACTATAAAGGAAATATATTCCCAGATAGAGCCTTTCGCTGACCGCAGGGCAGGCAAGCTCTCGGGAGGAATGAAGCAGAAGCTCGCCCTTTGCTGCGCCCTGGTGCACAAGCCTTCCGTGCTGTTTCTGGATGAACCTACGACAGGAGTGGACGCTGTCAGCAGGAAAGATTTCTGGACCATGCTTGCCAGGATCAAGGCTTCTGGAGTGACCATATTTGTTTCCACGCCTTACATGGATGAAGCCGCCAGATGTGACAGGCTGGCGCTGATACGAGAAGGTTCCATCATAGGGACAGGAACGCCTCGGGAAATCGTTTCCGCTTTTCCGTTCGGACTGCTGTCAGTCAAGGGAAGCCGGATGTACAGGCTGCTCAAGGAGCTCAGGGGCTTGCCTGGCGTGATCAGCTGCTTTTCATTCGGGGATTCGCATCATGTGACTTACGACCCTTCCGTGACAGGAAAAGAAAGGCTTCTTGCTTCCCTGTCCGAGGCAGGGTTCACAGATTGCACTGCCCGAGATATAGGTCCGTGCATAGAGGATTGTTTCATGTGGCTTTCCGGAGCGGCCGCAGGAGGTATGTAAATGGAAGAGAATGTGATACATATCAGAAATCTCACGAAGAAATTCGGAGGCTTCACTGCTGTCGACCATATCAGTTTCGATGTCCGCAGAGGGGAGATTTTCGGCTTTCTGGGGGCTAACGGGGCAGGGAAGACCACAGCTATGAGGATATTGTGCGGACTCAGCCGTCCTACCGAGGGAGAAGGCACGGTAGCAGGATATGACATATGTTCGGAGCAAGAAAAAATTAAAAGGAATATCGGCTATATGAGCCAGAAGTTTTCTCTGTATCCCGACCTGACTGTCCGGGAAAATATCCGTCTGTTCGGAGGAATTTACGGGCTGAGTGACAAGACGATAAAGGAAAAGACCGGCAAGATGCTCGATATGCTCGGCATGCAGTCAGAGAGAGACCAGCTGGCGGGGGCTCTTCCTTTAGGGTGGAAACAGAGGCTGGCTTTCAGCATAGCCATGGTGCATGATCCGGGAATCATTTTCCTGGACGAGCCTACGGGAGGCGTTGATCCTGAAACCAGGCGGAGGTTCTGGGAGATGATATATGACGCGGCTGAAAGGGGAGTGACGGTATTTGTGACCACACATTATATGGATGAAGCCGAGTATTGCGGCCGTGTTTCGGTGATGGTGGACGGGAAGATTGCCGCAATGGATTCTCCTGACAGGCTGAAATCCTCATATAATGCTGAAAATATGGATGAAGTGTTCAGAATCATTGCCGGCAGGGCCGGAAGGGAGGGCTGAAAATGAAAGAATTCACGGCTTCTGTCATCAAGGAGTTCCGGCATATTTTCAGAGACCGGCGCACTATATTGATAGCCATGGTGATGCCTGTGGTGCAGATTGTCCTGTTCGGATTTGCGGTCAGCACAGAGGTGAATGACGTCAGAGTGGCTTTTTGCGGGGATTTGTCAGATACTGAAGTCAGGCATGCCGTGGACAGGATAGATCAGAACAGGTATCTGAGGGTTGTATGCAGGCTCGACAGCCCGTCATCGGCTGAAGAAATGTTCCGCAAGAACAGGGCAGACGTGGCCATTTGTTTTGAACGGGACTACGGAAGCCGGCTTGCATCTTCGGGACAGGCAAGCGCGAGGATTATTGGTGACGGTTCCGACCCGAACACGGCCCAGATGATAGCCAGTTATTTGAAAGGTGTCATCCAGTCTGAGCAGGCCGATGTCAGCGTGTCATTGGCTGGAGACAGGCAGGCATCCATGGCTCCTGTGGTGCAGCTGATGTACAATCCGGCGATGAAATCTTCATACAATTTCGTGCCAGGTGTCATGGGGCTGATTCTCATGCTGATATGTTCGATGATGACAGCGGTGTCCATTGTCAGGGAGAAAGAGACAGGGACGCTGGAACTTCTCCTGGTGTCGCCGGTCAAGCCATTGTGGATTATATCCAGCAAGATGATTCCATATCTGGTACTGTCGGCCGCAAACTTTGTGAGCATCCTTCTGCTGTCGCATTATGTGATGGAAGTGCCAGTGAATGGCAGTCTGACGCTGCTTTCTCTGGCCGCATTGATTTTCGTGGTGACTTCCCTCGCTCTCGGCCTGCTCATTTCGGTGATCTCTTCGAGTCAGAGGACGGCCTTGCTGATATGCGGCATGGGGCTGACAATGCCTGCAATGATATTTTCGGGAATCATTTTCCCGTGTGAAAGCATGCCTGTCATTCTGCAATGGTTTTCGGATATTATCCCTGCCAAATGGTTCATCATCATCGTGAAGAAGGTGATGATCCAGGGTGACGGGCTGGCATCTGTCGTGAAGGAGCTGTCGATATTGGCCGGCATGGCGGCCATCCTTCTGGCGGTGAGTATAAAAAGTTTCAGGACTCGCCTTCAGTGACAGGCGTGCGAAAATCATTTGACGGACTGGTGTTTAAAGGAATAGGATATGTGGAAGTATCTTTTAGAGAAGGAGTTCAAACAGTTTTTCAGAGATCCTGGCCTTCCGAAAATGGCCCTGATGTTTCCCGTGTTGATGATGCTGGTTTTCCCGTTTGCAGTCAGCATGGAGATACGGAACATAAATCTGGCTGTGGTGGACGGGAGCAGATGCATGGAGTCTTCCCGGCTGATAGAAAAATGCATTTCTTCGGGATATTTCAGGCTGGTGGAGGTGTGTGACAGCCCGGATGATGCTATGCGTCTGATGGATGACAACGATGTGGACGCCATCATCACCATAGGGCCTGGTTTCGCGGCTGATGTGGCAGGCGGCGACGGATTTCCTGTCGGGATCAAATTGAATACCGTGAACGGGACGAGAGGCAGCATCGGCGCCCAATATCTACAGGCTTGCATCCGCATGTATCTTCAGGAAAGGAATGCCGGGATGGATTCCGGAAGCGGCATGGCTGTTTCCTCTGTGCCTGTCATTAATGTCTCTGAAAAGTATTATTTCAATCCGTACCTGGACTACAAGCTCTTCATGATTCCTGCACTGATAGTCATAGGCATCACGATGATCACAGCGTTCCTGCCTGCCCTGAACATCGTGTCCGAAAAGGAAACGGGGACTATAGAACAGATAAATGTCACCCCTGTCAGCAAGACGGCTTTCATTGTATGCAAGATGATACCTTACTGGGCCATAGCCTTTTTCGTGCTTACCGCCTGCCTGTTCATAGCCTGGGCTGTGTTCGGGTATACTTGCCGTGGAAATGTGCTCTGGCTTTATTTCTACACCACGCTCGACATCATCGTTATGGCTGGCCTGGGGCTCCTGATTTCGAATTATAGTTCCAATGCCCAGCAGGCCATGTTCGTCATCTGGTTTTTTGCCGTGATTTTCATGCTCATGAGCGGGATTTTTACTCCGATAGCTTCCATGCCGGACTGGGCGCAGGCTATCACATATTTCAATCCGATGCGGTACTATGCCGATGCCATGCGTTCCGTCTACCTGAAAGGCGCCGATCCATTCGAAATCTGGTACGATGCCGCCGGCCTGGCCGCCATCGGCATCGCAATGGTCTCGTGGGCCATAGCGAGCTACCGCAAGTCTTCTGACTGATTCTGGCAAAATTTTTATCGAATCTATCCACATGTAAACGAGTTTGTGTATTTTTGCCGGACTTTTGAAGGAAATGTCCGGAATTGTCCGGCATTTTCCGGACAGAAGTTCAAACAGCTTTATTTATGGAAAAGGTCTCGGAAAACCCTTTAAAAAACCGAAACACCGCAGATACGTGGCATGGAACCGGCAGGTCTGCCCTTATGGCCGTGACTGCGGTTTTCGTCACATTGTACCTGACTTCCAACATCATGGCAGTCAAGGTGATCAGTATATTCGGCCTGTTTTACTTCGATGCCGGTACACTTACTTTCCCCTTTGCGTACATGCTGGGAGATGTCCTTACTGAGATATGGGGTTACCGTATAGCCAGGAAAGTAATATGGCTCACTCTGCTGTGCAATATCCTCCTTGTGGTGTTCACCATGGCTGGTGTCTGGCTTCCATCGCCTGATTATATGTCAGAAACAGCTGATGCATACGCCCATATTTTCACATATGTGCCGAGAATAGTGCTGGCGTCTCTGACAGGTTTTCTTTTCGGAGAACTCTCAAATGCCTGGCTAATGGACAGAATAAAGGTATGGACACGAGGCAGGTGGCTGTGGCTGCGTACTATCGGGAGCTCAGCTGTAGCGTATGTCTTCGATTCCGTGCCATTTGTTCTCATAGCTTTCGCAGGGACAGTGCCGGCTCGTGATCTGTTGCTGATGATAGCTTTCCAGTATGTTTCGAAACTGGCTATCGAGGCTCTTTTCGGCACTCCTATGGCATATGCCGTCATCGGTTGGATAAGGAGGATGAAATGAACAGATATTCAGTCATTTCCGAAGGGAGCTTCCCTCGCGAATTCCTTCTTCTGCAAGGTACAGGATGCCGCTGGCGGCAATGTTCGTTCTGTGACTACCATTCTGATGCCGGCCCTGACCCGTTTTCCGTCAACAAGCCGGTGCTGGAGCAGGTGACAGGGGAGTACGGGACTCTGGATATCATCAATTCCGGCTCTGCATCTGAGCTGGACGGCAGGACATTGGACGAAATCGGAAGGGTAGTGAAAGCGAAGGATATAAATACTGTCTGGTTCGAAATGCACTATATGTACCGTCATCGCCTGGCTGAATTTGCATCCATGTTCGCTCCTGTGCAGGTGAAGTTCAGGTGCGGAATAGAGACTTTCGACCCTCTGCTCAGAAACAGATGGCGCAAAGGTATTCCTGCCGGTGTTTCCGCAGAAGATGTCGCCAGGTATTTTCAAGGCATTTGCCTGCTGTGCTGCACCGGCGAAGAAGGTGATACACCTGAACGGCTTATCCGTGACGTGGAACTGGCACGCAAATATTTCGAATACTGCAGCATAAACCTTTTCTGCGACAACACCACGCCACTTCGTCGCGATGAGGCTATGGCATCCTGGTTCGTCCGCGACATTTACCCATCTCTGAAATCCGATCCTAAATTCGAAATCCTCCTCGGCAACACCGACCTCGGCGTCGGATGATAGTCTATCTGTGTCACTTCGGGGCGGAACTGCGACAGATGATGCCAGGAGTGTTGAAATTCCGGAGGGAATTTCTTAAATTTGAAACTTTAACCACATAAGACATGAAAATCCGCAGAGCGCAGGAAAAAGACATGGACAGGATAGACGACCTTCTGTATCAGGTATGCATGATACACCACGAAGGCCGTCCGGACCTATTCAAGGCAGGGACTAAAAAATACACCAGGGAACAGCTTTCCGCTATCCTGAAAGACGAAAAGACACCGGTCTTCGCGGCCGTGGACGACACCGATGCCATGATAGGCTACGCTTTCTGCATATTCAAGGAAACCCGGGACGACAACATCCTCTACGACCATAAGACTCTCTACATCGATGACCTGTGCGTTGACAGAAAATCCCGGGGTCATGGAATAGGAAAAGCCCTTTTCCAGGCTGTCAGAGACTTCGCCTCTGACAATGGCTGTGACAGCCTTACCCTGAATGTGTGGAGCTGCAATGCCTCCGCCCTCGAATTCTATCGCCGCCTCGGACTCACTCCGCAGAAAACCATTATGGAGATGGGTCTGCTATGAAATCACCGGTCAATCCGGCACAAGAAACTGAAATCAACAGACAGAAAATGAAAATCACATTGCTTCAAAGGGATATAGTATGGGCCGACCCGCAGGCGAACATGGTCCGGAATGACCTTGTTTTCCAGACTGGAGGAAGCTCAGACCTCTACATTTTCCCGGAAATGTTTTCCACGGGTTTCTGTACAGTACCAGAGGGCATAGCCGAACCGCAGCCTTCCGTGACCCTTGAATGGATGAAAGACAAAGCCATCAGGAACAGCTGCGCCATAGCTGGCAGTGTCGCCGTCCTGGAAGACGGAAAATATTTCAACCGCTTTTATTTCGTGCATCCTGACGGAGCGGCGGACCAGTATGACAAGAAGCATCTTTTCACTTATGGAGGGGAGCATTTCAGGTTCACAGCAGGCTGCGGACGCACCATCGTCCAATACAGAGGCTGGCGCATTCTTCTGGAAATCTGCTATGACCTCCGTTTCCCGGTATGGTCCAGAAACAGAGGCGACTACGATATGATCATCTACGTGGCGAGCTGGCCTAAACCGCGTACAGATGCGTGGAAACAGCTTCTCAGGGCCAGAGCCATAGAAAACCAATGCTATGTGGCCGGTGTAAACAGATGCGGCACAGATCCCTCCTGCGAATATGAAGGAGGGACAGCCCTCATAGACCCATACGGGAAGACCATAGCCGAATGTCCTGACGGCATTGAAAGCCAGATCAGTGCAGATATCAGCATGGAACTTCTGGAAGACTTCAGAAAGAAATTTCCGGTTCTCGAAGACGCCGATAAATTCGGATTTCAGGAAGATGCCGGCACACTGTAAAAATAATGAGATTCCGGCGAAATCTCCGATACCGGCAGAATCGTCGCCGGACTGGTATGAACGACATTTATAAACGGACACGAATATGACACAAGTTAAACTGTTGCTTGGCGATGAAGCCATAGCCGAAGGCGCCCTGCATGCTGGGATTAAAGGTGTTTACGCCTATCCCGGCACTCCGAGCACCGAGATTACGGAATACATCCAGCATTCGGCCATATCTCAGGAAAACGGTATTCACTGCACATGGAGCTCGAACGAAAAGACAGCCATGGAAGCCGCGCTTGGGATGTCCTATGCCGGCTGCCGGAGCATGGTATGCATGAAACACGTCGGCATGAACGTCGCCGCCGATGCTTTTGTGAATGCCGGGATGACAGGAGTGAACGGCGGACTGGTAGTCGTAGCCGCCGACGACCCGTCCATGCACTCATCCCAGAACGAACAGGACTCCCGATTCTACGGAAAATTTGCCATGATACCCACGCTGGAGCCATCTACGCAGCAGGAAGCATATGAAATGATGGCATACGCATTTGACCTTTCTGAAAAGGAGAAACTCCCTGTGTTGCTTAGGATTACGACTAGACTTGCGCATTCGAGGGCCGCAGTGCGGATATCGGCGGAGAAACCGGAAGCAGTCAGAAAACCTGCCGACAGAGACCGCTCAGCATGGGTGCTCCTGCCGGCGAACGCCAAAAGGAAAAATCTCGCATTGACCGCAAAACAGCCTCATCTCGAACAGCTTTCCGCCGAATCTCCGTTTTTCAGGATATCCGTCCCGGACCATTTTGCAACTCCAGAAAACAAGGATGCCCTTCCGGGCAATGCCTCTGTCTCTGAGAATGCCGGTGCCCTGACGGGCAATGCCGCCGCGTCCCTCCCGAAAGGGATCATTGCCAGCGGCACAGGCTATAATTATGTCATGGAGAACAATGCTCTCGAAGCCGGATATCTTCTGATGAAAATTTCACAATACCCGGTTCCGGCAGAAGCTGTCAGGCAATTTTCGAAAGAATGCAGCCAGATATTGGTCGTCGAAGACGGCCAGCCATTCCTTGAAGAGCAGGTGCGGAGTATAGTGGGCGGGGACTATCCTGTAAAAGGAAGGCTTGCGGGAGACTTGCCGCGTACAGGGGAGCTGAATCCTGACTGCGTCGCCCAGGCCATAGGAAAAAAGACAGTTCCGGTGTACAAAGTGCCTGATGGCATTGTCCCGAGACCGCCGGCCTTATGCCAGGGTTGCGGCCACAGGGACGTATATATAGCTCTTAACCAGGTGCTTGCCGGCTATCCCGAGTCAAGGGTGTTCGCCGACATCGGGTGTTATACTCTGGGTGCGCTTCCGCCATTCTGCGCGATAGACACCTGCGTGGACATGGGGGCTTCGATCACTATGGCGAAAGGCGCCGCAGATGCCGGGCTTCATCCTGCAGTGGCAGTGATAGGCGATTCTACTTTCACTCACAGCGGCATGACGGGGCTTCTCGATGCAGTGAACGACCGCTCGAACATCACGGTCGTCATTTCCGACAACCTGACTACAGCCATGACTGGAGGGCAGGACTCTGCCGGCACGAACAAATTCGAAGCTATCTGCCTGGCTTTGGGGGTCGAGAAAGAGCATGTGAGGGTGGTGGTCCCTCTGCAGAAGAACATGGAGGAAATCACCCGTATCATCAAGGAGGAGCTCGAATATGATGGAGTCTCTGTGATCATTCCGCGCAGGGAATGCATGCAGACTCTGGCCAGGAAGAAACGCCAGTCCTCCAGAAAACAGGATTGAATCCGGACAGTTCTCAAACAGGAAAATGAAAAATGAAAAAAGACATCATACTTTCAGGCGTGGGAGGACAGGGTATCCTTTCCATTGCCACCATTATAGGAGACGCGGCTGTCAGAGCCGGACTGAATCTTAAGCAGGCTGAAGTGCACGGCATGAGCCAGCGCGGGGGAGAAGTGGAGTCCGGACTGAGGCTTTCGGACAGTGAAATATATTCCGACATGGTGCCTCTCGGCTCTGCTGACATCATACTGTCCATGGAGCCGATGGAAGCTCTCAGATATCTTCCGTTTCTGCATGAGGGCGGTTATGTCATCACATCGTCATCTCCATTCAGGAACATCGGGAACTACCCGGAAGAAGCCGTGGAAAAGGCATTGGCTTCATTGAACCATGTCATCACTGTCGACCTTGACAGAATTTCACAAGAGAATTCCATGCCGAAATCGGCCAACGTGATCCTGCTCGGGGCGGCCGCGGGAGTCATCGGCATACTGACGCCTGAGCAGCTTAGGGAAAGCATACGGAACGTCTTCGCCAGAAAGGGGGAGCACATTGTGGACATGAATCTGAAAGCATTCGAAATCGGACAGGGATATGGCAGATAACAAGGTATTTTCAGAGGCTCTGGTGGCAGACATTGTCAGGGAGCTGAACATTGCAGATCTGGAGAATGCGACTATAGGGGAGATATTGCTCGTGGCTTCCGCGCTTGAAGAAAGGACAGGCATACCGTTCATCAGGATGGACCAGGGCTCTCCGGGTCTTCCCCCTAACAAGATAGGCATAGAGGCTGAAAAGGCGGCTCTGGACAGCGGCATAGTGTCGCAATATCCTGCGGCGGCCGGTGTGGCGGAACTGAAAGAGGCGGCGTCGCGCTTCGTGAAAGCCTTTGTCGGCATAGATATCAGCGCCAGGGCCTGCATCCCGTCTACAGGAGGAGTGGCTGCGTCATTTGCATCATTCATAGCATGTACACAGCGTCTGGAGGGCAAGAACAGAGTCCTGTTTATCGATCCCGGATTCCCTATACAGAAATCACAGCTGAGAATATTGGGCATAGACTGGGTATGGTTCGACATCCATGATTTCAGAGGGGAGAAGCTGAGGGACAAGCTTGAATCCATGATGTCCTCCGGTGACATAGCCGCCATAGTGTACTCGAATCCTAACAATCCGGCATGGATATGTCTCGAAGAGCCTGAACTGAAAATCATAGGAGAGCTGGCTACGAAATACGATGCTGTGGTGATGGAAGACCAGGCATATTTCTGTATGGATTTCAGAAAATATCTCGGGAAGCCATATGAACCGCCTTATCCTCCTACTGTGGCCAGATACACAGAGAATTACATCCTGATGCTTTCATCATCGAAAATTTTCAGCTATGCAGGGCAGAGGATGGCGCTTGCCTGCATTTCAGATGCGCTTTTCGACCGTTATTATCCGGCGCTTGCCGAACGCTATGCAGACTCGGGGATTTTCGGCCAGACATTCATAGCATCCATTCTGTATATGATCACCAGCGGATGCACCACCTCTACCCAGTATGCCTATGCCGCCATGCTGGAGGCGGCTTGTGAAGGCAGGATAGATTTCGTGGAGGATACCAGGGTCTATGCGGACAGGGCGGAAAAGATGAAACGCATTTTCCTGGACTGCGGCTTCCATATAGTCTATGACCAAGATGTCACGCAGAAAGTAGGAGACGGCTTTTTCTTCACCCTCGGCTATGGGAACATGAGCGGTGGAGAGCTGCTGAAAGAGCTGCTCTACTATGGAGTCAGCTGCATCAGTCTGTCCACCACGGGCAGCGACCAGCAGGGAGTGAGGGCATGTACCTCCAGAATGAGGGATGAACTCTATCCTGTGCTGCGTCAGAGAATGGAGGCTTTCAGAAAGGACCATCCGGTCTGCTGATGAAATGGCATCCGCCATGCCGGAGCCTGGACGCGGCCCCGGATTCAAGTGTTGTATATAAAAGGAAAGGGATTTCGGAGAAACCGGGATGTCAGTTCGCCGAAACCCCTGGCACAGAGTGAAATAATTCATCGAACTGACATTATGCTATGATCTGGAACAAGAATAAAGAATGCATGAGCAGGGACGAGATGTCCGACCTGCAGGGAAAACGTCTTCACAAACTTGTGGAGCTCGTCTATCACAATGTCCCTTTCTACAGGGAGAAGATGCAGGCTCTGGACATGACGCCTGATGATATCAGAACCATTGAGGACATCAGGAAACTGCCTTTTACCACTAAGCAGGACCTCAGGGTCAATTATCCTACAGGTCTTCAGGCCGCAAGCCAGTCGGAAATAGTCAGGTTTCATGCTTCGTCCGGGACTACAGGGAATCCTACGGTGGTGGGTTACACGCGCAGGGATCTGGAGATATGGAGCGAAAGCGCTGCCAGGGCTTTCACAGCTTACGGAGTCACACGCGATGACATCTTTTCCGTAGGCTATGGTTACGGGCTGTTCACCGGCGGACTCGGAGCGCATTACGGCGTGGAGTACGTGGGGGCCACGGTCGTCCCTACTTCCACAGGAAACACTGAAAAGCATTTGCGGCTTCTCAAGGACCTGAAGATTACGGGCCTGGCATGTACGCCTTCATACGCATTGTATCTGGCCGAGGCCATGGAAAAGCACGGCATGACGAAAGATGACATCAGCCTGAAGATAGGTGCATTCGGAGCCGAGCCTTGGACAGAAAACATGAGGCAGGAAATAGAAGCCAGGCTTGGCTTGCAGGCATACAATATTTATGGACTGAGCGAAATTATCGGGCCGGGAGTTTCATACGAATGCGAGTGCAAGAACGGTTCGCACATCTCGGAAGACCATTTCTACCCTGAAATCATCGATCCGGACACCCTCGAGCCGCTTCCGTACGGGACTGCCGGCGAACTCGTCTTCACCACTCTCACGAAGACAGGCATGCCGCTTCTCAGATACCGGACCAGGGATCTGTCCTCACTGATCAGCGGCCAATGCGAGTGCGGGAGGACGAATGTAAGGATGACCAGAATCATAGGCCGCTGCGATGACATGCTTATCATCAGGGGTATCAATGTGTTCCCGTCCCAGGTGGAAAGCGTCATACTGGAAATGCCGGAGTTCGAGCCGGTATATCTGATGGTAGTCGACAGGGTGAACCTGCTTGATACACTTGAAGTCCAGGTCGAGGTCAGACGTGACTATTTCAGTGACGAACTCGGGACTATGCTGCAGCTGAAGAAAAAGCTGGCTGACAGGCTTAAGAGCATTCTTTCCATCAGCGCCAACGTCAGGCTGATGGAGCCGGGCTCTATTTCCAGGTCTGAAGGCAAGAGCGTAAGGGTGATTGACAAGAGAAAATTAAAATAAAGTATAAAACGCCATGATTACAAAACAGATATCGGTTTTCCTGGAAAACAAGACGGGGCGCCTGAACGAGGTGACCAAGGCGCTTGCCGCACATGACATCAACATGCAGGCGTTCTGCATCGCCGAGACCACTGATTTCGGGCTTATGCGTCTTATAGTGAAGGATGCGGACAGCGCTGCGGCGGTGCTGAGAGATGCCGGTTTCGCAGTGATTCTTACTGATGTGATACAGATTCATTGCCAGAATGTCCCCGGAGCATTGTCCAGAATTCTTGAGAGCCTGGCGGAAGACGACATTTTCATCGAGTATATGTATGCATTCGCGCAGTCCGAAAGCGCAGAAGTCATCATTAACCCGAACAATCTCCAGAAGTGTCTGGAAGTTCTGAAACGGAAACATCCTGAAATTTTATAGACGTTAGAGGGTGACTCTCTGCGTTCTTGTCAAGTAATCTTGAATCCAATCCTGCAAAGATTTTCCGTGCAATCATGCAGGAACGGATTGCGGCTTTAGCCCGGCACATCAGCCATGAACGAGAGAGGCCCGGATTTCCTCCAGCCCCATGACCTGTTCAGCCTCAGGCAGGCAAGCCAGACGGTTCACGCAGCCAAGCATGGCCGCTCCGCCGAAACCGAAAGACCGCACCTCTCTGATCCGGTCCGGAGTCACACCGCCCAGGGCAATGACCTTGCAGTCAATGATACCCTCGGAACAGGCTCTGCCCAGCGCTTCCGGAGAAAACGCCGAACAGTATCCCTCTTTCGACACGCTGTCAAATATCGGGCTGAGGAAGACATAATTACACGAAGGCTTCCAGAGCTCCACCTCTTCCAGTGAATGACATGACCGGCTGACATGCCCTGCAAAGCCGTCAGGCACTGAACTCCGCCTGGAATTCAGATGAATCCCGTGCAGGCCGTAAGGCACGGCCAGTTCGAAGAAATCGTGTATCACGATATGTGCACGCTCTTCCGCTGTCATAGAGTCCAGCAGCCGTGCACAGTCGTCAGCTGCGGCTCCAGGCTTCCGCAGATGCACGAAATCCACACCGTGCGACAGGAGCCGCCTCAGAAACAAAACTTCCCCGTCCATGAAAGACGGGGAAGTGATCGCTATCCATAACATGGCAACAGCAAGTTGATGTTCGTTCTATGTAACTTCTTCTGCCGGGCAGAGCCTGAGTCCCTGAAACTATTTCAGTTTAGAGATGATCAGTTCAGCCACCTTTTTGCCGGACATGAGCATCCCGCCGAAAATAGGTCCCATGCGCGGAGTGCCGCTCACTGCAGACGCGGCCATGCCGCATACATACAGCCCGGGATAAATTTCCTTCGTTCCGTTCACCACTTCCTGCTCGCCGGCTATCACATCCAGAGACCTCTCGCCGATCACATCCCCAGTGTCGGTGGCCAGCCGGATGCCGTTCTTGCGTGCCACGGTCTTGCAGATTTCGCTGTCATGCCCCGTGCCGTCGATGACGCACTTCGCCATGATGTTAAGAGGGTCCACATGCAGCCCCTCGCGCAGCACCGGAGTCCAGTTCACCACCACTCCGCTGACCACATTGTTCTTGAACACCACATCCTCTACTGAATAGCAGTTGAATATGACAGCTCCTGCATGCACGGCCTTGTAGAGCAGGGCGGAGGTGCTTTCCACCGAATCCATTACATAAAGTCCGTCACCGTAAGGCTTGTGATTGATTTCGAAATCCTTCACTATGCCGATAGCTTCTTCCTGCACCACGATCTGGTTGAACATCATGGCGCCTCCCCACATTCCTCCGCCCGGAGAAAGCTTGCGGTCGAACTGCGCCACCTTCAGGCCGGCCTTGGCCAGATAATATGCTGCAACGATACCTGACGGACCGCCTCCCACGATGGCTACATCCAGGTCGAGATTCCTTTCCAGCTTTTCGAAATAGGTGCTGATGATACCTCTTGAAACGTTTTTCTCTATCATTTTTCCTCGTTTTAAGGCCATGCCGACAAGTCAGCATGCCAATATTATTTTATTTGCGGCCGGTTACGGCCAATATCCTTTTCATTTCCCCGACGGGATCGTCCGCCCTGAGGACGCTTCCGCTCAATGCGATACCGTTGACGCCGGTCTGCAATATCTGAGGAATGTCATCGAATCCGATGCCTCCTATTGCGACTGCAGGCAAGTCTATGCCATTTTCTTTCATTTGCGCCGTCAGCCTATGATAGCCATCAAGCCCGAGCACTGGAGCGAGATTCTTCTTGGTGGCCGTGAACCGGAAAGGTCCGCATCCTATGTAGTCCACACCCTGTCTGGCCAGACGGCATATATCCTCGAAAGTATTGGCTGTGCCGCCGATGATAAAGTCTTCTCCTAGTATCTTCCTGGCTTGGTCCGCAGGCATGTCGTTCTTTCCCAAATGCACTCCGTCAGCTCCGGTACGCTGGACTAGTTCCACATGGTCGTCTATTATGAACACCGCCCCATGCTTTCTGCATTCAGGCAGAAGCTTCAGCGCTGTCTTTTCTATTTCCTCCTCACCGGCATCTTTCATCCTGAGCTGTATCCACTTGCATCCGCCTTCCAAAGCCATCATCGCAGAATCAATATAAGAATATTTCTCCGTGAAGTGCGTGATGAACTGAAGCCGTGACGCAGCCAATATGTCTGCCGATAATTTCATGTCCTTTTTTTCAAAAACGCGAATATACGCAGAAACCGAGAGCAGAGCAAATTTATTTGTTCTGCCGAGGTGCTGCAGTATATGTGACGCGATAGCGGCAAATATCGCAGAAGCCGGCAGCAGGCAAAAAATTCAGACAAACCTTCCGGTTATACTTTCCCGGCAGTCCCTGATCCTCTCGGGAGTCCCGCAGAAAACTATCCGCCCTCCTTCATCTCCGCCTCCCGGGCCCATGTCGATGATGTAATCGGCATTTCTGATCACATCCAGATCATGCTCTATGACGATGACCGTCGCCCCATGGTCGACCAGCTTCTGAAAAACCTCCAGAAGTGTCTGCACATCGGAAGGATGCAGTCCTATGGTAGGCTCGTCGAACACGAATATCGAATCCTCCTGTCCGCGGCCCATCTCGCTGGCCAGCTTGAGCCTCTGCGCCTCTCCTCCCGAAAGTCCAGGCGTCTGCTCGCCCAGAGTCAGATAGCCCAGCCCAAGTTCCTGAAGCACCTGCAGCCTTTGCCGCACTGTCCTCAGGTCCGCGCATGCCGCAAGTGCATCGCTTATATCCATGTCCATCAGTTCCGGAAGCGAGTGGAATTCCCCTGCCGCATTTTCACGGCGTATCAGGCTGGCCGTCTTGGAATATCTCGACCCTCTGCAGTCCGGGCATGGTATGTCCACATCGGGCAGGAACTGTACATCCAGGCTTATCTGGCCTGTCCCGTCGCAGGTCGGACACCTCAGCCGTCCGGTATTGTAAGAGAAATCGCCGTCCTTGAACCCCATCTTGCGGGCATCTTCGGTCTTCGCGAACACTTTTCTCAGCTCGTCATGGACATTGGCGTATGTCGCCACAGTGGAGCGGACATTGATGCCGATAGGGGAGGCGTCGATAAGTTTCACTTGCCTTATGCCTTCAGACTCTACTTTTTTTACATGGTCCGGCAGCTTCCCTCCTGAAATAGCGGCTTTCAGCCCCGGAATCAGGCTTTCAAGCACGAGCGTCGTCTTTCCCGAACCCGAAACCCCTGTGACCGCCGTGAGCCGGCCTTTCGGAATGTCCACCTCCAGCGGCTTCACTGTATGGATATTGTCCGTGGACAAATGAATTTTCCCCTTTCTGAAAATCTCATTGGCGTCAGCCTCCTGACGGATACGGACATTGGCCTTTCCCGACAGGAAAGGGCCAATTTTGGAATAAGGATTCCGTTTTATCTCGTCCAGTGTGCCTTCGGCAATGACTTTTCCTCCTTTGGAGCCGGCTCCCGGGCCCATCTCTATGATGTGTCCTGATTCCGACAATATCTGTGTGTCGTGGTCGACCAGTACGACTGAGTTTCCGTCGGCTATGAGGTCTTTCATCACTCCTGCCAGCCCGACAATGTTCGCCGGATGAAGTCCTATGGACGGTTCGTCCAATACATACAATACTCCTGTCGTTCTGTTCCTGACTGCGCGGGCAAGCTGCATCCTCTGCCTCTCTCCTGTGGACAATGTCGAGGCTGCGCGGTCGAGGCTCAGATAGCCCACTCCCAGATCCAGCAGCCTGTGCGATGCATCCAGAAATGATTCGCAGATGTTTTCCGCCATGGTCTGCATTTCTTCAGGAAGCGAGGCTGGAATTCCTTTCACCCACTCCACAAGTTCGAAAAGCGTCATCTTGCAGGCGTCCGCCAATGATATGCCTCTGACTAAAGGTGCACGTGCCGCGTCTGAAAGTCTTGACCCTCCGCAGTCCGGGCATGTTTCGGTCTTCAGAAACTTCTCGACACGTTTCATTCCCTTTTCATCTTTGACTTTCGCCAAGGCGTTCATGACAGTATAGGTGGCGTTGAAATATGTGAAGTCCAGCTCTCCTGCCTGATTCGTGTTCTTCGATTTGTAGAAAATGTGCTTTTTCTCGGCAGGGCCGTGGAATACGATGTCGCGTTCCTTCGGTGTGAGCTGGCGGAACGGTATGTCTGTGCGCACTCCCATTTCCCTGCAGACATCCACCATCAGAGACCACATCAGAGTGTTCCACGGGGCTACTGCACCTTCTTCTATGGTGAGGCTCTCGTCAGGGACCAGGGTGGATTCGTCCACTGTCCTGACAGTCCCCGTGCCGTCGCATTTCGGGCAGGCCCCCTGGCTGTTGAAGGAGAGTTCTTCCGCAGACGGGGCGAAGAAATGCGCTCCGCATTCAGGACAAACAAGCTCCAGCCCTGCGGCTACGTTCAATGATGGTTTCAGGTAGTGCCCGTTCGGACAGCGGTGCTGTGCCAGTCGTGAATATATGAGCCTCAGGCTGTTCAGCAGTTCCGTTCCCGTGCCGAAGGTGCTTCGTATGCCCGGTATGCCAGGCCTCTGGTGCATGGCCAGGGCTGCAGGGACATACAGGACTTCATCCACTACAGCCCTTGATGCCTGTGTCATCCTTCTTCTGGTGTATGTGGACAGCGATTCCAGATATCTTCTCGACCCTTCCGCGTACAGCACACCGAGTGCCAGGGAGGATTTTCCTGAACCAGACACCCCGGCTATGCCTACTATTTCGTTCAGAGGCACTTCCACGTCTATGTTCTTCAGATTGTGCACTCTGGCTCCGTGCACTATGATTTTATCAGGCTTTTCCATTTGATGTTTTTGAGTTCTGTTTCCATTCATCCCATTTTTCTGCCAGGGTTTCTACAGGTATGTCCAGCATCTGCATCTGCCTGAACAGTTCCGGCAGCGTATCATCCATGAACCTCAGCCTGCGTGCCTGAAGGATTCTGTCTTTGGCATCTTCCGTTACGAAAAATCCCAGGCCCCGGCGCGTCTGTATGATGCCTTGGAGAGAAAGATTCTCGTATGCCCTGACGGCAGTGTTCGCATTCACTCCGAGATATACAGAAAGTTCCCGGACACTCGGTATCCGTTCTCCGGGAGAATATTTTCCGGATATGATTTCATCGCATATCCTTTCTGCCATCTGCAGATAGATGGCCTTGTCCTGTCTGAAATCAGTCATTCCCTTTCCGGTCAAATTCGAAATTTTTAAGCATCGCGTATCCCCATCTGACATTCAGAACAATCAGTATCGCCAGAATGCATATTGTCGCCGTCCTTGCGATCTCGGCAGAGACAGCCCCTGCCGCTTTCAGTATGCCGGGCAGAAAGAGGACAGCCATGTACAGGATGGCCGCGGCACATATTTTCCATGCCTTGCGCCCCATGTTCCGCCTGGCAAATGGCACGAACCATGTGATCCCGCTTGTCAGCATACATGCAGTCAATACATCATTCCATCCCCATCCGCCGGTCCTGAAGAATAGAAGCTGTATGCTGTCTGACTGTCCCGGATAGAGGAAATGTCCTGCGGCGGTGTATATCGCAGAACCGAGAACAGCCGCTGAAAATATGATGACGGCGCTTGTTATGGCGGTCCCTGCATACAATGCAGCATATTTTTCTGCTGGAGACGCAGGAACGAGCATCCTGTTTATGGCATTGTTCTCCGAAGTCAGGTCACGGTAGAGATCCAGAATCACGAATGATATCAGAACCAGCATCAAGTCTTCTGTGACAGTCATCATGCCGTCAAGATTCCCCTCGTCAGCCAGAAAAGAGAGCCCCGTAATGAAGACTATAAGGAAAACCAGGGCCGGCACTGTTTTACGCGGGCTGTTGAAATATGTGCTGCAAAGCTGGAGACGGCAGAATCCGGCCATCCTCCTGAAACTGAAATTGATCATAATAATTTTCCTTTTATTGCTGCGTTGAAGAACATCTCCAGATCTATCGCCCCAGCCTCGTTCTCTCTTCTTTTCCTGATTGTACGGTATCCGCCGGCGCAAGGCTCAGAGTACAATGCTCCTTCGTCAGAGCCTGCATATCCGAAGCTCCAGCTGTCGGAAATTTCTTCCGAGGACTTTGCGAGCATACCTCCCTTCCCGTCCAGAATCAATATGTCTGACAATATATTTTCCAGGTCAGCCGGTATGTGGGTGGAAATCAATGCTGTCCTGTCGTCGCCGAGGTGCTTCAGCAGAAGTTTTCTGAAAAGGCTTCGCGAAGGAATGTCCATTCCGTTCATGGGTTCGTCCATGAGCAGGTATTCGGCCCCGCAGGCCAATGCGATGCTGAACAGGAATTTTCTCTTTTCGCCTGTCGACAGGATTCCGAGATCTCCGGTTTTCGGATTTATCCCCGATTCTTCCAGACAATCCCCCAGAATTTCATCGCTGAAACCAGGGTAGAATGCCCTGTGCAGGGCAATGAATTTTTCCATGCTCTGCCGTCCGAACTTGAATTCTGCCTGCATGTAGAATATCTTTTCTAAAGTTGCCGTGTCCCTTGCCGCTGTGTCAAGTCCGTCAGCCGTGATTCTGCCCTGTCCTGGGAAAAGCATTCCTGACATCAGTTTCAGCAGGGTGGTCTTTCCGGAGCCGTTGACTCCGAGAAGCCCGTATATGCGTCCCTCATGCAGCTCCGCCGAGATGTTGCTGAGCAGGGGAGTGTCCTTCCCGTAGCCGAACGTCAAATTTTCTATTGCGATCATGCCTTTGCTGTATTATTGTTTCACTGTTCTACTTATGTAGTACACTGCAAAAGTATAATATTTTCTTTAATTTCCAAAGATAAAATATGAAATTCATCGTCTGTTTTCGCAGTTTGGTCTGAAAATTTCTTTAATATATTACTTTTATATTAAAATTAACCCGCTTATATTGTCGGGCTACATTAAAATTTGCAGACAGCATGAATAAGAATAATATTCTGGAACCATTGCTGCATATACTGGTGCTGGTGATTCTCTTCGGTTTTCCGTACACTTTTATGGGCAGTCATGAAGTTGTGGACTGGAAAACAGTCGTCAACAGAAGCATAATACCTCTGGCATTGTGCATTATATTTTATGCGGATTATTTTCTGCTTGTCCCCAGGCTGCTGTTCAACGGCAGGACTGCGATGTGGTTTTATGTCAATATATGCCTGGCACTGCTGCTTGCCGGAGTGATGAGGCTGTGGCAGTGGTATTTTTTTCTCGGTGATTCGCTGCCTCTTCCTCCGCCAGTCTCCGGAATGGAACCATTCGAGTCTGTGAGGCCTGGCATTGAAATATCTTTCTTTTGCAGAGAATATTCAGACTTTAGTCTCTTTCCTGCGGCTGTTGGGCGATTTCATTTGGTGACCTGCGGCCGGAAAGGTATTTTCGGAACAAAAATTTCGATATGAAAAAAGACAATTGGTTATTGATTGCGTTATTGGCATTGGCATTGCCGCTTGGCGGCTGTTCAGACGATGATGATGAAGACGAACTTGTGGGCAATTGGGTGAAGGTTTCCGATTTTGACGGGGTGGCCAGATGTTCTGCGGTGACTTTTACCGTGGACGGGAAGGTCTATGTGGCGTCCGGAGGATATGGCGGCTATAAATACAAGCTGAACGACCTGTGGGTCTTCAATGAGGACAGCGGTACCTGGACGCAGAAAGCTTCTATGGAAGGAACGGCCAGGACTTATGCTGTCGGATTCGCTACTGACAGATACGGCTATGTAGGGCTGGGCTATGACGGAGACAGCTATCTGAAGGACTTCTGGAGGTACGATCCGGAGTCGAATTCGTGGGAGAAGGCGTCGGATTTCGGCGGTTCTGCCAGACGTGCGGCTGTGTCTTTCAGCGTGCTTGGGACGGGCTATGTCGGATGCGGCTTTGACGGAAATCATCTGAAGGATTTCTGGAAATACAATGAAGAAGCGGACAGCTGGGAGCAGATAACCAGTATCGGAGGTTCGAAGCGTATAGGAGCGTCATCTTTTGTCATCAATGACATAGCTTATGTCGTAGGAGGGGAGAACAATTCCGATGTGGTGACTGATTTCTGGGCATTCGATCCTTCGACTGGAACATGGACAGAGAAAAGAGAAATTGCAAATGTGAGCGATGAAGAATATGATGATGATTATTCTACTATACCTCGTTCATATGGAGTTGCTTTTTCAATGTATGGACTTGGCTATTTTACTTGCGGGGAGAATGCCGGTTCAGGACGGTCGAACACTTGGGAGTACAATCCTTCTGACGATACGTGGACTGAGCGTACATCATTTGAGGGCGGTACACGCAGCGAGGCTGTCGGCTTTTCAATAAACAACAAGGGATATGTCCTGACCGGGAAGAGCGGCACTGCCCAATATGATGACATGTGGCAATTCTTCCCTCAAGATGAATATGACGAGAATGACTGACAGCTGGAAAAAAAGGACAGTGCTTTTTTCTGCCTGCATTTTTATGGTTATTTTAGCGGCAGTGTCATATTCCCGTTCCTTGCGGGTGCATGGCCATTTGTTCCGCTCCGGCGGCGGATGGGGATATGACATTGTTTATAAAGGGAAGACGTTGATCCATCAGCCTTTTATGCCGGCTTTGCCCGGCAATGTACCTTTTCCTGACCGCCGGTCCGCCAGGGCCATCGCCGGTCAGGTGGCATCAAATATCAGGGCGGGGGAGTCTCCTGCTGTCAGTGCGGAAGAAGTCAGGAAGCTTATGCCAGAGACCCTCCGATGATGTCCTGGAGTTCGTTGGTGATTTCCTGCTGACGTTGCTTGTTGTACAGGATGCGTATTTCGTCGAGCAGCTGGTTGCCGTTGTCGGTGGCCAGCTGCATCGCCATCATCCTGGCCGCATGTTCTGCCGCATTCGCATCCAGAACTACAGAATATATTTTCAGAAGAAGCACTTTCGGCAGGAGAGTCTCCAGAAGGGAGTTCATGTCAGGCTCCACTATAAAGTCCGATATGCCGTGATGCTCCTCGCTGTCGTGAAGCGACGAATCCAGTGATACCGGCAGATATGTCTCGTTTACAGGTACTTGTGTGGCTGTGGACTTGCAGTGGGTATACACCAGCTCGATTTTGTCCACTTCCTTTTCTGTGAACAGCTCCATAAGCTTTCTGGCCAGAGAGCAAGCCTCTTCATATGAAGGCTTGTCTGCCAGATGAGTGTAGTCGCCTTCCGTGGTGAATCCCATTTTTTTCGCCACGTCCTCCATTTTTCTGCCTATGGCGAAAACCATGATGTCCTTTTTCGAAAGGCCTGCATCGGTATACCTTTTCACAGCTTCAGAGAAATGCTTGACAGCATTTGAGTTGAATGCTCCGCATAAAGACGTGTTCGAGGCGAAGGCCACTATAGCCGCTTTTTTCAGCGGTCTCTGCGCTATGTACAAGTCTCCAGCAGACGCTTCACCTGCCAGAAGGTCTGCCAGGATATGATGCATCTGTCTCTGGTATGGCAGAAGGTTCCCTATGGCATTCTGTGCTTTGCGCAGCTTTGAAGACGCCACCAGCTTCATGGCTGATGTGATTTTCATGATGCCGTTCACGGAATTGATTCTGTCTTTTATTTCTTTCAGTGATGCCATTATTCTATACCTTCCGTAATTTGCTTGTCTAATTTATCTTTGAATGCGTGCATTATTTACGTCTGAACTGAGCGGCCGTCGCGGCGGCTTCCTTTTCTATAATCAGTTCAATGTTTCTGTCTATCTGCCCTGCTGCGAGCGGAGCCAGCACATCAGTTTCGTGCGATGCGTGCATCCTGTCGAGGAATGAAGACTGGAATTCCTGCACTTTGTCCAGCGGCACGTCCTTCATCAGGCCTCGAGTCCCGCAATACAGTATGGCCACCTGGTCTCCCACAGGCATAGGGGAGTACTGCGGCTGGATAAGGAGCTGGTTGTTCTTTCTTCCACGGTCGATGGCCATGGCAGTCACAGGGTCCATGTCGCTGCTGAATTTGGAGAATGACTCCAGCTCACGGTACTGGGCCTGGTCTATTTTCAGAGTGCCTGCCACTTTCTTCATGCTTTTGACCTGGGCGCTTCCTCCTACTCGCGACACAGAAATGCCGACGTTGATGGCAGGGCGGAAACCCTGGTTGAACAGGTCTGTCTCCAGAAATATCTGTCCGTCCGTGATGGAAATCACGTTGGTAGGAATATATGCAGACACGTCTCCGTTCTGTGTTTCTATGATAGGCAGGGCAGTCAGCGAGCCTCCGCATCTGACTTTTCCTTTCAGGCTTTCAGGAAGGTCGTTCATCTGTTCGGCCACTTCCTGCTGGTTTATGATCTTGGCCGCGCGCTCCAGAAGTCTGGAGTGCAGGTAGAAGATGTCCCCAGGGTATGCTTCACGGCCGGATGGCCTTCTAAGTATCAGTGACACTTCCCTGTATGCCACGGCCTGTTTCGAAAGGTCGTCGTATACCACGAGGGCGTGACGTCCCGTATCTCTGAAATATTCACCGATAGCCGCTCCGGCGAATGCCGCGAAATATTGCATGGCGGCCGGATCTGCCGCTGTGGCGGCCACAACGATAGTATAGTCCATGGCGCCTTTCTCGCGGAGAGTGTTGACAATGTTCGCAATGGTTGACCCCTTCTGGCCGATAGCTACATAGATGCAGTATACAGGCTTCCCTGCCAGGTAGTTTTCCCTCTGGTTGATGATCGTGTCAATGGCGATTGCAGTCTTTCCTGTCTGGCGGTCGCCGATGATAAGCTCTCTCTGTCCGCGTCCGATAGGAATCATGGCATCGATAGCTTTCAGACCTGTCTGCAGCGGCTCTGTCACAGGCTGGCGGAATATCACTCCAGGCGCCTTTCTTTCCAGTGGCATTTCCACCAGGTCGCCGCCTATTTTCCCACGGCCGTCCAGCGGTGTCCCTAACGGGTCTACGACTCTGCCAAGCATGCCGTCTCCGACATTGATGGATGCGATATGTTTCGTCCTGTGCACTGTCATGCCTTCTTTGATCTGGTCGGTCGGTCCCAGCAGAACTGCTCCGACATTGTCTTCTTCGAGGTTCATGACCACAGCCTTGATGCCGTTCTCGAATTCAAGAAGTTCGTTCGCCTCGGCATTCTGCACTCCGTAAATTCTCACTACTCCGTCGCTTACCTGGAGCACTTCTCCCACTTCTTCGAATTTCAGATCGGTATCTATTTCTTTCAGCTGCCTGAGCAGCACCTCTGAAACTTCGCTTGGTTTTATATTCTGTGACATAAATTCCGTTTTAAAAATTTTTCTCTCGCCTCGTCATGCATTCTTCCGCTTGCGGGCGGGGGATTCAGACTATCCTCCTGTTCTTTTCGATGAATTGTTTCCGCACTGACTTGAGCTGGGCCGAGGTGCTGGCATCCAGCCTGAGCCCGTCTATCTCGAATATGAACCCTCCGATTATCGAAGGGTCGACTCTATGTTCGAACAGCACCGAGTCGCCCTTGCGTTCACGGATGATATCTGATATCTTTTTCTCGAGTTCGGTGTCGGGTATGGCAGTGATCAGACGGCTCTCCTTTATGTTATGAGCGTCTCTGTACTGCCGGATGAAGGACAGCAGCATGAATCTGAGATATTTGGTTCTGCGTTTTTTCATCACCAGACGAATGAAGCTCTGCAGTTCATCTGCCATTTTTTCATCGCCGAGTGCAGAAGACAGAAGCGAGAATTTTTGCGAGTCAGATACACTCATGGGATTGTCCAGCAGATTCCTGAGCTGTGGCAGAGCAGACATGCTGCCTGCCAGTGTCTTCACCTGTCTGTATACCAGTTTCTCGTGTCCTGACTCTGATGAAAATTTCAGCAATGCCGAGGCGTATCTTGCAGAAATAGTTCCCGTGTTCATGTCCATTTCCTCTTATCAGCTGCGTGCGGTGTCCGGATCTATCTTAAGAGACTCCTCCACCATTTTTTCTATAAGTTCTTTCTGCTCTTTGTCTGCCGCCAATGTTTTTCTGAGCACTTTTTCAGCGACATTGACCGACAGCAGTGCCACCTGGCTGCGAATCTGGCTTATGGCGCTTTCCTTGTCTGCTTCAATCTGGACTTTGGCCTCAGCTATGATTTTCGCCGCTTCGTCTCTGGCCTGCTCCTGAGCCTGTCTTACGATATTGTTTCTGGCTTCTGCCGCCTCTTTCAATATCTTGTTCTGCTCTTCACGTGCCTCTCTGATGATGCGTTCCTGCTCCTTCAGAAGGTTCGACATCTTCTCGTCGGCCTTTTTGGCAAGCGCCAGGGACTCGCTGATGTAGTTCTTGCGCTTTTCTACCATCGAAGTGATGACTGGAAAGCCCCATTTCGCGAGGATGGCAAGCACCGCCACGAAAATGACGAGCATCCAGAACAGGAGGCCGGTGTCAGGCATTAACAGTGACATCTCCTATCCTCCTGTCTTAAACTACAGCAATGAAGCAGACGATCACAGCAAACATCGCCACGCCTTCTATCAGGGCCGCGATGATAAGCATGTTAGTACGGATATTGCCAGCCATTTCAGGTTGACGCGCCATGGATTCCATGGCAGATGCCCCGATTTTGCCTATGCCGAGTCCGGCACCGATAGCTACGAGTCCAGCGCCTATCGCAGCGCCGATTTTTCCAAGTGCAGCACCTGCGGCCGCTTGAAGCAATAATGTTGAAAGTAACATGGTATCAGTAATTTAAATTGTATATTTTCATTTCTTTTATTTATCCTCAGCCGATGCATCCTCTGAAACCAGTATCTGCTCTCTGCCTCCGGCTTCTTCTTCCGTCTTTTCTCCCTCATGCGCCAGTCCGATGAATACTGCCGACAGCATTGTGAATACATATGCCTGTATGAATGCCACCAGGATTTCCAGAAGGTCCATGAATATCCCGAAAAACACGGTGATGAATGACATTGTGCCGTTTATTGCGGGCCCCAGCTTCACTGTCAGGAAGATGATGGATACAAAACTCAGTATGATGGCATGTCCGGCCATGATATTGGCGAACAGCCTTATCATGAGGGCGAACGGCTTGGTGAAGATTCCTAGGACTTCTGTCAGTGGAATCAGCGGCACAGGCACTTTCAGCCACCATGGCACATCCGGCCAGAAAATATCTTTCCAATAGTGCTTGTTTGCAAACAAGTTCACTGCTATGAATGTACATACTGCCAGTGTGAGCGTGACGGCTATATTTCCTGTGGTATTGGCTCCGCCAGGAAAGACTGGCACAATTCCCATCAGGTTGTTCACCAGAATGAAGAAAAAGGCGGTGAGCAGATAGGGCGCATACTTCCTGCTGTGATCTCCAGGGATGGCCGCTTTTATGACGTCATCGTTTATGAACGTTATCACGGGCTCCAATATGGCCGCCACCCCAGTCGGAGCTTCTTTAAGGACGTCATGTTTCCTGTACCATCGCGAGCATCCGAGTATCAGAAACACCACTATAAGGCTGTTTATCATCAGCCCGGCCACATTTTTCGTGATAGAGATGTCCAGCGGGCGTATTTCATTGCCGGAGGCATCTTTCTCGACTATTTTACCGTCATATTTGCCGCCTTCGGCGCAATACAGTCCCTTATAAGGTCCTTCTTCAAGTTTGGATGACATGAAACAATGCCATCCTGTGCTGCTGTGCACGATGACAGGGAGCGGTATTATGATGTGCTTTTCTCCTATCTGCGTGATATGCCACTGGTATGAGTCTCCTATATGGCCGAACAGCATGGATTTGATGTCGACATCCGGAGCCGTTTCTTCAGCGTTGTCCTGGGCGGCTTCCAATGATGCCGGAGCGTCGCCTATGTCTGGTTTCTGTCGGTCATTGGCGGTCAGAACCGCCACCGGAAAGGTGACAGCCGCGATGATGGCAATGATATGTCTGATGATTCTTCCCATCCGTTCCTCCTAAATTTCCACGCAGGCTGATACTGTATCGTTCTGTACTTCTGCAAAGCCGGATCTGATATGCACGGATTTGCTGGCGCCGCCTTCTGTAAATATGATGTCTCCTTCTGTCAGGGAGGTGATCAGAGGTGCATGTCCGGAAAGTACAGTGAATTCTCCGGCCGAGCCGGGAAGCTTTACCTGCCCGACCATATGCCCCGCAAGATTTTTCTCAGGTGTCAATATATTCAGAAGTATTCCGCCTTTGTGTTTCATGATAATAAGGTCCTGGTTTGTTTTTCCTGCCTCCTGTGTCAGTCGCGTTTTGCAGTCTTTACAGCGTTGAGGATCTTCTCTCCTTTCTCGATGGCTTCTTCGATAGTGCCTACATTCAGGAAAGCCTGCTCAGGCAGATAGTCCACTTCGCCGTCCAGTATCATGTTGAAACCCTTGATGGTGTCTTCGATGCTGACCATCACTCCAGGCACTCCTGTGAACTGCTCTGCCACGGCAAAAGGCTGTGAAAGGAATCTCTGCACACGGCGTGCCCTGTTCACCGTCAGCTTGTCTTCGTCTGACAGCTCGTCCATGCCCAGGATGGAGATGATGTCCTGCAGCTCCTTGTTCCTCTGCAGTATCTGCTTGACTCTCTGCGCGGTCTCGTAATGCTCCTTGCCCACAATGTTAGGGTCGAGAATGCGGGATGTGGATTCGAGAGGGTCTACTGCAGGATAGATTCCCAGCTCGGTGATCTTTCTGCTGAGCACCGTGGTGGCATCCAGGTGGGTGAAAGTGGTGGCAGGCGCAGGGTCTGTCAGGTCATCAGCCGGTACATACACTGCCTGAACCGATGTGATGGAGCCGTTTTTCGTGGATGTGATTCTTTCCTGCATCTGTCCCATTTCCGTAGCCAGGGTCGGCTGGTATCCCACTGCGGAAGGCATACGTCCGAGCAGGGCAGAGACTTCAGAGCCGGCCTGGGTGAAACGGAAGATGTTGTCTATGAAGAACAGGATGTCTCTCGGGCCTTCCGCGCCTGCGCTGTCCCTGAACGACTCTGCAAGCGTCAGTCCTGAAAGAGCTACGGAGGAACGCGCTCCAGGCGGTTCGTTCATCTGTCCGAACACCATGGCTACCTGTGACTTCGGAAGCTCGTTCTTGTCTACTTTCGATAGGTCCCAGTGCCCTTCTTCCATGCTTTTGAGGAATTCATCCCCATATTTGATCACTCCGGATTCAATCATCTCTCTGAGCAGGTCGTTTCCTTCCCTGGTGCGTTCTCCCACACCTGCGAAGACTGAAAATCCGTTGTGTTTTTTCGCAATGTTGTTTATAAGTTCCTTGATCAGGACAGTCTTTCCTACGCCGGCTCCGCCGAACAGGCCGATTTTTCCTCCTTTCAGATACGGCTCAAGCAGGTCTATAACCTTGATTCCTGTGAACAGGACTTCCTGCGAAGTGGTGAGGTCCTCGAATTTCGGCGGCTCCCTGTGTATCGGCAGGGAGCCTTCTCTGTCCAGCTCTTCCATGCCGTCGATGCAGTTCCCTGTGACATTCATCACACGTCCCCTGATCTGCGCCCCCGCCGGCATGGTAATAGGTGCTGATGTATTGATGACCTCCATTCCCCGCTGCAGCCCGTCGGTGCTGTCCATTGCCACTGTTCTCACAGTGTCTTCGCCGATATGCTGCTGAACCTCCAGGATGAGGTCTTTGCCGTTTTTCCTTTTTATGACCAGCGCATCGTGGATTCTCGGCAGTTCTCTGACTACGTCTTCTCCCGAAAGGTCGAAATGCACATCGACCACCGGTCCTATCACTTGTGAAACATTTCCTTTAAGTCCTGGCATATTGTTATATAGCTCTTTTTATTTTTGATCTGGCTAGCCGCCAATATTGAAAATTACATGCCGCTTCCGGCCTGTATTTCCCCGAATCCCACAAAATTACAAAAAAATCCGCAATAATCTCAAAAAAAACTTTGTGCCGTGGATTGACATACAATCCCCTTTCTTTCTTGGGATAAAACGGAAACGCCAACGGGAACGAAAAGGTAACTATTTGATAATCAGCGGTCGTAATAAAAATTCATCATGCCCGCTCAAAGTGCGGCCACAAGTTTACGTACATTTCTCAGACGAGCGGCAAAAGATTTGTCATTTACCCGAAAGAGCCTAAACTGTTGTGTGTCGGCTACAACCGCATCAAGGCGGAAGTGAAACAGATTGTCGCCGATGAGTTGCAGCGCATACAGAATGACCCGGCACTGGCGCATCTGCTACAACAGAAATAGATAAACGAAAACGGAAGGACATCGGTTAAAATGTTCTTCCGTTTTTTACTTCTTTATTGTCGGTTTAACGACTTCTTTCCTTTGTCTGTAAGGCGGTATTTCTGTTTTGGATGACTGGGCTGTTCGGGATAAATAGGTTCTAACAACCCTGTTTCAAGAGCAGGTTTTAGATATTCTTTTGAAAAATAACTGCGGTTTTTCAGTTGGAGCAGATCCATTATTTCTTTAACTGAAAGAGTTGCGTTGCCTACGATTTCAAGAAGGGATTGAACCTGTGTGGTGCTTATGTGGTACTTATGTGGTACTTGTACGGTGCTTATGCGGTTATTCTCTCCATATCGGAATACAAGCACGACAAAGCCGTTTCCCAACCTGTATTCCGGCTCCGGAAGTCCTGCCTTCTGGCATTCGTCCATCATAAGACTGATGCCGCGTCCCCAGTTCTCCAGCATCTTACGCTTATACAATATGGTAGCGATTAACGGGTTTTGAGGCTCGGAACAATGTTCGCTTTTCATTTTTTCCATGTCCCAATCGTGAGGAAATGCACCGGGATTTTCAATCTCAACACGGTCATCGTAAATGGCATGTGGCCTGCGGCATCGTGGTCGTAACGCTTTCCACCCGCATATAAGGTCGCCCCTTGTAGGAGAACGGGCGGTTAAGCCTTGTATCCTCCACATGCAGGGCAATGACTTTCCTGTCACTGTCAGGAAGCGGCACATAGAATATTTGCACCGCCGCTGCCGGCTCCAGACGACTGATAGCATCCGCAATGTTGCGCTTGGTCGTGTCCGCAACCTCCTGACCGATGATTTTCTTTCTGTCGTTGATGCCGAACAGCACAGTTCCTCCCTCCTTATTCAGAAAGGCGCACAATGTTTCCATACCTCGTTCCAACTGTCCGGTAGATTCCTTGAATTCAATCTTATCTGTTTCGGTATCTGAGGCTATCAGGTCTTTTATATCATCCAATGTCTCTAATTTCATTTGTAAAATGATATGTTTGATTATTTTTACAAAATTACAAAAAATGCAGGAGATACGGACAGCACTATAGTTTGATTCAATTTCGGATGAATAGAAATAAAAAATGCAGTAACTTTATGATAAACATAGAGTTACTGCAAAATTTCTGCGGTGCGGACGGGACTCGAACCCGCGACCCCCGGCGTGACAGGCCGGTATTCTAACCAGCTGAACTACCGCACCATATTAAAGAACTTGTCTATGCTTTCTGAGGGGTTTTCCTCGATTGCGGATGCAAAGATAGGCAAAATTTCTGACCCTCCAAATTTTTTTTGAAAAATATGTAAAATTTGAAGACCTTAAAAAGAAACAGTTCCAGTAGATTTTCAAATCTGCCGGAACTGCAATGATTCCATTTATCTTTAGTCTGACTGAAATTCAGCGAAATTATTCAGCCAGGAATTGTACCTGGCGTGTTGATTTCTGCACTTATTCGATGTCAATGACTCTCTTGTTGTCCTCAGGTTTTGCTTTCTCGACCTTAGGGATGATGACATTCAGCACTCCGTGCTCGACTTTCGCGCTGATCTTGTCTCTCTGGACATCGTCAGGCAGAACCATAGTCTGCTGGAATTTGCTGTAAGAGAATTCGCGGCGCAGATAGTGGCCGTTCTTTTTCTCATCCTTCTCGTCGACCTTCTTTTCCATCTCGATGGCCAGGTTTCCGTTCTCATCGATATGGACTTTGAAGTCTTCTTTCTTCATGCCTGGGGCGGCCACTTCGATTTCGTAGCTGTTTTCGTTTTCTAATACGTTGATGGCAGGTGCAGTGGCATTTGTTCTGACCATCCAGTCGTTATCAAAGAAATCATTGAAAATGTCAGGCAGCCAAGTCTGGTTTCTTCTAACAGGTACCATAATTTTATCTCCTATAATTTTTAATAGTTCTAAATATAATTCCCAGGGCGTCAGCCCTTTGTACTTTTTTTAAGTACGGCTAAGGAAATATCAATTGCCGTGCCGCAGGCAGTTCATGCCTTAAAACCATGAAAAAAAGAAAATATGTCACAGCAGATTGCCAAAATGTCCGTTCCAGTGTGTCAGAATGTCTGAAAAACATTATATTTGACATAGATTTCTAGAGAGAATATGAGTGAAGAAGGAAATATATTGATAAAGGGAGCGAAGGTAAACAACCTGAAGAATGTGACAGTGGAGATTCCTCGCGGCCAGTTTGTCGTCATCACCGGCATTTCCGGGTCAGGAAAGTCTTCGCTGGCATTCGATACATTGTTTGCTGAAGGACAGAGACGTTTTGCCGAAAGCCTCTCGTCTTATGCCAGGCAGTTTCTGGGCAGAATGGTGAAGCCAGATGTTGAACTGATAGAGGGAATTCCTCCGGCGATAGCCATAGAACAGAAAGTGAACACCAGGAATCCGCGCTCCACTGTGGCTACCAGCACAGAAATCTATGACTATCTCAGGATAATATTTGCCAGAATTGGCCGGACTTACTCGCCGGTGTCAGGCGTGGAAGTGAAGTGCCATACGGCAAATGATGTATTGGAATATATTTTTTCGGCAAAAGCCAGCACCTTATATATATTGTCCGACCTGAAATGGAATGAAAGGGAGGACAAAGTGGAGCTTATGCTTTCTTTGAAGGAGGAGGGATATTCCAGATTCTGGTCCGGCGGGCAAATTCTGCGCATAGAGGAAATGATGCGCCAGGCTGAAGCGGGAGACTATCCTGAGAATCTTTATCTCCTTGTGGACCGGCTGAAGATGCCTGGAGAAGATGGCGCACAGATGTCGGAGACAGAGAAAACAGATTTGGACACGCGTCTTCGCTCATCCATCTCCACTGCATTTGACAAGGGAGACGGAATCATATATATTAAGGCAGATGATGCAGAGCTTCGTCAGTTTGTCAATAGATTCGAAGCAGACGGAATGACTTTCCAGGAGCCTGACGAGTACATGTTCAGCTTCAACAGCCCTTTGGGTGCATGTCCGGACTGCGGCGGACTTGGCCAGATCATCGGAGTCAGTGAGGATTTGGTCATCCCGGACAAAAGCAAGAGTATATATGACGGTGCGATAGCTTGCTGGAGAGGGGAGAAGATGAGCTGGTTCAAGGACCAGATGGTGAAAAACGCATATAAGCACGGGCTCTCAGTATTCGAGCCATACTGCCATCTATCAGATGAAGAGAAATCTCTGGTATGGAATGGCTTCAAGGCCGATACGGAGGAGGAGTCCATAGTCGGTCTTAACGAATTTTTCAAATGGGTCGAATCGAATAAGTACAAGATACAGTACAAATATATGCTCAGCCGCTATTCAGGGAGGACAGTCTGCCGTGCCTGCGGCGGGAGCCGTCTCAGAAAAGATGCGCTTTATGTTAAGGTGGGAGGCAAGAACATTCATGAACTTCTATGTATGAATGTTGACCAGCTGTATGATTTTTTCACCCGCCTGGAGTTGTCTGCCTATGAAAAAAATGTCGTGTCTAAGGCTGTGGACGAGATTCTGTCGAGGCTTCAGTATATCAAGGATGTCGGCTTGTCTTATCTGACATTGAACAGGACATCCAATACATTGTCCGGAGGCGAGAGCCAGAGGATAAACTTGGTGACAGCACTGGGCAGTTCGCTGGTCGGGTCCATGTACATACTGGATGAGCCAAGCATAGGACTTCATCCGCGCGATACTGCCAGGCTTATTTCTGTGCTGCAGAAGCTCAGGGATATAGGAAATACGGTAGTAGTTGTCGAACATGACGAGGAGATCATGAAGGCGGCGGACATGCTGATAGATATAGGGCCGCGGGCAGGGGTCAACGGCGGGCAAATTGTTTTTCAAGGAAGGCTCGGAACGCATGCCAGCAGGGAAGACATAGACAAGTCCTTGACTTTGCAGTATTTGTCAGGGGAGAGATCCAGATATGTCAGGGAAAAGCGTCAGCCGGCGTATTCGATAAAAGTCGAAGGGGCGATGGAGCACAACCTGAAAAACATAGATGTGGCATTCCCGCTGGGTGTACTGACTGTCGTGACAGGGGTGAGCGGAAGCGGAAAGTCCTCGCTTGTAGGAGATATCCTTTACCCTGCGCTATTCAGGCAGATCAATCATACAGGTTCCGCTCCTGGCATCTTCCGCCGTCTCTCCGGCAATATTGACAGGATCACACAGGTAGAATATGTCGACCAGAATCCTATAGGAAAGAGCTCACGCTCCAATGCGGTTACATACTTGAAAGTTTATGATGATATCAGGAAGCTGCTCTCCGAGCAGCAATATGCGAAAATCAACGGCTATACTCCATCTCATTTCTCATTCAATATCGATGGCGGCCGCTGTCCGGAGTGCCAGGGAGAAGGTTTTGTAAAGATAGAGATGCAGTTCATGGCGGATGTTACCATGGTGTGTGAAGCATGTGGAGGGAAACGCTTCAAGCCTGATATACTGGAAGTGAAATATAAAGGGAAAAATATCGATGATATTCTGAACATGAGCGTGGAAGAGGCAGTGGAGTTTTTCTCTTCGCAGCCAGAACCGGCTGTGAAGAAAATTGCCGAGAGGCTTCAGCCTTTAGTGGATGTCGGCCTGTCATATATCAAGCTGGGACAGAGCAGCAGCACTCTGAGCGGGGGTGAAAGCCAGAGGATAAAATTGGCATATTTCCTGTCTATGAATGATGTCCAGCCGAAGAACAAAGATAATCATATACTTTTCATTTTTGATGAACCTACTACAGGACTGCATTTCTATGACGTAGAAAAACTCCTCCGGTCATTTGATGCTTTGCTGTCCAAAGGCCATTCGATAGTGGTCGTGGAGCATAATCCTGATGTAATCAAGGCTGCAGACTGGGTGATCGACCTCGGTCCGGATGCCGGAGATGAAGGTGGACAGGTCGTTTTCGAGGGGACGCCTGAGGACCTGATGAAATATGGAAATACTTATACAGCTAAATATCTAAAATAATTCTGTTATGTACACTTTTCTGATATATATAGCATCTTTGGTGCTCAAAGTGGCGGCGCTGTGGAATGACAAGCTGCGTCTGTTCGTCGATGGACGCAAGCATGTGCTTTCAAGGATAGAAGAGGCGGTGAAAGGCTATGACGGCATAATATGGTTTCATGTAGCTTCCATGGGAGAGTTCGAGGAGGCAAGGCCTGTCATTGAGGAAGTCCGTCGGCGCTATCCTCAAAGAAAAATTCTGCTCACGTTCTTTTCCCCGTCCGGTTATGAGCACAGGAAAAACTGGAAAGTGGTGGACTGGGTGTTCTATCTCCCGCTTGATACATGGTTCAATGCCAGAAAGTTTGTCCGGACAGTGCGTCCGTCTGTGGCAGTGTTCACGATAGGGGAGTTCTGGTTCAATTATTTGGGCCAGCTGCGCAGAAATCATGTAGATACGTATATCGCGTCATTGCTTGCATCCAAGGATTCCCCTTACCTGAAATGGTATGGCTGGCCTTACAGGAACGCGCTCAGGACAGTGTACAAGCGTGTTATGGTGAAAAATGCAGAGACTAAGGCCGCTCTTGAAAAATTCGGATGCAGGAATGTGGAAGTGACAGGAGATGCACGTTTCGACAGGGTGATGAAGATCGCTTCTGAAGACTGGCATGACAGGATTGTCGAGGCATGGGCAGGGGGCGTGAAAGTGGCTGTAGCCGGAAGTACGAGTTCCAGGGACGATGAACTTTTCATTTCACTGCTTAAAGATTATCCGGAAGATAAATTCATGTTCGTGCCGCATGAGCTGGACGAGGGGCCTATAAAGCATATTCTGGATTCTGCAGCAGGGAGAGCTGTCTTGTACTCCGATGCTGAGTATTTATTCTCGTCTGGTGCTCCTGAAAATGCAAAGGCTGGCATGATAGAGACTATAAATAATGCGCAAGTGCTGGTCGTCAATAAAATAGGTATGCTTTCCCGTCTTTACAGGTACGGATGGTGTGCACTTATAGGAGGAGGCTTTATAAATCTCCCTCACAGCGTGATGGAGGCTGCAGTATATGGAATGCCTGTAGCTATGGGGCCTCAGTATCATAAGAACAATCAGTTTGTTGACTTAATGAAGCTGGGGGCCGCTGATCCTGTGGAGACTGAGGCGGACATACATGCATGGTTTTCGAAGTACCACCAGAATGCGGCGATGTTGGAGCAGGCCAGGAAAATCACGGAAGAATATTGCAAGAAGAATGCAGGCGCCACCAATAGAATATCTGATATCATAATGGGCTGACTGCTCAGTCGATGACCAGAACGACGAGCTCCTCGTCATTCACAGGATACCCTGCTTCCATATACAGCAAGCCAGTTCCTCTCGCTTTTGTATATATGGTTACGCTTTTCCCGTCATCGCTGATCCTGTAATCATAGATGCCTCTGGATTTGTCGTATTCCAGTTCTTCTCTTCCTATGTCGAATGGCGTGTCTTCTGGAAAATATTCGCACTCAATGCGGATGGCGTCACCTTTCCGGCATCTGATGAATTGTCCTGGGAATACTTTCAGGTAGTATGGCAGAAATGCGGCGGTGACTTGGCATTCGGCCGAGCATCTGCTGTCACCAGCCGCTCTGCAAGTGACAGTGCACAAGCCTTCACTTACTGCTGTCACTTCTCCCCGGTCTGACACTGTGGCGACAGACGGGTCGTCGCTTTCCCAGACAAGGTCTGCTGAAGTGATATCTCCAGGTGTCAGGAACGTCTGTATCTGCATTTTTTCACCTTCATAAGTGAGGTGTATATCAGTGTAAGACAGTTCCAGTGTCTGCCCGGAGATTTCCATTCCAGATTTGTCTATACGCCATTCTGTTCCGTCCAGACCATACCCTGCCGGCGATATGCAAATTCTGTATGCAGTATTTCTGCAGACATCGAAATTAGACGGGTTCTCTCCCGGATAGAACCGGTATATCAGATATTCTCCAGGCTTGGAATATCCGGAGGAAGAAATGTATTCTGCCTTGATTTCTATATAAGAGCAAAGTCCCTTTGCAGGCTCGTTTTCAGGAAGAACTTTCTTTTTTTCGTCAGTATTTCCTGGAAGCAAGTCACCTTGCATATTTTCCAGCATGTACAGGCATATTTCTCCGCTGCGCCCGTCTGCATCGGCAGTATTAAGTGCGTCTGCTTCATAGTCTGATCTCAAAAATCCTGAAGGGAAAAAGTCGAAGGGGTCGCGGATGTGGTTTCTGCTGAAGGGGTATACAGAACGCGGACACCCCTCGACTTGTACACTGCGGATCAGAAATTCCACGTCATCATAAAGCCTGCTCCTGTCCACCATGATGTATATTTTGGCCATCAGCCTCTCAAGCTTCACGGAAATCCCGTCACCTGTAGCTCTGACCATTTCTGTCTGCCCGCTCATAGGAATCCCCAAAGAGTAGTCATCCGGGTAAGCAAGATAATAGCGGATTTCTTTCAGTTCATCTATATTGGAGATATTAAGCGCATATCCGAAATTGGCGCAGGCGAACACAGAATACATTCCGTTCTTCACCAGGTCTACTTCCCATGTAAATAAATTTTCTCCAGAATTATGGACTCCGTTGAAGTATGCAGATGCTTCCAAAACTCCGTACTCATTGAATACGAATACGTTGATATCTGATATTTTCATCTCGTCAGGATCAATGGCCCGTGTATCTGGACTCGTGGCAGAGAGCATTATCGTCTCTTTCTTCATTTCTCCCGGGTACTCTGTCATTACGTCTGAGCATGACTGTATCAATGATGCGCTGGCGATTCCTGTTATCAGCATGCCGGCCCATCGTCTTCTTTCCAGTATTTTTTCAGGTTGTCTCATAAATAATGCGGCTTTTCCTCTTAAAATTCAATATTTGTCACTGGCAGCTCGCTCCAAGGTTCAATGTTCCCGTTTATGCTTACTGTTTCTCCCGAGACAGGAACGCACGGGTCTGACACCCCTGTTTTGGTGATGATTATGTCAAAAATATACCGGCAATTTCTTCTTATCCCCGAGTGTTCTGCAGTGATGCCGAACTCTCCTTGGTTTATATTCACAGGGTAGTAGTATCTATGTCCGCCAATATCACCTGCTATTACCAGCCTAGTGAAAGGAGAGCCGGCTGTATCCTTCTCGCTGCTGTTCGGGTAGCAGAAAAGCCTGATGTCTGGCTCAAGTGTTTCCGTGCCTATGTCCTGCCCGAATTCCGCGTAGACCATTTCAGGATGTTCAAGGCATTCTGAAGATTCCGCCGGGTATCCGTCGGTATTTATGGGGGCTGACGGCATGCATTCTTCATCGTCCATGATTCCTGCAATAGTGTTCACATTTGTGAGATATGCTGATGCATTTCTGAGCATTTCTCCGCTGTATGGCTTCCCGCTGAAGTCGCATTTGATGGACCTGATATATATTTCAGATAGCAGCGGTTCGACATTTATTTCGAACGAGCAGTCATTTAAAGCCGATATTCGTGCCATGCCGCACATGAGAGGTGCGGACGGATCTTCTTTTCTCAGGTCAGAATTCATTTCAACCAAAGTTTCATAAGAGGATATTGAGCTCCATGCATATTCTTCTTTTTGAGGATTAAGTATCGCAACAGCTATCTTCTTTCCTTTCCTGGAGGCCGCATCAGCAGACATCCATGCTCCTATTTCAGTCCTTTGGTAAGAATCGATCCTTCTGAGAAGATCGTCATTATAAAAGAAAATATCCAGAGTATTCCCTTCTGCCATCCAGCCAGTCATGCCGGAGCCATGGCTCAGCTTGAAAATCATTTCCATATGAATGTCACGCCCTGCAGATATGGGCATGTTTATTTTCTCCTGGCATGAGACGGCAGAAAAAAAGGCCGGAAGCAATACAAGCAAGGCGTTTGCCGAATGGCAGAAGAAAGATAAGAATAAAATCCGGCCTTTATCCGTCAAAAATCTATGTCGCACTAAATTCCTCATCACGTTTTCTTTCCCGCAAAACTACAACAAGACATTCAAATCGGCAGCTAAAAAAAGAAAAACTTAAAATTTTAGTTTTATCTGTCAAATTTTTAGCTTTTTATTTACTTTCAGCTGTCATTTTTTGTTAATTTTATCATTTTATTAAAAAAAATTTTTACATTTGGTCATATCAGTGTTTTACTATGACTTTTCTAAGAAGATTCAGGAGATTGATATCTCCACGTACACATTTCCAGCCGATATTTTCCCAGCAGGTTGCATATATCAGGCAGGCGTCGAAAGCTTTGCTGCAGATGATGAAGACTGATGATATAGCTGAAAGGAAGCGTCTTGAAAAGGAAGTCAAGGTGTGTGAAATTCAGGGAGACGCCATGCTTACTGAGTTCTATGAGCAGCTTAATGACAAATATGTCTCCATTCTTCACACGTCAGACCTGCAGACTGTGGCTATGAACATCGACAACATCCTGGACAATATCAATGATTCTGCGAAAGCTGTGCTTATCTATATGCCTCGCAAGATAGATCTCCAGCTTGTCGAACTTGCCGAATATATTTGCGCTGAGGCTGATGCCATGTCTACTATCGTGACCGGTATGGATGAAATGAGGAAGAAGTTTTCAGAGATGACTATTCAGTGTGACCGGATCACAGAGCTTGAACATGCTGCCGATGATACATACGAGGAGTATGTAGGATATATTTTCCAGAATCAGACAGATGCCATTGAATTGATGAAATCGAAAAACATTGCAGAAATGCTTGAGGCTACGACGGATACTGCCAAGGTTTTTTCAGATCATATCAGGAAGCTTTTGCTCAGGTATGTGGTAGAAAGATGACTTTATGCCCGGTCTCATGGACAAACGGGAGAGATAAATAATCCTGATAAAAGCAAATCAGCAGAAAGAAAAAATATCATTTCTGAATATAATAGTAAAAGCCCCTGATTTTCAGGGGCTTTTACTATTATTTCTGACTTGTTTTCAGTCGGAAATTATGCACCGAAGTTATCATACAATATATTCTCAGGCGGTACGCCGAGGCTGTCGAGCAGGCTTACTACTGACGACGACATCATAGGAGGTCCGCACATCAGGTAGAGGGCATCTTCCGGTGCCTCATGCTGTTTAAGATATGTCTCATAAAGCACGGTGTGCACAAATCCTGCTGTATAGGCAACACCGGCGGCGTCAGCTGCAGGATCCGGCCTGTCGAGTGCAAGGTGGAACTTGAAGTTCGGGAACTCTTTTTCAAGCGCGTGATAGTCTTCCAGATAGAATGCCTCTTTCAGGCTTCTTGCTCCATAGAAGAAGTTCACCTTTCTGGTAGTCTTTTCGGTCTTGAACAGATGCATGATGTGGCTTCTCATCGGGGCCATACCTGCACCGCCGCCTATGAAGATCAGTTCCTGGTCGGCAGGAAGATTGTCCGGCAGGAAGAATTCTCCGTATGGACCTGAGATGGTCACCTTATCTCCAGGCTTCAGTGAGAAGATGTAAGATGAACATACTCCTGGATTTACCGGAAGGAATTTCTTGGTTGCGCGGTCCACAGGAGGTGTGGCTATCCTGACATTCAGCTTGATGATGTCGCCTTCAGCAGGGTAGCAGGCCATCGAGTATGCGCGCAGGGTAGGGGTGGTGTTCACCATTTTCAGGTCGAATACTCCCATCTTTTCCCAGTCTTCGCGATACTGCTCATCCACATCGATGTTCTTGTAGTCGACGGTCACAGCAGGCACGTCTACCTGGATATATCCGCCAGAACGGAAATGCAGATGCTCTCCCTCAGGAAGCTTTACTACAAATTCCTTGATGAATGTAGCGACATTGTGGTTCGATATGACTTCGCATTCCCATTTCCTGACGCTCAGGGCAGATTCCGGAACGACGATCTTCAGATTTTCCTTCACCTTTACCTGGCATCCCAGTCTCCAGTGATCAAGAATCTGTTTTCTGCTGAAAAATCCTACTTCAGTAGGGAGGATGGTGCCGCCGCCTTCAACTACACGGCATTTGCACTGTCCGCAGCTTCCTTTTCCGCCACAGGCAGACGGAAGGAAGATCTTCTGTTCAGCGAGAGTGGCGAGAAGTGAACCTCCAGGGGTCACTTCCACCTCTTTCTGTCCGTCATTGATACTGATAGTAACCTTTCCGGATGGCGTCAGCTTGATTTTTACATACAGAAGCAGCGCCACCAGGATAAGAGTGACAACAACTATTGCTATCACCGCGATTATTATGGTAGGAACTAAATTTTCCATTTCTTATAATCTCCTGAATTAAAGCTGGATACCCATGAAGGTCATGAAAGATATGGCCATCAGTCCAACAGTGATGAATGTGATTCCAAGACCTTTGAGAGCTGCAGGGACGTTTGAGTATTCCATCTTTTCCCTGATGGCCGCCAATGTCACTATCGCCAGGAACCAGCCGATGCCTGAGCCGAGAGCGTATACTGTAGCTTCTCCTACATTTACGAAGTCTCTTTCCTGCATGAAGAGCGAGCCTCCAAGGATAGCGCAGTTTACAGCTATAAGCGGCAGGAAGATGCCCAGCTGCGAATACAGCGTAGGAGCGAACTTCTCCACGACCATTTCCACGATTTGTGTGAATGCAGCCACCACCGCGATAAAGACGATGAAGCTCAGGAAGCTCAGGTCAATGTTTGCGAATGAGTCTCCAAGCCATCTTGAAAGCGCCCCAGGTTTCAGAACGAATTCATTCAGCAGATAGTTTATCGGCAGTGTGACCAGAAGCACAAATACAACAGCAATACCCAAACCGGTCGCCGTTTTTACACTCTTTGATACCGCCAGGTATGAACACATACCGAGGAAGTAGGCGAATATCATGTTGTCAACGAAAATTGACTTTACAAACAAGCTTAAATATTCCATTTCGATTCGAGTTTGATGTTATTTTTCCTGCAGGTCTTTCTGAATGCTCCTTTGAATCCATACGATGATGCCCAGGAGTATCAACGCCATAGGAGGCAGGATGATGAGACCGTTGTCCATGTAGCCTGCATCGTAGAATGACTGAGGGATGATTCTCATGCCGAACAGCGTCCCTGAGCCGAGTATCTCGCGGAAGAACGCTACGACCACCAGGATGAGTCCGTATCCGGCGCCGTTGGCGAGCCCGTCAAGCAGTGACGGGATAGGCTTGTTGCCGAGGGCAAAAGCCTCGATACGGCCCATGACTATACAGTTCGTGATGATCAGGCCGACATATACCGACAGCGTCTTGCTCACACTGTAAGCGTATGCCTTCAGAATCTGGTCGACGAGAATCACCATCAGTGAAACCACTACCAGCTGGACAATGATCCTGATACGGTTCGGAATTGTGTTTCTCAGGATCGAAGCCACGAAACTCGAAAGGCCTGTGACTATGATTACGGACAGGGCCATCACGCAGGCTCCTTCCATCTGGACAGTCACTGCCAGTGAAGAACAGATACCCAGGACAAGCACCGTGACAGGATTGCCCTTGAATATCGGCTTCAACAATACTTCTTTATAATTGATATCACTCATTTCCTATTCCTCCACGTTTACTTTGACTTCTGCTGGTGCAGTTGTTTTGACAGAGTCTGCCGGTGTGCAAGTCATGGTGCTGTCAGAAACCGCCGTGGCTTCAGCCTGGTGTGCGGCCGCCGCTCCTGCCAGATATGGCTTGTAGTATTTTGCCCACAGATTGATGCTCTTTCCCAGAGCCTGGGAAGTGATGGTGGCTCCGCTTATGGCATCTACACTGTGCTCCGGCTCTGTGATGGCACTGGCTTTTGCTACTGTGAACACTTCGCCGCCGTCCATATTGAAAGACTTTCCGTGGAATTCTTTGCAGAAAGGCGCATCAGCGATCTTTGCTCCTAAGCCCGGAGTTTCGCCCTTATGGTCGAAAACTGCGCCGTCGATCGTCTTGCCGTCAGCATTGATGGCAAGGTAGCCCCAGATTGGGCCCCAGAGGCCTGCACCGTAGCACGGGATGACAGTCACATCTTTGCCGTTTATATTGAAGACATATACCGGCATGGCCAGTGTGGATGCCAGGTCATTCTGTCCGTCTTCTATTTTCTTGATGATGTCATTCTGCTTTTTCAGATCGGAAGTCGTAGTCACCTGGATGTCCTTGACATTCTCTTTTCCGGTGTTCATCTGTCCGACTTTCTCTCCGAGGCCGTTTACGTAGAATGCATCCTCAATTTTCTCTGCATAGAGAGCGAGCACATCGGCATCTCCCTCTATTGTCAGAGACTCGTCTGCCTGTGAAGCCGCTCCGAGAAGCTTGCTTATGGTCTCGAGCTTTACATTCTCGTTCTGTTTGCCCTGCAGACTCATAGCCACAAAAGCCAGAATCGCGGCGACCAGAACCACGAGGATGGTCGAGTATATTACTGTATATGTATTACCGTTAGTATTCATACTTTGATAATTTATGCGATTTTCACTTTTTTGGCTTTCCTTTTCAACGATGCCTCCACTACATAGTGGTCAATCAAAGGTGCAAAGGTGTTCATGAGCAGGATAGCGAGCATCATGCCTTCCATATAGCCAGGATTGAACAGCCTTACAGTGACTGTCAATGCTCCTACCAGGAACCCGTATATCCATTTCCCGGTCTCTGTCTGCGCTGATGTCACAGGGTCTGTAGCCATGAAGACTGTGCCGAATGCGAATCCCCCGAGAACCAGATGATACCATGCAGGAAGCTGCAGATATGGTGTAGTCCCGAGCGCGTTCGCGAGGAAGCCTATTGCAAGCGCTCCTATAACTGAAGACAGCATGATCTTCCAGCTTGCTACGCCTGTCCATATGAGCAGAATGGCGCCTAAAAGAATGGCTATGACTGAAGTCTCTCCTACTGCACCTCCGATGTTTCCTATGAAAAGATCCATGAACGAGATGCCTGCGCTTTCAAGTCCCTGAATGCCTTGGCCTGCATGTACCAGAGGTGTAGCTCCTGAAAATCCGTCTACTACGCCATTGCCGCAGGCATAAGCAGTGCCGTCGGCGAGGTATCTGGTGAGACCTCCTGTCCAGATAGTGTCTCCTGACATTTTGCTCGGATAAGAGAAGAACAGGAATGCGCGGCAGAGAAGGGCCGGATTCCAGATGTTCATTCCTGTGCCGCCGAAAATCTCCTTGCCGATGATCACCGCGAAAGCTACTGCGATGGCAAGCATCCAGAGAGGAACGTCCACGGGAACGATGAGGGGTATCAGCATTCCTGTCACGAGGTAGCCTTCATTCACCTGATGCCCTCTGAGCTGGGCTGATATGAACTCGATGCCGAGACCTACTATGTATGACACCAGATAGAGTGGCAGTATACGGAGGAATCCGTACCATACCATCTGCCAGAAGCCCCATCCGAGGCCGAATGCTTCGTTGTGCTGGTATCCTGTATTCCATATGCCGAAGAGGAGGCTCGGAACAAGTGCGAGCACTACTATGATCATGACCCTTTTCAGGTCGACAGCATCCTTGACATGCGTCCCTTTGGCCGTGACCGTGCCAGGGACATACAGGAATGATTCAAAAGCTTCAAATGTAGAGTGCAGGAAGCTCAGTTTGCCGCCTTCGCTGAAGGTCGGCTTGATTTTATGCATAAATTTAACTAATCCGTTCATACTCTATATTTTAAGCCATTTCTTTCAACATAAGGTTAATTCCGTCGCTCAAGATGGCCTGGATGCCGATTTTCGACGGGCATACAAATTCGCAGAGCGCCAGGTCTTCCTCGATGACTTCATATATGCCGAACTTTTCCATCTTGTCGATGTCTCCAGCCAGGCATGCCTTGAGAAGGTAGACTGGATAAATGTCCATCGGGAGCACCTTGGAATATACGCTTGAAAGCACAAAAGCACGCGGTTCGCCGTGTGTATTGGTGTCCATGTCGTATTTCTTGTTTGGCGTGAGCCATGAGAAATATGCTTTTGATGCGCTGAATTGTTTGGTTCTGAACGGCTTTGCCCATCCGAGAATCTCGCATTCGGTGCCCTCTTTGATGAGAGTGACCTGGCTGTCGAAAAATCCGAGGAATCCGTCTTTTCCTACATTCGAGCCTGTGAGCACATCTCCGCTTATGAAACGGATGTCATCATTTGAATTGTCATAGAAGTCGGCGATGTCTTTCATGGACATGCCTGCAATGCCTTTGACATATGAAGGGTCTGCCGCCTTCGGCCCGGTGACTGCCACCATCCTGCTGACATCATATTTTCCTGTGTTGAAAAGTTTTCCGATAGCGGCCGCCATCATCAGTGAAACAGTCCAGACTACGTCTCCTTTGACAATAGGGGAGATGTGGCTTATCTGAACGCCTACGTTTCCGGCCGGATGCTTGCCGCCGAAGATATGCGGAACGATGTTCTCCAGCTTGTGGAACGGTGTGCCTGAATAGTTTTCCCTGTTGAATGATACATGCACCCTGCCTTTTGTCAGTTTCGCCAGGGCGTTGATGCCTGTCTGGATGTCGTTGAAATCTTCTCTGAGAGCAAATTCAGGATTTGCGGCCAGGGGAGCGGTGGAGAAGGCAGATATGAAGATATCTTTCGGCTTGTCAGACGGCTTTGCGAGAATGCCGTAAGGCCTCTGCACAAGAGCCGGCCACAGCCCGCTTTTCAGCAGACGCTCCTTGATCTGATCACCATTCAGAGAAGCGACTTTTTCAGCACCAAAATCCTCATACTTCTGATCCTTGTCCGCCTTGATGCGGATTTCCAGCAGCTTTCTTTTTTCACCACGCACTATCTCTGTGACAGTGCCGCTGACCGGAGAGGTGAAAAGAATCTCTGGACATAGCTTGTCGGCAAATACAGGCGATCCTGCGAGGACTGTATCCCCCTCCCTGACCAGGAGCCTTGGTATCAGACCCCTGAAGTCTGTAGGCTTGACGGCCACGACGTCAGGAATGACCACCTTCTTTGCTTTCTGGGCAGCAGCTCCCGCTATCGGGATGTCGAGCCCTTTTTTCAATTCGATGATGTTAGACATTATATAAACCGTTTTTGCGTTTTTCAGAAAACCGACGCGAAGATACTTAAATTTTTCGTAATTTCGCGCCATTATGGAAAACAAAATCAGTACTATTTTCGAAGGGTTAAATGACGAGCAGGAGAAGGCTGTACGATGCATCAACGGGCCTGTGCTCATAGTGGCTGGAGCCGGTTCCGGAAAAACGAGGGTCTTGACGAGCAGGATAGCGCATATACTTGAGACTGGCTGTCCTCCCGAAAAGATTCTGGCGTTGACATTCACGAAGAAAGCCGCCTCCGAGATGAAGGAACGAATAGCTCTGATGGTGGGGGAGAAGCCTGCCCGCAGACTGTATATGGGGACATTCCATTCTGTCTTTATCAGATTCCTTAGGGAATTTGCCGAGAGCCTGGGATACAAGAAGGATTTCACTATCTATGACACCGGTGATTCCACGAGCGCTATCAAGACATGTCTGAAAGAATTGCAGCTTGATGACAAAGTATATAAGCCGAAGGATGTGCTCAGCCGTATATCTATGGCCAAGAACAATCTCGTCACTGCAGAAGCCTATTCCAGGAATACAGTTGCTATCCAGAATGACGCGGCCGCCAAAAAACCTAAGATATACGAAATCTACAGGCTGTATGCGCAGAAGTGCAAACAGTCAAATGTCATGGACTTTGATGACATCCTGCTGAATATGAACATACTGCTGAGGGATAATCCCCAGGCTCTGGACGCCATTGCAGGGAGATTTCTTTATATCATGGTGGACGAGTATCAGGATACGAACTTTTCGCAATATCTGATTTTGAAGAAGCTCAGCGCCGGGCATAAAAACATCTGTGTGGTCGGAGATGATTCCCAGTCAATATATGCATTCAGAGGGGCTAAGATAGAGAACATTCTGAATTTCAAGAAAGACTATCCTGACTGCCAGGTATTCCGTCTGGAGAGGAACTACCGCTCGACCAGAACCATTGTGGAAGCCGCTAATTCATTGATAGCAAAGAATTCAGCGAGGATACCTAAAAAGTGCTGGTCAGGAGAGGGCGAAGGTGACAAAATAAAGCTGATCAGCGCATATACGGAACAGGAGGAGGCTATATTGACGGCCGGAGAAATACTGGCCAAAATTCATTCTGAGTCAGCCTCATATAAGGATTTTGCCATACTTTACAGAACAAACTCCCAGTCTCGGGCCCTGGAAGAAGCTCTCAGAAGGCGGAATCTCCCGTACCGTATATATTCAGGCAACTCTTTCTTTGACAGGGCCGAGGTGAAGGATTTGATGGCGTACTTCAAACTTGCATCCAACATTGATGATGACGAGTCTTTCAAGAGGGTGGTGAACAAGCCTGCACGCGGAATAGGGAACACTACTTTGGCGGCATTGGCCGCAGCCTCCCTGGATAAAGGGACCACGCTTTTCCGCACAGTTCTTTCTGATGACCTTGACAGCTATGGTCTTAAAGGCGCGGCAGTCGATAAGCTCCGTGCATTCTGCACCATGATTTCAGGTTTCTCTTCACGCATGGCAAAAGAGGATGCAGGGGATCTGGCTGTAGTTATAGCTGTGGAATCGGGTATTCTGGGCATGTATAAAAGCGATACAAGCATCGAAGGCCAGTCAAAGACAGCGAATGTGGAGGAACTTCTCAATAGTGTGAAAACCTTTGTTGAGGAGAAGAAAAATGAATATTTCGAAGAAATGCTGGCCGATGCGGCTGAAGGGACAGAAATTTCGGCACAGGATCTGCCGGTGGTGACGCTTGGAGATTTTCTTGAGAATGTCTCCCTGCTCAGCGCCGTGGATGTAGAAGATGAGGAAGACTCAGACAACAAAATTACTCTGATGACAGTCCATTCATCAAAAGGCCTTGAGTTTCCTTATGTTTTCGTGGTCGGCATGGAAGAGAATCTCTTCCCGTCAGGAGGCTTTTTGGCTTCAGAAAGTGATATAGAAGAAGAACGCAGGCTGTTCTATGTGGCTATGACAAGGGCGAAGAAGGCTGTTTGGCTGGCTTTTGCTTCCACCAGAATGCGGAATGGCAAGCATGAGTCGAATTATCCCAGCCGGTTTATACGCGAAATCGATCCGAAATATATTTTGAATCCGCTGCAAAGTGCTTCAGAATCGCAAGAGTACCAGTCCTCCGAAGCCGAAATGTTTGCCGGAGGCAGGTCATACGCTCATAATTTCATGTCTGGCTCACGCCAATATCAGAGAAATTCATCAGGTTCGCGTCCTTCTGTTCAGAAGGCCGCTCCAATGCCTTCGGAGCGTGTGTCTTCAGGCGTGACACCATTCCGCAAACCTGCCCAGGTGGTCAGGCCCCGGGCCAATGACTATGATTTCCAGGCTTCCCCTGTCAATCAGCTTGCCGCTGGCCAGCGGATTGAACATAACCGTTTCGGTTTCGGTTTTATAAAGGAGATCTCAGGAGATGCATCTGGGCGGAAAGCCAGAATAGCCTTTGATGATTATGGCGAAAAAATTCTGATGCTTAACTATGCGAAAATCCGTATCGTAGAAAATGATTGAGGATGCCTATCCCGTTCAGTCTCCGGTTTATGCAAAAAAAAGTCCTGAATTTCAGGACTTTTTGTGACCCCAACAGGATTCAAACCTGTAACCTTTTGATCCGTAGTCAAATGCTCTATTCAGTTAAGCTATGGGGCCGAGATTCAGGCTGCTGCCTGATATCTTGCATTAAGCGTTTTCCTCTTTGAGGATGGCGAGTTTCTTTTCCTTGATCCTAGCTTTCTTTCCTGAGAGTTCTCTGAGGTAGAAAATTCTGGCTCTGCGGACTTTTCCGACTTTGTTCAACTCGATAGCCTCGATGAACGGTGAAGCGAACGGGAAAATTCTTTCTACGCCGATTCCGCTTGAAATCTTTCTAACTGTAAATGTTTTAGTAGCAGGAGAGGCTCCTCTGATCTGGAGTACTACTCCTTTGAACTTCTGAAGTCTTTCCTTGTCGCCTTCCTTAATTCTATAAGTAACGGTGATAGTGTCACCAGCTTTGAATTTAGGATATGAAGCTACTTTTTCGTTGGCAAATGCCTGCTCTACAACTTTAATCAAATCCATCGCTTATAAATTTTGTGGCAACGTTGCATATTTATTAACTTGATGCAAGAGGTTGCTTTGATTTTGGGACTGCAAAAGTACAAATAAATTTTTACTTAGCAAATTTTTTTGAAAATATTGTCACAATATTATTCATGCAGGCTTAAAACATGTCCCTCAGTCTGTCGAAAAAGTTCTTGTCTTCTTTTGAAGGGTCAGGCTTGAAGCTCTCGCTGGACGCCAGCCTGGTGATCAGATCTCTGTCTTCCCGGCTTATCTTTTTCGGTATCCATACAACTAATTTCACATACATGTCGCCTGTTCCATATCCGTTTACAGACGGAAGCCCTTTGCCTTTCAGCCTGATGACTGACCCCGACTGTGTGCCTGGCTCGACTTTTACATTGTATTTGCCGTCCAGGCATGGGATTTCTACTGTGGCTCCCATTACGGCTTCTGGAATCGAAATCACCTTTGTGTAGACGAGATTGTTTCCGTCTCTTTTGATTTCCGGGTGCTCGATTTCGTTGATCACAATGAGCAGGTCGCCGTTCACGCCATTGTTTTTGGCGCAATGTCCCTGTCCCCTCATTGTGAGCTGCATGCCGTCTTCCACGCCGGCAGGGATCTTGACCCTGACAGTTTCTTTTTTCCTGACCAGCCCGGTCCCTGAACATGCATGGCACGGATTTGTCACTATTTTTCCTTCGCCTCCGCACTGCTGGCATGTCGAGTAAGTGACTGTCTGCCCGAAGAAGCTGTTCACTACTCTCTTTATCTGTCCGGAGCCTTTGCATGAAGGGCATACTTTGATGTCGGAGCTATTTTTCGCTCCTTTGCCGCCGCATTCAGGGCATGGAACATTTCTTTCTATCTGTATGTCCTTTTCTGTGCCTCTGGCTATTTCTTCCAGAGTCAGCTGAACTCTTACACGGATGTCCCTTCCTCTATATACTTTCTGGCTCTGTCTGTGTGAGTCGTCGCCTCCAAATCCGCTGAATCCTCCAAATCCGCTGAACCCTCCGCTGAAACCGCCTCCGAAGAGGTCGCGCAGTATATCATTCAGATTGCCGAAGCCTCCGCTGAAATCCGGCCCTGCCTGTCCGTCCAGGCCAGCATGTCCGAACTGGTCGTATCTTGCCCTTTTTTCCTTGTTGCTCAGGACATCATAAGCCTCAGCGGCTTCTTTGAATTTTTCTTCTGCTTCCTTGTTCCCCGGATTTTTGTCCGGATGATACTGGATGGCTTTTTTTCTGTATGCTTTTTTGATTTCCTCGTCTGTGGCATTTCTGCTGACGCCGAGGACCTCATAGTAATCTCTTTTTTCAGCCATGATAGAATCCTCCTGTTAAATACCGACGACTACTTTGGCGAATCTCACTACTTTCCCGTTCAGTGTGTATCCAGTCTGCACGACATCGTATACACGGCCTTTTTTGTCCTCTTCCTGTACAGGGAACTGTGCTACCGCTTCATGCAGGTCGGTGTTGAATTCTGTTCCTAAGGCTTCAATCTTGCTCAGTCCTTTGGACTGCAGGTATCCTGTGAGTTTGCTGTATATCAGCTCTGTGCCTTCTTTGGCTGCCGGGTTGTCATCCGACTTGGAAAGAGCTTCCATAGCTCTCTCGCAGTCATCCAGCACCGGAAGCAGGCCCTTGATAGTTTCTTCAGCAGCTACATTCACCAGATTCAGCTTTTCCTGAGATGTCCTGCGTCTGAAGTTGTCGAATTCTGCCATCAGCCTGACATAGTCGTCCTTTTCTTTTGCTATTTTGTCAGTCAGCTCCTGAACTTGTTTTTCAAGAGCTTCGATTCTGTGTTTGTCTTTTTTCTCAGTTTTTTTCTCTTTGCCGGACTCCTCAGACACTTTCGATGCTTCGCTTTTTTCTGTGTTTTCTGCATCTGGAGTATCTGCATCCTTGTTTTCGAGTTCTTTTTCCTGTTCTTCCATATTCTCTTGCGACATATCTTTCATTTCTTTTTCCATAATCAATCACTGTTAAGCCGACTTTCGGAGTACAAATTATCTGCCACCTTCCTTTCTCTGTCATTTTGTCAGTTTTCAGCATTTGGGCGACGGTATTGTCCGCCGGGGTTAGGAGGATTGGCTCTCCTCTCCTTTTGAGAAAAACAAGGCTCCGGCAGGTGCCCGCGACCGGAGGAAGCGAAATTACCCCTAATAGGGGTCGCGGACAATGTCCGCCGGGGTTAGGAGGATTGGCTCTCCTCTTTTTTTCGCGAAAAAAAGAGGAGAGCCTTCGCGGCCATCCTCTCTCTCCGGATCAAATGCTATCCGATTGGTTTGATGTATTAAGGATTTGGTATTGAAATCAAGCTTCAATCTTCTTGTACGTCGGAACCAAGGCCTTCATGATAGCCCAAGCCACCAAGTACGCTATTGCGCATCCGCAGAACACAATCATGTAGCCAGCAGACTTTCCTTCGAATCCGAGGAACTGGAATGCTGTGCCTGCAGTTTCTGAATATGTGAACAGAGCGCCTGCACCCTTCTGAATGAAGAATGAGCCTATACCACCGGCCATTCCTCCGATACCTGTAATGGTGGAGATGGCTGACTTAGGGAACATGTCTCCGATAGTGGAGAACAGGTTTGCCGACCAAGCCTGGTGTCCTGCTCCAGCCAGTCCGATGATGAGGGCCGGCCACCATGCTGAATATGCGCCAGCACCCTGGGCAAACAGAGCCGGAAGCGGAAGGAATGCGAATATGAGCATCGCCAGCATACGTCCGTTATATGGATTCATGCCTTTTTTCTCAACGAAAAGTTTTGGCAGATATCCTCCGAATATGGACAAAATAGTCACTATTGCATAAAGAGTGGTGATGAGAGCCACGCCCATACCTGAGCTGGATGCATATCCATACTGGTCTGAGAAATATGCCGGAGCCCAGAACAGATAGAACCACCATACTCCGTCAGTGAAGAACTTGCCGACGATGAATGACCATGTCTGTCTGTAAGTGAAGCACTTCCACAGAGAGATGCTTTTCCCCTTAGCATTGTCATCCTCTGCTGCCTTTGCATTCTCTTCTTCTGTGTAGTCCTGGTTTATGTACTCGAGCTCGGCCTTGTTCACGAATTTGGATTTTTCAGGCTTGTTGTACATGAACACCCAGAATCCCATCCAGATATAACCGAGGGCACCGATGATGACGAACGCCATTTCCCAGCCGCCGCCTACTCCACGGTCCTTGAAGAACTGAGCCAGAAGCGGAATGGTGGCAGGAGCGATAAGAGCTCCGATAGATGCACCGGAGTTGAATATAGAAGTGGCGAACGCCCTGTCTTTCTTAGGGAAATATTCTGCTGTCACCTTGATGGCCGCAGGGAAGTTACCTGCTTCACCGAGGGCGAGGACACATCTTGCAGCGAGGAAAAGCCATACACTTGTGGATGCGATGGCCAGAGCCGCAGTAGAACCTGCTTGAACGGCTGTCATGGCGGCGGCGCTGTCATATCCTTCTATATGCACTGTCAGCCAGCCGCAGATAGCGTGGAGGCAGGCTCCGGTGGACCATATTCCGATAGACCACAGGTATCCTTTTTTTGTTCCCATCCAGTCCACGAATTTTCCTGCGAACAGCATGCAGATCGCGTAAACGATGGAGAATACAGCAGTGATTGTACCATAGTCATTGTCTGTCCAGTGGAATTCTGGCGCTATGAAGTCTTTCCAGGTCAGCGAAAGCACCTGCCTGTCGAGATAGTTTACTGTAGTGGCGACGAAAAGCAGCACTACCATCCACCATCTCCAGTTGGTCATCAGTTTTTTAGTCGTTGTTTGTTCCATTCTTTGTTATTTGAAGAGATGGGGGATGCCTTTTGCGGCGTCCCTCATCCCGTTGTTAATTTATCGTACTTCCTTTATGATTTGGAGCGCGTCTTTGCAGAGTTCTGTAATCTTGCTCCATTCTTTGGCCGCAATCACGTCCTTCGGGAAGAGATTGCTTCCCATTCCGACGCATGTAACACCGGCCTTGAACCATCCTTCAAGATTCTCTTTGGTAGGTTTCACACCCCCTGTCACCATAATCTGGCTCCAAGGCATAGGTGCACGAAGCCCTTTTACGAATGCAGGCCCGAGAACATCTCCAGGGAATACTTTGCAGAGATCGCATCCGAGTTCCTGAGCCTTGCCTATTTCGGATACAGTGCCGCATCCAGGGCAGTAAGGCACGAGCCTGCGATTGCAAATCGGTGCTATTTCAGGGTTGAACAGCGGCCCTACCACGAAATTCGCTCCAAGCTGTATATAGAGGGCGGCAGTGGCCGGATCTACTACAGAGCCTACTCCGAGAATCATTCCCGGGAGCTCCTTGTTTGCAAATTTGACGAGCTCTCCGAACACTTCCTGTGCGAAGTCTCCGCGGTTTGTGAATTCAAAGGCCCTTACACCGCCTTCATAGCATGCTTTGACTACGTTCTTGGCGATTTCTACGTCTCCGTTGTAGAAAACAGGAACCATGCCTGTCTCCTTTACGGCTGCCAGAACTTCAAGTTTGCTGTATTTTGCCATGATATTGCTCCTTATATTATATATTATCTGGAAACCCTTCCTGAACCATCGCCTTTCATGAGGTTCTCGACCTCAGCCACAGTCACCTGGTTGTAGTCGCCGAAGATGGTGTGTTTCAGACATGAAGCCGCCACTGCGAAGTTGAGAGCTTTCTGGTCGTCGCCCTTATAAGTGAGGAGGCCGTAGATAAGTCCGCCCATGAAAGAGTCGCCGCCGCCGACACGGTCCACGATATGGGTGATATCGTAGCGTGGAGACTGGAAGAGCTTTTCGCCGTCATAGAGGACTCCGCCCCATGTGTTGTGGTTCGCATTGATGGAACCTCTCAGAGTGATGATAACTTTCTTTGCATGAGGGAATTTGGCCATGAGCTGCTTGCATACGCTCTCGAACTCGGCGGCATTCACCTCGCCCTTGGTCGCTGTGACATCGAAGCCCTCAGGCTTGATGCCGAACACTTTCTCAGCATCCTCTTCATTTCCGAGAATCACATCGCATCCTTCTACCAGGGCAGGCATGATTTCAGATGCAGTCTTGCCATATTTCCACAGATTCTTTCTGTAGTTCAGGTCGCATGAAACAGTGACGCCCAGCTTGTTGGCGGCCTTGATAGCTTCGAGGCAGACATCAGCGGCTCCCTGGCTGATGGCAGGAGTGATGCCTGTCCAGTGGAACCAGTCGGCCCCTTCGAATACCTTTTCCCAGTCTATCATGCCCTTCTCGATCTCAGATATGGCAGAATGAGCCCTGTCGTATACCACTTTGCTGGCACGGGCTACAGCGCCTGTCTCGAGGAAGTAGATTCCGAGCCTGTCACCGCCGAAAACACAGTAGTTTGTTCCCACACCATAGCTGTGCAGGTCTTTGATGCAGCTCGCTGCAATGTCGTTTTTCGGAAAACGGGTCACGAATTCTGTCTCGATGCCGTAGTTGGCGAGTGAAACTGCTACATTGGCTTCTCCGCCACCGAAAGTGGCAGCAAATTCTTTAGCTTGAGAAAATCTAAGATACCCAGGTGTAGAAAGTCTGAGCATGATTTCTCCGAATGTGATAACTTTAGGCATTGTATTAAATTTAGATAGTTAAATATTCATTTTAGTGTCAATCCCTGCAAAGATAGAAAAATATTTTTATTTCCGTGCTCGGTAACGGAAAAAATTGTATATTTGAAAACTTGAAAAATATCCAATAAGATGTTATAATTGTACGGCCAAATTTTATAGATGCTTATTAGTGATGCGTGACGGGTCTAAAATTACTATAAATGATGTTGCGAAAGCTGCCGGAGTCTCAAAAGGGACGGTCGACAGGGTGCTTCACGACAGGGGTGAAGTTTCAGCCAAAAGCAGGGAGAAAATTCTGAAAGTCATATCCGAGCTGGGGTATCGGCCGAATTTTTATGCATCTATATTGGCATCGAAGAAGAATTTCCACATATCGTGCATCATTCCGGAGTTCAACAACGGCGAATTCTGGGAGTTGACCGAGCACGGAATAGACCAGGGCAGAGAATATGCAGAGCGTTTCGGCATCAGCATCAGTGCTGTGATGTACGATCAGTATGACTTGGATTCTTTCCAGAATGCATGCTCCAGCGTTCTGGACTCAGCTCCATCAGGGGTGGTCATTGCCCCGATGTTCAGAAACGAGACCCTGAAGTTCGTAAAAGAACTGTCAGAAAGGCAGATACCATATGTATATATAGACTCCAAGCTCGAAGATGACGGATATCTGGCATATTACGGCATGCCTATGTACCAGAGCGGATATCTGTGTGCTGATATCCTCACAGACGGCAGGAACGTCAGAAAAGTGCACATCATCAGGATAGCAAGGGACAAGCGAGGCCTTTCTGACCCGACTATCACCAGGAGGACAGGCCTGATAGATTACATATCAGAGCATTATCCTGACTGCGTGGTAGAAAATACTTTTATAGACCCGAAGAACATCCAGGCACGCTATGAAGTCCTCGACCAGATGTTCGAAGCTGACCCTGACCCTATGAAATACATAGTGATGTGCAATTCCAGAGTGCATTTTGTGGCAGACTATCTCAGAGACAGGGGCATAAGGACATGCAGGGTTGTAGGCTTCGATGTGCTGGACAGAAACCTGGCGGCATTGCGTGACGGCTACGTCCAGGCCCTGATCGCCCAGCACTCGGACAAGCAGGCCGCTTCTGCAATTTCAGCCATCACCGACTATCTGATCATGCATGAATCACCGGCCAGAAAGGATAACTACACGCAGATGGACATTCTGAACAAATATAACTGCGACTATTATATATAGGTGTCCTTCCGGACAATGCCGTTATCTCAGAAAAATTGAGGGGTGGACCAGCGGTTCACCCCTCAATTTTTTCCGTCATTCTTTCTCAGGAGCCGCCTCCAGCACTGCCTTCAAGAAATTCCAGCATTTCTCCACCGACTCTATATTCAGCCTTTCGTCAGGGGAGTGCGGGCTCATGATAGTAGGTCCGCACGACACCATGTCCAGCCGAGGATAGGTGCCTCCTATAATGCCGCACTCAAGCCCGGCATGGATAGCCATGACAGCAGGCGCTTTCCCGTACAGCTTTTCATAGACTGATTTCATGGCATGAAGGATAGGCGAGTCATTGTTCGGGGCCCATCCGGAATATCCTCCGGAATATTCGACATGTCCTCCTGCGAGCTCTATTACAGCGCGCATTTTTTCTGCAAGCAGATCCTTGGCGCTGTCTACCGAGCTGCGCATCAGTGTCTTGATGATGAACTTCCCGCCATCAGTCCTGACGATAGCTGTATTGTTTGAAGTCTCTACCAGGCCTGGAACTTCGCTGCTCATGCGTTCCACTCCTTCAGGCGAAGCGAGCAATGCACGCATGCAGTTGAGGGCATCTGCATCAGCCATGCAGGTTTCAGGCTCGCCGCAAGCTCTCATGCCTATGTACAATTGAGGGTCGGTGATGCTGTACTCATTTTTGATTACAGGCAGAATTTCATGGAGGTACTGATCCACATCTCCTGTCTTGCCGTCAGGAATCAGCACTACGGCTTCTGCGTCACGCGGGATGGCGTTCCTCATATTTCCTCCTTCCACGGAAGCTATCTTCACACCGAAATCACGCACCAGAGGGAGAAGGACGCGTGCCAGCAGCTTGTTTGCATTTGCGCGGTACAGGATGATATCCATGCCGGAATGCCCTCCCTGGCATCCGCTGACACTTATCAGATGTGCATGGTGCCATCCCTGCGGCACTTTCTCTGTGCGGTAAGGGATAGTTGCGGTCGCATCCAGCCCTCCGGCGCATCCGATATAGAGCTCTCCTTCTGTTTCAGAGTCCAGGTTGATCAGAATGTCTCCATCGAGCACGTCTGGCTTCAATGCATTAGCTCCTGTCATTCCTGTCTCCTCATCTATAGTGACCAGCACCTCCACAGGGCCGTGCTTCAGGTCATTTGACTGGAGCACGGACAGGGCCATGGCGACTCCTATGCCGTTGTCTGCCCCCAGCGTAGTGCCTTTGGCTTTCACCCATTCTCCGTCTATCCACGTCTCTATCGGGTCTTTCTCGAAATCATGGTCAACATCGGGATTTTTCTGGGGCACCATGTCGCAGTGCCCCTGAAGGATGATCCCTTTCCTGTTTTCCATGCCGGGAGAGGCCGGCTTCTTGATGATTATGTTCCCGGCCTCGTCCCTGAGGGTCTCAAGCCCGAGCGATTTTCCGAAATTGTACAGGTATTCCACTGCCTTGCCTTCTTTTTTTGACGGGCGTGGAATTCTGGTCAAAGCGTAGAAATTGTCCCAAACAATGGATGGCTTCAAATCTTTTATAGTCATATTTTCAAGTGTTTTATTCAATTTTCAGAATCAGAAACCGGTGAGCCCGTCATAGTATTTCTCTATGGCATTGGAGTTTTTGTCCATGAGATTTACATTCACTGGCAGAGAAGTCTCCTCGCCGAACTGATATATAGGGAATCTGGTTTCCATCAGCACATTCTTGCCATCTATCACCCTGATTCCGCATGTGGCAGGGATGCGGTATACCACTACAGGCACTTTCGTCTTCTTCACTTTCTTTTCTGCCATAGGGGAGGCTATGTCTTTAGGGGTGATTTCCAGAGCTATAGGTCTTCCGGAAAGATTGTCAGCAGGCAGAATGCCGGCGGTCTCCGAGAACCTGAATGCGATATACATCTGGCTTTCCCTGGTTTTGGACGGTGTCAGGTCGAACGTGTATGTCTGTGTGCCGTATTCGGAATAGCCTATGAAAAGAGACAGGTACTCCTGCTCCAGCCTGGTGATTTCATCGAGCGCGGCACCCATGGCTGAGCCGCTGTATGTGGCATCGGTATCCCCTGTGATGATGCTCATGCGCTGTTCCCTCAGTTTGAAGATTATATTGGCAGCTTCTGCGGCGCGCTCTTCCTCGGTTTTTTCCACCACCATATCCTGCTGCATGGACACGCGGCTGTAGCTTGCGTCATCCTTTATGCTCTTGTACAGAGTGGCGGCTTCGGTGGTCAGATTGGATGTCATGGCCTTGCCAGAATAGTCGCCGGGAGCGATGACAGGGAAGCGCCATGCTTGAGTGTTGCCCAGTACAGATTCGGCCGAGGATACAAGCCCGGATGCCGTAAGTTTCAAAAATGCGGTGTTTGTCTGCACTCCGCGCAGATTCAGCAGGAATCTTCTGGAAAGATCGGCTTCTGCATACGGGGTGACTTTTATGCTGGACAGAGTGTAGCTCACCTCATCTCCAGTGCGGACATCGATCCCCAGATACTTTGATGCGTACTTTGCGTATGGCCCTGCATAAAAATTTTCCCGGGCGGCCTCCACCTCTACAGCTATTGTAGTGGACGGCAGTGAGTAAGCCACAGTTCCTATAGGGTCCTTGCCCCGGTAGTCAATGTCTGTTTTTCTGGCTGATGCCTGACTTGCTGTCAGCACTGTCATGGACAGTGCAATCAAAAGCATTGTTCTCATAGTGTTATTTTTATAATTTCATATTTATGGTTTCCATCGTTTGTGGCTCCAAAGCCAGTTGTGCGGAGTTTCTCTGATATCTGCTTCGAGAAGGTCGAAATATTTTCTCATGACAGCTTCAGGCTCCATCAATGCCGCATTTTCGCATATCGGTACAAAGGTGATTTCATAATGGCCCCTCGAGACAGGCTTCATGCGCATGTACAGAACGCTCATGCCGAGCCTGTGAGCCAGCCCTGCGCTTCCGAGCATCACCTTTGTCTTCTGGTTCATAAACAGCCCGACATCATGCGACACTGCATACGGAAACTGGTCTGTCGGGTATATGTATATTAACTTCCGGTCTCTGTTCCTGATGGCATATCTTAAAATCTGCCCGGATTCTATTTCTCCGTCATAGCCGCCCTCTATTTTTATGGGATGCAGCCTGGTCCGTTTGAATACCTCGTTCCAAATATGGCTGCGCAGCCTGCGGTAAACTACTTTGACACAGTTCTCGTCAGACGGATATGAAACTTCGGGGTCGTAGTTGTAGCACCACATCCCTCCAAGCAGCTCCCAGTTGCCGCAGTGTGAATACAATATGGTGACGCTGGGAGAAGATTCATAAGCGCGGCACAGCACTTCGAGATTTGTGTATCTGCATATCCTGGATTTCTTCAGCCTGTCATAGTCTGCGGCGCTGAACCATATGGTTTCCGCCATGACATCGCCCAGATGCCTGTAGAAAGCCGAGCACACTTGTTTCACCCACTTGTAGTCTTTCCCTGGAAAAGACCTGGCCAGATTTATGAGGACTACATCTTTCCGGTAATGCAGGACTTTTTCCATAATCCATGAAAGCATCCGTCCCCACAAATAATGGAATTTCAGAGGCAGTCTGCCGAACAGCCTCATGACAGCCAATATCAGCCTTATGGCCAGCTCCGAACCCTTTTGTCCCATACTCAAAGCCTCAATTCCTACAAAGATACCATAATTTTCCGGAAGAAGGCCGGGAAGCCGGCAATTTTTCAAGTCCGATTAAAATTTATTTTATTACCTTTGCCGGGCGTAAACTTCAGCAATGAATAAATAATCAGCAAAATCAATAAATTATGTTCAAAGATCAACCAAAAGGTCTGTTCGCTCTGGCTCTCGCCAATACGGGGGAGCGGTTCGGATACTACACCATGCTGGCCATCTTTATGCTGTTCCTGCAGGCGAAATTCGGTTTCAATGCCGCAGTGGCAGGCCAGATTTATGCAATTTTCCTGGCAGGAGTGTATTTCATGCCGCTTTTCGGAGGATGGCTTGCCGACAAGATAGGATTCGGCAAATGCGTGCTCACCGGTATCGGCGTGATGTTTCTCGGCTATCTTTTCCTGGCTGTCCCTACCGGCGCTGACGCAGTGGGCAAAGCCGCCATGTTCGGGGCTTTGGCGCTTATAGCCATAGGTACAGGCCTGTTCAAAGGAAATCTCCAGGTCATGGTAGGAAACCTGTACGACGACCCGAAATATGCTAGCAAGAGAGACGCCGCATTCAGCCTCTTTTATATGGCTATAAACATCGGCGCCATGTTCGCGCCAAGCATGGCTAAATATGTGACCAATTTATTCCTTGGCAAATCAGGCCTTTATTATGACGCCAGCATACCTTCGCTTGCGCACCAGTATCTGGACGGCACTATCACTCCGGAGAACTCTGCCAGGCTGGCAGAGCTGGCATCTTCGATGACAGGGGCCACGGATTTGGCTGCATTCAGCCAGATGTATATCGACAAGCTCTCTACATCGTACAGTTACGGCTTCGGAGTCGCCTGCATCTCCCTGGTGATATCAGTCCTGATATATTTCTGCTGCAGGTCATGGTTCAAGCACGCTGACGTGAATGCCAAGCAGGCCAAGGCGGCGCATACCGCAGAGCCGGAACTTACCCCGCAGCAGACCAAGAGCCGGATCGTTGCCCTCCTCCTGGTGTTTGCAGTGGTGATTTTCTTCTGGATGGCATTCCATCAGAATGGCGCTACTATGACTATCTTCGCCCGTGATTATACGCAGCATGTCGCTGAAGGCTTCACCAGAATCGGTTTCAATATCTGGAGCCTTTTCCTGATAGCAGTCTCTATTTACACTCTTTTCAGTGTATTCCAGTCTGAAACCAGGAAAGGCAAGACGATATCTGCTATCGCCACGCTCCTTCTCTGGGGAGGCGCTTATGCTATCTATTCTACTATGGATCCGGTGCTCAATATACAGCCATCTGATTTCCAGCAGTTCAATCCGTTCTTCGTAGTGGCCCTCACTCCGGTGTCTCTGGCCATTTTCGGCTCTCTGGCCAGGAAAGGGAAAGAGCCTTCCGCTCCGCGTAAAATAGGGCTCGGCATGCTGGTGGCCTCTGTAGGATTCCTGATCCTGACGGCCGCTTCGATGGGGCTGCCTTCCCCGAAAGAGCTCGGCGGGAATGTGAGCGATGTTCTGGTTTCGCCTAACTGGTTGATATCCACATACCTGGTGCTGACATTTGCAGAACTTCTGCTTTCACCGATGGGTATATCTTTCGTTTCCAAAGTGGCTCCTCCTAAATATAAAGGAATGATGATGGGCTGCTGGTTCGCAGCCACTGCTGTCGGAAACTACCTGGTGTCCATTCCAGCTCTGCTTTGGGACAAAATTCCTCTCTGGGGCGTGTGGGCCCTGCTCATCGCACTCTGCCTGATTTCAGCGATTTTCATTTTCTCTATCATGAAGAAACTCGAGAGTGCAACGAAATAGCAGAAAGAGTTTTTACATATAATATAATATTGCGCCGGATCTCTGTTCCGGCGCAATATTTATTTGAAGCTTTCAAATATTTTTGCATGAAAGGAATTTATTCTTATCTTTGCAGGCCATTTGTGAACAAATTATGGTCATGAATGGGCATTTTATTTACTAACAATTAATTATAAACAAAATGATCAAACAGTACGAGACCGTTTTCATTGCAACTCCCGTTTTGTCTGAGGCTCAGATGAAGGAAGCGGTTGCCAAGTACACGGACTTCATCAAGGAAAATGGTGGAGAAATCGTGTATGAAGAGGATTGGGGGCTCAAGCAGCTGGCTTACCCTATCCAGAAGAGAACTTCAGGTTTTTATTATCTCATCGAATTCAAGGCTGATCCACAGCTGATCGCATCTCTTGAGACTCAGTATCGCCGTGACGAGAGAATCATCAGGTTCCTGACTTTCGCCATGGACAAGCATGCTGTAGCATATGCTGAGAAGAGAAGAGCAAACAAACAGGCTAAATAAGGAGGCGAAATCATGGCACAGAACAATGAAATCCGTTATCTCAACCCTCCTACAGTCGAGGTTAAGAGAAAGAAATACTGCCGTTTCAAAAAGGCCGGTATCAAATATGTTGACTACAAGGATGCTGAATTCCTCAAGAAATTCCTGAACGAGCAGGGAAAGATTCTTCCTCGCCGTATCACCGGAACTTCTCTGAAATTCCAGAGGAAAGTGGCTCAGGCAGTGAAGAGAGCAAGGCATCTTGCACTTCTTCCATATGTAACAGACCTTTTGAAATAAGCGGAGGAAAGCATTATGGAGATTATATTGAAGAAAGAAGTGGCCAAGCTCGGCCATGCTGACGATATCGTGAATGTGAAGAACGGCTACGCTCTGAACTATCTTATTCCGCAGGGATATGCTATCATGGCTACTCCATCTGCCAAGAAAATTCTCGCCGAGAATATCCGCCAGCGTGCACACAAGGAGGCAAAACTCCGTGCAGATGCAGAGGCATTGGCTGCAAAACTCGCAGAGATGACTGTGAAAGTTTCTGCAAAGGTCAGCGAGAACGGCAAGATTTACGGTTCAGTGACTACAATGCAGATTGCAGATGCTCTCGTGGCTGCAGGTGTAGAGGTTGACAAGAAAGATATCACTATCCTGGCTGGTGCAGTGAAGGAAGCAGGTGTATATGAGGCTTCAGTGAAGTGCTACAAGGATATCAAGGGTACTTTCAAATTTGAAGTTGTTGCTGAATAATTTCAGCGTAAATATTTTTAAAGTTCCGGCAGGTTTCAAATCTGCCGGAACTTTTTATTTGTTCAAGCGGGTTATCCGCTTGAACTATAGTTGTCGGAAGAACTATTCTCCTTTTACTTTATCGTCATCATTGCCCGGAGCGGCATCTGATTTTTCCGCATTATCCTCCTTTTTATATTTGTAGCGGCGGATTTTCTGGGTTGCGGTCTTCTCGAAAGGCTCTTTTACGACTTCGACGTCATTGATTTTCGAAGATTTGTTCACATGGCGGTTTACGTAGTTCAGGATTGCCTGTTTGCGGGCTTCGAGCTTTTCGAAGAACTGGTCTTCGCCTTCCTGGTTCCAGTTGATGATGTTGTCGTTGAACTGGACGAGCGCCACGAGACGGCCGTTGCGTTCCAGCACGACAGATTCGTTCACCTCATCCATGTTGTTTATCACGCTTTCTATTTCTTCAGGATAGATGTTTTCTCCTGACGGACCTAAGATCATGTTGCTGAGACGCCCCTTTATATAATAGCGCCCTTTTTCGTCCACAGTGGCCAGGTCATTCGTCCTGAACCAGCCGTCATCAGTGAATACGGAGCGGGTGCGGGCTGGATCCTTGTAGTAGCCGAGCATCACGTTGTCGCCCTTGCAGACGATTTCACCTTCTCCCGTTTCCGGGTTTACATTCATAAGCTTCACAGTCACGCCGTAAGCCGCCACTCCAGTAGAGCCTGGCTTCGTGTATTTCACGCCGGCGTTGCAGATGAGCGGGGCCGTTTCCGTGAGTCCGTATCCGATGGCATACGGGAATTTCGCCTTTTTCAGAAACTCCTCTACCTTGATGTCCAGTTTCGAGCCTCCGATTCCGAAGAATTTCAGCCTGCCTCCGAATGTCGCCTTCAGCTTCATTCCGATAAGTCTGCAGAGCAGGGTTGGGGTATGGCGTTTCATCCATTTCAGGACTCGGCTGTGCCTGATGGTCGGCAGAACGCTGTTCTTGTATATCTTTTCGATGATGAGCGGCACGGACAGCATCACGGTAGGGCGCACCGTCTTCATGGCTGACAGCAGCACTGTAGGTGTCGGCGGTTTCTGGATGTAGTAGACGCAGGCTCCTACGAAGATAGGATAGAGCACGCCTATGCTGAGTTCGTATGTATGTGCCATCGGCAGGATGGAGAGCCATACGTCCTTTTCGGTGCATTTGTGGGCATGGAGGGATGCTATGATGTTCTGGCACAGATTCCTGTGGCTGAGCATAACTCCTTTTGCATTTCCTGTAGTCCCCGAAGTGTAAATCAGCGTGGCGATGTCGTCAGGTCCAGGCTGAGCCGTTTTCCCGTCGCAGGTGAAAGCCTCGTCATTCCTCTTTATGATCTCGAAGGTCTCGATATCTATCACCAGATCCATCTTGTCGGAGCATTCCTTGCTCAGCTTCGGCAGGAACTTTTTCGAGATGAATATAGCCTTGCTTCCTGAATGGTTCAGAATGTTTGTCACTTCGTTTTCGGACGAGTCCGGCAGGATAGGCACCGAGATGCGTCCGAATGGCACAAGCGAGAACATCGCCACAGTCCAGTTCGGCATGTTCTGGGACAGGATGGCCACCTTGTCCCCAGCCCCTATGCCATATCGTGACAGCCTGCGCGAGATTTCATCGCATTTTTTCTTGAAGCTGCCGTAAGTGTATTGCATCTCCGAGTCCAGCATCACGGACATCCTGTTCTTCTCGTACAGGACAGTCGAGTATTCATAAAGCTTCGCCAATGTATCGATGTACCTCTCGCGGAGCTTCATCAGTTTTTTTGATATGAAGTTCATTCTTGTCTTATTTTCCTGCGGCTGCCGCCGCAATGTTTTTATTCAGATCCTTTCAGAGTCGATCCTTTCAGAGTCCGGAACGGCTCTGCAGCAATCTGCCTGTCAATGAGTGATGTAGTCTTTCGGGAATTTTCCGGTGAGGTGCATGCCCTCGTATATTTCCTGAATCCGTTTCATGTCGGCCTTGGCGTCATCAGTCAGTTCCACTTTCTCGCCCCTTCCCACATGTTTGGTCCCCCAGTCGAAATAGCCGAGATATACGGGCACGCCAGTTTCCTTGGCAATGGTGTGAAATCCTGTTTTCCAGCGTTTTACAGGTTTGCGCGTCCCTTCAGGCGCGATGGCCAGATGAAGCCTTTCGGAACTGTTCATCTCATGAATTACACTCAGCACCAGGCTGGAGGCGTTTTTCCTGTCCACCGGAAGACCTCCGAGCTTTCTCAGCAGCCATCCGAGAGGCCCTACGAAGAACTCCTTCTTGATCATCACATAAGCTTTTCCGCCTACGGATGTGTAGTAAAGATAAGAAATGACGAAATCCCATATGGACGTGTGCGGTACACCCAGGATCAGGCATTTGGCTTCAGGCGCCGGGCCGCTGTCAGCAGTCCAGCCGAGCGCTTTCAAAAGAAATCCGCAAAATTTTCTCCACATATTATGAATTGTTATGGTCTTGGGACAGGTCAGATATTGATGTCATCCAGCTCCTCTTCGGATTTGAGATTCTGCCTGATGAAGTTCTGCCTGTCGATGGTATTGTCCCCCATATAGAATTCCAGCAGCTCGGCTATAGATTCCTCGTCGCTGAGGCTCACTGTGTCGAGCCTGATATTTTCGCCGATGAACTCACGGAATTCTGTGTCTGATATTTCGCCCAGACCTTTGAATCTGGTGATCTGCACCCCTGTCTTGAGCGCTTTGACTGCCGCGTCGCGTTCTCCGATATCGTAGCAATACCTGATCTCTTTCTTGTTCCTGACCCTGAACAGCGGCGTCTGCAGTATATACACGTGCCCTCTTCTGACCAGGTCCGGGTAATATTTCAGGAAAAATGTCAGCACGAGCATCCTGATGTGCATGCCGTCGTCATCCGCATCTGTCGCCACGATGATATTGTTGTACCTCAGGTCTGCCATGTCGTCTTCCACTCCGAGCGCATTTATCAGCAGATTAAGCTCTTCATTTTCGGCCACTTTTTTCCTGCTGACCTTGTAGCAGTTCACTGGCTTGCCCCTCAGGCTGAACACTGCCTGGGTGGTGGCGTTCCTCGCCTTCGTGATGGTCCCGCTTGCAGAGTCTCCCTCGGTGATGAAAATGCTGGTTTTTTCGGCCAGCTCCTGCCTGGCTGCGGAAAGCTTGTCATTGTAGTGCACACTGCAGTCACGCAGCTTCTTGTTGTAAATATTGGCGCGCTTGCTGCGCTCCCTTGTCTTTTTCTGGATTCCGGATATTTCTTTTCTTTCCTGCTCGGACGAAACGATTTTCTCCTGGATGGAGGCGGCCACTTCCTTGTGGATATGCAGGTAATTGTCCAGATTCGTCTTGATGAAATCATTCACATAGCTCCTGATAGTAGGGCCGTGCTCGATGACGGTATTTCCGTCTTCATCTTTCCCGGACTCCTCCCACATGTAGGTGGAGCCCAGCTTGATTTTCGTCTGAGACTCGAAATGAGGCTCCTGTATGCCGATGCTGATGGCCCCGACTATTCCCTGGCGTATATCTTCCGGTGCGTAATCCTTCTTGTAAAATTCTTTCAGTGTCTTCACCACCGCTTCGCGCAATGCCGCCAGATGCGTGCCTCCGTCACGGGTGTTCTGCCCGTTCACGAAAGAAGATATATTCTCGCCGTAGCTGTTGCTGTGCGTCAGGACCACCTCTATGTCTTCGCCTTCGAGATGGATAGGCGGATATAAAGGCTCGTCAGACATGTTCTCGTTCACCAAATCCAGAAGGCCGTTCTTCGAGATGAACGATGTCCCGTTCAGGGACAATGTCAGGCCTTTTTTCAGATAGGAGTAATTTTTCAGCAGAGTCTCGACGAATTCTGTATGATAGGAGAAATCTCCGAAAAGCTCCTGGTCGGCAATGTATTTGACCAGAGTCCCGTTCTTTTCTTTTGTCTCCCGTTTCCCTGAACTCTTCAGCACTCCTCTCGAATATTCTGCGAATGAGGATTCTCCGTTTCTGAATGACTCGATGTAGAAATATTCTGACAGCGCATTCACAGCCTTCGTTCCGACGCCGTTCAGCCCGACAGACTTCTTGAAAACCTTGTTGTCGAATTTTCCGCCGGTGTTCAGGTTGCTGGTGGCCTTTACCACCGAATCGAGTGGAATGCCGCGTCCGTAGTCTCTGACAGTCACTGTCTTCTCATCTATGTTTATGACAATGTTTTTTCCGAAACCGGATGTGAATTCATCCACGGAATTGTCTATGATTTCCTTCAGAAGGACATAGATGCCGTCCCCTGGATTCGAGCCGCCTCCGAGATTGCCGATATACATTCCGGCCCTTTTGCGGATATGCTCGTTCCATTCCAGGGTCTTGATGTTGTCATCGGTGTATTCAGCGGTGTTCGTTATATTTTCTGCCATATATGGTGTGTCGTCTATTATCGTTTCCGGGCCGTCTCGATGCAGAGAAAAGCACATTTTTGCAAAATTAATAAAAAAATCTCTGAAACCGATGCCGTGCCGTGACAATTGCTCTGAATGCGATAAAAGATGCGGCATTTGGAATAAGAAAAAAAATGTCTAAATTTGCCAGCTGATTTTAATTTCTTAACCCAAATGAGACGAATAGGATTTCTTTTTTCTTTCGTAGCATTTATGATGATTTCCTGTGCGAAAGAGACAGTCACGGTGACCGGTGACAGCGCAGGACCGATGGGAGAAGTGACCATAGCGCTTGCTTCCGTGGACGGACATCAGAATGCTCTTCCTGTGAAGTCTGCTGTGGAAGGTCCCGATGCCGGTGATTTCAAGATCGAAATTTTCAACGCCGAAGGCGTGAGGCTGTACAGGGATACTTACGCGAACTCCGAAAACAAGAAGATTCCGTTGAATGCCGGGGAGTACAGGCTTCTGGCATCGCATGGAAAAGCTCTCGGAGTAGGCTTCGATGCTATCTACTTTGCCGCAGACCGGAATTTCACGGTACGGCCACAGACTGCCGAGACCATAGAGGCGACAGCCAGAATGGCCAATGTGAAAGTGGCTGTGGACTTCGGCAAAAACCTTGACACTTATTATGCCGGGCATTACGCCAGGGTGAAGAATCCGCAGGTACAGGACTATCTTCAGTTCGATCAGGACGAGACCCGCGCCGGCTACATCCCTGCCGGAGACCTGACTCTGGAAGTCTATGCAAACGTGGACGGAACATGGAAGTACTACAAAGCTCCGGCCAAGACGTACAGCCCGAATGATTTCGTGACTTTCAATGTCGACATCGATCCCCGCCAGGGAGACCTGACAGTAGGGATAAAAATCGATGACACCGAGGACCTCGTCGAAGAAGAGATAAAGGTGCCGTCGGCATATGCACCGGGAGATGCTCCGGTCATAGTTTTCAGCGGTTTCGACGGTTCCCGCAATCTCAATTTCACTGAAGCCGTGGACTACCAGGGTACGCAGGCCGACTTCGTGGTAGAGGCAGGCATAGCTTCCTGTGTCCTTGACATCACGTCCGATTATCTTTCGGCGAAAGGGCTGCCTGCATCAGTGGACCTTGTGACTGCGGAGGAATCAGTAAGGACGCAGTTCGCTGAATACGGAATACGCTGGAACGGCGGTCTGGACGGAGCACGTATCGGTTCTTTAGACCTTTCAGGACTTGGAAAAAATGTTTATGACCCGGAAAATCCGTTCTCTGCAAGTCTTAGCCTGACTGTCACCGACAAGGCGGAGAAAAAGGCTGTCTCAGAGGTTTATGCTCTGACCCAGGTGCCACCTCAGATATCAGTCGATATCCATGATTACAATGCTTTCGCACGCAGGATTGAAGGCTTGACGGCCAATGTGCCTGTCGGCAATCCGGCTGCATACGAGCTTCAGTACAGTTCAGACAACTCGGTATGGGTTTCTGTTCCTGTGAAATCAGTGGATGGACAGAACATCAGTTATGATGTCATTTCAGGTCTGGAACCTGCGACCGGGTACTCTTTCAGGACCGTGTACAACGGAAACGAGGCATCAGCCCAGACTGCAGGAGCATTGACCACGGAGCAGGCTCTGCAGGTAGGGAACAGCGGGTTCGAGGAGTGGACTGAATCTTCATTTACTTATGACATTAAATTGTCTGCCTCAGACTTTACATACACCTGGTATCAGCCGTGGACTGATGCTTCATCGGCATGGTGGGATGTAAACAGCAAGGTTTCCATGCCATCTTCCGGAGTCGGGGGCGTAACGAATATGCATGTCAAATCGTGTCATACAGCCTCATATTCCACGGACTCTTATGAAAAATCAAGATCAGCGCATATTTATTCTGTAAAAGTGGGATCTCTTGCTGTTGATGTAGGTGGAAGCGGTACCGTGTATGTCGGGGAGATTTTCATCGGAAAGTCAGACGACAAAGGTAATCATTCATCGGACGGACATTCATTCGGCAGCAGGCCTGACGCTTTCTCGTTCTTCTATAAATATCAGCCAGTCAACGATGAAAAATTCTATTTCAAACTGGAATTGAAAAGTGCAGATGGGACTGTGCTGTATTCAGTGGAAGAATCCAACGGTCCATCGTCGTCAGATTGGAAGAAGTATGAGATTCCTTTCAATTATGGCAGTATCAATAAAAAAGCGGCATCGATATTTATTTCATTCAAGTCATCTTCTGCGTCTAATCCATCGGTAAATAATGCTTCTAAATTGGAAGTTGCCGGTTCCGATATCAAGGCTCATTTCGGAAGTTCATTGAGGATAGATGACCTTGAAATGATTTACAAATAGCAGTACAATTAATCCAGAGAAAAATTATGAAAAAGATACTTTTTGCAATATCGGCTGCGGCTGTAATGTTCGCAGGTTGCAAGAAAACAGAGATAACTACATCGGAAGCCGGATTCGGTAGCGTAAGTTTCAGCATATCTTCCGAAAATGCTGAATATATCACGAAAGCGGACCTTCCGCAGGTGGATGTAAGCACATTCAAGATAAAGATCACCGGAAAAGATAACGGCTATTCAGAGGAATGGGCCAGCGTTTCCGAGATGCCGGAGATACTCGAACTGGTTTCAGGAAACTATACGGTGACTGCCACCTCTCCTGATGCCTTGCCGGTAGCATTCGACCAGCCTGTATACGGGGGGGCGAAAGACTTCGCCGTGATGGTCGGGAAAGTTTCCAATGTGGATCTGAAATGCTCCATCACTAACATGATGGTGACTATCAATCCTACGGATGACTTCCTGAACGAACTGACAGACTGGGAAGTGACTGTCACCAGCGAGGACGGCAAACTGGTGTGGACCAGAACCGAATATGATGAGGGGAAGGCAGGCTTCTTCAATGTGGCTCCGCTCAATGTATTGGTGAAAGGCGAGAGATTCGATGGTGCGGAAGTGATACAGCAGACTCTGATCATAGATGAAGTGGCTGCAAAGGACCATCATATCATAAACCTTGATGCGAAGGTGACCGGAAGCATAGAGGCAGGCGGACTTCAATTGACTGTGGACAATACCGTCAATGACAGGAACGAAAACATCACTATCCCGGGCCTGGAGGAAATCCCTGTCGAGGACGAGCCTGACACGGAAGAACCGGGCGGCGAGACAGGTGATGAAGAGCATCCGGTTACTCCTGCGGCACCGACTCTTGAATGGCCGTCGAACTCTACCTTTGACAAGATGGAGATAGGGGAAGATATGGATGTCAATCTGATAATCAAGGCTCCTGGAAAAATCAAATCTGTGATTGTCAGGTTCAGTGATAATTTTACTGCAGCTATTTCCTTAATTACTATAGGGAACGTCGATTATCTTGATTTGGTAAATGTGAATATTATTCCTGACATGGTTGAGAGCCTTAAAGCAGGCGGACTTACCATGGGTGATGATCTTCTCGGACAAACGCAAGTGGAAATGTCACTGTCACAGCTGGTGCCGTTGATATCAGAAGTAGGGGTTCCTGGTGACGATTATGTATTCACTCTTCAAGTCGAAGATGAACTTGGGCAGACTCTTGACAAATCATTGACATTTCATAACCCTGAAGAATAAGATCTGAAATGAATAATATCATATATAAAGCTCTGGCTGCAGCAGCTTTTCTGGCATCTCTTGTATCCTGTAAACGGATGGATGTGGATGTCCGGGAAAATGCTACCGGCTATCTGTATGTCAGTCTCGAAAGGGATGACAGTGAAGATCTGGTCTTCAAGTCAGTCTCGGAGACAGACGCAGCATTCGTGCTGAAGATATACAATGAACTCGACCAGATAGTCGCTACCGTAGAGGACCACAGGGCTCTCGGGGAGACTCCTCTTGCTCTCAATGTGGGCAAATATACTGTGACGGCAACTTCTGCCGATGCTCCGGCTGCAGCACAATTCGATGCACCTTTCTATTCCGGTACTGCCGGATTCGAGGTCCTGCCTGATCAGGTGACGAACATAGACATTACCTGTTCGCTGGCAAATGTGAAAGTGACCGCTGTCTTCTCAGATGAGATTAAGAAGAATTTCAAGACATATGCCCTGACTGTAAGCAACGGGTCTGCCGATCTTGTTTTCTCGAATCAGGACGGATCTGAAGACAAAATGGCGTACTTCAGTCCTACAGGAACGCTGACATGGACCCTGCATTTGAAGAATAATGACGGTCAGGAATATACGCTGTCAGACACTTATCAGGACGTAAAGCCTAAACAGCATTATCGTCTTTCATTTGAACTCGAAGAAAAGGAAGAATTCGGAGCGGGCGGTTTCTACATAGTATTGGACGATACCATGACGGAGAAGAAATACGATCTCGTGCTCGATTTCGGTGACGAAGACGTGCCTGAGTCTTCATCTGACTTCGAAATACCTGAAAACGGTGTCTTGGAACTCAATGCGGGTGACAATGCCAGCAAGGTCCTCACCTTTACCGCTAAGGACGGATTCCGGAATCTGATTTTGTCTTACGGTCCTACAGTATCTGCGATGAGTGCCGTCCGTACTTCCACGGCTCAGGTCGACCTCGTAGATGCCACATCCGAGGAGATAGCCACACTTGAAGCGGCAGGCATCAGGACTGCGGCTGTAGAGGAAGGTGCGACCGAAGCCGAGGTGGACATCACTGATTATATTGCCGCTTACCCGATAGGAAACACTACTGTCTCCGTCCTGGCTGTGGATGTGAACGGCGCGTTCAAGGAGACATCCGTAGACTTCGTTCTCAGGTCACCTGTAGAAGTGGAGGCGGTTTCCGCCGATCCTTGGGCCATGTTCGCTACGATCAAGGGCAAGTGGTTTGCCGAGGCCCAGCCGTCAGGCATTGCTTTCCAGTACAGGAAAGCGTCGGAGTCTGCATGGTCTGATGTCTCGGCAGTAACTCCTGATGCCGGTACGCGTACCTATACGGCTACTATAACTGGACTGAAACCTCAGACTGAATATGTATTCAGAGCAGTATCTGACAAAGACAAGGAGACAAAGGAAATAACCTTCACTACCGAAACCGCAGAGGTGCTCCATAACATGAGTTTCGACAACTGGTATCAGGAAGGGAAAGCATGGTATCCTAATGCTAATTCTTCTGATTTTATCTGGGATTCTGCTAATGGAGGTACTGCAAATCTTCCTCTCGGTTTGGGTATCGTCCCTACTACTCCTACTTCCGAAGTAGCTGTGTCAGGTGATGGTAAGCAAGCCGCTCAACTTAAAAGTGCTGCGACTGCCGGCAAGTTCGCTGCAGGTAATTTGTTTACCGGCAAATTCGGTAAGGCTACACTGAATCCTGTCGGTGCTGAACTTGATTGGGGTGTGCCGTTTACGTCCCGTCCTTTGGCATTAAAGGGTTATTTCAAGTATGATCCAAAGACAATAGATTATGCCTCCGGAGATTATTCTCATCTTAAAGGGACTCAGGATATGTGTCAGATTCAGATATTGCTTTCTGATTGGACTGCCCCTTTCCATGTCAATACGGGAGCAAATCAGTTTGTACAGTTTGATTCGGATCCTAATATTATCGCATACGGTTCTTTCGAGTATGGAGAAATGACGGATGGCTATCAGCCATTCGAAATCCGGCTGGATTACAGGGATGAGACGAGAATCCCAACTTATATCGTGATCGTAGCAGCGGCCAGCAGATATGGTGATTATTATACAGGCGGTGTAGGCAGTACGTTGCTGTTGGACGAATTCGAATTCGTATATGACCCGGACGAATTGTCCGAATAAGGATATACTGAAATGAAAAGATTTCTTTTGGTGACAATGGTTTTATTGACAGGTGCGGTGTCCGCATCTGTCAATGCCTTTTCGAAAGACACCACGACAGTGGTGAAAGGGTTTGACCGCGGCATAGGGAGACCGAACTCGGTTTTTATTCCTAAAGGGACTGTCGGAGCCGGCGTGTCTTTGGCTTACAACAATTACAGCATCGGAAATCTGGTCGACGACTCGGGCTATTCCATGCTTTTCTCACTCATCCAGAATCTGCACGGGAACATGATGTCTTTCAACATTTCCCCTTTCGCATCGTATTTCATCGCTAACAACCTTTCGGTCGGAGCTCGTTTCGACTACGGACGTTCGGTGCTGGGACTGGACAATGTGGATCTGGCCCTGATGGATGACATGTCCTTTTCTCTTCAGGGATTCCATTATTTCAAGCAGAGCTATACCGGTTCGGTCACTCTGCGCACCTATATTCCGTTCGCGAACAGCAAGCGTTTCGCCATGTTTACCGAGGTAAGGGCTACCGGCGGCTACGGCCAGTCGAAGACGTACAAGATAGTCGAAGGCGAGAAGGTCGGCACCTATCAGGATATCTACAATGCCGAACTCGGTCTGGTTCCTGGCATAATGGCATTTCTGACCAACGAGGTGGCCTTCGAAGTTTCTGTAGGACTGCTTGGGTTCAATTATCAGAAAGTGGCCCAGGCAACGAATCAGGTGGAGCTGAGCCAGATGGAAAGGAGCGGCATAAACTTCAAGGTGAACCTGCTGACCATAGGCTTCGGGCTTTCTTTCTATATACCGACAGGTGACCAGTACCTGAGAAAAGCCAAGGAGGAGAAGAAATGAAATACCTGTCTTATTTGCTGGCGGCGCTTTTGGTTCTGGCTGGCCTGTCATCATGTCTGGAAGAGAACGATATGGCCTATCCTCACGTCTATGCGGAGGTGATATCCTTTGCCGTGGAAGGTCAGGATGCGGTGAGCATCGACACGGAGAACCGTACCATATCCGTGGAAGTATCGGAGACAGCAGAGCTTTCGCACTTGAAAGTCACCGATTTTACCTTTACTGATGCCGCAGTCTGTGATGGACTGCATACGGGAGATGTCCTGGACCTGACATCTCCGTTGAAGATCGTTCTCAGGACATATCAGGAATACGAGTGGACCATCACTGCCACCCAGCCGATTGACAGGTATGTCAAGTGTCAGGGGCAGGTAGGTGATGCCGTGATAAATCTTAATGACAGGTCAGTTTATCTGAAAATTTCGGATGAGTACGATATGAGGGAACTTGAATTCACTGATATCAAATTAGAGAGGGAAGGATCGGTTATCACGTCGTATGAAAAGGAGAAGGACACAATGGTTCCTTTTGAAGGATTCCCTATAGTGATGAACTGCCTGAACTGGGTCGATGTCGAAGTGGAATATGAAGGGGAAAAGGTTATCTGGCAGATTCAGGTGGAGGAGATGAACGTGGACCTGATGATGATGCCGGTGGACAACCCGTGGGCTACTCATGCCGAAGTATCTGCGATGTACGATGGTACCGGAGCTCCGTATTTCCGTTATCGCGCGGCAGGATCGGAGTCATGGACAGATGTTACCGATGTGAAGACGGAGGAAATGAAGGTCTCGGCTGTGCTGAAGGGGCTTACTCCTGGGACTGAGTATGAAGTGGTGGCCGTGAACGGGGATCTCGTTTCCAGCGCAGTTCCTTTCTCTACTGAGCCTGCACTCCAGGTGGAGAATTCGGATTTCGATGACTGGTATCAGGAAGGAGAAACATGGTATCCGAATGCAGACGCGGACAATTTCTGGTGGGATACTGCAAACGGCGGGACGAAAATCATGCATATTTTCCCTACCCAGCCTACTGATGATATTGCAGTTTCTTCAGGTAAAGCTGCTGTATTGAA
>CASEOO010000030.1 GCA_949289565.1 uncultured Bacteroidales bacterium
ATACCCTCATGAATCAACTGTTCATTGAGGATATCAAGCATCTCAAGAAAAGAACTGTCCGGAGAAATGTTCTTTACCTGATATGTCTCAAAATGTCCTTCGGACTTGGCGTTTTTCTGACGCCATATTCTTAATGTAAAATCCATTTCGTCTAGTCTTTATAGTTTCTGGTAGCTATCTTGATATTCTCGTACTTGAGAGGTTCCTTATGCATCTCAGGAACGGCATCCTGACCCTTGTACTCCCATGCGGCGACATACATGAAATTCTCGTCGTCACGCTTGGTTTCACCGTCCTCGGTTTGCATCTCTTCACGGAAATGACCTCCGCAGGATTCTTTCCTGCTCAGTGCGTCACGAGCCATAAGTTCGCCTATCTCAAGGAAATCTGCAAGCCTGAGAGCCTTTTCGAGCTCCTGATTGAAATTATCCTTGTCACCGGCTACATAGACATCAGACCAGAATTCCTTGCGAAGTTCCTGGATAAGTTCAATAGCTTTCTTAAGTCCGGCTTCATTACGTGCCATTCCGACATACTCCCACATGATATGGCCGAGCTTCTTGTGAATCTCGTCTACAGTATGTTTGCCCTTGATGGAAAGAAGTTTTTCTATCTTTTCACGAACTTTCTTCTCCGCTTCGTCGAATTCAGGAGCAGAAGTATCTGTCTTAGGATTCTTGAACTGAGTGGCAAGATAATCACCAATAGTATATGGCAGAATAAAATATCCGTCTGCAAGACCCTGCATGAGGGCAGACGCTCCGAGCCTGTTTCCTCCGTGGTCGCTGAAGTTAGCCTCACCGATAGCATAAAGGCCAGGTATGGTAGTCTGGAGGTTATAATCCACCCAGAGTCCTCCCATTGTATAGTGTATGGCAGGATAAATCATCATCGGCTCCTTATATGGATCAGTGTCGGTAATTTTCTGGTACATCTGGAACAGGTTTCCATATCTTTCACGGATCTTGTCTACACCGAGTCTTTCTATGGCTGTACTAAAATCCAGGAATACTGCAAGTCCTGTCTCATTCACTCCGAAACCTGCATCGCATCTTTCCTTTGCAGCTCGTGAAGCCACGTCACGAGGGACGAGGTTTCCGAATGCAGGATATCTGCGCTCAAGATAGTAGTCCCTGTCCTCTTCAGGAATATCAGAAGGCTTGATTTCCTTCTTGCGGAGCTTCATGACATCTTCCTTTTTCTTAGGCACCCAGATACGTCCGTCATTTCTCAGAGACTCCGACATCAAAGTCAGTTTGGACTGCTGGTCGCCGTGAACAGGGATACATGTAGGGTGAATCTGGGCAAAACAAGGATTTGCGAAATAAGCACCCTTCTTGTAAGCCTGCCATGCAGCAGAACCGTTGCTGTTCATGGCGTTTGTAGACAAGAAATATGTATTGCCGTATCCGCCAGAAGCGAGTACTACGGCATGTGCACCGAATCTTTCAATTTCTCCAGTCACAAGATTCCTTGCGATGATTCCTTTTGCTTCTCCGTTTATGAGCACCAGGTCGAGCATTTCATGACGTGGATAGCTCTTCACCGTACCTGCGGCGATCTGCCTGTTAAGAGCCGCATAAGCCCCGAGAAGAAGCTGCTGGCCGGTTTGACCGCGGGCGTAGAATGTACGGCTCACCTGAGCGCCGCCGAAAGAACGGTTTGCGAGAAGTCCGCCATACTCCCTGGCAAAAGGAACACCCTGAGCCACACACTGGTCAATGATGTTTCCGCTCACTTCAGCAAGACGGTAGACATTCGCCTCACGGCTGCGGTAGTCACCACCTTTGATGGTCTCATAGAAAAGTCGGTAAACAGAGTCATTGTCATTCTGATAGTTCTTCGCGGCATTGATACCTCCCTGCGCGGCTATGGAATGCGCCCTTCTCGGAGAATCGCTGATGCAGAAAACCTTCACATTGTAACCGAGCTCTCCAAGCGAAGCGGCTGCAGACGCCCCGCCCAGACCGGTACCGATGACGATGATCTCGATTTTCCTTTTGTTGCCAGGATTGACAACTCGAAGCTGAGTCTTGTGCTTTGTCCATTTTTCAGACAAAGGACCCTCAGGAATCTTAGAAATTAATTTATCGGCCATTTTATATCGTTTAATGAAATTTCGCCACAATTTTAATGATTTTTATGCAATTCCGCAATTAATTCGCGCATTATCCGACTCATCTGCCATTTACCGGACCGCGCCAGTGTATATAGCAGTCAAAAGCCTCGCAAGTTATCGGAAAAAAATACGCAGAAATACTGTCATAAATATTCAGATAATCGTCTTCCGAAATGCCCCCGCCACAGAATTTTTCATATAATGGCAGAAAACTGCCAATTATTCTGGCCTCTGCCTCACGGCAGCAGGCCAATGTCGCTCTGCTCCAGCAAGTATCTTGCAATACATACCTGAGATCGACATACTTGGACATATTGCTGACTTCAGATGTAAAGATCCATCCCTTCTTTATCATGGATGAAAGACCGGAAAATGTATCATTTCCAGAATACGGATAATCTGACATGGAAGCAGGAACGTGATTTTCTTCAGACACAGGCACAGGGACCGTGACTGCCGCAGGCGGATACCCAAGCGCCGCCCATAAAACTACAGAAGCAAGTTCATCTTCACTCCGCGCACCATGGACAACCACAGAAGCAGAAGTGGATTTGCGAGGTATGAAGTCTATGTCTGGAAACAGTCCAGAAGTCCTGGACAGGAACTCATCTGCTCCGCATACGAGATCAATGCCAGCCACGTCATTTCTGTAAGACCTGGAAAGACTGTCGATGATATCAAGAGGAGTGATGTCACCAAGCTCTCCCCTGCTGTCCATTTCTTTGAATATATTGCTTGCAGTGGTCCAGCGCTCCACACCGCGCCAGCGGGAAGGGTCCCCTGACTCGGAAAAATTAGTGACTGCTATATATCCGTCCTCGGAAGAATCCACATCCCTTTTATAATAGGAATAATTCCCGGTTTCATACCATGCGGCTCCGCCACAAGCATCTATGCATCCGAAATTAGCTTCCACGCCCAAGGGACGGGGCAATGTATCCAAAAAATGTTCGAAATCTTCGAGACAGGCACATATTTCCAAAGCCCTGTACATCAGCAATCCCTCCCGGTCCATAGCCGATGCCGGCACATCGTCGTTTTTAAGGCAGTAAGAAGCTGTGTTCATAACGGCAAATCCGGCAGTATTGACGCCTATCCATACTTCACCTCCTGAAGACTCTGAATTCACAAGGCCGACAAATGAATATTTTTCACCTTTGAAATGCCTTACACTGTTGTCCAGGTGATCAGTATCACGGTTCTTCCACATCAAAGGACGCCCGTCAGCTGTTTTCTTTCCCGAAATAATCACTGCAGTGCATGCTTCAGACACAGCAGGTGCAAACATCAGCGCCAGAGCAGCAGCATATTTACATAGACTTATCATAAATTCAGAACAATGTCCCGTCTCCGCCTCCAGACAACATATCGATACCCAGGTGTCTGTAAGCCAGTTCTGTCACTTCCCTGCCCCGCGGAGTCCTGATCAGAAACCCCTCTTTTATCAGGAAGGGTTCATAAACTTCCTCCAAAGTCCCCTGGTCCTCGCCAACAGCTGTAGCTATCGTATTGGCGCCGACAGGTCCTCCTTTAAATTTGGTGATTATTGTCCGCAGTATCTTGTTGTCTATAGAGTCAAGCCCGCGTTTGTCGATATTCAATGCATCAAGCGCGTACCTTGATATTTTTAAATCAATATGCCCGTCACCTATGACCTGGGCGAAATCCCTCACCCTCCTGAGAAGTGAATTGGCAATACGCGGTGTTCCCCTGCTTCGCAATGCTACCTCATATGCGGCATCGTCATCTATTCCGATACCTAAGATATCGGCACTCCTCTTTACTATATGCACGAGGTCTGAAGTATCGTAATATTCAAGGGCGAATTTAATTCCGAATCTTGCCCTGAGAGGTGCAGTAAGCAGGCCGCTCCTGGTGGTAGCGCCCACCAGAGTGAAAGGATTCAGGGATATGCGCACTGAACGTGCTCCTGGCCCCTTGTCTATCATAATGTCTATGACGAAGTCTTCCATGGCAGAATAAAGATACTCTTCCACTACAGGCGACAGCCTGTGAATCTCGTCGATAAAGAGTACATCCCCCTCATCCAGGGATGTAAGCAGCCCGGCCAGATCACCAGGCTTGTCAAGCACAGGACCGGAAGTCACTTTAAGATTCGCACCCAGTTCATTGGAAATTATATGGGCAAGCGTAGTCTTTCCCAATCCTGGAGGGCCATGAAACAGCACATGATCAAGAGACTCCCCTCTCAGCTTGGCGGCTTTGACGAAAATTTTCAGATTTTTTATTATTTTGTCCTGCCCGGAAAATTCACCGAGAGCCTGCGGCCGGATCAGCTTGTCAAAATCCTTGTCTTTGCCTGCGGCCGGATCATGCGGGTCGAAACGCTGTTCCATAATCATTATCAAAATTATTTTTACAAATATAGTTTATTTTAAAGGAATGTTTTTTATAATACCTCTGTGGATATGTTGATAATGTTTATATCTATATTGACAATCAATTATTTATAAATGTTGATTATTTACATTTAGACATTGTTTCATGTGGTGAAAGAGATAGAAAAAATGTCTGTAGAATTTTTGGAATTTAAATTTTAACTCTGTTTATACGGAATATTCGGATTTAATAATTTATTTTTGAATTTTGTTTTAACAGGATATCTACACTTTATCTACATGATCCGGTGGGTATATCCACAGGTTTTCAACATCAAAAGACTCGCAAATGTTAATAAATAAGAAATCAACAGAACAGCTTCGCCGCAGGTTGGAATCAGGGAAAGAGGTATTTTGCACCGGGCTGCATCTGTCGGCCAGATGGTTTGTTTTTTCATCGGTTGCGCAGCGGGGGCTTCATTTGCTGGTGCTCCCTGACAAGGAGTCCGCAGAATACTGTGCATCAGACCTTTATTGCCTGATCGACGGAGACAGGACCTTCTTTCTTCCGGATACGGGGAGAAAGATAGAGAGAAGCAACTACAAGGCTTCCCTGGAGGTGCAGAGGACGGCCGCCCTGGGACAGATTATGAACAGGAAGAATGATGATCTGACTGTAGTGGTGACCTATCCGGAAGCTTTGGAAGAGAGAGTTCCTTCAGGTGACAGAGTGAGCTCCTCTGTGGTGTCTGTCAGCAAGGGGGATGAAGTGGACTTCGGAAATTTGTGCGAAAGACTGTCGTCTGACGGATTCTTGAAGGTGGATTTTGTTTCAGAACCGGGACAGTATGCAGTCAGAGGCGGCCTGATAGACGTATTTTCATATTCATTCAACAATCCATTCAGAATATCATTTTTCGGAAATGAAGTGGAGAGCATAAGTGTTTTCAATTGCAACACGCAGCTGTCTGAAAGCCAGGTGGACCATGTGGATATATATCCCGAGCTGGTTTCTTGCGAAGAAGACTGCGGGCTTATGCTGACTGAACTTCTTCCTGACAGCGCAGTAGTATGGCTGGACTCTTCGGACATGTACAGGGAAGGCGTATTTTTTCAGGCATTGCTGAATTTCAGCCATGTATACATGGATACTCCCCTGTCCATGCAGGATGCCGGGCAAGTGAAGTTCGATATTTCTCCGCAGCCTGTTTTCAACAAGAATTTCGAGCTTTTGGTCGAAGATATCAGAAAAAAGGTCGAAGAAGGTTGGAAAGTGTATATTTTCGGCGAGAAGGAGTCTCAGCTGGAGCGTCTCAGATCCATACTTTCACAATACGGCGGCATCATACCTGAATTCTGTCCGGGCAAGAATATACACAACGGCTTCATTGACAATCAGGACCATATATGCTGCTATTCTGACCATGAGATTTTCGACAGATTCCACAGAGTGACTATCAGGCGCACTGTGGAGAAGAGCGAGCAGCTGACAATAAATGACTTGACTTCGTTCAATATCGGTGACTATGTCGTGCATATAGACCATGGTGTCGGAATTTTCGGAGGGCTGGTCCGTGTCCGAGATGACAAAGGACGTATGCATGAGGTGGTCAAGCTTATATATAAGGACAATGACACGGTGCTGGTGTCTGTGCATTCACTTCACAAGATTTCCAGATACAAGTCCAAGGATGCTGAACCTCCGAAGATATACAAGTTAGGGTCCAAGGTATGGCAGAATCTTAAGGCCAATACCAAGAAAAAAGTCAAAGATATAGCTAAAGAGCTGATTCAGCTTTATGCTAAAAGAAAGAGTGTGAAAGGCTTTGCTTTTTCTCCTGATTCTTATATGCAGGAGGAGCTGGAATCTTCTTTCATGTATGAGGATACTCCTGACCAGGAAAAGGCTGTAAGGGCTGTGAAGATGGATATGGAGGCTGATTATCCTATGGACAGGCTTGTCTGCGGTGACGTTGGATTCGGAAAAACGGAAGTAGCTGTGCGGGCTGCGTTCAAGGCTGTGGCAGACAGCAAGCAAGTGGCTGTCCTGGTGCCTACAACCATATTGGCGTTGCAGCATTACAATACTTTCAAGGGCCGGTTGAAAGATTTTCCTTGCAATATAGATTATGTGAGCCGGCTTAGAACGGCCAAGGAAGTGTCTGATATCCAGAAAAGGCTGAAGGAGGGACGGATAGATATTGTCATCGGGACACATAAATTGATAGGCAAGGGATTTGAATTCAAGGATTTGGGATTGCTCGTCATAGATGAAGAGCAGAAGTTCGGAGTGAGCGCGAAAGAAAAGCTGAGGCAGATGAAGAATTCTGTGGATACACTGACTTTGACTGCAACGCCTATTCCAAGAACGCTCCAATTTTCTCTTCTTGGGGCGCGTGACCTTTCCATCATCAACACTCCCCCTCCTAACAGAATCCCTGTACAGACAGAAATCATGCTGTTTGACCATGATGAAATAAAAAGGATAATAGATTATGAGCTGAACCGCGGAGGCCAGATTTTCTTCGTTCACAACAGAGTCGAGGAGCTTCAGTCCATATATGACATTCTCCACAGAATAGAGCCGGACATGAAAATATGCGTGGCGCATGGCCAGATGGAGGCGAAAACTCTTGAAAACAAGATCCTTGATTTCATGGAGGGAGATTATGACATGCTTCTTTGCACCACTATTATAGAGAACGGGCTGGATATACCCAATGCAAATACTATTATCATCAACCAGGCTCAGAATATAGGCTTGAGCGATCTTCATCAGCTCAGAGGACGGGTGGGACGCTCTAACAAGAGGGCTTTCTGCTATCTTATTGTACCTCCTTTGGTTTCCATCACAGACGAGGCCAGAAGAAGGCTTAAAGCCATAGAGTCGTTTTCAGACCTTGGAAGCGGTTTCAACATAGCTATGCAGGATCTGGATATAAGAGGAGCTGGAAATCTGCTGGGAGCAGAGCAGAGCGGTTTCATATCAGACATGGGGCTTGAGACTTATCAGAAGATACTGTCTGAAGCTATGGAAGAGCTTGGTGTGGAGACCGGGTCTGCGGTAGGAAGGCAGGACGAGTCATATGTTTCAGACTGCACTATAGAAACAGACCAGCTTGCACTCATCCCTGACAGTTATATAGACATGACTGCTGAAAAGATAAGAATATACAAAGAGCTGGATTCAATCTCTGATGAAAAGACTCTGGACCAGTACAGGGCCAGGCTCGAAGACAGGTTCGGAAAGGTGCCTGCAGAACTGGACAGACTGTTTGATATTGTCAAGATCAGGCAGCTGGGACAGAGGCTTGGATTTGAGAAAATAATCATAAAGAACGGTGTGATGATATGTTTCTTCATATCAAATCCTTTGTCGAAATATTTCCGCTCCGCAAAATTCTCTTCTATTCTACAGAGCATAAACAGAAATCCGGCCATCTTCGATTTGAAGCAGAATGACAGCAAACTCAGAATTTTTGTCAAGAAAGTCGAATCTCTGTCAAAGGCTTATTCTATATTGAAGAAATTATAAGTAAATTTACAGGTTGTTTGGATATTTTTATGGCAAATCTTCTGGTCGACATAGGCAATACTGCGCTGAAGGCGTCGTGGGCAGACGGAGTCACTCTCGGAAAGACTTTCAGATATCAGGGTGAGCATATGATTGATTTCATACTTTCTCTTGCAGAAGGAAACAAGCCGCGTATCCTGGTGATATCTTCATCGAGAAGCATCTCCCTCGCAGATGAAAACAGGCTGGATAAATGTTGCGAAAGACTGGTCATTATAGATTCAGTTCATAAGGAGATATACCGGAATGTTCCTGAGTATCTGTCCCCTGACAGGTATGCGTCTATAGCGGCTGCCAGATATCTTTTCAAAGGAAAAGACTGTGTCATTTTTGATTTCGGCACCACTATTACGATAGATTTCCTTGACTCTGAAGGTAATTATGCCGGAGGCAATATTTCACCAGGGTGCAGGACCAGGTTCAAGTCTCTGAACAGGTATACCAGAACTCTTCCTCTGCTCGACACTCCGGAATCTGCCCCGGACAAGGGAATGACATTGGAATCATCCATAGAAGCAGGAGTGATTTCGGGCATAATGTTTGAAATTTATGGATATCTTGGTCAGAATCATGAAAATATTGTCATTTTTACAGGTGGGGATGCAATTTATTTTGCAAAACGCGTTAAAAACTCCATCTTTGTAGTTTGTAATTTAGTTTTGATGGGATTAGCTATAGTGGCTGAAGAATATGTTGAATAGGTTATATTTGTTTATCATAGCTGGACTTATCTGCATCTGCATACCATCCGGAGCGCAGACGAACGGGACATATGGAGCTTATTCACCATATTCCGTGTTCGGTATCGGGGAGTTGTCGCGTGAAGGTACTGCGTACAACAAGAGCATGGGAGGAGTCGGCATAGCATCGAACAGCAGGAGATTTGTAAATGTCATGAATCCTGCTTCCGTATCAGTGAGAGACAGCAGCTCTTTTATGGCAGACTTCGGCATAGTGCAGAAAAACACTGTATTCCGCCAGAATGAACTCAGGTCGGGGAACAATACATTCAACATATACAATTTTGTGATAAGTTTTCCTATATACAGGTCTTCTGCCCTGATGGTCGGCATTATGCCTTTCAGTGACATAGGATATGACATCAGCCAGAAGCAGACAGACCAGGACATCATTGGAAACACAGGGAATATAACTTACAATACATACGGAGAAGGCAGTGTTTACCAGCTTTTTTTAGGTGGAGGAGCCACTTTCTGGAAAAGGCTTTCAATAGGTGCCGAGGCAATATATTATTTCGGAAATCTCGACAAGGTGTATAACCAGGATTTCAGCAACACTTCCTATGCCTCTCTGAAAAGCGGGTACGAGCTTCTGGTCAGGGGAGTTACAGGCAAGTTCGGCCTGCAGTACCAGCAGCCTTTGGGGAATGACTTGTATATGGTTTTGGGCGCCACTTACAGGCTGAAAACCAACATGAAAGGTCATACGATTTATTACGAGAACAAACAGACTGACGATATAGTTGATACACTTGTTTACAACGACGTGCTGAACGGCAGGGCCAATGATTTGAAAATAGCCGGAGAAATAGGTGTGGGGGTGTCTTTGAAAAAAGGTGAAAAGTGGAGTGCAGAATTCAATTATGTCAGGTCTGACTGGAGAAATTCAGGCATGGATGTCTATGACGGCTATGGTGTGTCAGGCGCTTCATCATTCAGCGCCAGTGTGTCGCAGTCATTCAGAGCCGGTTTTGAGATAGTGCCTAACAGAAATGATATCAGGTATTACCTGAGAAGGTGCGCATACAGGGCAGGAGCGTATTATGAGCAGGCTTATTATAAGCTTGACGGGAACATGGTGAATTCCATGGGACTTACTTTTGGAGTCACTCTGCCGGTGTTCAGGTGGTACAACGGCTTGACTCTGGGTGTAGATATCGGACAGCGCGGAAGTTTGAAAACCAATATGGTGCGTGAACGCTATGTTTCATTTACCGTAGGATTCAATATATTTGACATATGGTTCCAGAAACCTCGGTATCAGTAAATCATTGCCGCAGGCATATGGTGATTTTTAAGATTTAAAAGAAAACAAACTTAATTGAATATGAAAAAGAATGTCCTTTTGTTCTTCTCAGTGATCTTTATGATGGCTGGGGTCAGCATTGCTTCTGCACAGGGAAAATATGGTGCGGACAGTGCCGAGTGTATCAAGTATCTGTCCTATTACAATGAGTATTACAAGCAGAAAAACTATGATGACGCTCTTCCTAACTGGAGAAAGGCTTACAAGTTGTGCCCTCCTACCGCTAACCAGACCATGTTGATCAATGGTACTTCTCTGTACAGGCGTCTTATAACCCAGAACAGGAACAATCCTGTATATTTCGAGGCTCTTATCGACACTCTGCTCACTCTTCATGACACCAGGGCTCAGTATTATCCGAAATATGCAGTGACTGCAAGAAACAACAAGGGCCAGGACATGATTAACTATATCAAGGACGATCCGCAGCGTATCTATGATGAATTCAAGATCATCATAGAGGCAAACAAGGCTGCGGTAAAGCCTCAGATTCTTCTTTTTGAACTGAATACATCCTGCCAGCTTTATCAGAACGGCACTCTGATGGCTGAGGATGTCATCAAGGACTACAATACAGTGATGGAGCTTCTCGACCAGATGAAGCAGACCCCTGATGTAGAGAAGATCAGAACAGATTGCGAGAGCATTTTCATAGGAAGCAATGTGGCAAGCTGCGAGAATCTTATCGCCCTCTTCACTCCTAGGCTCGAGGCTGCACCTGATGACCTTCAGCTTGCTACAAACATAGTGAAGATGCTTTCTTCCAGCGAAGATTGTACAAACAATGACCTCTTCAAGAATGCGGCCAACACTATGCACAGGCTTGACCCTTCATACAATTCTGCACATTTCCTTTATCAGCTTTATTCTGCTGAGGGCGATATAGGCAATGCTTTCAAGTATATCGATGAGGCTATAGCATACCCTGAGTCAGACAATGCAACTGATGCACAGTATTCTTATGAGGCGGCTGCTTTCGCTTTCAAGAGCTCAAGAAATGCAGATGCTTTCAAATATGCCATGAAGGCGGCTGAGCTCGACGAGACAATAGCTGGAAAGGCTTATATGCTCATCGGAACCATATGGGGTTCGCTTGTATGCCAGGGCAATGAGATAGAGAGAAGGGCTCCTTACTGGGTGGCAGTGGACTATATGGTAAAAGCGAAAAATGCGGATCCTTCACTTGCGGAAGAAGCCAACAAGCATATTGCACAGTATCGCCAGTACTATCCTCAAGCTGCAGAAGCATTTATGTACAATGTGACTGACGGTGATTCATACACTGTATCTTGCGGCGGGATGCGTGCTGTCACTACTGTGAAGACTCAGCAGTAACAGTACTATTTTGACAAGACAGTTGAGATATATCAGTTTTTATGCGGCGGCCCGGAATCTGATTCTGGGCTGCGTTTTCGTTTTATCTGCATGCGGAAGAAGCGACCTGGGGACGGCGGAGAAGCTCGACCTGGAATCCGCTCCTGTGCAGACAGTCGAGAAGATGTTTGTAGTCCAGTCTGAAAACGGGCGTCTCCAGATGAGGATGGAGGCTGACGTCATGGAACGATATCAGAATGATTCTCTTTCATATGAACTTTTCCCTAAGGGACTGGCAGTGTACGGATACAATGAGGAGGGCCTGCTGGAAACCGAAATCACCGCTGATAACGGAAGGCACGTGAAAGAGGAAAAGAATGACAGGGAACAATGGGAGGCCTACGGCAATGTGGTTGTGAAAAATATAATCAACCAGGAAGTTATGGAGACGGACACTCTTTACTGGGACAGAAAGAACGAGAAGATATATACAGACTGTTATGTGAAACTGTATTCTCCTGACGGGTACATGCAGGGTTACGGGATGGAATCGGACCAGCGTGCGAGAAATTCTGTCATTTTGCGCCCATTTGACAGCTATGGTGTAATAGTGCAGGACAGCACGGAAGTCAGGATAGATTCAGTGAATTTTATTGGACCTTTGATAAAAAAATAGTCGTAGATTCAATGAAAATTGCTATCTTCGCGGTCCATAACGCATTATACAGAAAATTATTTAAAATTTAATAATAAAATGGCTGTTCTTGAAAAAATTAGGGTTAAGTTCGGCATATTGATTTCAGTGGTGATCGCCCTGGCCTTGCTTTCGTTCATTATCGATCCGAATACGATAAGCCAGGTGGCTTCATCCATGTCATCAAAGTATCGTGTCGGAAAAATTGACGGGAATTCTGTTTCATACCAGGATTTTGACAATGAATTGAACTATCAAAACAGGATTTTCGAGTATATGTACAGAAGGAACGCGAATACTGATCAGGAGATGGATTATGTGCGTAATATGGCATGGAAGACATTTGTTGACAGGTATATGTTCCTTAACAATGCCAAAATGGCCGGTATCCAGGTAGGTGAGGCCGAGCTGGTGGATCTGACATCAGGCGATATGGTCTCTCCGATGATTGCGCAGCTGTTTGTAGATGAAACAGGAGCTTTTTCTAAAGATATGCTTTCAAACTATCTTCAGAGCATGCAGTACGATCAGACTGGCCAGGCAAAAATGTTCTGGGACTATATCCAGAATACAGTGACTACCGACCAGTATTATGTGAAGTACAACAGTCTGTTCAATGCCGGTAACTTCCTGAATCCTCTCATGATCTCAGAGGAGATAGCTGACAACAATAAATCAGTGAATGCTGAATTCGTCATGATTCCGTATGGATATCAAAGAGATACTACGATAGAGGTTTCGGATGCTGAAATAAGAAGCTATTACAAGGAGCACAAGAAGCTTTACAAGCAGACTGCGAGCAGGGATATCGAGTATGTGGTTTTCGAGGTGAAGCCATCACAGACAGACATCGCTGACGCTAATGAAAAAGTGGTAAAGGCTTATGACGAATTCTCGACAACAGAAAATGTCAAGAATTTCTTGATGAAAAACTCTGACAGCCAGTATACTGACGAGTGGTACAAGAAAGGAGAGCTCAGGACTGTGTCATCTGATGTAGACAATTTCGTCTTCGATTCAAAGACCAGGACAGGAGATGTATCTGAAGTGCTTGAAAAAAACAATACTTTCTATGTGGCGCGTATCATGGATACTGCCATGGTTCCTGATTCTGTGTTTGTAAAAGGCATCCTTCTCCAGGGTGTGCAGACAGACATGGCTGACAGTCTTCTCAATGTGCTCAGGTCCGGAAAGGATAATTTTGAGAATGTTGCTGCGCAGTATTCTGCAATGGGAGCTCCTCAGGCAGGCGAGCCTGGAGACTATGGTTGGATGACCAAGAATACTATGCTTCCTGGAATTGAAGAAGTATTTACAGCCAGGCTGAACAATCTTTTTGTAGTAGAAACCCAGTATGGAAAGCATATTCTCAAGGTGACGGACCGCTCTGAGCCTGTCCAGAAAAAGAAAGTGGCCATATTTGAGAAAGAGGCGCTTCCTAGCGGAAATACTATCAATGAATACTATGTGCAGGCAAACGAGCTGGCAACAAAGGCTGACGGCAAGTACGACAACCTGAAGAAGGCAGTTGATGAAGAAGGTCTTGCACTTCTGACCAGAAACAATCTCCGCGAGGGTGATGAGAATGTAGGTTCAGTGAATGACAGGACAAAGGAAATCTCAAAATGGGCGTTCGAGACAAAGAAAGAAGGAAAGGTATCCAATGTTCTCAATATAAACAATGACTACTATGTAGTGGCCGCCCTCAAGAAGATACATAAGGAAGGCTATGCCCCTGTAAGCGATGTGGCTTCAAGCATAAGTTCCATTATTTATAATCAGAAGCTTGGCGAAAAGAAAGCCGCTGAAGTGGCTGAAAAGATCGCTGGCCTGGATTCAATGGAGGCTATAGCAGAGGCTTTGGGAACGACTGTCAGCACCAGGGACGGCATATCATTCTCTTCATATATGAACCAGGGTCTCGACCCTAAATTCATAGGTGCAGTTACCTCGTCTGAGGAAGGTGTTATTTCAGCTCCTCTTGCAGGAAATATCGGAGTGTATGTCTACAAGGTGACAGGACATGACGAGGGATCATCTTTCACGGAGGATGACGCTAAGAACAGAGCGGCCCAGATGTCTTATTATTCTTCACAGTCTCTTCTTCCTGTCATGATGCAGGATGCTGATGTAGAGGACAACAGAGCTCGTTTCTTCTAGAAAGTTCAAGATATAAAGTATTAAAAAATCGGGATTCTGAATGAATCCCGATTTTTTGTTTTGTTCTGATTGAAGCCTGTCAAGAAAAATCAGACATTGAACAGGAAGTGCATGATGTCTCCATCTTGCACTACATAGTCTTTTCCTTCGATTCCGAGCTTTCCTGCGGCCCTGCAGGCGGCTTCAGACTTCAGTTCAATGAAATCCTCATATTTGATCACTTCAGCCCTTATAAAGCCTTTTTCAAAGTCTGTATGGATGACTCCGGCGGCTTTTGGCGCTTTGTCGCCTTTGTTTATGGTCCAGGCCCTGCATTCATCAGGTCCGGCGGTAAAGAATGTCTGAAGATTCAGCAGAGAATATGCACTTTGAATGAGCCTTACCACTCCTGATTCTTTCAGTCCCATTTCCTCTATGAACATCTGCCTCTCTTCATAACTCTCCAGTTCGGCTATGTCTGATTCAATCTTGGCGGCTATGACGAGGATTTCTGCATTTTCAGCTTTGACAGCTTCGCGGACTTTTTCCACATAAGCATTGCCTGCAGAGGCTGATGCCTCGTCTACATTGCAGACATACATTACAGGTTTATTTGTGAGCAGATAGAGCTCTTTTGCAAGCTGCTGGTCTTCCGGGCTGTCAAAACTTACAGTGCGGCAGTTTTTGCCTTCCAGAAGAGTTTCCTTGTATTTCTGCAGAATTTCACAGAGTTTTTTAGCTGTCTTGTCACCTCCAGCCTGAGCCTGTTTCTGGACTTTTGCCAGCCTGTTTTCTACAGTTTCCAAATCTTTCAGCTGGAGTTCCATATCTATGACTTCCTTGTCCCTGACAGGATCTACCGATCCGTCGACATGTACTATGTTAGGATCGTCAAAACATCTGAGAACATGAAGTATTGCGTCAGTCTCGCGGATGTTTGCCAGGAACTGGTTGCCGAGGCCTTCTCCCTTGCTGGCTCCTTTCACAAGTCCTGCAATATCTACAATTTCTACTGTTGCAGGCACTACTCTTTTGGGTTTGCATATTTTTTCCAGCTCTTCAAGTCTCCTGTCGGGCACTATGGTCGAGCCTATGTTGGGCTCTATTGTGCAGAAAGGAAAATTTGCGCTTTGTGCCTTGCCGGAACTGATGCAGTTGAACAGTGTTGATTTACCCACGTTAGGCAGGCCTACTATCCCACATTTCAATGACATAACAATATGATTTTATTCGGTCGGCAAATTTACTCTTTTTTATGCAGTTTTTTATTTTTCTTAAATATGTTTTTCTTTTTTAATCATTTTTTAATTTAAAAAATATCCAGATTTGCCGAAGCTATGAAAATTTACAGGCATATAGTTGTTCTTTTGTGCAGCATTCTGTTTTCTGTGCATTCGGCAGGGCAGAATGATGAAATCATGATTGCCGGATTCTGGAATCTTGAGAATTTTTTCGATTATATCGACAGCGGGGAAAGCGTTTCAGACTATGAATTCAGTGCAGGTGGAGAAAGGCATTGGACGAAGTCCAGATACTGGAAAAAATGTCATGGAGTGGCGAAGACTGTGCTGTGGATGGCTGACAGGTATGGCCGTGTGCCTGATGTGATGGGTGTGGCTGAGGTGGAAAACAGGGGAGTGATGCAGTCGGTATTGAACGGCACGCTGCTGAAAAAATATGATTATGTGCAGGTGCATGTGGATTCTCCTGATTCCAGGGGGATAGATGTGGCTCTGATATACAGGAAGACTGTGTTCAGAATGCTGAAGTCACAAGCTTTTCATGTAACTGTGGATATGGATGGGAAGCCATTTAAAACCAGGGATATACTGTATGTCTGTCTTGAAAATATGGCTGGCGAGAGATTTCATTTTCTGGTGAATCACCATCCGTCCAAGTATGGAGGAGAGGCTGTGTCTGCGTCCAAGAGAAAAGCCGCTATGAATGCGATGGTGTCTGTATGCGATTCCATAGCCACGGCTGGAGAAAAGAATCTGGTGTGCATGGGCGATTTCAATGACACTCCAGACGGGGATGCTTTCCTTCTGGCCGGAAAGTCTCTGGTGAATATGGCCGCGGATTTGCACAGGAGAGGGGAGGGCACTATAAGATTCGGCGGAAAATGGGAGCTTATAGATATGTTCCTGGTCAGCAAGGATATGGCCGGCAAATCTGCCATGCATATATGTTTTCCTTATTTCCTGTCTGTGAAAGATGGACAGCATTCGGGCCTGAAACCCCTTAGGACGTATACAGGGCCTAGATATTCCGGTGGTGTCAGCGATCATCTCCCGATAGTGCTTGTGTCGAGAAAACATTGATATATCGATTAATTTGACTAAATTTGAAAGATGTAAGAAAAATTTTTAAATCTAACCCATATCATGAAGACAAAAATAGCAGAGAAATTCAAGACTCTATTCGGTGAAGAAGGGGATTTTTTCGCTTCAGCCGGCAGGATTAACCTTATAGGCGAGCACACTGATTACAATGGCGGCTATGTGTTCCCTGGAGCTGTTGACAAGGGCATAATGGCTGAAATCAAGCTGAATGGCACAGACAAGGTATGTGTATATTCGCTGGACATGGACGAATATGTGGAGTTCGGCCTTAACGAGGAGGATGCTCCTGCGCAGAGCTGGGCCAGATATATTTTCGGAGTATGCCGCGAGACTGTAAAGAGAGGCGGAAAAATTTCAGGATTCAATACTGTGTTTGCAGGAGATGTGCCTCTCGGTGCAGGAATGTCTTCTTCTGCCGCCCTGGAGAGCACATATGCATTTGCCTTGAATTATCTCTTTGACTGCGGTATAGACAAGTTCGAACTGGCGAGGATAGGCCAGGCTACAGAGCACAATTACTGCGGTGTGAAGTGCGGCATCATGGACCAGTTCGCTTCGGTGTTCGGAAAGGCAGGAAATCTTATGAGGCTTGACTGCAAGACTATGGAATACAAGTACTATCCTTTCCATCCGGAAGGCTACAAGCTGGTGCTGCTGGATTCTGTAGTGAAGCATGAGCTGGCTTCTTCTGCGTACAACAAGAGGCGGGAGTCATGTGAAAGAGCCGCCGCGGCTATCAGGAAGAATCATCCTGAGGTGGAATTTCTGAGAGATGCGAAGATGGAATGGCTGGAAGAAGTGAAATCAGAAATTTCAGAGGAAGACTATATGCGTGCTGAATATGTCATAGATGAAGTCCAGAGAGTGCTTGATGTCTGCGATGCTCTCGAAAGAGATGACTATGAGACTGTGGGACAGAAGATGTACGAGACGCATTATGGAATGAGCCGTCTGTATGAAGTCAGCTGCGAGGAGCTGGACTATCTGAATGACATAGCCAAGGAGTGCGGCGTGACAGGATCGCGAGTAATGGGCGGCGGTTTCGGCGGATGCACGATAAATTTGGTGAAAAACGAACTTTATGACTCTTTCATAGAAAAGGCGAAGAAGGCATTTTCGGAAAAATTTGGGCATGAGCCAAAAATTTATGACGTCGTGATAAGCGACGGGGCAAGAAAATTGCAGTAAGAGTCTTTCAGTGCAGTGATGCACGTTTCATAACACACATTTTCACACACTCGGTCGCGACTGATTTCTGTGGTCAGTCGCGACCTTCATTTTCTGCATCATTATTTCATGAAAGACGATATCCAGTCCTGGCTTATCTTCATAAATGGTTCTGACGGTACGATATCAGGATTCCTGCTGATGATTCCCAGAGAGTCTTCATAAACATTGAAACCGATGTTCAGGCTCATCATCTGTCCGGCAGAAGGATATATGAATACAAGGAATTTTTCTCCTTCCGTTTCTTCTATATGATGAAAATGGAATGCGGCCGATGCTGTTTCCGCTGCAGAATTCCTGTTTTTTGACATTATTTCCATTTTTGTGACATATTTGCACATTTCTACTGCCATATCGTCCATTCCTGCATCAAAAATCAGAATCTTTTCCATCAATTCCCCTACATCCTTCACCATTCTAAGCTTGTAGCCTCCCATAGCGCGTGTGTGGTTTGCGATAGCCTCCATCTGTGATTCCGGAAGTTCTCCGGACGGCATAAGCCATATCATAACCTTTTTTTCAGGGTCATGATACAGGGTCTCGTATCTGGCCAGGTTTGCCTGGCCGCAATGCGGACATTTCCAGATGAACATAGAGCCATTGCGTATTTTATCTTTCAGCTCCGGATTCTCCGAGATATTTATACTCTTGTATACCGCTATTTCTGATTTTTCCCCGCATTTGCTGCATGCTGCATTTGCTTTAGCTGTTATGGACATATCGAATAATTTTAAGGTGCAAATCTAATTATAATATCGTGATGTTATTTTCAGAAACTTATTTTGATGACAGGGCTTATCACATTTCTGATGACTCTTGAGCCATTTTCTTTCATCATCGAGAAAATTGTGCCGAAATTGTATGAATAGTCGGCTCCTATTTCAAGAGGGAAGGACCAGAGCAGCCTGCCAAGCTGAAATGTCAGAGAAGCTCCTGCCGAGCATAAATGAAGCTCAGGGTCAGAAGAATATCCATAGTCAAAATGAGGCGTGACTATCATTCTGTTCAGATAAATCAGAGGCGTGATATTGATATCTCCCAGGTACACAGGCACGGCATAGTCCAATGTCAGAAGCGCACTGAAAGATGGGCTGAAGAGATTTTTCGGAACAGTTCCGGTAAATCCCCGCGGCAATATTTCAGTCCCTGGATTGAATACGCCCTGATTCAGGACTTTCTGTGTAGTGACAGAAATTTTCCCTCCCTGGCTCTTCCATGCACCTGGGAAATATCCGTATGCATGAAAAAACCAGGTGTCTCCTAACTTTATAGGCTGATATTTTCTGCTCCCTGCCGCATAAGCCATTCTGATGCCTGTCTCCAGTCCGATACCATAACGCGGGAAAATATCAGCCTTGGCCATGTCGCGGAGCATCCAGAATCTGCCTGAAACAGTGGTGGAATGATTCAGCAGCCCGTTGTATCTGCTGTTGTCTATTTCCCATGATATCCGCGGAAGAAAATTTATGGACATGCCGCCTGTCTCCCTGGTCAGAGGCACATAAAGGTCCAGCCTTCCAGCCAGCGACGGCCCTTGATGAGGAGACCTGATGACCTGTCCGCCATCTGTGACAGTGTAGTTCCATGGAAGCCTGTCGTTAATGTAGAAACCAGCCTCAATCACAGGATACCATCCGGCATAAGTGAAATTAACGTGCCCTCCATGCACCCATCCGGACCCGTCAGGATCTGGTTTCCAGCACCAGCCAGCGCTTCCGTATGCAGAGCCGAGGGTATTCTGTGACAGGACAGTGGCTCCCAGAGATACATAATCGTAAAGTTTTTCCCCGTTCATATCATCCAGTCTGGAAATATTGCAGTATACTGGAGCCCATGAGTGCAGACGGAACAGATTAAGGCCTTTGCGGTATCTTTCAGGAGCAGATATATCCATGTCTGCAGGTCCTGTATTTGCCACAGCCTCTTTTTCCTGCCTTATGAGTTCCTGCGCCGCTTCTGACTTTCTGATGGAGTCCAGATTCGTTTCGATATGGAAAAGAGAATCAGCATCAGCCACATGCAGGTCATATCCCAGATGGTCCAGGCCGCTGAAGTACAGCTTTTCTCCCGTATGGCTGAAAACAAAATCTTTAGCTCCGTATTTCGATGAAGTCAATTTGTATATTCCTGATTCCTCCAGCTGATAAAGGTCAAAAACGCCTGAGGCATCGCACGAGAAAACCAGGTGATTCCCATGGCTGTCCAGATTTCTTATGCTGCACCTTGAAGGGCCTGCCACAGCTTTCCATCCCATATAGCCTGTTTTTCCGTCAGTTTCTGCGCGGAAAATCCACGATCCCTCATCAGATACACCTGAAGCAAACAGCCCGTCGCCGCACCATGCGCATCCGGTAAGAAGCACTCCGTCTTCAGGATATGGCAATATGCCGAGCCCGTACCCAGACATTGCGTCCAGCACCATGACAGTGGTCTTGTCAGGCTCTGGTCCATAAATGGCGGCTATTTTCATCCCGTCAGGAGAAATGCATGGATTGAAAATATTTATGCCTTCGGCCAATGTTCTGGTCTTCCCTGATTCAGGTTCGTAATATCTTACAATGTTCGACCGGCTTTGAGCCCATCTCCAGTCATTCACAGTTTCACTCCAATAGAGCCGTCCGAGGGGTTCAGACCAGACCATACGGCTTCCTGTGCCGGAAAAAGGAGATATGGTCCCTTCTTTCCCGTCAGGAGATATTCTCACCAAGCGGGGACTTCTGTCCAGAGATTTGCGAACTGAAAATATTGTCCCGTCAGGGACAGCGGCTGTACAGGAATATTCTGTGTACGAGGAATTTTCTTTCTGAAGAACATTTTCTGCGGCAGTGAATGGCATGCGCCGGGAGAGTTCAGCTGTGTAGATGTCACGATGCCAGTCGAATATTTTCCTGAAAGAGGATGTATGCAGATTTCCTCCGGAAGTGCGCTTGCTGAGGGAGCTTCCATAGAATATGTCATAAGGTCTCCTGCTGGTATGGGAGAGATAGTCGGCAACATAGTCCGGCTTGTCATACATGCATCTGAGACCGCTGAGTATCATGTATCCGAATGCATCTGTTCCAGGAGTGTTGCGATTGTATGATCCTATGGCCCAGCGGTCCCATTTATAGCCGCGCATGTCACCGGCATCGAATGCAGCCATATAATAGTTCAGAAATTCTCCATATCTTCCATAGCCTTCAGGTATCAAGGCCGTAGCGGCTATCGCGGCATCTCCTGAAAGAAGCCATTTATCGGGGTAGAGCATTTCTATGGCGAACGGGAAAAGCTCTCCGAAAATCCACGTGAAAGGCTTGAATACATGGGATGAAGCGAAATTCATATGTGCAGCCTGTCTCGAGAGGCTGACTGCCGCCAGTTCAGATACAGGGTATGAAAAACTGTATTTTCCCTGCGGAAGCAGTGACATATTGATGACTGAAGGAAGCTCTGACAGCGAATACTCTCCAGCTGCATTCAATGGGTGCAGCACGACAGGCACTCTGGCTGGCAGAAATCCGGATGTGGCAGATACAGGTTTGCGGAACCGTTCGAACATCTTTGCATAACTTGCAGCCAGGCTGTCATATCCTTTTGGATAAATGAATTTGTATCCGGCTGTTCGTATCTGGCTCCATCTGACTCTGACCGGATCCTGGGATGTAGTGAAGATCTGCGCCTGGCTTTTCATCTGGAACAGCAAGGACAGCAGGAGCAGCATGGCGGTTCTGTATCTCGTTAAAACCCGTTTCATGATAATCAGAAGTCCATGCTGAATACAGGTCCTATGGTGTGCCGTCCTGAATTTATCCCGGCATCAGACAGCCTTTTGAATGAAGGTCCGCCATTGTATGAATATGTCACCCCTACGGCTGCAGGGAATTCCAGCCCTATGAAATTTCCGAATTCTATTTCCAATGTGGCTCCTGCTGAGAACAGATGATCTTTGCCTATGAACGACCAGTCGAAGTGCGGGGTGATGATGCCTCTTGTGACATAGAAAAGATTTCCTATATGGAAGTCTCCCATAGGGAAAGGCATGGCATAGCTGGCGGAAAGCATGGCGCTGAGGCCCTGTGACGCAGCCCATTGGCTGAGTATGCTGTCAGATGAAAGTCCTCGCGGAAGTGTGTTGACGCCTGATGTGAATGGGGATGCAAAGCCCAGCCTGCTGTTGACGGTGGCGCTCAGCATGAGGCCCTGGTTGCCGTAAATGCCAGGTATATAGCCATAAGCATGCAGCCAGGCAGACGGGGATATCATCTCAGACAAGCCAGGATGAAGCGATGCCCCGGCTTCGACACCTATTCCCCATTCCGGATATACATCTGCATGCGCCGCCGGACGCATGGCATAGAATCTCAACGAAGCCGACAGCGCCTGATAGACAGCTGACTTTCCGTAGGTAATGCCTGTCACATGTTCATGAACGGGTTTTCCTTCCGGACTGTAGATTCCTGCCGCCAGATATTTCCATGAATCAAATCTGTCATTGCTTATCGAATATGATATGCGCGGAATGAGCCCTCGTGACCATCCGCCTGACGAGAAATTGAATGGAATGTACATAGACAGGCTTCCGGATACCAGCGGGCTTTTCCTGTATAAATACTCGTATCTTTCACCGGCCTGTCCAGTCATAACATCGGTCATGACAGTGCCCTGGAGTGTTCTGGATGCCCTGTCGTTGATATCGAACTGTGCTTCTATCACAGGGTAGAGTCCTGAATAAGTCAGTTTTATGTGTCCTGCATGCCTCCAGTATCTGCTGTTTACAGGGTCTTTATGTGCAGAATAGCCGGCGAATCCTGTGAAAGTGCCGAGATGGTTCTGGAAAAAGGCAGAAGCTCCGAGAGAGGCATAGCTCCAGTATTCTTCATAACTGCTGTCCATGATATTGTCATAGTTGAAATACACTGGAGCCCATGAGTGAAGATTGAAAAGATGCGTGAATTTTCTGTATTTCTCAGGCGGTGTGATCTCTGGCTGAGATGACGTATTGGCGGCTGGTCCGCCATCATATAAAGCGGCTATCTCTGCTTCCTGCCGGCTCATTGCGTCAGCGACAGGATAGCTGCAGCGGTCGTGGAAGTCCGTTTCGCGATGCAGGAGGGAGTCTGCCGGCATCATGACTACAGGCGACCCTGTCCTGTCAGCTGCCGAGCAGATGAAATATTCTCCGTCATCAGTAAATGTGTAGTCAGAAACCCCGTACCTGGAAGATGTTTCCTGCCATACCTGCCCGGTGTGTGGGTCCATGGTGTAGACCTCGTTTGTGCCTGTGCGGTCTGATGTGAATATAAGAAACCTCCCTTCAGTGCCGAAGTTGAAGAACTTCACGGGCGACGGCTCCAGCGTCTTTTCCCATTTGTATTTCAAGCCCTCGTGGTGATAGGGGCATTCATCTTCATGATGCAGTTCAGATTCTTCATCGTGAGCGTTCAGATGGCTGATTTCGATGTGGTATATGCCTATGCCATGTGCTGAGACAGCAGTGCCGTAGACAGTGTCATTCAGCCAAGCAGTCTCGACCAGCTGCAGGGTGTCAGGCAGGGCGAAAGACACTTCCCTGGCCCCTGTCTTCCCATTCAATATGCACAGGTGAGAGCGTCCGTCGTCAGTATATTCGGTGGCGGCGATATGTCCGTCTGAAGGTGACGGATTAGGATTGAACAGCCTCCCTTTGCCTGTCAGCGTGCCTTTTTTCCCGGTATTTACATCGAGATATCTGATTTTGGAATCATATTTCAGCGACCATCTTATGTCAGGCACGGTTTCGCTCCAGAAGATTTTCCCGAGAGACTCAGACCAGTAAAGCATGCCTACTTCGCTTCCGAAAGCGGATATGGTCTTTTCATCTCCGTCATCGCCTATCTTCACCAGCCGTCTTCCATGGTGAAAGCTTTCTTTCAGGGAATAAAGCTCGCCGTTTACGAACAGATTTTCTTCATATTCAGTGAACACGCGTGCAGGTTCCGATATCTGGGAATAACTCAGAAACGGAGCTCGGTTTTCCATGTCTTCTTTCCAGAGGCTGTGGTACAGGTTCATGGATTCGGAAACCAGCTCCCTGAATTTTTTTCCTGTGAGTTCTTTGCTCACCGTGTTCCTGGCCACTATGTCGTAAGGCCTTCTGGCGTAATGCCTGAACAGTTTCCCTGAAAAGTCCGGGACATCGTACAGATACCTGATTCCGCTCAATGTCATGTATCCGAATGCGTAATGATCCGGAGTATAATGCCAGTATGAGCCGTATGCCCATCTGTCGGCATTCCTGAAATCCCCGGCGTCGAAAGCAATCCGGTAATAATTCATAAAATCGCTGACCCTTCCCCGTCCCGAACGGGACAATGCCGTTTCCGCCACTACTGCGTCTCCCTCCAGAAGCCATTTGTCCGGGTAAATCCCGGCCAATGCGCCATTGAACATCTCTCCGAAAATATAGTAGAACGGCCTGAAGCAATGGCTGAGCCCGAACTGCATCTGTGCGACGTGTCTGGATTCATGGATGGCCAGCATCGTGGTCCATGGCATAGGTTCAGGGGCATATGCGGAAGGCGTGGTATAGAAATCCATCCTTTTCGGAGCCCATGCTACGGAGCCGTTCGACAATGCGCTGTAAGGGTGCAGTACTACCGGCATTTTAGTCCGTGTCATTTCACCTGGAATATAATTTACACTCCGAGATACCGGCAGCCTGTATTTTTCCAGTTCCAGGGCATAGCTTCTGGCCGTGGAGTCGAGTCCTTCTGGATATATGATACGGCAGTTCGGGCTTTCGATTGAGTACCACCTGGCGGAAGCAGGATCATCGCCGCCCAGGAAGAACTGGGCGGACAACGCCTGAGGCATCAGGCACAGGACAGCGGCTGCTGTCAGGTTTCTTATGGTTTTCATTTCCGCAGAACTTATTTCCAGCCTTGGGCGGTAATGGGAAGTTCCACGCCTTCCGGGGTCACGAGGGATGCTCCGACTTCGGGTTTGGCGAGATGCCCGATGATATCGAACGTCTGGAAATCATGTCTGAACAGGTCATGTTTCCCGATAGGGATGGTGAACAGCAGGCGGCAGTCATCACCGCCGTTGAACGCCGCCGAGATAGGATCTATATTGAACTGCTTCCCGAGATCGAAGGTGCCGCTGGCGAACGGAATGCGCTCGACGTATATCTTGGCTCCGAGTCCGCTGTCCTGCACAAGCCTTTTCACCGCATCGGCCAGTCCGCGGTTCACGAAATATCCGTACGAAGGAATGATTTCGGCATCCTCCAGCTGGGCGACATATGAAGGATTGATTTCAGGTTTCAGATATTCACCCACAAGGAGTTTGTGGTCCGAAAGATCTGGCTGTGACCTGTCAGTCTTCCTTTTCAGGAACTTCTGCTTTTCCCTCTCCAGAATCTGCATGCCCAGAAACGCCGCACCCAGATTCCCGGACACACAGATCAGATCCATGCTCTTGGCCGGCATCCTTCGCGTTTCAGTCAGATGAAGGCGTTCTCCCATAGCTGAAATGCTGATGTTGAGGCCATTGACCGACGGCAGGAGGTCAAGAGACAGTCCTGCGTATGCGTGCTTTTTGGCGGCTGCCGTCATTCCTTCCCACAGTTCCCTGACTTTCGCGAAATCCAGTTTCGACGATATACCGAGCCTGACGGCCAATGTCCGGGGCTTCGCCATGGCTGCGTATATCTCACCGGTCGCCATGATTACAGCTTTGTATCCCAAATGCTTGAGCGGAAAATAGGTGAGGTCGAAATCGATGCCTTCCGTCATCATCACAGAGGAATTGACCACGCTTCCTGTGCCTTTCGCCACGCGCAGTGTGCAATGCCCGTCCGGGCTGTAGCCTGTTCCTTCAAAAAGCTGTCTGACGGCCTCTGTCCTGCCGATCTGTGAAAAAGTCTCTTCTGCCATAATTTTCTTATTTACACGCGGTAAGGGTGACGTGAAAATGAAGTGCCGCCCTCCAGATATAAATGTGTAAATATAATTATGAAAACTTCATTATGCAAATCACATAATGAAGTTTTCATAATTCTTGCATGTTCTTTCTAAAAGTGTCAACTAAATTCAGGGAAGGTCACATAAACGGCCAATATTTGTTTAATTTGCACTTGATAAGTGCAAATTTTTATTATTTTTGCACTTGTCAGGTGCAAAAATAATATATATTCGTAAATATGGATGCTCTCATAAGGATATTCAAGAAGCTGCTGGATGAAACGGATACGGCCTTCAGGCGTTATCTTTATTATGATATTGACTGGTCTGACAGGATTATTGGCATCAAGGGACCCCGTGGAGCAGGGAAGACCACAATGATGCTTCAGTATATAAAGGAGCATCTGGATTTCGATGAAGTCCTGTATGTCAATGCCGATGATATATATTTCGGCGATCACAGGCTGATAGATCTTGCCGAAAAGTTAGTTCAGAGGGGAGTCCGTTATTTTTTCATAGATGAAATCCACAAGTACAGAGACTGGTCAAAAGAGCTGAAACTGATATATGATTATTACAGGGAGTTGAATGTCGTCTTTTCGGGTTCATCGGTCCTGGATCTTGACAAGGGATCTTCTGATCTGAGCCGCCGGGCTGTAATGTATCATCTATACGGACTGTCATTCAGGGAATATTTATCCATTTTCAAGAATGTCGGAGTTCCTGTTTTTACATTGGATGATATATTGTCAGGAGTGCCGGAGAAAATATCGTTGAAAACACCTCTTCTCCATTTTGAAGAATATCTGAAAAGAGGGTATTATCCATTTTCAGGAGATGGAAGTTTTTACGGAAAACTGCGTCAGATTGTTAGCCAGACACTTGAAAATGATATCCCTGTGTTTGCGGATATGCCGTCTGCAATGGGACGTAAATTTAAAAAACTGCTGGCAGTCATAGCCAGGAGTGTGCCATTCAAACCGAATATGAGCAAACTTGCTGAAATAATCGGTGCCGGAAGAAATCAGATGCAGCAGTATTTCCAGTATATCGAGGATGCCGGTATGATCATGCAGCTGAGGGATGATACTGAGGGTATAAGAGGACTCGGCAAAGTGGAAAAAGTCTATATGGACAATACCTCCCTGCTTTATGCTCTGGCGGAGTCTGAAGTGAATGTCGGCAATCTCAGGGAGACATTTTTCCTGAGCCAGATGAGAGTCCGGAACACCGTGGTTTCATCGTCCTTGGCGGATTTTACGATAGGCGGCAGGACTTTTGAGGTCGGAGGCCGTTCAAAGGGTCTGAAACAGATAGAAAAAGCTAAGGAAGGTTATGTCGTAAAAGACGGTATAGAGTATTCTTCCGGCAATATTCTTCCTTTGTGGTGGTTTGGACTGAACTATTAGCAGTCGCCAAAATTTTTGCTTCCGACGGTCTGATCATTCCGTGGATTTCGGAAAAATTTGTTAAATTAGGACGTTAAAAACCTTAATATGCGACTCAAATTCTTTCTGATTACGGCCCTCGTCTTGCCGGTGTTCTGCACTGCGAAACCGGCTCAGCTGCCGGAGCTTACGGTGATGTCATACAATATCCGCACGGGAAACGCCGATGACGGGACGAATTCCTGGCAGTTCCGCTGTCCTGCTTCCGTGCTGATGATAGAGGACAGGAAACCGGATGTAGTGGGAATCCAGGAAGCACTTCTTCCGCAGCTGCTTTTTATAGAGGACAACTGCCGCGGTTATGACTTCGTGGGTGTCGGGCGTGATGACGGGAAGAAGAAAGGGGAGCATATGGCCATTCTGTATAACAAGAAGACAGTTTCCCTGGTGAAATGGGGTACATTCTGGCTTTCTGAGACTCCGGACAAGCCGTCCCAGGGCTGGGATGCCGCCTTTCCGCGTTCTTCCACATGGGCTGTCATGAAGAGCAAGGCTTCAGGAAAGAAATTCTTGTTCATAAATACGCATCTGGACCATGCAGGAACTGTGGCAAGGCAGAAGAGCGCTTCCCTGATGATGTCGAAAATCATGGAGCTTAATCCCGATGGGCTGCCTGTCGTGCTCGTGGGTGACTTCAATGTAGAGTATACCCATCCGGCTCTGTCTCCTGTCACGGATTCCATGAAGAATGCCAGAAAGGTAGCGGCCATTACAGATTCATCGGCGACGTATCACGGATGGGGCAAGGCTTCGGAGGTCATAGACCATATTTTCTATACCGGTTTCCGCTCCTGCACGCGCTTTGAAACTGTCACCGCACCTTATGCTGAGCGCAAGTTCATTTCAGACCATTATCCTGTAGAAGCTGTCCTTGTCTTCTGAGCGGCCGTCAGATCAATGCCGACATATAAGCAGGGATGCAAAGAATGTCCTTGTCCTTTTTGAGGTCTTTTGTGTAGACAAGATAGCGTTGCATTGTCCTGCTTGAATATTTTACATGGAATCTGTCCAGCGATTTATGGGAATTGTATCCAGATGATTTTATTTCGACAGGGCAGATTTTATTGTTACGGGACAACAGGAAATCGATTTCATAGCTGCGGACCGGCCCATCCTCACCGTGCGGCACAGGAACGTTTTCCTTGAAGGTATATCCTGCAGCCCATAGAAATTCTTCATAATCGTTTTTTGTCGGAAACAGCAAAATGTCTGTGATCATTTCCTGATGGCCGAGCATTCGATGTTCATGTCACGCAGGTCATTGACGAGCAGGTTGCTGACAGCGACGCTGAATTTCTTCGACATGAATTCTATGTTGTATTTAGTCGAAGGGTCATACAGGTACATAGAAAGAGGTATAGTACCCCTGTTTTCCTTGACTACCTTCACGAGCTTTGCGCGGAAATCAGAGTTCAGCATTGTGGTGCTGATTTTTATGGCGAAGCCTTTCAGCAGGGTATTGGCAGTATTGCCAAGCAAGCTGATATTCCTTATTTTCAGGACATAAGGGGGGTCTCCCTTGATTTTTCTCTCTTCCGGCTTGACGTAGTATTTCTCGTCGACCTCGGCTTCGATATAAATCGGGGTGTATTGTGTCAAGTAAGGGAGGAATCTCTCATGGTCTTTTCCGAACAATGCGAATTCATAGCTTCCGCTGAAGTCTTCTATGACTGTTTTTGACCATGGAGAGCCGCTCTTGCTGACAAGCTGCTGCACATTGGTGATATAGCCTGCCAGGTTTACTTTCGTTTTCTTTTTTTCCTTGTCGCATTTAGCCACCATATCCGGGATGTCAGCCAGCTTGCAGTTAGTGAAATTTTCCACTTCGTATGCATACTTGTCCAGAGGATGCGCTGAAAGATACATGCCCACCAGGTCTTTTTCACGTTTGAGCATTTCCATTCCTCCGTCATCATCCGCCGGACGCTCTTCCGGCATTTCCGGCCGTTGAGGCTTGGATTCAGCCATCCCGAAGAAAAGCGATCCTGAAGCATTCATTTTGTCCCTGTTGTAAAGGTCGGCGTATCTGACCAGGGCATCCAGGAATGTATCGCCTGATGCTGTAGGCAGGGTATATTGTTTCCTGGAATATCCGAAACTGTCGAAGGCTCCTGAGTACAGCAATGATTCCAGAGCCTTTTTGTTCACCATTCCTGCCAGCCTTTCTGCGAAATCCCATATGTCAGAATATGGCCCGTTCTGCGTCCTGTCATCAATCAGAGCCTTCACGATATTGTCCCCGAATCCTTTGATTCCGCCGAGGCCGAAACGTATGTCGCCGTCCTTGTTGACAGTGAATCGTGCGCCGCTCTCGTTTATATCAGGGTTGAGGACTTTGATCCTGGATTTCTTGCAGTCGTCCATGATCTTCTTGATCTCATCCATGTTGGAGAGGTTCTTGCTAAGGTTGGCCGCCTGGAACTCAGCTGGGTAGTGCGCTTTCAGGTAGCCTGTCTGGTAGCTGACCCAGGCGTAGCATGTCGCATGAGACTTGTTGAATGCATACTGGGCAAACTTTCTCCAGTCATTCCATATCTTGTTCAGGATTTTCTCAGGATGTCCGTTCGCCTTTCCTCCGTCTATGAACTTGTCATGCAGGGACTCCAGGACATCCAGCTGTTTCTTTCCCATGGCTTTCCTCAGCTTGTCCGCCTGGCCTTTTGTGAATCCGGCCAGTTTCTGTGACAGAAGCATGACCTGCTCCTGATATACTGTCACGCCATATGTATCCTGCAGATATTCTTCCATTTCCGGCAGGTCATACTCTATCTTTTCCGTACCCTGCTTTCTCGCTACGAAAGACGGAATATAGTCTAGAGGACCAGGCCTGTACAGCGCATTCATGGCTATCAGGTCCTCGAATCTGGTAGGCTGAAGCTTTTGAAGCCATTCTTTCATGCCCGCGGACTCAAACTGGAACACACTCGTGGTGTCTCCGCGTCCGTAGAGCTTGTATGTTTCCTCGTCATCTATCGGGATATGGTCTATATCCACATCGATTCCGTGTGTTTTTTTCACGGATTCCAGGCACTCCTTTATGATGGACAGGGTCTTCAGCCCCAGGAAGTCCATCTTCAGCATACCTACCTCCTCGATGAAAGATCCCTCATATTGCGACACCCATACATCCTCCCCTGTAGCCTTGTCTTGAGCCACGGAAATAGGGATATAGTCGGTCAGGTCTCCGCGTCCGATGATCATCGCGCAGGCATGCACTCCTGTCTGGCGGATACTGCCTTCCAGTCGTAGAGCATAGTCCAGCACTTCCTTGGTCAGCGCCGAGCCATTCTCATATTCATTTCTCAGCTCATCGACATATTTCATGCAGTTCGCCAGGGTCACCTTGTATTCTTTCTCCATAGGGCCCTTCTTGAACTTCCTCATCACCTTTTTCTTCTGCCCCTCATTGTCCGGATCCGGGATCTCGACCTCTTTCTCGACCATAGTGAACCCTTTTCCCAGCACTTCGTCTTCTTCCATCTGCACTTCCTGCACTTCCATGACCCTGATAGGCTTGTCAGGAATCATCTTGGTCAGCTTGTTCGATTCATCGATGCTCATATGGCTGATGCGCGCCACATCCTTGATAGCCATTTTCGCCGCCATAGTGCCGAACGTGATGACATGCGAAATATGATCCTTTCCGTAAGTGTCTTCGACATATTTGAACACCCTGTACCTGCCGTCGTCGTCGAAATCAATATCGATATCAGGCATCGATATACGGTCAGGATTCAGAAACCGCTCGAACAGAAGCTGATATTTTATAGGGTCAATATTTGTGATGCCGAGGCAATACGCTACCGCAGAACCGGCCGCCGACCCTCTTCCAGGCCCTACCGATATTCCTTGGCGGCGTGCCGCCGCAATGAAATCCTGCACTATAAGGAAATAGTCCGGGAATCCCATCCTGCAGATGGTTTTCAGCTCGAAATCGATTCTTTCGGCCTGTTCCGGAGTCAGTGTTCCATACCTTTTTTCCGCGCCCTGGTAACACAGTTCGCAGAGATAAGCCACTGAATATGTGAATTCAGCACCGCGGTCGCTTCCGTCCTTGTTTGTGCGTCCTGCATCTATGACATCCTTGTATTTTTCCAGATATTTTTCTTTCTCTGCCAGGAAACTGTCCTCTATTTTGAATACAGGAAGCACGTGTCCCCTGTCTATCTTGTAGCTCTCGACCTTGTCGAAAACTTCCATGGTGTTGGACAGCACTTCCGGATGTCCAGGGAACAGGGCGGCCATCTCCTCCTCGCTTTTCAGGTATTCTTGCTGAGTATAGCGCAGCCTTTTCGGATCGTCGACATTGGCATTTGTAGTGAGGCATATCAGCCTGTCATGCACAGGGCCGTCTTCTTTGTTTACAAAATGCACGTCATTGGTCGCCACTACTTTCACTCCTGTCTTTTCTGCCAGCTCAAAAATCCCGGCATTGGCGATGGACTGGCGTTCGTAGACTTCCAGAGAAAGCCCCTGCACCTCCGTCTTGTGCAGCTGGACTTCGAGATAATAGTCGTCTCCGAAGACTTTCTTGTGCCATTCTATGGCTTTTTCTGCCCCTTCCATGTCGCCAGCTATGATGGCTTTCGGAATTTCCCCTGCTATGCAGGCAGAGCAGCATATCAAGTCCTGGGCATATTTCTCCACCACCCAATGAGAAACCCTCGGCTTGTCATAGTATTTTCCCTCAATATGTCCGGTAGATACTATTTTCATCAGGTTCTTGTACCCGTTGTAGTTCTTTGCCAGCAGAATCAGGTGATAATATTCCCTGTGGTCTTTGTCCTTTATGGTGTGGTCATATTTCGAAACATATATTTCGCATCCTATGATAGGCTTGACTTCGGGGAATTTCGCCGCGATTTTGAAAAATTCCTTCACTCCATACATGTTTCCGTGATCTGTAATGGCCAGACCTGGCATGCCGAGCTCTTTGGCACGCTTGAAAAGGTTCGCTATGGATGACTGGCCGTCAAGAATAGAATACTGTGTGTGTACATGAAGGTGGACGAATGACATTGCTCTGCTGGATTTTGTGTGGAGGGCAAAGATACTAAATTTTCCGTTCCGGTGAAGACCGCACTCCGGCCAGTTTTCCACAAAAAAATTGCGCCGGATTTTATGGTCCGGCGCAATTCCCTTATTTATTGCGAAGCACGAAAGACTGCGCAATGAAAATTATTTCTTGGCTGCAAGCTTCTTCTCGTTCCTTTTCTGCACGGCCATAGTGACGTCATACATGATAGGGGTTGCGATGAAGATGGATGCGTATGTACCTACTGCGATACCGACGCAGAGCGCTACTGCCATACCCCTGATCACTTCGCCTCCGAAGATCGCGATGGCTATCATCACTATCAGGGTGGTGAGGCTGGTGTTCATGGTACGTGACAGGGTGCTGTTAAGAGCCTGGTTCGCATTAACATCGAGAGGCATCTTAGGGTGGAGCGTCTTGTACTCACGGATTCGGTCGAAGATCACCACGGTATCGTTGATGGCGTAACCGATGATGGTCAGCACTGCCGCGATGAATGTCTGGTCGACATCCAGGCTGAACGGCAGGATGCCCGAGAAGAGCGAGAAGAATCCCACCACGATGATGGCCGTATGGGCTAGACCGAGGGTACCGCCCAGCCCCCATGTCCACTTCTTGAACCGGATCGCGATGTATATGAAGATGACGAGCAGTGCGATGACCACGGCTATGATGGCGTCGCGTTTCATGTCATCTGCGATGGAAGCGTCCACCTTGTCCGAACTGATGATACCGTTAGGGTTTTCAGCAGTGGATGTGAAGAAGTCCAGAGTCATGTCGGCTGCATAGAAGTCCTTCACGGCGTTGAAGAGTTTCTCTTCCACGGCCGCGTCAGCCTCTGTAGATTTGTCCTCGATCAGATACTGGGTAGTGATCTTCATCTGGCTTTCACCGCCGAACTGCTTGGCTTCCACACCGCCGTTGAATTCCTTCACCAGAGATGCCCTCACTTCCTCTACCGATACAGGCTGGTCGAATCTGACCACGAATGTACGTCCTCCGGCGAAGTCCACACCGTATGTGAAGCCCTTGGTGAACATGGATACGATGCAGATGATGATGACGATGGAGGAAATGACATAAGTGTATTTTCTCTTGTTGAGGAAGTTGATGGTGGTATTCTGCAGGAAGTTCCTGGTAAGCTTGTTGTCGAATGTGATGTTCTTGCCTTTTGCCAGTCTGTCATCGATGATGATACGTGAGATGAAAATGGATGTGAAGACAGAAGTGACAATACCGATGATCAGCGTAGTGGCGAAGCCCTGTACAGGACCTGAACCGAAGATGAACAGCACGATACCGGTCAGGATAGTGGTTATCTGTCCGTCTATGATGGCTGAGTAAGCGTTTGAATAACCATCGGAAACAGCTTTTCCAAGACCTTTGCCGGAGCGGAGTTCCTCCTTGATACGCTCATAAATGATCACGTTGGCATCGACCGCCATACCCAGTGTCAGGACGAGACCTGCGATACCAGGCAGGGTCAGCACTGCGGAGAATGATACCAGAGTGCCGAACAGCAGAACCACGTTCGTCAGCAGGGCGGCGTCTGCTATCAGACCTGCGCCATGGTAGAAGAACACCATGTAGCAGAGCACCAGCAGGAAGGCGATGATGAATGAAATGAAACCTGCGTTGATGGATTCGGCTCCGAGTGACGGACCTACCACCTGTTCCTGGACGATTTTGGCCGGTGCAGGAAGTGTACCTGACTTCAGTACGTTCACGAGGTCTTCAGCCTCTTCGAGAGTGAAGTTTCCGCTGATCTGTGAGTTTCCTCCGGTGATTTCCGTATTCACTACAGGGTGGGAATATACCATGTTGTCCAGAACGATGGCTATCTGCCTGTTGATGTTGTCACGGGTCAGCCTTGCCCATACCTTGGCGGCTTCCGCGCTCATGGACATGGATACTTCAGGGCTTGCACCGTTGTACTGTACACGTGCATCAGTGATGAACTTCTGGTCTCTTTCACCGCGGAGGGCCGCTTCGCCGTCGAGGGAAGCCTTGATGGCCACGAGTTCATACTGGTTGTTGTCAAACGGCTTTACAGACCACATAGGTATCAGGTCCTCAGGGAAGAGAGCTTTCACCTCAGGCATGTTCAGTATTTTGTTCACCTTCGCGGTGTCGCTGAAGTGTGCATAACCCATGGTAGCGCCTCTCATCACGCTTCCTGTCTGGTCTACCGGAGGCATGAGGACAGCGAAGAGAGGGTTGTTTTTCTGGTAATCTGCGAATTCTGCATCTGCCGCCTGGGCTTCAAGTTCTTCTGCCAGAATATCGGTAGAGTCTGACGGCGCAGGTTCAGCTGCAGATTCCTCGGATGCAGTTTCGTCAGCATTCTCTGCATTTATCTGTGCCACGAGCTGGTTCGCTTCGTTCATGTACTGGAAAATCTCCGAAGTTTCGTAGGTCGTCCAGAATTCGAGGGATGCTGTTCCCTGAAGGAGCTTTCTCACACGTTCAGGTTCTTTCACGCCAGGCAGTTCCACGAGGATGCGGCCGGTATTTCCCACTTTCTGAATGTTAGGCTGGGTAACACCGAAACGGTCCACCCTGTTCCTGAGCACTTCGAAAGAGTTGGCGATAGCGCTTTCTGCCTCAGTCCTGATCAGCGCGATGATTTCATCATCTGTAGATTCAAGCTTCTTGTTTTCAGTCTTGTTCTTCCTGTCCAGACCGATGAAGATATTCGAGAGCCTCTGTCCGTTTGCATTCTCCTCCCAGGCTTCCTGGAAAAGGGTGATGAAGTCGGTACCGGAAGTCTTGCTGCGTTCGAGGGCCGTATCGAAAGCCTTTACGTATGCAGGGTCGGTGTTGTTCTCGGCCAGGGCCTGTACCACATCTTCCAGCTGCACCTGCAGCATCACGTTCATACCTCCCTTGAGGTCAAGTCCGAGGTTGATCTCCTTTTCCCTGACATCGTCGAAAGTGTAACCGAAATATACTTTCTGTGAAGAGATGGAATCCAAATACCATCTGTTCTGGTCTTTTTTGATGGAGTCAAGCACATAGGCCTTGTCTACATCCGGAATCTTTTCGTAGGCGGCACTTGCCATGAATGCCTCGGCCGCCGCATCTGCATATTTTACAGCCTTGTTCTCGTAGATTTTAGTCACCACGGTGAACATCAGCTGCCAGATGCAGGCCAGCACCAGAAGTATCGCCACGAATCTGATAGCACCTTTACTTTGCATAATATTATCAAAAAATTTAAATTAATATTTTCTGTTTTAATTCTTTATTGGCCTTTTAAGGCCCAATTCTACAAAATAGGGCACAAATTTACTATTTTTTTCTTATTAAATAAGTCAGAGCCATCATTTTTGTGAAAAAATCGGAATTCCTTCGGAACAATTTCTTATTTTTGCATTTCGTTAAAAAGCATCTTTCCAATGGCGGGATATCATAAAAATTCATTGATTCTTCTTGCAGCAGCCCTTTTCCTGTGCTCCGGCGGCCTTGTCTCCTATGCCCAGGATGCGGACAGTCTGCTGCGCAGGGCGGATTCCCTGCGCAAGGCATATCTCTTCGGGAAATCAATCCGCCTTTATGATGAGGCCCTTTCGGTGACGGCCGATTCGGTGGCCAGGATACGGATTCAGGATCAGAAGATGCTGTCGGAGAACGGCCTGGGCATGACAGACTTCGTGTATCAGCCCACGGTAGTGGCCAGGCACAGGTTCTCCATCGATGACTTTTATCTTTATTATCCGCTTGAAGACAGAAGCTGGAGACCTCTTCCGAATATGCTGGACACACTGGGCCGGCATCCGTTCTACAAGGCCGTGTATTTCCCTGAAAATACCGGGACGCTGTATTACTCGGCCCATGACCGGGAAGGGGCGGTGAATATCTACAGGACTGACTGGAAGGATTCCCTGTGGAGTGCACCGTATCTGCTGAACGAATATCTGGTTTCTTCCGCCGACGAGATCTATCCTATGCTTTCGCCTGACGGCAAACATCTTTACTTCGCGTCATCGGGACTTTATGGAATGGGCGGATATGATCTTTACGTTTCTGCCTGGAACGAGGACCAGAAAGAGTGGGGACCTCCGTCAAACATGGGGATGCCGTTCTCTTCGCCGTACAATGATTTCCTGTATATCAATACCGAAGACGGGAAGTACACTATCTTCGCTTCCGACAGGGCCTGTCCTGGAGACAGTGTGGATGTCTATGTGCTGGAGCAGGAGTCCATGCCTGTCAGGAAAGGGATTGATGACATGACACAGCTCAGGCGTGTGATGGCCCTCGATCCTGTGGATGACCTTTCATCGTTTGACAGCGGCCGGGCTATTTCCCAGATCGTGCCGGAGGATGTGGATACGCGGGAATACACGGCCAAAGTGGCCGAAGTCAGGCAGCTTAAGGATTCCATATATTATTATAATGTAGGGATAAGCTGCAAGAAAGCCAAGCTTTCCGAAACTGATGACGCCGGTGAGGCTGACAGGCTTCGCGGAATCATTGCCCGGAGCGAGGCCAGGATTCCGGTGCTGCAGGATTCGCTGGAATTGGCGTCAGCCGAACTTCAGAAGATAGAGATGGAGTTTCTTTTCCGCGGCATAGTGCTGGATCCGGACCAGCTTATGAAAGAGGCGGACAGGGAAGTCGAGGGAGCGTCGTCGAATTATGCGTTCGTGCGTATGACGCCGGGGGATTCTCTTGACATAGTGATGGAAAAACCTGTGGAGAAATTCGATTATACTTTTCAGGTTCTTCCTCAGGCGAGGTTTGCCGAGGACAATACCCTTCCTTCCGGCCTTATTTACCAGATACAGCTGTTCAATCTCTCTTTTCGCCCTGAACTTTCAGAACTGAAAGGGCTTAGTCCTGTGTTCGAGGAGATCACAGCTTCAGGGCGCTATACCTACAGGGCAGGGCTGTTCCGGTCGTACAACGACGCCCTGTCGCATATAAACAAGGTGAAGAAGCTCGGCTTCAGAACAGCTTTTATCACTGCATTTCTGGATGGTGAGCCTGTGTCTGTGAATCGTGCCAGGTCGCTTGAGAGGCAGTACAGGGTAGTGACTCTGTATCAGATTTATGTTGTGCCATATGATGAAAAGCTTCCGGAGCTGACATTGCCGGCCATAGAGCAGCTGAGCGGGCGCAAGGATGTCGCCAAGATGGTGAAAGACGGGCGCACAGTGTATGTAATAGGGAATTTTGATGACAAGGACTTGGTCGACCAAGTGGTAGTGGCAGTAAAGGCTACAAATGTGGCGGATGTATATCCTGTCAAGCTGGGGACCAGAGTTGAGAAACGCTGAATTTTCATGGCATTCCTGATTATATTGATGGCAGTGGGGATACTGTTCATTCTGTCCGAGATATTGATAGTCCCGGGTACGGCAGTGTCTGGTGTCCTGGGTGTCATCGCTCTCGGATCTTCATGTATTTATGCTTATATTGAGTTTGGCCCTGTTGCAGGCACTGCAGTGACTGTCTTCAGTGTTTTGCTGGCTGTGCTTATGACGGTTTCCATGATACGTGCCGGGCTCAAGAAACGGCTCGAGTCAGATACTCATAAGTCTGTCTTTTTTGAAGGGCATGGCATAGCTCCTGGTGATGCCGGCCGGGCTCTTACATTGCTTTCCCCGCATGGCATGGCATCCATCGGCGGTGAAAATGTGGAGGTGACTTCGCTTGAAGGAGGCATAGAGGCTGGAACAGATGTGGCTGTAGTGCTGATAGAAGACGGGAAAATCTATGTGAAGCCTGCAGAGGAGGATTTTTGACGGCTCTTTTCTCTGCCAGTTTTATGGATTTTCAGAAAGATATTGCAAAACGATAATTTTGTTGTATATTTGCAGTCCTGTCTGGTGAGATGGGTGAGTGGCTGAAACCAGCAGTTTGCTAAACTGCCGTACGGATTTACCCGTACCGGGGGTTCGAATCCCCCTCTCACCGCCAAAAGAAAACAAAAAGCAGCGGAGTTTACTCATGCTGCTTTTTGTTTTCTTTTGGCAAAGCCCGCCGCAGGCGGGTGGGGATGTCGGAGCGAAGCGACGAAATCCCCGGTGAGAGATCTTTATTGCCGCAGTAGTGGCCAAGTTTTTCATGCAAGGGTCTTCTCTGTGTACCATACGACCAATCGGAAAGCAGGGGTTGCAAAAGTCAAACTGAATATTTAAATCCGAATCGATAACGGGGGATTTAGGTTAAAAATTGTGACTGATTCGTATGAATTGCTTGTGATTTGAAAATAAAACAGCGTTACAAATTACAATGTCAATTTCTAACTTATTGAAAGCTAAAGAGAAAATCAGTTCGGAAATATTATTGTATTAAAAAATTTCTTACCTTTGCGCCCCGAAATTAAGTATACCATATGAAAAGAACATTGTTGTTTATTCTTGAACTGCTGATCTGCACCATGCCATTGTTGGCTGCAGAGCAGATCGGGGACGGCGGCGATGTCACTGTCAGCGGAACCGTCACTTCTGCGGAAGACGGGCAGCCGCTTATCGGTGTGGTCGTCATGTCTTCAGCGGGGGGGGGGTGTCAGTGCATCTGACGACGGAAGCTATTCCATCTCCGTACCTGCCGGCACACTTCTTTCTTTCCATGCGATAAGCTATCAGACGGTCGAGTATGTTGTACCGTCAGGAAATCCGGAAGTAACTTTCAATGTCTCCATGGAGTCTGATTCGCAGCTCCTTGAAGAGACAGTTGTCGTGGCATACGGCGTGAGGAAGAAAGGCACCATCACCGGTTCCGTTTCAAGCGTCAAGTCCGAAAAGATAGAGAGTACCCCGACTGCGGCATTCGACCAGGCTCTCCAGGGACAGGTTCCCGGACTTACTGTCATGGCTTCTACAGGTGAGCCGAGTGTGGCCACCACCATGGTTATCCGAGGGACGAACTCTATCAATTCAGGCACGGCGCCTCTTTATATTCTGGACGGTGCCGCTATTTCCGCTTCGGAATTCAATGCTATCAATCCTTCGGATATAGAAAGCATTTCCGTATTGAAGGATGCCTCATCTACATCAATTTACGGTGCCCGTGCATCCAACGGTGTGATAGTAATCACCACCAAGCGCGGACGCATGGCAGACAAGCCGACCATCTCTTTCCGTGCACAGCTCGGTGTTTCCAATGTCGCTGACGGACAGTGGAATCTGATGGATACCGAACAGCGTATCGCATACGAGAAGGAAATCGGAATTGATGCCGGAAAGGATTACGGCCTGCTTTCCCAGACCAATGTGAACTGGGCGGATGTCGTCTACAATGACGCTGCGTTGCTCCAGAACTACGAGCTTTCGGTTTCAGGAGCTACGGAAAAGACCAATTATTATATATCCGGAGCCTATTACGATCAGGAAGGCGTGGCCATAGGCTCGAATTTCAACCGTTACTCCCTGAGAGTAAATCTTGAGCAGCGTGCCGCAAAATGGCTTACGGTAGGTACCAACACGATGCTCAACTATCAGGGAATCGAGCAGGCTGATGACGGGCAGCCGTCAGTGGTTACCCCGATTTCTGCCGCGCAGTTCATGCTCCCTTACTGGAATCCTTACAATGAAGACGGTTCCATCGCCAAGACCGGCGACACATGGAACGGCGACGGTGTGAACCCTATCGAATGGCTTGAGAACAACCCTCTTACATTCAAGAGATACAAAGTGTTCTCCAGCATATTCGCCGAGGCTCGGCCGATTGAAGGACTTTCCATCAGGTCACAGTTCACTGTGGACTACACCCATACGACAGGCTACGGCAAATCCTATCCTGATTTTGCCCCTAACCAGGAGCAGGGACAGGCTATGAGAAGTTCGACGGACGGAATGACCCTGTCCGTAACCAATACCATCGGCTACCAGTTCGATATCGACCATCTCCACTCATTCAATTTCATGGTGGGACAGGAAGGCATCAACTATCATTACGAGGCATTCAATGTCCTGTCGGAGGGTCAGAACAACCATTATCTCACGAATCTGACTACAGGCTCCAGGGTATCATCCTGGGGAGATACGACAGACGATGACTACGGATTCCTGTCATTCTTCGCCAGAGCTGAATACAATTACGCCAGCAAATACTATCTCGAACTTTCCGGACGTGCCGATGCATCTTCACGATTCGGACGTTCAGGCCGCTGGGCTGGTTTCGGTTCCGTAGGTCTGATGTGGAACATGCTGAACGAAGACTTCATGGCTCCTTCACGCAGCTGGCTGACCTTCGCACAGATTGCACTCAGCAGCGGAACTGCCGGAAACTCGGAAATCCCGAACTACAACCACCTCGCCCTTATCGGCAATGCCGGTGACTATATGGGTACTCCGGGTCTTGCACCGATATCGCAGGGAAACGAGAACCTTCACTGGGAATCCACATGGACGACCAACCTCGCTTTCCACTTCGGTTTCTGGAACAGGCTCAACGTAGACCTGGAACTGTACAACAAGTACACTTACAACATGCTGATGCTTGTGCCTCAGTCTTATTCGGACAACGGTTTCGGTTCGAACTGGGACAATGTGGGCGCCATGGTCAACCGCGGAGCGGAAATCAACCTGACCGGGACAGCACTGCAGATAGGGGACTTCTCATGGGTTCTCAATGCGAATGTCTCATATAACCACAACAGGATTACGGAACTTTACGGTGGCGTGGACGAATATGAGATGGCCTCCACTTCACTGAAACTCGTCGTCGGCCATGATTCCGGAGAATTCTTCCTTAACCGCTTTGCCGGCGTGAATCCTGCGAACGGTGATGCCCTCTGGTACACCAAGGACGGGGAAATCACCAATGAACTCCGCGACGAGGACAGGGTGATGGTAGGCAAGAGCTTCAATGCTCCGTGGGCCGGAGGTTTCGGCACCACATTCTCATGGAAGGGACTTTCCCTCTCCGCACAGTTCAGCTGGGTGGCTGACAGGTGGGTGATAAACAACGACCGGTATTATCAGGAATCCAACGGCCGTTTCCAGACATACAACCAGTCCGTGAAACTGCTTGACAGGTGGAAAGAGCCTGGAGACATATCGGACACACCGCGTCACGGCGAATTCATGGAATTTGATGACAGGCTTCTGGAAGACGCTTCCTTCCTCAGGCTCAAGAATCTCATGCTGTCATACCAGATTCCTTCCAATGTTATTCAAAAATCCGGCTTCATCGAGGGGTTGAGAGTTTATTTCCAGGCTCAGAACCTCCTTACGTTCACTAATTTCTCTGGTCTGGATCCTGAAGGCGTGGGAAATATATACATAGCCCAGTATCCTATGTCCCGTCAGTTCACTTTCGGACTTGACCTAACATTCTAAGATGAGAAATATGATGAAAAATACTATATTGAATATATCTAAAATTGCGGCTGCCGTTCTGCTGGTTGCAGGATCAGCCACATCATGCCTGGAAAAATATCCCGGTTCCTATATTCCGGAAGAAGATGCGATGCAGACATTTCAGGATGCAGAGCAGCATGTCGTCGGAATATATTCAAGCCTGAAGAGTTCCAGCCTTTACAGCGGCTATCTTACCCTTTTCCCGGATATCCAGGCAGACCTTGTGATGGCTACGCTTACCAATTCCAATCCGTATGCCGGTATATGGGAATGGGATATCCGTCCTACAAATTTGATGATTGAATCTGTATACGGTTCGCTCTATTCCGTCATAGGAAACTGCAACTTCTATCTGGAAAGGGTGGGCGACGTGATTGCCTCCGAAACCAATGAGGACAATCTTGAACTTCTCGACACCTATACAGGCGAAGTATATGCGATAAGGGCTCTCTGCTATTCCGAGCTTATCAAATGTTTCTGCGAGGCTTATCCTTCATCGGATGCCGACGGTAACAATCCTGACGACGAGGCTGCCAAGAATAAGTTGGGCGTAGTGCTTCGCACCAAATACTCCGAACCGGAGCCTGTGAAAAGGGCTTCGCTCTATGATTCTTACCAGCTGGTGCTGAGCGACCTCGCCAGGGCGGAGGAACTTCTTGACGACGGGGACGATGACCCTACCGTAAACGAAGGCGACGAATACGACAATTACTATATCTCGCTTGCTGCAGTGTATGCAATACACGCACGTGTCGCCCTCAATATGCGGGATTGGGAAAATGCTGTCACTTATTCTTCGTATGTGATAGATAATGAAGCATTTGCGCTAAGCGGTACTTCGACCAACCAGGTTACCGGATATCCGGCATTCGACAGCCTCTGGTACTATGATACCGGAAGCGAGATAATATGGCGCATCGGTTTCACCCAGACATCATACGGCGGGGCTCTCGGCACCGCATTCCTGAACTACACGATGGACTACACTTACCTCTATCCTGACTATGTTCCGGCAGAGTGGGTGATAAACCTCTATTCTGAAAACGATTACCGTTATCAGGCATATTTCGCCGACGAAAGCATTACAGGCATTCCGAACGGCTATTCATTCGAGATTCCTGTCCCTCTCGTGGTGAAATACTGGGGAAACAGATCGTTTACAAACACTTACCAGATTTATCATGTCTGCATGCCGAAGCCGCTCAGGCTGGCCGAGCAGTACCTCATAAGGGCGGAAGCATATTGCCGCACCAATGATACCGGCCTTGCCGCCAATGACCTCACCACCCTCAGCCAGAGCAGGGGAGCCGGTGCGGTTTCCATCGGGACGGACTGGCTTGAGACCATCTCTGACGAAAGAGTTAAGGAGCTGTATATGGAAGGCTTCCGTCTCAATGACCTCAAGCGCTGGGGCATGGGCTTCGAGCGTACACCGAACTCGTACAGCCAGACAGAGGGCAACGACCTGGAGATAAGCGCGGATGACCCGCTGTTCGTATGGCCTATACCTCAGAACGATATCGAGGCTCCGGGCTCCGACATCGAAGGAAATGAAAGCAACAACAGGTAAACAGTAAGGAATATGAGAAGAATATCATTATATGTCTTAATACTTCTTGGAGCGTTCTTTACGGCTTGCCAGGAAGACAACATAAAGGTAGCGGACAGGGAATATATAATCTTCCAGGACACACTGTCCTTCAGGCCGGTCCTGTCTGACGAAAATTATTCGTTCAGCGTTCCGATAGCCTCTACCGTAGCCTGCGACTATGACAGGACAATAGCGGTGGAAATAATCGACGAAGGCAGCAATGCGGTCGAAGGCCGCGACTACAGGCTGGAGTCGAATACGGTTACAATTCCTGCCGGAGAATACGGTACGAGCGTCACTGTCTATCCGCAGTACGACAGGTTCGAGGACGACGACACCCTGTCCTTCAACCTGAAGCTCGTGATGCCGGACCAGCTCCGCTGGGACCTGTACGGGGACGAGACGACCGTGTCCATGTACAAGATCTGCCCGTTCAGCCTGGATACATTCTCCGGATGGTGCGTAGTGACTTCACTTTTCCTGTACACTTATCCGGGACTGGACAATGCGGACCAGTCTTACCAGAGACTTATCAAGACTTCGGTGGACCCGGCAGAGGAAAATACAGTAATCCTGCATGACTGGCTCTTCGACGGATATGATGTCAAGATAAAGTTCGACAACAGCGATCCCGAGAACCCGGTTGTGACCATGCCAGAAGACCAGCTTATCAGTGACGAGCAGTTCGTCTTCGGTCAGGTCAACGGAGACAACAGGATATTGGGCATGACAAGTCCGAGCTACCTGTCATACTTCAATTCATGTCAGTCTTTTGTAGCTCTCTGGCTCAGGGCATACGTTTATGACAAGAGTACTCTTATAGGCTATGTGGGAGATTTCTATAATGTGATGGAGTGGGTTTCCGACGAAGAAGCCGACAGACTCCAGAAAGAAGAGGGAATGTAGTCTTTTAATTGGTGTATCATTAAAATCAGAATCATGAAAAAACTTGCTGAAAGACTATTGGCGGCAGCGGCATTTTCAGTATTGCTGTTTGCTGCATGTACTCCTGAAGAGGGTGCGGTTGAACCCAACTTCCCTGCACCGGTTGAGGATTGGGTCGAGCCTAATTCTTCATATATCCTGCATATCAGCCCTAATCAGCCGTGGGTGGTAAGCATTCCTTCGGAAGCTTCGGACTACTGGGCCATAGTTGACGGCCAGCAGCATGTCCTTTCAGTACGCGGAAATGCGGGTACGGATCTCACGGTCGAGATAATCTGTCTCGCTACCGAGCAGGACCTTGCTGAACATAAAGTGAACGTTTCCATGGAGATGGGCGGACAGACTCAGGTGATAGCCACTCTCGGCCTTGCTTCCATGACTTCGCTGCTTCATATAAGACCGGCAGTGATTGCCCGTGAAGAAGGGAATCCGGATCATCAGTATTTCCAGACCCCGACGACAGAGACGGGATTTACTTATGACTATGTACAGGATACTCTTGCTACGGACGAGACCCTTCCAATGCTTTGGAATGCGGCCAGAAACGGCTATGTTTCATATATTCAGGTAGAATCCAACTTCAGCTACGGTACATCCGTGGAAAGCGGAGTCAGAATCACCGAAATCCAGTCTCCGTCTTCAAGCAGCAGGTATTCCGAGTATGAAGTCTTCTGCTCTGCCGTCAATCTGGCGTCAGGGGCGAATACGGACCATTTCTTCACCATTACCACGGACGCTACGGAAAGCTACGGTGATATCCGTGTCACACTCAGTCTTCCGCAGTTCGTTCCGGTACTGGATGTGAGACAGGCCGTGGTAGACGGTGATAATTTCCAGATTCCGGAAGGTGACGACAGCCCTTACCAGTGGGTATATGACTCGAATCCTCTGGTGCCTGCAGATGAGGCCGAGCCAAGCACTATCGCCATGATCTGGAGGCCGACAGCCGTCATAGAGGAAGTGGATTCATATATTCTTGTCAGGTCCAACTTCTCTTTCACGCCTGTTGCCGGGGACGACTGGCTGAGCATAAGCGAAGGGACTGTAGTGGAAGAGACATCCGACACGTATGAGACAGAAACATACTATCGCGTGTACGTGGCTTCTTCCGACCTCAATATCACCGGAGGAAACTCCACGCTCAAGATCAATTTCGGCGGAAGCGGGGATGACATATACTCCGAGACATTCAACGTCTCTTCTCCTGATGTGTCGGATGCATTCTATGTTACGACCGTGCCTTCATTCTCTTTTGACGCGTCCGGCGAGTATATCCAGGAAGAGATGACATCCGGCACCAGCGCGCAGACGGAAGTCACGAGCGCATCTGCTGTCCATGTCGTGGAATTCAGCCTGGACAATGGCAATTATGTGGAAGATGCCGAAGGAGAGGCCGGCTGGATCAACAGTGAGTCCAGGGCCGTTTCATCCACTGGAATCCGGGAAACAGTCATCACCGTGAATGTCAGTTTGAATGACGGGACCGCAAGGTCCGGAATCATCATGGCATTCCCTCAGAATGTCTGGGATGAACTTGACGGCCAGAACCTTTCCGGAATATTGTTCTCCGATACATCGAACGGCGATGTAGTCGCTTCCGAATACAGCCGCTATGTAGTGGCCAATATAAGCCAGAATGCACCTGACGGGCTTGTGGCTCCATATATGCCTGAGTGGTGGGAAAGCGCATCTTCTTCTTTCGAAATGCTTTCTTCTGACGATCCGGTCTACGGCGAAGAGTACGACCTGGATGAGTCCTATCTCATCACATATACTTACGAAGATCTGGACGTGAACCCTACTATCGGAAGTGACAGTGAATTTGACATCAATTTCGAGCACACTACAGTCACTGTCCTGGACGAGAACTTCCAGCCGTTTGCCACAGGCATGCAATGGATCCAGCTGCGCGAAGGCCGTGACGGGCGGTACTATGTGGAGGTGACTCCTGAATTGGGCCTGGACAGCGGTGCACAGAATGAAACGATACACAGGACAGGGTATGTCATTATCTCAGGAGCCGAGAACACGGTGGCGATAAAGGTTGTCTATGACAATGGCGGCTCCGGTGAAGACGGTATTGTCCTGGAATTTAACAACAGTCTGACGTCATGGAATGTCGGCTGGACTCTGACCGAGCTTCACGGGGATGACATGATTCCTGCAGGTATCCCGTCCTGCTGGCTTCTCGAATATAACGGAAATTCGAATATTTCTCTGGTTGTTTTCGACGGTCTGCCGGCAGGAGGTACATGGGAGGAAAATACAGATTATCCGTGGATAATTGCAGAAGACCCGCAGGGAGGTATGTGCATGATTGAAATATCCGGAGCCGAAAACGGTGCAGAAGGCTATTTGAGATATATTGATGCAGGCGGCAATTATATCTGCTCGGTTGTAGTAAGACTGAATATTGCCGAATAACAGATTCCGGATGCGGGCCGGAACTCCGGCCCGCACTTTAAAATAATTTTAAATTGATTATAACTGATTGAAAATAAGTATGAAACGACTCATTTTATTGACCTTGTCCGCTATTTTGGCTGTGTCGGCGCTGCTTGTCACGGGATGTGTCCGTGAAGAGCTTCCTGACAACAGGGATACGGACTACGGTTATGTCCAGTTCAAGCTCTATAAGGAGGTTTCTTACGAAAACGTTACGAAGGCTTCCGGAGACTATCATCTGGACTCTCTGTCGCAGGCCAGCAAGATAAATGTGATGTTGATAAACAGTGACGGAAGCACCATTTCCCAGACTCTGACATTGTCGGCGGCTGATGATGCGTCTGCGGAATTCGGGCTGCGCAGCGCGAAACTCCGTCTCCTGAACGGTGATTACGAGGTAGCTTCCTATGCCCTTTATGACAATCTTGACACGCAGATAGGAAACCGCGTGGCAGTCGGCGGCCAGCTTACCGTTTCTCCGGGAGGACTGGTGATTTTCGATCTGACAGCCGATGTGGCTCCGCGCGGAATGATACGCTTCAATCTTGTGAAGGACCTTTCCGGGCTTACAGTCAAGTCACGCCCTAAAGGAGAATATACATTCGACGAGATTTCATCTGTAAATATCACCCTTATCAATATTGATGACCAGACACAGCAGGTTCCTTTCAAGGAAATACCTGTGTCATTCTCCATACATTTCAGCGGGGACGAGCATTATGACGGAAACGACGGCGTGAGCGGAAACCAGACTTCGTCCAGCCAGGCGGATTCCATCGTCTATGCCCCTGCCGGAAACTACAAGATATATTCATACGAACTCCTTGATTCCGATGACATTCTTCTCGAGAGCCAGGATTTCAGCCAGAGTTTCGAATCCCAGGAGAATACAATCGTCGTTGTCGACAATGAGGTTACCGAAGCTGATGTTCCTGTCACCCTCGTGGAGGCGGACGCATACCTTCAGGACTATTACGCTCTTCGGGAAATATGGAAGGCTCTTGACGGGGAGCACTGGTATTATGAAGGGCAGACATGGCCGAAAGGTTCGAACTGGAACTTCGACAAGGACCCTGATCTCTGGGGTGACCAGCCGGGAGTCCAGATACATGACAACGGCCGTGTAGCCAGCCTTGACCTGAGCGGATTCGGTATCAGCGGTACCGTTCCGGCCGCCATAGGCAGGCTGACCGAGCTGGTGCAGCTTTCATTCGGAAACCATAACGAGACAAACCGGTATCATGCACCGGCATCAGACGGTTCTGCCGCACAGTCCCTTTATCCGGTGGACGGGACCGTAGAGGAAAAGGCCCAGTGGAGAAAAGACAAGTACAAGGGCTTCGGCAAGTTCGAGACCGAGCCGATATCCCCTGTATGTGCACTCGCCCTCAGGATGAGCGGCAAGACTTCCTCCGCAGCTTCATACTATGACAATATGAGTCTGGACGAGATTTCCCGCATGGCGGCTTCCGGAGCCACTCCGACGGCAGAGCAGATACGCCCGTATGACATGAATCTCGGTACTGCCACCAATGACCTCAGGGGCATAAGCGATGCAATCGGAAATCTGACCCGGCTCGAGTCCCTTTCCATCGCCAATTCGCCTAACCTTAAAGTGGACGGCTTCCCTGGAGAGGATGTATTCGGCAGACTCACCTCGCTTACTGAACTGGAAATCTATAACTGTGCAGGACTTGAGACTCTTCCGGAAGGCATCACAGCCCTTCCGAACCTCATTACCGTGAATCTTTCCACAAACGGATTCACTCCGGACGGGGCGAACAAGGCGCTTGCAGCGATAGCTTCCGGTGCTTCAGAGGATGTCATCCAGATTCTTTACTTCCTCCAGAACGAGCTTACGACACTTCCGGTAGAAGTGGGTGACATGGCCAGCCTGGGCATGCTCAACGTGACGCAGAACAACATAAAGGGAGAACTTCCTTCATTCGGCGAAAAATTCGCCCCTCAGGAGCTTTCTTTCGATGACAACCAGATCTCGAAAGTCCCTGACGACTTCTGCTCTCTCGATGCCCTGACTTCAATCACTCTTTCGTACAATGATCTGGAAGAGTTCCCGAACATGTTTTCGTCCGACGCTACTCTTATCATTTCGACCATAAATGTCGCACATAACAAGATCAAGAAACTGCCGGATCCAGCCACGTTCAAGGGCGTAAGGACAAACACTCTGGTCCTTACGGGCAATCCGATGGATACATTCCCTACGGAACTTGCCGCCACGGATTCTTTCGTGGAGGTGCTGACACTGCAGTCCTGCGGTATAAAGAATTTCCCTGAACATTGCTTCGACGGAGAGAATTCACATTATCTGACTACTCTGGATCTCCAGTACAACAATCTGACGGATATTCCGAAAGACTTCAACGCCACGACCCTTCCTTATATGCAGGGTATGGATGTATCCTATAACTCATTCTCTACCTTCCCTCTCGAACCGCTGAATATCCTGCGCATGACTGCATTCGGCATCAGGGGACAGCGTGATTCCGAAGGCGAGAGGTGTCTCAGCGACTGGCCTGAAGGACTTTATACCCATACCGGTCTGAGAGGCTTCTATATCGGTTCCAATGACCTGAGGGTAATACAGGATGATTCTATTTCCACCTTGATTTTCTACCTGGACATAAGCGACAATCCGAATATCGTGTTCGATGCAGCGGATGTCTGCAGCGCATGGCAGGCAGGAGCATATTTCCTCTATTATGACCAGGGTCAGGAAATTCTGAACTGTGACGCGATGTTGGATTAGAAAAAAGGATTGAAAGATTATGAAGATATACAGAAATATGGCGGTGCTTGCCGTTGCCGTTGCTGCGGTATTTGCCTGCCAGCCTAAAGAAGATGTGGCTTTTGTCCTCGATACCGATACTTTCGATGTCGGAGCCGACGGAGGTTCCGCGAACATTGAGGTATCATCTCCGGGATCGTGGATAGCGTCTGCCAATGTGCCGTGGATCACGGTATCCCCGGCGAACGGAAACGGTTCCCAGGTATGCCAGATCATTGTGGACTCCGCAATCGTCATGAAAGGCGGTGAGGCAGGGGCTGTCCGTACCGGGACTGTGACTATTTCCGCCGAGAATACTGAAAGCCGTGACATCACGGTCACTCAGCAGAATTACGGATATACCATAACAGTCGATGATACTGAAGTGAACGTGCCTGACTATACGACTCTTTCGGAGCGTTATTTCGATTTGAAGGTCAAATCCAATGTGATGTTCGACGTAAATTTCGTCGATGCCGAAGGCAATGAAATCACGTGGATTGCCGAGGCTGAGGACAATCCCGTACTGAACCTCAACAAGGGTGACCGTCCGCGCAATGTCACTCTCCGTTTCGACTGGAATATCAATTCCAGACCTGAGACAAGGATAGCCGAGATACATTTCATCCCGGTAGACGGCCAGGGTGCTCCGATCAATCCTGCGGAAGACCTGATTACACGCATAGACCAGGTGCAGGTGACACAGACCTCTGCAGCCGCCAAGCCTGAAAATCCGAGGGCAGCCGATTCCGCTGCGCTTGTAGCCATCGCGCGCGCACTTAACGTATGGTCCGGCGGATGGGACACTTCCACCAGGATGGAGCGCTGGGAGGATGTGGACCTCTGGGAAGAAGGTGACAACTGTCCGGACTCCCTGATAGGCAGGGTGCGCAATGCGCGTTTCTTCATGTTCAACACGGAGGACGGCATCCCGTATCAGGTATCATGGCTGACAGGTGTCGAAGATCTGGAGTTTTATTCCAACGAGAATAACATGTTCCGCGAGAACATCAATCTCGGTGAATATATTGTAGCTCTCGGAGGGGAGAACAGTTATCTGAAGAGACTCACTATTGCGGCTTACGGCCTTGACGACGACTCTTTCCCTGATTCGTTCTTCAGCCAGGACGGGAAACCGACTTTCCCTAATCTTGAGTACCTCAATCTGTCAAGCAACAATTTCAAGGAGATTGACGAGCGGTTCTGTGCGGAATATTTCCCGAAACTCCATGCTTTCTCGATGAGGAACAACCAGAGGCGTGTAGTCTATGACCTTCACAATGCCACTACAAGCGGAGTGCAGTTCGCGGAGGAAAACGGAGGTCTGTATCTCGAGAATATGAACGAAGAGAATACTAAATACGGAAACGGAGGTTTCCCTATGAGATTCCTCAAATGGAATAATCTCGATACTCTCGAGCTGTCATTGAACTATCTGGAAGGCTCCCTGCCTACCGATGCCCAGGTACGTGCATATCTCGGCTGCCCCGACTGGAGTTCGGATGATGCTCCTATATCTTTCGTACAGAATGGAGAGACGCTGACGCTTACTATAGCCGATTCCATAGTCCGCAAAGATGCTTCCGCCCAGATAAAACAGGCTGCATACGATGCGTTTGACGCCCTTCAGGTGCCGAAGGTGCTCCCTAAGCTCAGGGTCTTCTCTCTCAACTATAACCGGCTTTCCGGTTCGCTTTCTCCGGGACTGGATGATAATGGACGTCCGTTAGACAATCCGACAGGAGATACATACAGATGGCTTATGTTCCATCCTCTTATGGACTGGTGGGAACCTTCCACATTCATATTCAATCAGGAAGGTACTGACAGTGAAGGCAATTCGGCCCGTTTCACTGATGTCCCGCTGGATATGGACTATTATTATGGAATATATACAAACAAGGAATTTGCAGACTGACATCTCGACAGATAGGAGAAACAAACGATGAAAATGAAGTTTTTTAATATACTTTTTGTATTTGCCGTGATGGCAGCAGCCGCTTCTTGTGCGAAGGTTTCGCCTGTGACTGAAGGTCCGGAATCATCCTCTCCGGAGGAAACGGAACCGGCCTATCTTCCCGGCGAAGTCGTGCTGAAGTTCGACGAGTCTCTGAGCGGTCTTCTCGATGAGGCCGGCATTACCGACGGCCCGGCTACCCGTTCAGGCGTCAGCACTGTCGACGAGCTCCTGGATGTGATAGACGGATATCAGCTCGAAAGGGTCTTCCCTGTCAGCAAGGCATCCGAGGACAAGACACGTGCGGCAGGACTGCATCTGTGGTATGTGGTACGTTTCAGCGAAGATGAGAATGTGGAAGACGTGGTGAAGAAGCTTTCCGCTCTCGGTGAAGTCCAGACAGCCGCCCCTGTGCTTACTATAAAGAAGGCATACGACGGCAAGGTGATACCTTTCACATCACCGCTCATGACCCGTCTGGGTGAAAACGGTGAAGATCTTCTCAAATGGCAGTGGAATCTCCAGAACAACGGCCCTAAATATTATAACTTGAATTCCGACGTGTCTTCGGAAACAGTTGACGGCTATCCGTTCGGTGGGGCATCTGCCAAGGATAAATTTATACAGGGCAATGATATCGGCTGGACTGCGGCGAGGAATATATGCAAGGGAGATCCGTCCATTATCGTAGCCGTGCTCGATGAAGGCGTATGCCTTTCCCATCCGGACCTTGTAAACAGTCTGTGGACCAATGAAGGGGAAATAGAGTATTCGCATGAAGACAATGACGGAAACGGCTATGCCGGAGATATTCACGGATATGATTTTCTCAACGGACGCGGTGAAATCACATGGGATGCGTTCGGAGATACGGGGCACGGCACTCACTGTGCAGGTGTCATCGCTGCAACCAACGGCAACGGCGGAGTATCGTCTATTGCCGGTCCTGACAATAATGCTCTCGGAACTACTGGCGTGAGAATCATGTCCTGCCAGATATTTTCCGGAAATAAAGCTTCGAATACCGTCAGCCTCGCCCGTGCCATAAAGTATGCTACGGACAACGGTGCTGTGGTCCTGCAGTGCAGTTTCGGCTATACTTCAGGTGCTGCCAATCCGTATGAATACGGGACAGGCTTCAGGGATGCAGACGAGTGGGAATATGAAAGCCCTCTTGAAAAGGCTGCCATGGACTATTTCATTCACAATGCAGGTTCTGAGAACGGTCCTGTCAAGGGCGGTATTCCTGTGTTTGCTTCAGGAAACGAGTATGCCCCTATGGCAGGTTTCCCGGGAGCGTATGACGGATGTATTTCCGTGGCTGCAGTAGCCGGAGACTTTACTCCGTCCACCTATACGAACTACGGGACTTATACCAAGATATCCGCTCCGGGCGGGGACCAGGACTATTATTATGACTACAAGGAGACGAACGGGGACAGAGGTGCCGTAGGCTGTATCCTTTCCACAGTGCCTGAGCATGTCAGCGCTTCGGGATACGGTTATATGGAAGGGACTTCCATGGCCTGCCCTCATGTCTCTGGTGTCGTGGCCCTCGGACTTTCGTATGCGGCACAGCAGCACAGGCATTTTTCAGCAGACGAATTCATAGACCTGCTTCTGTCCGAAGAGTCTGTCACTCCTCTGACAAACGAAGTTCTTTCCGGAGACAAGTTCTATTACAAATGGCAGGTGGATGCGGAACCTCTTATCCGCGCTACGAGGATGACTCTTTCGTCATACAGGAACAATATGGGTTCCGGTGTCGTGAATGCCGCCAAGTTCCTGAACAACATACAGAATGCCGGAGTCGAGATGATGTTCCCGAATATCTATATCAATGTGGGATCTTCGGTTACCGTGAATCCGCAGGCATATCTTGACGGGACATCTTTCCAGGTGACTGTGAATGACCCTTCCGTGGCTACGGTCGGGGCGGCAGGAGCTTCTGAAGGAACCGCTACGGTTTCTACTGACGGAAATCTGGTCTTCTTCGGACTGAAGAGCGGCTCCACGACTGCCACGATAGGTTCACAGACCTTCGCCATCACTGTACGTTCCGGCGAAAGCGGATCTGACTGGCTGTAGCATGCGTGCCAGTCATTCGATACCGGCCTTACTCCTGTTCCTGTCCGGGATATCTTACGGGACAGACCTGCAAGTCTCACCACCGGACGGAAAACCTCAGGAGATTGAAGACAGGGAAAGGATTATAGACAGTCTCTATAATCCCCCTGTTTCAGAAGAGGGTGCCGTAATGTTTTTCGACACCAGGGTATTGGATGCGGGAACGATAGAAGAGGAGTCTGCACCGTCCGAGTACGAGTTCTTCTGGACAAATACCGGAAAAAATCCCGTGACGGTGCTGAAAGTCTCCACTACATGCAGGTGTGCAGTCCCGTCTTTCAGCAGGACTCCGGTCATGCCTGGAGAGAGAAGCTCTTTGAAAGTGACATATCATCCGAAAGGACATCCGGGAAAGTTCGACAGGCGGATTTTCGTCTATACGGATTTTTCCGGTGCCAGACCGGCCGCAGTATTGTCCCTGAAAGGGAATGTGAAGCCGGCCGCCGCTCCAGTGTGGCTGTACCGTTTCCAGATGGGCAGCCTGTATCTGAGAAGGACTGAAATCAGACTTGACGGGAACAGGAAAGCGGTGGAGAGGATAATGTGCATGAATGCAGGAGACACACCGCTGACCATAGGGGTGGAGGAAATGCTTCTGCCTCCGTACCTGTCTTTCAGGTGCGAACCTGCGGAAATCCCTCCGGGAGGTGAGGCCGATCTGGTGATTTCGTATGACCCGGAAGCCGCTCCCGCCAGGATGCTGAATTATGTCCCGCTTATATTGACAGGACTGGACCTTCCTCCCGGGCAGAGGACAGTAAAGGTGGTTTTCGGGAACGGCCGTCACTGATTATTGAGAGAATTGTTGAAACAAGAATTTTTTGGAATAAAATAAAATGAAACATTTTTTGAGAAACTTTTTGTCTGCGGCAGCGGTGGTGCTTTTTGCAGTGTCTTGCGACAAGAATGACGGGATTGCGGAAGAACAGACCCTTCCTGTCACTTATATCAACATAGAAGGCACATGGGAGCTTGTAGAGTGGAACGGCGAGCCTCTTGCCGAGGGTACTTACGCATATATTGAACTCACGAGGCAGGGTGAATTTTCCTCATATTCGAATATCGAATCCACTGCTCTTGTGACTACTGCCAAGACAGGAACCTATGATATTGACCAGGATGATGATACCGTAGGCGGATATTATGACTATCTGGATTACGAGCCGTGGGCCCACAGATATGTCGTTTCCGGACTTACGGCCACGTCCATGACATGGACAGCGGATGATGACGCATCCGAAGTCCGCATATATTCCCGTATTGATTCAATACCGGAGGGCATTGTGACTCCCGGAAATGATGATGCGGAATAACCACAGACAACACTTTATTTCATAACACAAAAGACCATGAAAAAATCTAGTTTTTACCGCAGTACGGCTGCAGCAGTCGTAGCGGTCATGACAGCAGGGGCGTTGTCGTTCACGTCTTGCGAGACGTTCGATGACAGTCAGATCCAGAGCTCCCTCGATGACCTTAATTCGAGAGTCGAGACTATTGAAGAGCAGCTGGCTGCCCTGCAGGGGGATGTGGGTGCTCTCAAGACCCTGCTTGACGGCGGAAAGGTCATAAACAGCATCACGTCGAATGCTGACGGGACGGAATATACCATCACTTACGTGGGTGAAAATGTCGAGCCGGATGTCATTACTGTCGGGACAAGCGAGCCTGTGATTACATATATCAAGGATAACGGGATACTTTACTGGGCTATAGTCAACTCTGACGGTGAAGCCGAGTATATCCTCGGCGAGGATAACAAGATTCCGGTGGAAAGTGCGGATCCGAAAATGCAGGTGGCTGAAAGCGGAGAGCTTCAGATTTCCATTGACGGCGGCAACACCTGGGTGAATACAGGTGTGTTCAAAACGGACATCTGCGTGTTCAGCAAAGTCGAGCGGGACATTGAAAACGGGGTGGTTATCTTTACTCTCGCCGACGGTGAGACTACCTTCACGGTTCCTATGACTACCGAACTCACCTGCGAATTTCTGAGCGGCAAGACATATTTCGCATATGGAGATACCAAAAAATTATCTGTCATTGCAGGCGGATTCTATAATTATGAAATTTCTGCACCTTTCGGCTGGACTGCGGTGCTGTCCGGAAATATTGTAGAGGTTACTGCTCCGGACGCATCAAACGAGATGGCAGTTGTATCTGGTGATGTTATCCTGAGGGTGTATGACAATAAAGGCGCAGTTATTATGGACAAGGTCACGGTAGCTATTGAAGGGGCGACAGAGGATGATTCTCCTATAATATTTTCGACAAGCATTGACGCCTCCAATGAACCGGTGATACGTGTGTCTGTTATGGGGGGTTCTATTTTCTGCGGAGCAATGGCAACTTCGGAATTCTCAGTTGAAAAAGCCGCGGAGGCTGCCAATTCTGAATTGAACCTTCCTGAAGACGAGGATGGAAAATATCTCTATTATATGGAGGAATGGGATTCGGAAACGCAGATGATGTACATAGATATACCTTTTGCCAATCTTGTGAACGAACCAGTAGCAGGGACTACGTATGTCATTTGGGCTGTACCAACGCCTTACGATAATCCAGAAGTACTGTCTGAAGACATTGTTACTTTCATGTTTGCTTACGGACATGATGTAAATGTGACTACATCCGACACGGCTTTCGATGATATTCTCATCAGTCTAACACCTACAGGAACTACTGAATACTATTATGGAGTAGCGGAAAAGGATTCTTTTATGCCTGAAATGGCGATAAACGAAATTAATCCGATGTGGGGAGAGCCTATGGAAACTACATCCGGAAATGTATCTTTCAAACTTTCCGAGATTGCTGAAAGTGCTGAAAGTGCTTATATACAGATAGTTCCTGGTAGCACTTATCTTGTATGGACTGTGATTAAGAATCCTGACCCGAACTTTGAATATACAGTCGAAGAAGTAAATACAGCGGAATTTACATTGTCTCCAATTACTTTGGATGGAACACAGACAGTGGAATTCGGTGAAGTTACAACCACGACTACTTCTGTATCTGTGGCAGTGACGGCTCCTGAAGGTTATTATGCGATTTATGGCAAATATATGTCTGATGAAGAGTATAAAACCACAACCGACGACGCGATCAGAAAGGATTTGATAGCAAATCCATACAGTACGATGTCTCCTAATTATCTGACGACTGAGACGAATCTGAACCCGGATACGAAAGGGTGGTTTGTCGCGGTTCTTGTAGACAGCGAAGGAAAGGCAGGCCCTCTTGTAAAGGTGGCAGCCGATACCAATCCTGTCATATTGAATGAAACTATAACGATAGAAGGCTCTATTAACAATATTAAATATTTTGCCAGCGAGAATATCGTGCAGATTCCTCTTGACATAGTCGGAGACGGAGCGGCAAGCATTATATATTATCATCAGGAAGGACCGTCGTATGATTATAAGTGGTCTGGCGATATAGAACAGATTGTAGCTAATGCCCCTACATCGTATATGAGTTTTCCGTTCGATGAATTCTCAATTTCTGAATTCGAAACTGCAGGAAAAATTCTGGAAATACAATGCTGGTCATATCAGGCAGAATCTACATTTAGATTTGTCGGTTTTGTTCTTGACGAGAACAAGCAGATAACAAAGGATTATGTCACATTTGACTATATTCCGAGTAATTATGCAGTGACTGAATAATCAGTTCTTAATGTATCTGAAAGAGGGGGGTGCCGGATAGCCGGCGCCTCCTTTTCTGTTATCGTCCAACCGGATTTACAATCCCTTTATCGTTCAACCGGATTTGCAATCCGGTTGTTTGTTTATATTCCGGCAGATTGCAAATCTGCCGGTACGGGTATTCCGTTCGGTTTGTCGTCGGTTGTGCGACTCCCAGTCGCGGTCCCTTCGGGATTTTTGACCCGGTCCAGTTTTTAAATTCATTGTAATTGTTATTGTTCCGAAAAAGAAATTTCTTAAAGAAAAAGAAAAAGATTCCGGATTTTCTTTTTCTTATATCCGTCACCGGACCTTATTCATATCTTCACCACGGAAAGAAACCTGTCTGCAGACCGGCAGTCAGACATCGGACACGAAAAACAGTAAAATCATATATCATACGTGAGTTCGATGAAAAGAACGTAGTGAAATTCAGAGAACTACCTCTATAGAGGATTCGGGAAACGAATCCGTAGGCAAGTTCTCCCCTACGTCAGGGGAGAATTTAAGAGGGGTGACACGTAAAAGGAAAGGGATTTCGCAGAAATCGTAATGTCAGTTCGACGAAATCTCTGGTACTGAGTATAATAATTCGTCGAACTGACGTTATATCATGAATACGGAAAAAGAATTTTCAGGAAAGACAGTTCCTTCAGCAGACGCTTTCCCATCTGCACATGGAATCATACCCTCCGGGGAAAAAGTCAGGCGCTATGTGGATATCCTGTCCGATGCGGGGTTCAAGGCCGTGTTCGGCGAGCAGAGGAACAGCGATGTGCTCATAGACCTTATCAATGTCATAGCTGAAACTCCGTATACTTCAACTTTCTATCTCGGAGTAATGAAAGCTGATGAGTTCACGGCAGAAGCTGCAGCGGAGGCTGCGAATGCTCCTGACGCCACCAGATATGAAACCAAAGAGGAACAAACGGAAGAAGGTTGGCTGATCATACCATTCTCTGCACCGTTTACAGACTTCTATGTCGAACCTGAAGTAGGTGAATCATATGTAATCTGGGCTTTCCAGGAGAATTATGGCGGGTCTGTAAGTCCTGAAGACATCATCACTATCGTCTACGACTATGGCCTGAATGTAGATGCCGCTTTCTCCGAAATCACATTCAAGGACGCCACGGTGACTGTCACTCCGGCTGAAGGTACAAGCTATTTCTATGGAATAACTACTAAAGGCGACTACTATGCGTCTTCTATCCTCTACATGGTGAATGCCGGAATGTATTCCGCCATCAGCGAAGCTGTCAATTCTACGATGTCCGAACTCAGTGCGTCTGACGAACCTAATGTCCGCTTCGACATCACGCCCGGGGCATCCTACACTCTGTGGTATGTCATCAAGACTTCTGCCGGCTCTTACACCGAGGTTGACATGAAGACAGTCGATGTGACATTGAACGCACTTACTGACGACGGTACGGCAGAAGTAACCTTCGGCGACCCTGTTGTCACATATAATTCCATCGAATTGCCGTTCACTCGTCCTGAGAACACATGGAGGGTATATGCGACATATATGACAGAAGCTGAATACATCAGCGGCTACGAGAGTTCCGATGACAAAGTTCAGGAAACCTTGCTCAATTCATGGCCGTTCAATACCGATTATCCTACGACATCCGATGTCTACGGCAACAATAACCTTAGTCCGAACACAAAAGGCTATGTATTCGTGGTGGTCATAGACAATGACGGCAAGATAGGTCCTCTGCAGAAAAAGGAAGTGACTACTACCGATGTTCCTCGTGATGCCACTATCGGAGTTGAGCTCAACGGAGAAGTAGATGCCACGGCTACCTCCGCTTCAGTGAAACTTTCCGTGACAGGAACTCCGACTACGGTAATCTATTATTTCGCCAAGAAATCGGATTTCGAGACCCATTGGTCTTTCAAGGGCGATGTAGACGTTGTAAAATCAGATATGGCCCTGAACCCTAACAACTACAATTACACGAGGGTAGCATACTCTACCTTGACTGATAACACTCTGGAAATCACCGGTCTGTCATTCAGTCAGGATTATATTCTTATCGGCTCCGTGGCTTCAGGCGATGAAAGCACAGGATATACTCTCTCGGCAAACTATTTCGAGACTGAATTCAGTACTCCTGCCCCTGCAATCATAGAAACAGAAGATACTGGATACGCCGATATGCTTCCTGAAATAAGCGAGCCAACCTATGAAACAAGTTATGGCAGCACCTATGGGAAAGTCACTGTAACTCCTGCAGCTGGCACAGCTACATGTTACTACTATGCCACGACAACGGCTCTCGATGAGTCTGACACGGCTGCGCTCGTATCTCAGATTACATCTAACGGTAACTCAAGCACCGAAGAATTCGAAATCAACAGGTATATGTACACCACAGTGTATGTCTACATAACCTGGACTGACGCAGAAGGAAACTATTATGCTCCTGTTAAGGTAGAAATCCCGATGCCGGCTTAACAGTTATACCATATTAAAGAAAAAGGATGAACCGAAGTTCATCCTTTTTCTTTAAAGTATCCTACAGTTCTGCGACCTCAGCCTCTGACAGTCCCGTAGCGAAAGATATGATTCCAGCATCTACCCCCTGTTCCTTGAATGCTTTGGCTATCCGTATCTTTTCTTCCTCACGACCTTCGGCTAACCCTGCGGCCAGACCGTCAGCCTTAGCGGTGTTGAGCATGTTGTAATAGTCCCGTTCCGTGATCATCTCTTTCTCGTATTTAAGTTTCACTTCAGGCTCGAACCGCGCGATCTCGCACGCCTGGAACAGCCGCTCGAAAGCCTCTGCCCTCAACTCGTCGGGAAGCTTCTCCAGAGTGCAGATCACTTAAGAGCAGCGATTTGCTGTTCCGGTATCCCAGTAGCAGAGGCAATGATATTGTCGGCTACTCCATTTTTCTTAAGCTCCTTGGCGATCCGTATCTTCTCTTTTTCCGCTTCAGCTCTGCCTCTAGCTTCGCCCTCGGCTAACCCTTCTGCCTTACCTTCTGCGATGCCGTCAGCCTTAGCGGTGTTCAGCATGTTGTAGTAGTCCCGTTCCGTGATCATCTCTTTCTCGTATTTAAGTTTCACTTCAGGCTCGAACCGTGCGATTTCACATGCCTGGAACAGCCGCTCGAAAGCCTCCGTCCTCAGTTCGTCGGGAAGCTTGTCCAGGGTGTTGATGTGCGTCAGCGAGAAACACCACTTGTCCAGCAGGGTCTCGCACTCCTCAAGTTCCTTCCCGAAGCGGTTCAGTTCCACGAAGATAGTAAAAATAGTTTCATCGGGAACCATCATCGTGGATTTTTCACGGAAAGTGTATTCTGAGACGATGCTGTCCTCGGGAGAGAACCTCTGCACATCCTGCATGTCCTTGTCGAGGAGGCCGATGAAATACACGGGAGGAATCTCGTACGCCTGCCCGTCTCCTCTCTGCGAGCCCAGGCCATAGGCCTTTGAAGCATACAGGACACATCGTCTGAAGAAATTGGCCTGGTGGTAGCACTGTAGCTCGACGATGAACTGCCTCCCGTCCTCTCCGCGGCATCGCAGGTCGAACCTCACGCTCTTGTTGAACAGAGTGAACCCCGGAATCTCGGTGGTCTCGTAAGTGATGTCCGCCACCTTCCTGTGCGGAGGGAGGATGACATTGAGCATGTCGACGAGCACATCCTTGTTCCTCTGGTCGCCGAAGACCGCCTTCAACCCTGCATCGGTCAGAATGTCCACATACCTCTGCACGACAGCCTGCCTGCTGCCGGCAGGTCTGCTCTCTACTGCACTGTTTTCCATATCTAAATGAATTAAAAAGTTTGACATCCTATTACTATTATGCCAGCTCCAGTTTTGCCATCTTCAGGCAGGCCGTATGTTGCAACATATATCAATCGGCCACAACTGGATTGCCAGCACCAGGGCGAATATATGGAAGACGTTCTGAACCGATACATAAAAAAAGAAAAACCTGCAGGCAAAATTTCACGCCTGAAAGTTTTTCTTTTTCAGCATTAAATTTTTCTTTTTCGATACCACACTTTCAGAGAATTTCATATTCTTTGTATTCCATGTTTCGGAACTTTATGCGCTGCATCCTGACATGTGATAAAGTTTGTATAATGAATTTTAATACGTATTTTTGCGATGAGGACGGAGTTGGGTAAGTGGCTGATGGATATCGCCAAATATATGGTAACAGTGCTGCTGCTGTCATCGGTATTCGGAGATATGACGAATCTGTGGGCTGTGACATCAGCCATCCTGGCGTCATTGCTAACATTGCTGATGGGGCTTTAGCTGGTAAGAAACAGGAATAGACGAGAAAACAAATAGTATGGTAACAATCGTAGTATCGGTTTTTGTGGTCCTTATCGGGGCTGCAGGCGTGATTTACTTCAACTATCAAGATAAGAAAGAAGCACGCAGAATGAAATGAACACAGGCATTGATGAGGGTGACCATTAAAGGATTACTCAAGTTATGACAGAACGGGAACAGATACAGGATTATCTCGAAAAGCTTGCGCCGCTGAAAGGAAACCTTTCGGAAAACGTTCAGAATCTTCTGTATTTCATAGTCTATATGGGCGGCTTTACGTCCTATTCCCAGATAAGGAAGTGGGCCTCGTCGCGAAGGATATCGGAACGCGGGCTTAACGGCATTCTCGGGACTTTGAATTTCCAGGGGCTCATTTATGCGGACAGTGGCGGCTGGGCATCTTACGGATACTCTGTCAGCTGCCACCTGTATTTTAACATGGCTTTCCGTCTGCTTAAATTTCACAGGGAGCTGTGTCAGGAATACCAGGCCCTCCGTATTTTCAAGGATAAGGACATATCATGGCACTGGGATGTAGCGGAAAGCATTTTTGACGGAAATCCTGTCTCGTGGAAAATGGCATTCAGCCCTTTGGACCAACCGATTCAATACTTTGCTCCGGTATGTTTTCTGCGTGCCTTCTGGCCGGGAATATATAAACTGGACGGACAGGAATTCCACAGTATGGTGGAGATGTTTCTGGACAGGATCATGGAAGGCGACGCATGCACAGATAAACGTCTGGACGATATCGAACAGCTTATCCTGGGATTCAAGCCTGTTGCAGGGGCAGAGGCGCTGAAGAAAGATTTGCTGGATATGACGGCTCTGTGGCGTTTTATCGCTACGGGTAAGGAGCCGCCTCATCAGACGGTGTCCGGGGCTACGGTATGGTCATTGGCCGGAGAGGCCATAAAGGCCCTTTACAGACGTGACATGGATGTATGTCTGGAATTCTTCTCTGCATCACTGAAACTCCGGAACAAGGTGAACAAGGACAAGAACCTCTACTACGAGTCAGTCCTCAGCTTCCTTCTCATCTTGGCATACAAGATAGCGGATACGGAAGATACCCGGAAGAAAACTGACCAGTTCCTCAGGAAAAAGCCGGTATCGGAATACTGCAGTTTGTTTCCGGCAGTGATGCTGGCCAAATATGTGAATATGGCCGGTGATGAGCGTATGATGAAATCAGACATCCACACCATGGCCACTATCGGAAACGGCATTTACTCATCTTATGCGATGCTCCTCTCCAAATATTTCCAGCTTGATGCCGGAAAAATATGGAATAATCCCGAAGACTTCACTCTTCCCGGGTGTGCTCTCCTGCGTTATGAATTGAGCCCGTATTTCCAGGTAGAAGACAGTGCCGTCCTTGCGGAAAAGTTCGGAGGCCGTCCGCTTCTGGCTTCGATCGTGATCAAGCCGGGATGGGAGTGCCTCCTGGAGGATCTGACAGACAGGTTTGCAAAGGACGGCGGGTCCCGTTCCGGTGCGGAGCAGGACAAACGCATCGTGTATCTTGTGACTAAACCAGGATATGTGGAAATACTTCTACAGTCCAGGCTGAAGAACGGCAAATGGAGCTCAGGCCGGAGGATCGAGCCGTACAGATTGAATGCGACGGATTTCCCGTTCATGGACGACTTCGACAGGAAGGTCGCTGCAAATCTGGGCTATGCCGTTAATCCTTTAAATCAGGAAATACTCCCGTATCTGGCCGGATGTGACCGTGTATTTTCCATGAGGTGCACTCCCGAGGATGCCGTGACCGTCTCGGAGGAGTCTCCGTATCTTTCAGTAGAGAAGACTGATGCGGGGTACGTTCTCGGGTCCAATGCTGCCGTAAACGGCAATATCCGCGGGACATCCGTCATCAGGAAAATTGACCGTCTCCACTATACGGTCGTCAACCTGTCCGATAAACAGGCTTCGCTTATGTCTCCGCTGTTGCTGAAAGGCAGCTTCCCTGCCAATGCCGGTCCGGCGCTCATGACATTTCTGGACAAAATCCGCGGCATCATAGAAGTCCGTTCCGACTTCGGAGGACCGGACGGGGCGGACGTACATGTCATGGAAAGCCAGAGTGCTGTGATTTTCAGACTCAGTCCGCGAAAGGACGTGTTCATGGCTGACATCATTGTCCGGCCGCTGCAGGGTGGACAGTCGGTATTTCTTCCTGGAAAGGGTGACAGGTTAGTTTATGACATGGCTGACGGACGCCGTTGTCAGGTGACCAGGAATCTGAAGACAGAGAGGGACAGGTATCGCGAGGTGCTGTATTTTCTGGAAAATGAGGAGAATATAGCTCCCGATGAGGACGGAAGATGCGTGCTTGATATGGCACAAGTGCTTTCTCTTCTCGAATTCGTGAGGGAGAATCAAGACAAATACAATATCGAGTGGCCTGAGGGAAAACCTATCAAATTCGGAGGTGTGCTGACTTCCCGGCGGTTCAGTATCAATGTCACTTCAGGAGAGAACTGGCTGGAGATGGAAGGAGATGCCGGTCTGGACGACGGTACTTCGGTAAAACTTGCCCGACTGCTGGCAGGAATTTCTGCCGGGATTTTGTCTGACAGGTACGTCAGGCTGGGAGAGGATGACTATGTAGCATTGTCGGATTCCCTGATGGCTCAGCTCCGTCGGCTGGAAGCTGTCTCCCATGTGTCTTCAAGGGATGATGTCCGTATTTCTTCTCTTCAGGTGGGGCTTCTCGCTGATCTTCTGCACAAATCCGGATTCTCTTCTGTCAGTACGGATGCACGGACGGCGGAACTGGAAGCTTCCATGAAAGAGGCCATGCAGATGGATATCAGTATACCGTCTGCTCTTGACGCATCGCTGAGGGACTATCAGGAAGAAGGCTTCAGGTGGATGGTCCGCCTCGATCATTGGGGTGCGGGAGCCTGTCTGGCTGATGACATGGGACTGGGCAAGACTGTCCAGACCATAGCGTTCCTTCTGTACAAGGCTGCGGCAGGTCCGTCTCTGGTAGTGGCGCCCACGTCTGTGCTTCTGAACTGGGCGGCGGAAATCGGAAGATTCGCCCCGTCCTTGACCGTGAAGAATATAAATGCCTCGGCTGACAGAGCCGCGCTGGTGCAGTCTGCGGTTCAGTCGGATGTCTTCCTGGTCTCATACAGGATGCTGGTTTCCGAAAAGGACTTGCTGTCGGGCGTGAGATGGAATGTCGTCTGTCTCGATGAAGCTCATGTGATAAAGAACCGGGAGACTGTCACATCGGAAGTTGTGATGTCGCTGACAGCATCATCCAGAATAGTCCTGACTGGTACGCCTGTGCAGAATTATCTCGGGGAGCTGTGGAATCTGTTCCAGTTCCTGAACCCGGGGCTTCTCGGTACATACAGGCAGTTTTCATCCAAATTTATTGATGTGCCTGCCGGCGAGACGCAGACGAGGCGTCAACAGCTGAAAAAGATCATATCGCCATTCCTGCTCAGACGGACGAAAGCTGATGTGGTAGAGGAACTTCCGGAAAAGACCGAGATCACATATCGTATACCGTTGACACCTGATGAAAGGATGCAGTATGAAGTCATGAGGGAAAAAGCCAGGCATCAGGCTGAAAGTGCTGACCGGGTGAACATGAATGTGCTTGCATCCATCACCAGGCTGCGCCAGGCATCTTGCGACATTGCCCTGACAGACAGTTCATGGAACGCCATATCATCCAAAACCGAAGCCTTTCTGGATCTGGCAGGGGAAATCCTCTCAGGGAACAACCGCATCCTGGTGTTCAGCCAGTTTACAGCTTATCTTTCCACTGTCGCACGGGAGCTTGGGAAGAAGGGCGTGGAGTATTTCTATCTGGACGGGAAAGTCCCGGCTGCCAAAAGGTCGGAGATGGTGGCCGCCTTCCAGCAGGGGGAGAAACATGTGTTTTTGATCAGCCTGAAGGCCGGAGGCCTGGGTCTGAATCTTACCGGGGCGAACTATGTCATACATCTGGACCCGTGGTGGAATCCTGCCATCGAACAGCAGGCGACGGACCGGGCATATAGGATCGGCCAGCCACAGAATGTCACGGTATACCATCTTATATCAGAAAATACCATAGAAGACAAGATCCTCAGGCTGCACAAGACCAAACGGGATCTGTCCGATGCCATCCTGGAAGGTCAGGACACCGGCCACGGCATCACGCTTGAGGACCTCCGCGAGATGTTGGCGGACTGAGCATCTGGCATCTTCGATGCAATATTGCATGATTTCTTCGTGAATTTATTAAATTTGCCGAAATTTCGTGGAATGCGCGGTCATGCCTGCATTCTGCGGCAACAGGCAGAATAAAGTGAAATCACTTAAGGAATTATATAAAATAGGACGCGGGCCGTCCAGCAGCCACACCATGGGGCCGTCAAAAGCGGCGGCCATGTTTGCCCACAAGCATCCTGAGGCAGATGCTTTCGAAGTTACCCTGTATGGCAGCCTTGCGGCTACCGGAAAAGGGCATTTGACCGATGTGGCCATTATTGATGCACTCTCTGACGGGGGCAGGAAACGAGTCGACATTGTCTGGGAACCAGACATTTTCCTTCCTTATCATCCGAACGGGATGAAATTTATTGCGAAGGACAGCGAAGGGAATTCCGGCGCTGAATGGACTGTTTACAGTATCGGCGGAGGAACGATTTCCGAAGGCCCGGGATCAGCGATAGGCGAAGGCCCGGACATTTACGACCTGAATACTATCGCAGATATTGTCAAATGGTGTCAGGAAAACGGCAGAAATTACTGGGAATATGTCCAGCAATGCGAGGATGATGATATATGGGACTATCTCAGGACGGTGTGGGAGGCGATGAAAGCATCCATCCACAGGGGTCTTGACAGTGAAGGCGCCCTGCCTGGACCATTGAAACTTTCACGAAAGGCGGCTACATATCACATTAAGGCTTCAGGTTACAAGGCAAATCTCCAGACACGAGGCATGGTCTTCTCTTATGCGCTGGCAGTCAGCGAGGAAAATGCATCTGGAGGGGTAGTGGTTACAGCTCCGACCTGCGGATCCAGCGGCGTGCTCCCGGCAGTGCTTTATCATATTTCGAAAGGGCATGACTTCAATGAAAGGCGGATTCTTCATGCCTTGGCTACAGGCGGCCTTTTCGGAAACGTAGTCAAGCACAATGCTTCTATTTCCGGAGCTGAAGTGGGCTGCCAGGGAGAAGTGGGAGTCGCCTGCGCCATGGCTTCAGCCGCTACATGCCAGCTTTTCGGCGGGACTCCTACACAAGTGGAATATGCCGCTGAAATGGGCCTGGAACATCATCTCGGAATGACATGCGACCCTGTATGCGGCCTGGTCCAGATTCCGTGCATAGAAAGGAATGCCTTGGCGGCGGCCCGTGCTCTGGACTCGAATATATACGCCTCTTTTTCAGATGGTTTTCACAGGGTGCCTTTCGATGAAGTGGTACAGGTGATGAAAGAGACAGGGCACGACATTCCGTCACTCTACAAGGAGACAGGTGAAGGCGGCCTGGCCAAGGGAAAGAAACATCTGAAGAAATAGCGGAGGAAAATTTATTGCAGGATTATGGCAGAAGAAAAAAATATATTGCAGGAAATCACCTCGCAGGAGTACGAACATGGTTTCGTCACCGATGTGGAGCAGGAATTCATTCCGAAAGGTCTGAATGAAGACATCATCAGGCTGATTTCCGCCAAGAAGGAGGAGCCTCAGTGGCTTCTGGATTTCCGTCTCGATGCTTTCCGCAAATGGCAGAAGATGAAGATGCCGCAGTGGGCGCATCTGGACATTCCAGAGATAGACTTTCAGGACATCATTTATTTCGCGGCGCCAAAAAAAGATCGCCCGGACCATATAGACCCCGAGCTGGAAGCCACTTTCGAGAAGCTGGGCATCCCTCTCCACGAGCGCGAAACTCTGGCAGGAGTGGCTGTGGATGCTGTATTCGATTCAGTATCAGTGAAAACCACATTCCGCAAGACTCTCGCTGAAAAAGGCATCATCTTCTGTCCTTTCTCGGAGGCTGTCCGCGACTATCCCGATCTGGTCAGAAAATATCTGGCTTCCGTAGTCCCCGTCGGGGACAATTTCTACGCTGCGCTCAATTCTGCCGTCTTCAGCGACGGCTCATTCTGCTATATTCCTAAAGGAGTCCGCTGCCCGATGGAGCTCTCCAGCTATTTCAGGATCAATGCCAGCGGCACCGGACAGTTCGAGAGGACTCTGATAGTCGCCGATGAAGGCTCGTATGTCAGCTATCTTGAAGGCTGCACCGCCCCGATGAGGGACGAGAACCAGCTTCATGCGGCTGTCGTGGAGATAGTTGTGGAAAAAAATGCCGATGTGAAATATTCGACAGTCCAGAACTGGTATCCAGGTGATGCACAGGGCCGAGGGGGAATATTCAATTTCGTGACCAAGCGGGGAATCTGCAAGGGAGAGGGAAGCCATTTGTCCTGGACTCAGGTGGAGACCGGCTCCGCCATTACGTGGAAATATCCGAGCACCATCCTGAAAGGTGACAATTCTTCGTCAGAGTTCTATTCTGTAGCCGTCACGAACAATATGCAGCAGGCAGACACAGGAACGAAGATGATCCATATAGGCAGAAACACCAGAAGCCGCATCATAAGCAAGGGCATTTCCGCCGGCCACAGCCAGAACAGCTACCGCGGACTTGTGCGTATAGAGCCCAAGGCCTCGAATTCAAGGAACTACTCCCAGTGCGACAGCCTTCTGATAGGTGACAAATGCGGTGCACATACGTTCCCGCATATTGTCAATGCGAACAGCTCGTCTGTCGTAGAACATGAGGCCACGACTTCGAAAATCAGCGAGGAACAGCTTTTCTATTGCAACCAGCGCGGCATAGGGCCGGAAGATGCTGTAGGCCTGATAGTGAACGGCTATGCACAGGAGGTCCTGGCCAAACTTCCTATGGAATTCGCCGTGGAGGCCAGGAAGCTTCTTCAGGTGTCTCTCGAAGGGTCAGTAGGATGATTGAGGAGGTAACTTATGCGAGACATTATCAATTATACATTGTTTACGATAGGCGGAGATACGCCGGTCTTGCTGATAGACCTGGTGACATCAGTTTTCGGGCTGGCATGTGTCGTCCTGGCTGGCAGGAACAGCAAATACAACTTTTGGGTCGGATATCTCTACACAGCGCTGCTGTTTCTCATGTTTTGGAACAAGCATCTGTACGCCAGCCTTATCCTCCAGCCGATATCTTTGGGGATAAACATTCTTGGACACTATAGGTGGACACACCCGAAGCAGGATGAGGTGAGTTCCCAGGACCATGCATCGCTGAAAGTTTCCATGCTCACATGGCCGCAAAGGTCTATGGCCATCATATCTGTATTCGTGCTGGCGCTGTTTTGGGGATGGCTGCTGAGCCTGCTTGGAAACCAGTGGTTCGTCGGCGTTTTCCCTGCAGACCCTGTCCCGTATCTTGATTCATGTGTGACAGTCTTGATACTGGTGGCGCAGTTTCTGTCTGCATTGAAGAAGTGGGACTGCTGGATAGCATGGCTGCTGGTGAATATCACCCAGCTGTGGCTGCACATTTCTGTAGGCCATGTCTTCATGCCTATAGTCTGCGGCCTGTACCTGATAAACGGAGTAGTCTCGCTATATAACTGGTATCGTCTTTATACGCAGAAGGCTTGACTGGAAATTCATGGATTTGACATTGATTGAAGAAAACATCCGATATTATGGAAAATGATATTTTGTTGAAAATAGAAGGCCTCAGGGCGAGAGTCGAGGACAAGGAAATCCTGAAAGGCGTCGACCTGACTGTCCGCAGGGGCGAGACACATGTAGTCATGGGACCTAATGGTGCAGGTAAGAGTACACTTTCTTCAGTCCTGGCCGGGAAACCTCAGTATACTGTGACAGACGGGGCAGTCTCCTTCATGGGGCGAGACCTTTTGAAAATGAGCCCGGAGGAACGTTCATGGGCAGGAATCTTCCTGTCATTCCAGTATCCTGTAGAAATACCGGGTGTCTCTATCACGAATTTCATGAAAACAGCCGTGAATTCACGCAGGAAAGCGCTGGGCGAAGACCCTCTGACAGCCGCGGCTTTTCTGAAACTTATGAAAGAAAAGATGGCCCTGGTGCAGATGAAGCAGGAATTTGCAAAACGTGAAGTGAATGTAGGATTTTCAGGAGGAGAGAAGAAACGCAACGAAATTTTCCAGATGGCTATGCTGGAGCCGGTGCTTTCTATTCTGGATGAAACTGACAGCGGACTGGATGTAGATGCACTCAGGATAGTCGCCGAAGGCGTAAATACTCTCAAGACCCCGGAAAAAGCCACTATAGTCATCACTCATTACCAGAGGTTGCTGGACTATATTGTCCCTGACATTGTCCATGTGCTTAAAGACGGGAAAATCGTCAGGACAGCCGGCCGTGAGCTTGTCTCTCAGATAGAAGAATACGGCTACGACAGCATAAACTAAAGACAGACGGGCCTGTCCGCCGGCATAGCCGTGAAGGACGGCATGAAAACAGACGATTGGAAATGAACTGTATCAATATTAAATCAGGAGAGTCTTTCAGGACATTACTGGTATCTTCAGCCTATGATTTCCCGGAACATTCCGGCTTTTCAGCCGATGGATTCGAAGTGTCCTCAGGCCATGAGCAGGCCATGCATATCTCTCTGGAAAGCAATGCTTCGGCTGATATTTTAGCTCTGATGATGCCAGGCTCTGACACGAAGATGGACTTAAGGATAGAGCTTGCCGGGCCAGGCGCCGCATGCAGGCTTTTCGGGCTGTATCTCTGTCCGGATGCGGAGCAGGCCAGCATCAATGTCGAGCTTGTCCACAAGACGCATCACTGCTCTTCACACCAGCTTTTCAAGGGCATAGTTTCCGGCACTTCCAGAGCTGGATTCTACGGAAAGATAATAGTAGAGCCGGATGCCCAGGTCACAGAGGCATATCAGGAGAATCACAGTCTCCTGCTTTCCGATGCCGCGAAAGCAGATACCCAGCCCCAGCTCGAAATCTATGCTGACGATGTGAAATGTTCCCATGGCGCCACTGTAGGAAAGCTGAATGAAGACGAACAGTTTTACATGAGAGCCAGAGGCATCCCAGAAAATGAAGCCAAGGTTTTGCAGATGGTCTCGTTCATATCTTCTGTCATGGATATCATGCCTGAAGGGGAGGCCAAGGAAAAGCTCTCATGTTATGTAGAACAGTCCGTAAGAAACAGTTTTTGATATGGTGACCCATCCGTTTGTCAAGATTAATTTCGGCCTCGATGTTCTCAGAAAAAGGCCTGACGGTTTCCATGACTTGGAGACGCTTTTTGTGCCGTACCATGAAATAAATGACACCCTTGAAATCGTCAAGGCGGATGACTATGCTTACACGATATCCAGTCTGCAGTCCAGATATGATGCCGCGAAAGGCCAGATAGTGCAGGCTGTATCTGATGATGCCAAAGTGATGGTGACTATTGCCAGGCAAGAAGGGGTGGACTGGAGCCCCCTTGACGATTTGACTGTCCGGGCCTATCGCTTGCTGGATGCAGATTTCAATCTTTCGCCCGTGAAGATTTTTCTGGAAAAAACATCTCCTGTGGGGGCCGGCCTTGGAGGCGGTTCTGCCGACGCTTCTTTTGCTTTGAAGATGCTGTCTGACATTTTCTGCCTGAATCTGGACCAGGCGGCGTTGTCCCGTTATGCTTCAGGTCTGGGGAGCGACTGTGCATTTTTTCTGTATGACAGGCCCATGTTCGGAAGCGGCAGAGGTGAGATTCTGTCAGAATTTGACCTGCCTTCTGATTTCTACGGCAGGTACGAAGTGAAAGTGGCCGTCCCTGAAGGGATATCCGTATCCACTGCAGATGCATATCGTGGAATAGTGCCTTCTGTGCCTGCCGCTCCGCTCCGTGACAGGCTGTCTCTGCCAGTGGAGAAATGGAAGGGCTGTGTGGCGAATGCTTTTGAAGAGACGGTGTTCAAGAAATATCCGGTGCTGGCTGAAGTCAAAAGGTCTCTGTATGATTCAGGTGCGGCTTACGCCGCAATGTCAGGGAGCGGCTCTGCTTTTTTCGCCATTTACCCGCGCTGAAGGTGGTCAGAAAAGGGCTGAAGCCCTTTTCATATTGATTATTAAAAAAAAAGAAAAAATATAAAGAAAAATAAAAGAGTGGTGAAATGCCGTTATTTGGGGCTGCTGATTTTTCAGGATGCCCCATATTTTTTTCCTTTGCGGGAAAAAAGCTATGAGACATTTTATTCAATTGGTCATGGCCATGCTTGTGACGCTGGCCTGTATCGCATGCAAGAAAGAACCATGCGAGTGCGTATGTTATGTGCAGGAGGAAAAACCAGGGCAGGAGCAGGAGAATCCGGATGACGGCCCTGTGGAAGAAGAACCGCAGGAACCAGAAATTATAAAGACTCCGGTATTTCATATAGCGGTGGCAGAGTATCCTGACGGGTATGACTGGCTCAGGGATCCGGAGCGTGGTTTCGTAGAGTGTGAAATACGCCTTCTGCAGAACAGGATGGAAGAACTAAGCTTTCCTGCCGGCGATGAATATCAGGTGTCTACAGATATCTGGATGGTCAGGTGTGTGGGCGCGCATGTCTTTACCGGATATGTGGCGGCCTCGGAGACTGTAATCATGAAGGATGGAGCCAAGCAGTTCAGCTATCCTGAATCTGAAGCACTGCATAGCGTTGTGGAGGCAGGTGATGCAGAAATATACATTCTCGGGATACCGGAAGACGAGTCAGGATGGACATTGAGATGCGGCGAGGAGGTGATAGCCGTCTCCGATGTAGGAGAGGTGGTTTCCGGCCTGATGATGGATGGCGGAGATCCTGTATTTGTCTATAAGACAGCTTCTGGGAGGCATTATTTCGTGCGCGGGAGCACGCAGTCCGAGCTGAAGCTGCCTGCATCTTACGGGGATGTGGTCTGTGTGGAAATGGAGGATGGCACTCCTGTGCTGTATACTCTCGACAGCAGAAATGTGTTGCGGAAGGACGGTGAAGAGCTTGAGACTTTCGATGATTCTTTCACTGTGCTGGCCTGCTATCCGGATGGCGAACATCTTGGAGCTGTCGGATATTATGGTGCGGACATATATGTCCAGTATATGTACCTGGATGGAGAATATGTCAGATTTCCGGAAAACTATTGCCTGGCCGCGGTGTCCACGGCGGCTTTCAGCGATGGACATTATTGTTTGTGCCTGAATCCATTGGAGGCAGGCATGCCTCCGTTGTATATCAAGGACGGAGAAGAGGTGGAACTTTCCATGAACGGATGTTTTCTCGGCCTGGGCGTGACAGTCGAATATGAGACAGCGGGTTTGGACAGGTCTGTTATTTCTCGTTTTGTTCCATGATGTTCCGGGCGAGGGAATTGGCGCATATGAATTTCCTCAGCTCCTGGCATTCGGTTTTGAAGATAGTGTGCCTGTCTCCCTGCCACAGCATTCTTCCTTGATGCAGAAAGCCTATATTGTCGCCTATTTCCAGGATCGAGTTCATGTCATGCGTGTTGATGACGGTGGTCATCCCGAATTCTTTGGTCAGGCCATGTATCAGCTGGTCTATCATGATGGCTGTTTCCGGGTCCAGCCCTGAATTCGGCTCGTCGCATATCAGATATTCCGGGTTCAGAGCGATGGCGCGGGCTATGCCGACTCTTTTCTGCATGCCGCCGCTCAGCTCTCCCGGATATTTTTTCTCATTGCCCTGGACGTTCACTCTTTCCAGGCAATATAGTGCACGTTCTATTTTTTGTTTCCGGGTCCAGTCTGTGAAGAAGTCCATGGGAAACATCACGTTTTCTATTACAGTGGCGAAATCAAATAGAGCGCTGTTCTGGAAAAGCACCCCGATGTTCTGCCTGAACAGTTTTTTTTCTTCATACGGGAGTCCGGAAATGTCCCGCCCGTTGAATGTCACAGTTCCGCTGTCAGGAGCCATGAGCCCTATCAGAGTTTTCAGCAGGACAGTCTTCCCTGAACCGCTGGCCCCGATAATCATGTTGCACAGACCTTTCTGATATTCGATGGAAATATCTTTCAGTACATGGATGTCTCCGAAACTTTTATGTAAATGTTCTATTTTGATCATGGCATGTCGCAGTGGAAAACGCTTTTCAGTAAAGCATGAGCTGGGTGATTATCAGGTCGAACATCAGTATCAGGATGCACGATATCACTATGGACTTGGTGCTTGAGCGTCCTACTCCCAGCGCCCCGCCTTTTGCATAATATCCTTTGAATGCGGCTATTGAAGATATCATGAAACAGAATATCGACATTTTGACACAGCTGTAGAATACATAGAATTCGGTGAAGCAGTACTTCAGCCCTGCGGTGTACTTTGCTAACGGTATTATGGATGTCATATATACGACCAGCCAGCCTCCAGCCAGCCCCAGCACGAAGCTCAGAAGCACCAGGAGCGGGCTCAATACGGTCACTGCCAGCACTTTGGGCAGGACCAGAAAAGATGCTGAGTTCACTCCCATCATCTCTATGGCGTCAATCTGTTCGGTTATGCGCATGCTGCCCAGCTCGGAAGCTATGTTCGATCCTATCTTGCCTGCCAGAATCAGTGCCACCATTGTCGAGCAGAATTCCAGGATGAGGCTTTCTCTCACCATGTATCCTACAAGCATGCGGTCCAGAAACGGATTGTTCATGTTCGATGCTGTCTGGATGACGAGCACCCCTCCTATGAATATGGAGATCACGGACACCAGCACTACTGATGACACGATGAGCTTGTCTGCTTCGAGAATGAACTGCCTCCAGAAGATTTTCCATTTTTCAGGTTTCTTGAAGACAATTTTCAGAAACAGGAAGTATTGCCCTGTCTGTATGAAAAAATCCCGTAACATTTTCTGTCGATTTATGCAAAGTTAAACTTTTTCTTTTTTTTGTGTCAGTTTTTCTTTTTATTGCGGCCGTTTTCCGCGATATCATTGATATTTGCTGAAAAATGCTTAGAAATGTTTTGAGTGCCAAATGTTCAGGGATACAAGCTGTGCCTGTGAATGTTGAGGTGAATATTTCATCTGGTCTGGGTATACATCTGGTCGGCCTGGCAGACGCCGCTGTGAAGGAGAGCCTTCTCCGGACGGTTACTGCTCTGCAGTCCATGGGATTCAAAATCCCGGGAAGAAAGATAGTGATAAACCTGGCCCCCGCTGACATGCATAAAAAGGGGAGCGGCTACGACCTGCCGATAGCCTTGGGTATCATAGCCTCGTCTGGACAGGGAGAATTTCCCGGGATCGAAAAGTATGTCATTATGGGCGAGCTTGGTCTGGATGCGTCAGTCAGGGATGTCCCTGGCGCATTGCCTATAGCGGCCCTGGCGAAGGATCTCGGGCTTGGATGCATTCTGCCTTCCGGGTCTGCTTCGGAGGCTGTGGAATATGATGGATGTGATATTTATGGTGTAGATACTTTGGCAGATGTTCTGCGTATTTTGGAAGAGAGGGAGGACTGTGGAGGCCTCCTGGCCAGGAACAGATTCAAAAAGCCGTCAGGAATCGATTCCTGTCAGGGGGATGTGATGGATTTTGCGGAAATTTTCGGCCAGTCCGGGGCGAAACGCGGTTTGGAGATTGCCGCGGCAGGAGGCCATAATGTGATTATGATAGGCCCTCCAGGCTCGGGAAAAAGTTCTTTGGCCAAGGCTGTTGCAGGAATTCTGCCTCCGATGACCACGGAAGAGGCGGTGGAGACCAGCAAGATATATTCTGTAGCCGGGAAAGGCGCTTCCAGAACAGGGTTGATCCGCCGCCGTCCGTTCAGGTCGCCTCATTACAGTTCATCGCTGAATGCTATTATAGGAGGAGGCTCGGAGAATATTATGCCCGGGGAAATTTCCCTGGCGCACAACGGAGTCCTTTTTCTTGATGAGCTGTGCGAGGCCCCGAAGAGGGTCATAGAAGCTCTCCGGGCGCCTATGGAAGACAGGAAAGTCACTATATCCAGGCTGAAGAACAAGGTGGAGTATCCGGCAGACTTCATGTTGATAGCGGCTTCAAATCCGTGCCCGTGCGGATATTATGGCGATGGCGACAGGTGCTCCTGCTCTCCCGGCAGAAGACTGGCTTATCTTTCCAAACTTTCCGGGCCGCTGATGGACAGAATAGACATACAGCTGTGGCTGAGTCCGGTAGACGCATCCAGCTTGATCGGGCGCAGGCGCGAGGAAGCGTCAGCCGAAGTCGCCGCCAGGGTGTCCAGGGCCAGGAAGATTCAGGAGACTCGCTTTAGGGGGACAGATATCCATAGCAATGCCGGCATGTCCGGGCGCATGATAGAGGAGTTCTGCCATATCGACGGCAGGAGCGCGGCGTTTTTGGAAAAGCTTATGACACGAGACGGGCTTTCAGCCAGGGCGTGCACCAGGATACTTAAAGTGACCAGGACTATAGCTGATCTGGACGGGAAAAGAGACATCGCCCTCAGCCATATATCAGAAGCCGTCAGATATCGTTTCCTGGACAGGAAGCCACCGGTTTTGTAGTTCCCGTTTTTATCTGTATTTTTACCATTGTCAAATCAAACAGAACAAGGATATGCAAAACGAAATCATCATAAAGAACCTGGAAGACCTCGACAGAGCCGCCGGAGAATTTCTAGAGAAGACAGCAGGACATCGGATTATCGCCTTTTTTGCACCTATGGGCGCAGGAAAGACGACATTCACCGCCGCCATCTGCCGCAGGCTTGGAGTGGGGGATGCTGTCTGTTCTCCTACTTTCACTATAGTGAACGAATACCTCGCGACGGATGGTCAGCCTGTATATCATTTCGATTTTTACAGGATAAACACCCCGTCCGAAGCTATGGATATAGGCTTTTATGACTATATTGACAGCGGAAACCTCTGTCTGATAGAGTGGCCTGAAAATATTGGAAGCCTGCTCCCGGAGGAGACGCTGGCAGTGAAGATTTCCGTGAACCCTGACGGGTCACGCACAGTCAGCTGGTCAGAGGCGGATACGGAAGCCTAGTTCAAGTCCGAACATCAGAGGCTGGGCCGTCCTTATGCTGCGCGGCTGGCGTGCATCAGGGAAGTAGTACCTCATGCTTGGATCTATATAGATGCCGAATGTATCTGCTATGATGAATTCCATGCCCAGTCCGGCATTTGCGGAGAACTGGAAACCCTGCACAGGCTCGCTGTGATGGATGCCCATGCCTTCTGCCGTCATTATGAATTTGTTGGACACGCATTTTTCAGCAGTGCCGCCTGCATATGCATAGAAGTCGATGAAATCATTCCGGAGGATGCTGAAATAGACATTTACAGGAATGCCTATATAGTCTTGCCTGTTTCTTATATTTGAATATGTGTTGTCTGAGACCAGGACGTCCCCTTCATAGTCGAAAAATGTGCCTGCGAAAGTTCTGCTGAGATGCGAATAATTCACACCTGCTCCCAGAGCCCATCTTTCAGTGAAATTGATTTTGACCCCGACCCCGAAAGAGACAGGGACTGAATATGATGATTCGCTGGCCTCGCTGACGACATCTTTCTTCGGTGTGTTTTTGCTTGGAAGATAGCTCACAGGGGCTGACGCATCCCTGCTGGCGGCTGTATTTGTATTGCTGACAGCGTTGCCTGACAGGGTGATGGAAGTCCGGATTTTCCGGTTCTGTTTTTCCTCTTCCATGAGTTTTTTCCACGCCTCGCTGTCATCATAAGCTGAGTTCAAGGCATCGTCTGCATCAGTATCCGGCAGAGAAGGATGCTCATTCTTTATTTCTTCGGCGCCTCCGGCAATGTCTTTGTTTCCGGTGCCTCCGGCAATATCGGTACTACTGCTGTCGTCAGTATTTATTATTTCTGTTCTGCTTTGCGCTGTGTCCACTCCGGTATATGCCAATCCGTTGCTGGAAGAAGCGGCAGGATATGGCAAGGTTTCCTGTGGAATGCTTTCCTTGCCGATGCCAGGCTCGGCCATTGCCAGGGTTTTCACCGGACTCACGGCTTCTGGAGCTTTATCTTCATCGAGAATGTCCACTTCATTCTGAATTCCGGCATCTGCCATGTTGTCATATGCTTTGCGGGAAATGCTGTCGTCAAATGTTCCTGAGACGAACAAAATAGACGCTATTGCCGCCGCCGCGGCAATGCCATAAGAAATCCTGGCCCACAGAGGAATGATGCGGCGGGTCTTTTCGTGTCCGGCCCCGGCTTTTTCCTCTGCCGCCGTCCCGACAGCAGGAAGCCGTCCTTCTATCCTCGCCCAGATGCCGTCAGGAACATCTTCCTGCGCATCTCTAAGGACAGACCGGAACATGGAGTCAAACCTATTTTCTTCGCCTTTTGTCATCAGTTTTTCCTTTTATCCTGTTTTGCAGCCAGATTCTTGCACGGCTGAGCTGCGTCCTTGAGGTAGTCTCCGAGACTCCGAGTATCTCGGCAATCTCCTTGTGGGAGTATCCCTCGATGACATACATGTTGAACACCGTCCTGAATCCGGGAGGCAGAGATGTCACCAGCTTCATCAGTTCCTTGTAGCCGATATTGTCCATCTGGTCTTCAAGGTCAGAGCTCAGATGCCTGGCATTTTCGAGTTCATCGCTCATTTTCAGGGCATCCTTTTTCCGCAGGTACATCAGTGCCGTGTTTATGAAAATACGGCGTGCCCACCCGTCGAACGACCCTTCACCTTTATAAGTGTCGAGCTTGGAGAAAAGCGTGACGAAACCATCCTGCAGGAGATCTTGCGCCACCTCGCTGTCACCGGCATACCTGATGCACACGGGGTACATACGAGGCGCCAGCAGGTCAAATAAGGCCTTCTGAGCACTTCTGTCCCCCTTTTTGCACAGCTCGATCGTTCTAAGCTCCGAGGTCTCGTCCACAGTGTCGTCTCCAAATTTTCGTTCAACCTGCGCGAAGAAGATGCTTCGCCTAGTATGAATGTTGCATCTTTCCCGCAATTTTTTCAAAGATAATCGATTTTGATGATTTGAAAGAAACCTGAAATGCAGAATTAATGTTTTTTATGCTATTTTTGTAAAGTTTTGCCAGGAGGAGCAGAAATGAGAAAATTATATTTGGCTGTTATATTGGCTGGAACAATATTCATGATATTGCCGTCAGGCATTTCAGCTCAGGACAGCGGGGATAAGCTTGCAGAGAACCAGATAATCACTGCTGTGAATTTATATGATGACGGCAGATTTGAAGAGGCCAGGTCAGTCCTGCAGAAGGTTCTGGATATGTCTCCGGAGAATGACGCCGCGCATTTTTATATGGGGCTTACTCAGTTTTGCCTGAATGACATAGAAAAATCTGAAGCGGAATTGAAGAAAGCCGTGAGCCTGGATTCTACGAATTTCTGGTACAGATTCAGGCTCGCCATGGTGTATTCTGCCGCCGGAAAAGAAGAGCTGACTCTGTCCATGTTCGAGGATTTGATCCGGGACTTCCCTAAGAAATATGATCTGTATTATTCCATGGTGGAGCTCTATCAGAGGCAGGGCCGGCAGGAGAAGGCATTGGAGACGATAGATCAGATAGAGACTGTTTTCGGAAGCAGCGACATGACCGCTCTGGCGAAGTTCGACATTCTCAGAAATCTCGGCCGTGAGGATGAGGGCTATGAGTATCTGGAGGATTTCAACAGTAAATATTCGTCTGTCCAGGTGCTGTCCATCCTTGGAGACAGGCAGCTGTCCATGTACAACGACTCGCTTGCCCTTTCTCTCTACAACGAGGCGCTCGACTTGGAGCCGTCCTATGCCCCGGCCTTGCTGGGCAGGGCTGAGACATTCCGCATCACCAGGAACTATGACAGGTATTTTCAGGAGCTGTACGGATTTATGGAGAATGATGAAATAGCGTCTGACGGAAAATGTCAGTATTTGAATGTCCTGATCCGTTCCATGGACCAGTTTTTCTTCAAGAGTTTCGGCCCGCAGATGGATTCGCTTATGTCCATCTGCACGTCCAAATATCCTAAGGATTCCACCGTGCTGACTACAGCCGGCATTTATTATTACGCTAAAGGCAATAATGCCCAAGCTCAGGAGTATTTCAGAGTGAACGCAGAGACATGGCCGCAGAGCCTCTCTGCCGCGGCTTCGTATGTGGAAATGCTGATGTACAGCCGCAGCTGGGACAAGCTTGTTGAAGAAGCTGAGAAGGCCGCGGGGCGTTTCCCTTCCGAGCCTGCTTTCTGGGAGTATGCCAGCCTGGGTGAATATAACAGGGGCAACTACGCGGAAGTAGTGAAAATCTGCGAGAAGGTGCTTTCATTGGCTCCCGAAGACAGCGCCACGGTGCTGAACGCCTATACCACGATGGGTGACATGTATTACAAGTTAGGCGAGCAGAAAAAGGCATACAAGTCGTATGACAAGGCTCTGGCAGTGAATCCGGATTATGTGCCAGTACTGAACAACTATGCTTATTTCTTGAGCATGGAAAAGAGAAATCTGAAGAAAGCTTATGCGATGAGCAAAAGGACTGTCGAGCTTGAACCTGACAATTCCACCTATCTCGATACATTCGGATGGATATTGTTTCTGCAAGGCAAGGCGCTGGAAGCCAAGCCTTTCTTCAAGAATGCCGTAATGCTGTACGGAGGCAAGGAGAGCCCCGTGATTCTGGATCATTATGCGGAAGTCCTGTTTGCCCTTAAGGAATATGATCTTGCATTTTTGTACTGGAATCAGGCGAAAGCCATAAACAATGGCGAGATAGAGGATCTGGATAGCCGGATCAGCCAGCGGAAGAGTGAAATGAAAAAACAAGACAGATGAGAGGCTTCTGTTACATAATGCTGGCTTCGCTTATGTTTTTCGGGCAAGCCATGTGCGCATATGCTCAGGATACTGCGGAGTATGAGAAGCGCAAGGCGAAGCTGGAGAAAGATATTGAACTGCTTGACCGCCAGCTGGATGAAATTGTCTCACGCAGCCGTGGCGAGCTGGCCCGCCTGACATTGGTCAGGGCGAAAGTGTCAGGCAGGAAAGCCTTGATAAAGGAAAGTGACAGGCAGATCCGGAGATATTCTGATGAGATCTATCTGACACAGAAGAAGATAAACAGGATGAATGCTGAACTGGACACTCTTTCCTTATATTATGAGAAACTCATCAGGAGCGCCTACAAGAATCGGGATGCCCGTGTATGGTATATGTATATTTTAGCCAGCGATGATCTGGGCCAGGCGTTCAGGCGGTACAGCTATTTCAGGAATCTTTCATCCCAGGCCAGAGCGCAGGGTGAAAGAATCCGCACCGCCAGGCAGGCTCTGGAAGATGAGAGGTCCAGGCTGAGAATTCTCAAGGCAGATGCTGAGGAGGTGAGGAAAAGCAGACAGGCGGAATTGGTGTCCCTGCAGAAAGAAGAGTCAGAGATAGTTTCCATTGTAGCCCAGCTTAAAAAGAACAGGGCCAGATATGAGAAAGAACTTGCCGCCAAGAAGAAGCAGGTCGAGGCCTTGGACAGGAAAATCGAGCAGATTATCCGTGAGGCGATGAAAGCGTCCCAGTCCAAAGGTGCAAAGCAGGAGATTGATTACAAACTGGCAGAGGAGTTCTCCAAGAACAAAGGAAAGCTTCCATGGCCTGTGCAGGGTGTGGTTGTGGACCGCTTCGGCCAGCATTATCATCCGGTGTTCACGAATGTCAAACTGCCTTTCAACAACGGCATATCGATAGCTGTGTCCAAGGGGGCTGAAGTGAGCGCCGTATTCAACGGAGTAGTCAAGCAGATAGTGGTTATGCCAGGATACAACCAGTGTGTGCTGGTGCAGCATGGAAATTATTTCTCGTTCTATTGCAAACTTAAAACCACTGCTGTCAAGCCTGGAGACCAAGTGAAAACCGGGCAGAGGATAGGCACAGTGGACACTATCGGCGGAGAAACGCAGCTGCATTTTCAGATTTGGCAAGGCTCGAAGCCTCAGAATCCTGAGTCGTGGCTGCGGTGACAGAAAACAAGACGGATAAGACAATGAAAAAAACAGTTTTTTTGACCGGCGCCACCGGAAATATGGGATGGGCCGGATTTACCGAGCTGCTGAAAAAGAAAGACAGGTTCAATATACGTGTCATAGCGCGGCCGAGCCGGAAAAATAAGAAAAAGCTCGCACCATATATGAATGATCCTTCGGTGACTGTCGTATGGGGCGACCTTACTTCTTATGACGATGTGCTGAAAGGCGTGGAGGGTGCGGATTTCGTTCTGCATGTAGGCGGCATGGTGTCACCGGCCGCAGATTATTATCCGGAGAAGACATTGAAGACAAATGTGTCTGCGGCCGAGAATATTGTGAAGGCTGTGCTTGCGCAGCCTGAACACGATAATATCAAGGTAGTGTATATCGGATCTGTGGCTCAGTGCGGCGACAGGATGCCTCCTATGCACTGGGGTGAAGCCGGCGAGCCTGTCTACGCGAGCAAGTTTGACAAATATTCGGTGTCGAAGTGTATCGCAGAGCGCGTGATTGCCGATTCAGGCATCAGATGGTGGGTGTCTCTCCGTCAGACTGGAATTCTGTATCCAGGCATTTTCAAGCAGATAAATCCCACGGCTTTTCATGTGCCTGTCCGCGGAGTCCTGGAATGGGCGACGGTGGAGGATTCAGGCCGTGTGCTGGCCAATGTCGTCGAGGACTGGGTGCCGGACGAGTTCTGGAACAGGTTCTACAATATCAGCAGCGGGGAAGAGTACCGTCTCGTCAACTATGACTTCGAGAATATGCTCCTCAAGCCGCTGGGCATAAGTTCGGTGGAAAAAGTGTTTGAACCGCAATGGTTTGCCACCCGGAATTTTCATGGAATGTGGTACAAAGATGCAGATATCCTGGAGAATTACCTTCATTTCAGAGCCAATATTCCAGTGGATGAATATTTCAGGAGCCTGGCGGCGCGCCTTCCATGGTATTATTCTCTCGCCCGTATCGTCCCTGCTTGCCTGATCAAGGCATTCTTGAAGCCTCTGGCATTTGAGGACGGTCTCGGAACTCAGTCGTGGGCAAAAAATGACGAGGAGAAGCTGAAAGCGTATTATGGTTCCCGTGAAAACTATGAAAACATCAGGTCCTGGGATCAGGCCAGGCCGTCAGCTCCGCTTGAGAAGAATCTGGAAAAGGCTCGCCAGGCTGGAGAAGCGGCAGATTTCCCGAAAGGATATGATACGTCCAAGTCCATCTACAGTCTGGATGAAGCAGAGCTGAAGTCCGCCGCCGAGTTCCGGGGAGGAAAATTTCTCGGGCCTTCTACGGCTTCCGATGCCATAGGGAAGCGCGGGTCTATGTTCGAATGGGAGTGCGAGAACGGGCACAGGTTTACATCTTCGCTCGAATATGTCCTTCTTGGAGGCGGCTGGTGTCCTGAGTGCGGCTATGACAATGTGTATTCATCCACCACTGAAAAAAACAGATTTATTTCAGCGGTATTGTCGCCACAGTCCCGGGGATGACATCTTCTTCCGGATTCCCGTGCAGATATATGATTCTCTGGTTCGAGCTGCCCCTGAAAAGCAGCTCTGTATCTCTGAGCTCCTGGATGAACGGGCCATCCACCAGCACGTCTATATACGGCAGGATTTGCGACAGCTTTTTGTCTGCCTGTATCTCTTCTATAGTGAAGCCTGTGTAGCACCATATGGTCTTTGCAGTTTCTTCCTTGATTCTGCGTGCCAGCTCTGTAAACGCTTCGACTTGGTAAAGCGGATCTCCTCCGGTAAAAGTCACATTGCTGAATTCGTCTGACTTGACTATTTCCAGCAGCTCTTCCACTGACGCTTCATGCCCGCCGTTAAAATCCCAGGACTGAGGATTGTGACATCCGGGACAGTGATGTGCGCATCCTGCGCAATATATAGAAGTTCGGAGACCAGGCCCGTCGGCCATGGTCTCCTCCAATATATCCAGTATCCTTATGGTCATGGCAGGATATTTCTGCGGATCTTGTTAAACTATCTATCTTATTTGTGGACAACGCGGTCTTTCAGTTCAGCCAGCTTAGCGCTGTTCCACCTTTCGGTCGTTCCTACCAGATATCCGGTAATGCGCTGCAGTTTGTCGATATGCCTGCTATGGCACTTAGGGCATTCTTCAAGATCCTCGTCTGCATTTTCGAATCCGCAGTCCATGCAGCGGTTCCTGTTATGGTTCACAGAGCCGTATCCCATATTGTACTTGTCCATCAGGTCCACTATGGCCATGATAGCTTCAGGATTGTGAGTGGCGTCGCCGTCAATCTCGACATAGAAGATGTGTCCGCCGCCAGTCAACGCATGGTAAGGGGCTTCGACTTCCGCCTTGTGCTTAGGCGTGCAGTGATAGTACACAGGCACGTGGTTTGAATTTGTGTAGTACTCCTTGTCGGTTACGCCAGGAATGATTCCGAATTTTTTCTTGTCCATCTTCGTGAAACGCCCGGCCAGCCCTTCCGCAGGAGTGGCGAGCACGCTGAAGTTGTGCTGGTATCTTTCAGAGAACTCGTTGACCTTGTCCCTCATATAGGAAACTATCCTCAGTCCGAGCGCCTGTGATTCCTCGGATTCTCCATGATGCTTGCCAGTCAGTGCTATCAGTGCTTCTGCAAGCCCGATGAACCCTACTCCGAGTGTCCCCTGGTTGATGACAGCTTCTATGGTGTCATCTTCCTTCAGGTTTTCGCTGCCCAGCCATAATGCGCCCATCAGGAGAGGGAACTGCTTCTTGAGCGCAGTTTTCTGGAAATCAAATCTTTCGCAGAGCTGCTTGGCTGTGACGTTGAGAGCCCAGTCCAGTTTTTCGAAGAACATCTGTATCCTCTTGTTCTGGTCTGGCTCGTTCATGCATTCTATGGCCAGGCGTACGATATTTATAGTAGTAAATGAAAGATTCCCTCTGCCAATAGATGTTTTCGGTCCAAAGCGGTTTTCGAAAACCCTGGTGCGGCATCCCATCGTGGCCACTTCGTAGTTGTATCTTTCAGGGTCGTCAGCTCTCCAGAGCTCGTGCTGGTTGAACGTGGCGTCCAGGTTCAGGAAGTTCGGGAAGAATCTCCTTGCAGATACCTTGCAGGCGAATTTGTACAAGTCATAGTTCCTGTCTTCAGGCAAATAGCTCACGCCTCTTTTCTTTTTCCAGATCTGGATAGGGAAGATGGCTGTGGAGCCGTTTCCTACGCCTTCGTATGTTGTGTTGAGGATTTCCCTGATGACACAGCGCCCTTCTGCAGATGTGTCTGTACCATAATTTATAGAACTGAAAACCACTTGGTTCCCTCCTCTGGAATGAATGGAGTTCATATTGTGCACAAATGCCTCCATTGACTGGTGCACACGGCTTACAGTCATGTTGATGGCGTGCTGGACAGCTCTTTCTTCGCCCTGGATTCCTATCAGGTCTCTTTTTATATAGTCATCCAGTTCTATGTTTTTCAGATGGCTGTAGTCTATGCCCTGCATGTCGCTGATTTTGTCTATCTCCTCCTGGAATGTCTTTCTGACGAACGGGGCCATGTAAAAGTCAAATGCCGGTATGGCCTGGCCTCCATGCATTTCATTTTGCACTGTCTCCATGGAAATGCATCCCAGGATGCTGGCTGTCTCTATCCTTTTTGCCGGCCTGGATTCGCCGTGGCCTGCAAAGAAACCGTTTTTCAGAATCTTGTCCAGAGGATGCTGCACGCATGTGAGGCTTTTGGTAGGGTAGTAGTCCTTGTCATGAATATGGATATATCCGTTTTTCACGGCATCCTTTACATCTTCCGACAGCAGGCATTCGTCCACAAACGACTTGGTGGACTCAGATGCGAACTTCATCATCATCCCGGCTGGCGTGTCGGCATTCATATTGGCATTTTCACGGGTCACGTCAGTAGCCTGCGCCTCTATGATTTCCTTGAATATTTCACGTGATTTAGCCTTTCTGGCCAGATTCCGCTGGTTTCTGTAGGCAATGTATTTTTTCGCAACCTCCTTTCTCGGACTGTTCATCAGCTCCATCTCGACATGGTCCTGGATGTCCTCCACGCTCATGCTTTCTGTATCAATCTTCGATATTGTTGCAGCAATCTCTGCCGCCAGGACTATGTCTTCGCCTTCCTCAGTGACATCCATAGCCTTCAGCACGGCATCTACAATCTTTCTCTTGTCGAAGTCGACAATGCGCCCGTCTCTCTTGATAACAAATTTGACCATAATTCAGAAGCTGTTTTAATTTTCCAATATTCTGCCGATAAACTTAAACATCTCCGCAGATGTTCAATATGCGTCGAAAAATGCCGCCGTCATCACGGACAGCAGGAGCAAAGATAAACCAATTATCTTTATGATATCAGAAAGCTTTGATAAAAAGTTTTCCACAATATAAAATTGCCCTGTTAACTCGCTGGTTAACAGGGCAATATATAATTGTCAAATTTGAAAAGTTCAAAATTGGATAACAAGGCTGTTACATCGCCTATCCGACCACCCATACCAGGACATGCCTGTCGAAGAAGACATAGCCGAGCTCAAATTCCTCTTCGTGCCCGTCCTTGTGCGTGAATGTAGCCTCCAGTTCGCCCTTGCCTTTAAGTGTGAATTTCTCCACTTCTATCTGTTCGGCGAAGTCGACTCTGTTCTGAGACATCCTTTTATAAATGGCTTCTTTTGCGCACCAGTAGATAGCCAGCTGCTCGTTTTTCTGGTCATCGTCGAGGTCTTCAATCTCCTCTTCGGAGAGGGCTTTTTGTTCTACGGCTGAAAAATCCCTGTCCAGAGATTCTATGTCTATGCCGAGATCGTCCTCCTGGTGGGTGATGACTGCCACATATTTCTCGCAGTGGGTGATGCTTATGTTTGTGATGCAGTTCTCCAGGAACGGCTTGCCGTTGTCATGATGGCCGAGGTAAACTTTCTCCTCGAACATTTCGTTCAGGAGGGCTCTTACTGCCAGTTTCTGCTTCCTCAGGGAGGAACTGCGGATCAGCGAGATTTCCTCCATCTCGTCGCTTGGCACCGAGCTCATGGCTATGAGCTCGTCTTCTGATTCCGTTATCTGCCAGACTCCTATCTCCGCTTTGTTGTCAAGGGTCTTCCTTAAATATAATCCCATAGTATCAATAATTCCCGTATTATGAAATGGCGCACCCGGTCATTCCTATATGCATCAATCCTGTATGTGCCGTGTAGGCGCATACATAATAGCATCCGGCTTCTTCTGCAGACCCGGATGGACAGCCAAGTATCATGAAAACGCAGTTCGACAGCGGATCGTCAGACATCGCGTCCGCCTCTGTACCGGAAGGTTTCAATATAGGACTGGGAGGTTCCACTTCTTTTAATCTGTTTTGATTCAGTCTGCAAATATAGTTATTTTTTAAATCAAGCCTTATTTATTTACGAAAAATATCTCCTCAGGAATCTTTTGAGAAATAATCATGTTCAAATTTTACTTAGAGTCAAAGAAATTATTATATTTGTCAGATTGTTGAACGATTCAGAGCTCCTTGCCGTCATTGTCCGGCAGGACAGGGAAAGAATAGATAAATTGCTTAAAATATAGTGTATTATGGATTTTCTGACTAATGAAAAATTGACTATCATCGGTGCGGCCGGAATGATCGGGTCGAATATGGCCCAGACTGCCATGATGATGAAGCTTACTCCAAATCTTTGCCTTTATGACCCGTTTGCCTCTGGGTTGAAAGGTGTGGCAGAGGAAATGTACCATTGTGCATTTGACGGAGCCGAAATCACTTATACTGATGATATCAAAGAGGCTTTGACAGGCGCTAAATATGTGGTTTCTTCAGGCGGCGCTCCGCGTAAGCAGGGCATGACTCGCGAAGACTTGCTCAAAGGCAACTGCGAAATTGCAGAGCAGCTTGGAAAGGATATCAAGTCTTATTGCCCGGATGTGAAGCATGTGGTCATTATCTTCAACCCTGCCGACCTGACCGGTCTTGTCACTCTTCTCCATTCAGGGCTGAAGCCTTCCCAGCTCACTACTTTGGCTGCGCTTGATTCCACCAGGCTGCAGAGCGCCCTTGCCCAGGAGTTCGGCGTTCAGCAGAGCAAGGTGACAGGATGCCATACATATGGCGGGCACGGCGAGCAGATGGCAGTGTTTGCTTCAGAGGCCAAGGTCGACGGCGTGCCTTTCACTGAGCTTCTCGGCTCCAAGCTCCCGTTTGTAAAGTGGGATGAAATCAAAGGCGATGTCATCCAGGGCGGAAAGAAGATTATCGAGCTCAGAGGCCGTTCATCATTCCAGAGCCCTGCATATGTGTCTATCGAGATGATAGCCGCGGCTATGGGCGGCAAGCCGTTCACCTGGCCAGCAGGATGCTATGTGAATACTCCTAAGTATCACAATGTGATGATGGCTATGCCGACAGTTATCGACGGCACAGGTGTCCACTATTCAGAAGTAAAGGGTACAGCTGAAGAGATGGCCGCGCTTGATGCTTCTTACGAGCATCTCTGCAAGATGCGTGACGAGATCATCGGCCTGAACATTATCCCTGCTATCGAGGATTGGAAGACAGTGAATCCGAATCTCTGACGGATGCAAGGTATTTAACTTTTCAGAATTGCGGCGTCACGGCGCCGCAATTCTTTTTTATGGCTGTAAAAGTCGTCTATTTTGGAAAAAAGTTTAGAGTTGACGTTAAAATTGTTTATTTTTGAGGGCCATTTGGTGTTTATACGATGAATTATTAGTCAACTGTAGTCATGAACGACAAGAAACTTATGGACAGGGCCGCGGACAATATCAGAATTCTGGCGGCTTCAATGGTGGAAAAGGCGAAATCAGGGCATCCTGGAGGCGCGATGGGCGGCGCAGACTTCATAAACGTCCTGTATTCCGAGTACCTGATTTATGACCCGGAAAATCCGCGCTGGGAAGGCAGGGACCGTTTTTTCCTTGACCCTGGCCATATGTCGCCTATGCTTTATTCTGTGCTGGCTTTGTCAGGAAAGTTCACTGTTGACGAGCTCAAGCAGTTCCGGCAGTGGGGAAGCCCTGTTCCGGGGCATCCTGAAGTGAATGTGGATCGCGGCATCGAGAATACTTCAGGCCCTCTCGGTCAGGGACATACCTTTGCAGTAGGTGCGGCCATAGCCGCCAAGTTCCTGAAAGCCAGATTGGGAGACCGGATGGACCAGACGATCTATGCCTACATATCCGACGGCGGTATCCAGGAGGAAATTTCGCAGGGTGCGGGCCGTATCGCAGGACATCTCGGACTGGACAACCTCGTCATGTTCTTCGACTCGAACAAAGTCCAGCTTTCCTCTATGACAGACGATGTCACTGAAGAGGATACTGAAATGAAATACAGGGCCTGGGGCTGGGATGTAATGCAGATTGACGGGAATGATGTGGACCAGATACGCAAGGCGCTGGACTGGGCGAAGTCTGTGCAGGGGAAGCCAGCTTTGATTATAGGCCATACACTGATGGGAAAAGGTGCACGCAGGGCTGACAATACCAGTTATGAAAACTGCATTGCCACTCATGGCGCTCCGCTCGGCGGCGAAGCTTACATAAATACTATGAAAAATCTCGGGGCAGATCCTGAGAATCCGTTTGTCATATTCCCTGAGGTTCAGGCTCTGTATGATGCCAGAAGGAAGGAGCTGTCAGCCATCATGAAGGTCAAAAAGGCTGAGAAGGCCGCATGGGCTGAAGCTAATCCGGAGCTGGCAAGGAAGATGGATCAGTGGTTTTCAGGAAAGGTGCCTGACATAGACTGGAATGCGATAGTTCAGAAGCCGGACATTGCCACCAGAGCGGCATCCTCTGCTGTATTGAGCGTTCTGGCGGACAAGGTCGAGAATATGATAGTGTCTTCTGCCGACCTTTCGAATTCAGACAAGACTGACGGCTTCCTGAAGAAGACCCATATATTCCGCAAAGGCGACTTCTCGGGCGCTTTCCTGCAGGCTGGGGTGTCTGAGCTGACGATGGCTTGCTGCTGCATAGGCATGATGCTTCATGGCGGAGTAGTGGCGGCTTGCGCTACTTTCTTCGTTTTTTCTGACTATATGAAGCCTGCTCTGCGCATGGCCTCTCTGATGGAAGTTCCGGTCAAGTTCATATGGACGCATGATGCTTTCAGGGTGGGAGAAGACGGGCCTACGCATCAGCCTGTCGAGCAGGAGATGCAGCTCCGCCTGCTGGAACGGATCCGGAATCACAAAGGGAAGAATTCGATGCTTGTGCTCAGGCCTGCTGATGCAGAAGAGACCACCATGGCTTGGAAACTCGCCATGGAGAATACTTCCACCCCTACGGGTTTGATCCTTTCCAGGCAGAATGTTCCTAATCTCCCTGCCGGGAATGATTACTCGGGATTTGAACGTGGAGCATATGTGCTCAGCATTTCAGATGACAATCCTGACATAGTTCTTATAGGATGCGGTTCTGAAGTGTCCACTTTGGTGGCTGGAGCTGGGCTTCTCAAGGCTGACGGCATCAGGGTGCGTATCGTTTCTGTGCCTTCTGAAGGACTTTTCCGAAATCAGGACAAAGCATATCAGGAAAGCGTCCTTCCTGCGGGTGTGAAACGTTTTGGCCTGACAGCTGGAATCCCTTCATCGCTGGAGAGTCTTGTCGGGCCTGGCGGCAAGGTATGGGGAGTAGAGTCTTTCGGCTATTCTGCACCATACAAAGTCCTGGATGAGAAATTAGGTTTTACCGCGCAGAATGTTTACGACCAGGTGAAGTCCATGCTTCAGTAGCTGGAAAGACTTAAGATCCTGTATCTCGAAGAAATACGGTTGAGGGTGACACGAAAACACATGATGTGACCCCCCCCAAAGTTGGACGATTTAACATTATTAAGAGGCGCTCTTAGATTGGAATAAAGCTCGGTATTGTACCGGGCTTTTCCCATCTAGCCTCAGTTTGATTCTATCATTGCCCCTTTATCAGGATTCCGGTGTAAAGCGAAAAAGCAACCATCAAATCAGATGGTTGCTTTTTCGCTTTGTCGGGGTACTGTGACTCGAACACAGGACCCTCTGGTCCCAAACCAGATGCGCTAGCCAACTGCGCCACACCCCGAAAACCCTTTTCTTTCGAATTGGACTGCAAATATACTGCTATTTTTTTAAATATCAAATTATATTTTGAAAAAAATACAAAAATGCTGAGATTTCTAGCAGTTTGCAGTTTTCCCCATCTGCTTAAACAAAAATTGCGGGGAATCAAATTCCCCGCAACAATTAACTGTATCCGTGTTCAGGATTATTTGCTTTCCTTGCGGTCACCTCCGCGGTTTCTGCCGCCACGGCGACGTTCGCCACGGCCTCCCTGGCGTCCGCCATTGCTCTGAGCCTGGGTTGCAGAGATGCCTGCGTTAGGGGAGAGATCCCTCTTTCCGTAGACTTCACCTTTGCAGATCCATACTTTGATGCCGAGAACGCCGACTTTAGTGTGAGCTTCAGCCAATGCGTAGTCGATGTCTGCACGGAAAGTATGCAGAGGAGTACGGCCCTCCTTGAACATCTCGCTTCTGGCCATTTCAGCTCCGCCAAGACGTCCGCTGATCTGGATTTTGATGCCCTCTGCACCTACTCTCATAGTAGTGCCGATAGCCATTTTGATAGCACGCCTGTATGATACGCGGCCCTCTATCTGGCGGGCAATATTGTCAGCTACGAAGTGTGCATCCACTTCAGGCTTCTTCACTTCGAAGATGTTGATCTGGACATCCTTGCTGGTCACTTTCTTCAGCTCTTCCTTGAGCATATCCACTTCAGCTCCGCCTTTGCCGATGATGACGCCTGGCCTGGCCGCGTGTATAGTCACTGTGATAAGCTTCAGAGTCCTCTCGATGACGATCTTGGAAAGGCCTGCCTTTGCAAGACGGTTAACGAGATATTTGCGGATTTCGTAGTCTTCTGCGATTTTTGCCGCATAGTCACCACCACACCAGTTAGAGTCCCAACCACGGGTGATACCGATTCTGTTGCTGATAGGATTTGTTTTCTGTCCCATAATTTATTCCTCCACTGTTGCTGGTTTCTTGACATCGAGGATGACGGTGATGTGGTTTGAACGCTTGCGGATTCTTCCAGCTCTTCCCTGAGGGCAAGGGCGGATTCTCTTGAGTGTCCTTCCTTCATTTACCATGAGGGTCTTGATATACACATTGCCGTAGTCCAGTTCGCTTGCTTTATCCTGGTTTTTAGCTTCCCAGTTAGCGATGGCGCTGCGCACCACTTTCTCAAGACTTATAGAAGCATGCTTCTTTGAGTATTTGAGAATATCGAGTGCCCTGTTCACTTCAACACCTCTGATAATGTCTGCCACCAGACGCATCTTGCGGGGTGAAGTAGGGACGTTGTTCAGTTTAGCTATAGCTGTCTGTTTCTTTTCAGCTTTCAGCCTCTCGGCCATTAATCTTTTACGAGCTCCCATAATTCAATTTTCATTTTAATTATTTACGATTGCCCGAATGGCCTCTGAATGTTCTTGTCGGTGCGAACTCTCCGAGCTTGTGGCCTACCATATTTTCAGTAACGTAAACAGGAATAAACTTGTTTCCATTATGAACTGCGATAGTGTGCCCTACGAAGTCAGGAGAGATCATACTTGCGCGTGACCAAGTCTTGACAACCTCTTTCTTCATGCTACCTTCATTCATAGCAAGAATTTTCTTTTCCAGGCTTGGCTGGATATAAGGACCTTTTCTTAATGAACGACTCATAATCTCTAAAGTTTTATTCCGTTATTTTTTCCTTCTTTCAATGATAAACCTGTTTGAAGCGCTCTTAGGATTACGTGTCTTGTAGCCCTTAGCTGGCAGACCCTTGCGTGAACGTGGATGTCCACCTGATGCACGGCCTTCACCACCACCCATCGGGTGATCTACCGGGTTCATTACGACACCCCTGTTGCGAGGCCTGCGTCCAAGCCATCTGTTACGTCCGGCCTTGCCGTGTGACTCCAAATTGTGGTCTGGATTAGATACAGTGCCCACAGTTGCACGGCAGGTCACGAGCACCATCCTGGTCTCGCCTGAAGGGAGACGTACGATAGCGTGATTGCCTTCGCGTGCCGCCAGCTGGGCGAATGCACCTGCGCTGCGCGCCATGGCTGCACCCTGTCCCGGATGGAGTTCGATGTTGTGGATCAGTGTACCAAGCGGAATTTCAGAGAGTGGAAGAGTGTTGCCCACTTCAGGAGCCACGCCTGGGCCTGAAGCGATTACCTGCCCTACTTTCAGTCCGTTAGGAGCGATGATATATTTCTTTACACCATCTTCATATTTTACAAGTGCGATACGTGCGCTGCGGTTCGGATCGTACTCGATAGTCATTACAGTAGCCTTGCAGTCGTCTTTGTCACGACGGAAGTCTACGATACGGTACATTCTCTTGTGACCGCCGCCAATGTAGCGCATAGTCATTTTACCCTGGTTGTTTCGTCCGCCTGATTTCTTGAGCGGAGCCAACAGAGATTTCTCAGGAACTTTGCAGGTAATGTCGTCAAAAGCACTAATTACCTTGTTTCTCTGTCCCGGGGTTACCGGTTTGAATTTTCTTACTGCCATTGTACAATACCTTAAATGTTACTATAGAAATCTATCTTGTCATCACCAGCGAGTGTGACATATGCTTTCTTGAAGTGATTGTCACGGCCCTGGAGCATGCCAGACTTGGTGTAGCGGGATTTCTTTTTCCCGTGATAGTTCAATGTGTTGACTGAAGCCACGGACACATTGTACATCTGCTCTACAGCGGCCTTGATCTGAAGTTTGTTGGCATCACGGTCAACGATGAAGCCATAGCGGTTCAACTTTTCGCCCTGAACCGTCATTTTTTCAGTTACTATAGGCTTAATGATAATTCCCATCACTTGATTCTTTAATTGGTCCTTGACCGTTTATTTGATTCTAGACTCGATTATATCCTGCACGCCGTCAACCATTACCATTGAATATGCGTTCATGATGGTGTATGTGTTGATTTCATCCACAGTGATCACCTTTACATAAGGGATGTTGCGTGAAGAAAGGTATATGTTCTGAGAATTCTGAGGAAGAACAAACAGCACTTTCCTGTCCCCTGCCTTCAGGTTTTTCAGAATCTGGATGAACTCTTTCGTCTTAGGAGCTTCCATGGCGAATGGCTCAACCATGATGAGAGCATTTTCCTTCACCTTGTAAGAGAGTGCGGAGAATCTGGCGAGCTGTTTGAGCTTCTTGTTCAGCTTTGTGCGGTAGCAGCGCGGCTTAGGTCCGAATACTCGTCCGCCGCCTACGTAGATGCCGGCCTTCAAGCTGCCGTGGCGTGCGCCGCCTGAGCCTTTCTGGCGGATCAGCTTCTTGGTGCTGTAAGCCACCTCGCTGCGGTCCTTTGTCTTGGCTGTGCCCTGCCTCTGGTTGGCCAGATACTGTTTTACATCGAGATAAATTGCATGGTCGTTAGGTTCGATGCCGAAGATGGCATCATTAAGGACAACCTTCTTTCCGGATTCTGTTCCGTCAATCTTGTAAACTGACAATTCCATAGCCTTAATCCTCCAAAATTACATATGAACCCTTTGCTCCTGGTACAGAGCCTTTCAGAACGAGAAGGTTGTTCTCAGGGATGATTTTCACCACCTCGAGGTTGAAAATCTTCACTCTTTCGTTGCCCATATGCCCTGCCATGCGCATGCCTTTGAATACGCGTGAAGGCCAAGATGATGCACCGAGTGAACCCGGGTGACGGAGCCTGTTGTGCTGGCCATGGGTCTGCCCGCCTACTCCGGCGAAGCCATGACGTTTCACAACTCCCTGGAAACCTTTACCTTTGGAAGTACCGACAACGTCAATGTATGCTGTGTCTGCGAAGACATCGGCTACAGTCAGGACGTCGCCTAATTTAAGATCCTGAGCGAAATCCGCCTTGAATTCGACGAGTTTGCGCTTAGGGGTGGTTCCTGCCTTTGCGAAGTGCCCCAAAAGAGGCTTGCTGGCGTGCTTTTCTGAAATTTCGTCATAGGCAAGCTGTACAGCGGCATAACCATCTTTTTCTACTGTACGAATCTGCGTAACAACACACGGACCAGCCTCAACTACGGTGCATGGAATATTTTTTCCATCAGCACCGAAAACGGAAGTCATTCCGATTTTCTTTCCAATTAATCCAGGCATTGGTTTGTTTAATTAACTGTTTATTAATGACTTAATCTCCGCAATACTTTTTTGCGGGCTGCAAATATACAATTAATATTTTAATTTTCAATCTATTGAGCCAAAAAATAATTCTTTGTCGTCTGTTCGCGAGAATTTAGTATCTTTGCAAAGATTAACTGACAGTGATTTTGCTTGGGATGTTCGGCTTCTTGAATCTGACATTCATAGACGTGCTCGACATATTGCTCGTGGCTCTTATCGTATTTGTGGTGTTCCGCTGGATCAGAGGGACATCGGCTATGAGCATTTTCGTCGCCATCATTTCATTGTATGTGGTCTGGGCCGTAGTCAGCGCGTTCAATATGAAGCTGATGTCAGCCATTATGGGGCAAGTGCTGGATGTCGGAGTCCTGGCTCTCATCGTGATTTTCCAGCCTGAAATCCGCAAATTCCTGATAAGATTCGGAAGCCGGTATCTCATGGAAGTGGGCCAGAACGGGTTCATTGGGAAATTGTTCGGAAACAAGGCCAGGACCATGGGCAGCGCCACCGTCAAGGAGGTCACGGAAGCATGCCGCTCCATGTCAGAACAGAAGACAGGCGCACTGATAGTCATCCCTCACAAGTCCCCGATAGATTTTGTGATAGAAACGGGGGACAGGATAGACGCCATTATCAGCAAGCGGCTGATTATGAATATCTTTTTCAAGAATTCTCCTCTTCATGACGGGGCGATGGTGATGAGTACGGACCATATCATTGCGGCCAGATGTACGTTGCCGATTACGGAAAAGACAGATATCCCGGCGCATTACGGCATGAGGCACAAGGCCGCCATAGGCATATCGGAGATGACAGACGTGGATGTGATAGTGGTGTCGGAGGAGACGGGCCAGATTTCGTTCGTCAAAGGAGGGACTATCACATCGTTGAGCAATGCGAACGAGCTGCAGCTATTGTTGAACAATTCTTTCGCTAAATGGCAGGAGGGATAGACTTTGGAAGAGGTAAAGGAAAATATCGACATCAGGCTGGAACAGAAACTGGGCTTTGACAGGATACGGAAAGCGGTTGCCGACAGGTGCGCTACGGAATATGCTTCCGGTAGGGCCATGGAAGAAACTTTCGTCAACGATGAAAAGGTCATTACGGAAAGGCTGCGGCTGACCGACGAGATGAGGCTTATTCTCATGTTTGAGGAAAGCTTCCCTTCCAGCGGCTATATAGACTGCGCCGGTTTCCTGAAACTTCTTGAGATGCCGGCATCATATATAAATCTGGTCTCTCTGCGCAAGCTGAGGACCATGCTGGAGACCGTCAGAAAAATCACGGCCTTTTTTTCTTCTGTCAAGGACGGAATATATCCGGCGCTCAAGAAAATGTCGGCCTCTGTGATGGCTTTCCCTGAAGTGCAGCGCAGGACAGACCAGATACTTGACAGGTACGGGGAAGTGAAAGACACTGCCTCTGAAGAGCTGGCCTCTATCAGAAAGTCTCTGAAAGACACTGAGGGGGTCATTTCCAGGAGGGTCAACGCCATCCTTAAAAAGATGCAGGACGAAGGCGTCGCGGACAAGGATGCTTCTGTGTCAGTCAGAGATGGAAAGCTTCTGATACCTGTCCCGGCAGTGAACAAAAAGAAAGTTCCGGGCTTCATTTATGATGAGTCTTCATCAGGCAAGACATCGTTCATCGAGCCAGCCGAAATAGTGGAGCTGGACAACAGAATCAAAGAGCTCAAGTTTGCAGAAAACCGCGAAATTCTCAGAATATTGACGATATTTTCAGATTTTCTCAGACCATACATCCCGGACTTGCTGATGACTGCCGAGTATATGGGAGAAATCGATTTCCTTATGGCCAAGGCCAATGTGGCACTGGACATGATAGCAGGCATGCCTGTCATCTCTTCTACAGGAGAGATGAGCATAAGGAAGGCCCGCCATCCTCTCCTGGAAAAAGCTCTCCGGAGGGAAAAGAAAGAAATCGTTCCGCTGACCGTCACCCTGACTGACAAAAAGAGGATTCTGATGATATCCGGTCCTAATGCCGGAGGAAAGTCTGTATGTCTCAAGACTGTCGGGCTTCTTCAGTATATGTTTCAATGGGGAATGCTCATTCCGACATCGGAGACATCGGAAATGCTGATATTCGACCGTATAATGGTCGATATAGGAGATGACCAGTCTATCGACAATGATTTGAGCACCTATAGCTCGTTCCTCGCCAATATGAGGGAGGTGATGTCCTGTGCGGACGACCGTACACTCGTGCTGATAGACGAGTTCGGGTCAGGCACCGAGCCTGCCGCGGGAGGGGCTATAGCAGAGGCGATTCTTGCCGAGCTGGACAGGAGAGGTGTTTATGGAGTGCTCACTACGCATTATACAAATCTCAAATTGTATGCTTCCGGGGCGGATACGCATGTGGTGAACGGTGCCATGATGTTCGATGTGCAGAATATTGCCCCTCTGTTTAAACTGGAAACAGGCCTGCCTGGCAATTCTTTCGCTTTTGAACTTGCCAGGAAGATGGGCCTTCCTGAATCTATAGTGAAGGATGCGGAGAGCCGGGCGGGTGACGAGTTTGTGGGAATTGAGCGGAATCTCAGGAGGATAGCGCGCAATAGAAAGGCTCTTGACGAGAAACTGGAGCGCATCAGGAATACCGACAGGACGCTGGAAAGCATTACTGACAAGTATCAGAAAGAACTGCTTGAGATACGGAAGCGAAAGAAAGAAATTCTGGATGAAGCCGCGAAAGAGGCTCAGGAGATAGTGGCAGGGGCGAACCGGCAGGTGGAAAACACCATCAAGACCATTAAGGAGGCGCAGGCTGAGAAGGAAATCACCAAGGAAGCCAGGAAGGAGCTGCAGAATTTCGTGTCTGTCCTGACCAGGAAGAAAGAGCAGGAGCAGAAAGAGAAAGATGACTATATAGAAAGAAAAATCAGGCAGATTGATGCGCGCAAGGAGAGGGCGCGCCAGAGAAAGCTTCAGCGTGCCGACGAGAAGACCCGCATGGAGATGGAGGCGCAGGCTGAAGAGCAGAGAAAGCTGGAGGAATTCAGGAATGCCCCGCTGAAACCTGGCGAAAAAGTGCGGATAAAGTCCAACGGCATGGTGGGCGAGATTGCCAAGGTGTCGTCAAAGGCCATAGTGGTGAATATAGGGAACATCAGTTCGAAACTTTCGCCCGACAAGGTGGAGCGCATTACTTCCAACGAGTACAGGGATGCGGTGAAGGTCTCAGCGCCTAAAGTGTCTGCTGTGCATATAGATTCATCTATTTCGGAGAGAAAGTTGAATTTCAGCCCGGAACTGGATGTGAGGGGGGAGAGGCTGAATGATGCGATAGAGAAAGTGACGAAATATATTGACGATGCAGTCATGCTGAGCATTCCGAGTGTGAGGATTATACATGGAAAGGGAACAGGGGTGCTCCGGGATGAAATACAGAAGCTGCTGAGGACCATGCCGGGCGTGGAAAAAGTCGCGGACGAACATATACAGTTCGGGGGCACGGGAGTCACTGTGGTGACATTGTATTGAATTATCGCCGGAATCGGTGTGTGCTGCGGGCTTGCATTGAATCAGACATTGGCCGTCAGGCCATAAATATTAAGAACATGAGAGGAGAGGGTGACAGGAGGAAAAGAGTGGGGAGGCGCGGAGAGGATATTGCGGCGGCGTTTCTGGTGGATGCAGGGCATACTGTGCTGGCGAGGAACTGGAGGGCCGGGCATCTGGAGCTGGATATCGTATCGATGGCTGCTGACGGAATACATTTTGTAGAGGTGAAGAGCCGCGTTGTGCCTATGGCGGCGTCTCCGGAGGACAGTGTGGGACCGGGGAAAATGAGGAGGATGGCGGCCGCCGCGGGGGCTTGGCTGAGCGAGAACGGAAAGACTGACATGGACTGCTATTTCGATGTGGTCAGCGTTTCATTCAGCATCGACAGCTACAGCGTGGAGTATTTTCCTCAGGCTTTCATCCCGATCGGGATTCAGCTCGGAGGAGGCAGATTTTGAACAGGTAAAACAATGACCGATATGAACAGCAATTTCTATTGTGTAATAATGGCTGGCGGCATAGGAACGAGATTCTGGCCTATGAGCAGAGCCGCGCGGCCTAAGCAATTTCTGGAGATAGCGGAGACGGGGAAGTCTTTTCTTCGTGATACTTATGACCGTTTTGCCGGAATAGTGCCTCAGGAGAATATACTCGTGGTCACAACGGACCGTCTCGGAAGCCTGGTGAGGGAGCAGATTCCAGAGCTGGAGGAAAAGAATCTGCTGCTTGAGCCTTATGGGCGTGACACGGCTCCTTGCATAGCTTATGCTTCTTATGTCTTGCTGAAGCGGAATCCTGATGCGACGATGGTGGTGACTCCGGCTGACCATATCATACGCGACACGGATGCATTCAGAGAGGATATCCTGGCGGCGATGGAGTATTCTTCCTGCCGTGATGTGCTGATGACTCTGGGGCTGAAGCCGACGAGGCCTGATCCGAATTACGGATATATCCAGGTGAGCGGAGGCAGGTGCAGCGGAGACAGGCATGAGGCCGTGAAGGTGAAGACTTTCACTGAGAAGCCGGATGTGGAGCTGGCAAAAGTATTCATCAGCTCCGGTGAGTTTTTCTGGAATTCAGGTATTTTCGTGTGGCGGGCGGATTCCATACGTTCGGAGATGGAAAGATGTCTCCCGGAGGTGACACGTTTGTTTGCCGGGTGGGAAAATGCCATAGGAAGTCCTGTGGAGGACATGTTCATAGAGAAAGCGTATTCTGACTGCATCAAGATTTCCATCGATTACGGCGTGATGGAGAAGACGGCGAAGGCTTGGCTGTATCCTGCCAGGTTCAGATGGGCCGATGTGGGCACTTGGGAGTCTCTGTACAATATTGTCAAGAAAAAGGATGAGAACGGCAACGTAACCAATGCTCATTTTATCCTTTCGAAGGACAGCGTGGAGTCGCTGGTGGTGTCGGAGAATAAAGGCAAGCTCATGGCTATTTCGGGGTTGAAGGATTTCGTGGTGATAGACACTGATGATGTGCTGCTGATATGCCCGAAGAGCGACAAGCATGTAAAGGACATTATGTCAGGCTTGGCGATGCCGGGATATGAGCAGTTCAAATAACGAAGATGTGAAATATGTAAAAAGGAGAGATATGGAACTCGAAAAACAGATTCAGGCAGACATGGTTTCTGCCATTAAGGCAAAAGAGGCTGTGCGCCTCGCCGCCCTTAGGGGCATAAAAGCGGCGATACTTCTCGCCAAGACTTCCGAGGGGGCGAATGGAGAAGTGTCAGATGCGGACATAGTGAAAATTATCGGCAAGCTGGTGAAGCAGCGCAAGGAGAGCGCGGAAATCTATGCACAGCAGGGCCGGCAGGAGCTGGCCGAGAACGAGCTGGCCGAGGCCGCGGCCATGGAGGTGTATCTTCCCAAGCAGCTGTCAGAAGCCGAGGTGGAGGCTGAGCTTCAGAAAATCATCGCCGAGACCGGGGCTTCCAAGATGTCGGATATGGGCAAGGTAATGGGCGTGGCCACCAAGCGTCTGGCAGGCCAGGCCGATGGAAAGCTCATTTCCACTCTGGTGAAGAAGCTGCTGAGCTGAGTCGCGGTGCATGTTGCGTTACGGCCTCTGAATCGGCAAATTTTAGATACAAAAAGGCTAACTCAATGATTAATTTTGAGTTAGCCTTTTTTATAGGTGCTCCGGACGGGGATCGAACCCGTACGGGCATTTCTGCCCAAGGGATTTTAAGTCCCTCTTGTCTACCAATTCCAACACCAGAGCTTCCGCGGGACAAAGATAGTAAAAATATTTTTTTCTATTATCTTTGCAGGATGATTCACAAAACTATTGAATTTAAAAAAGAGACAAAATGGGACTTCTAAACGGAAAGGTCGCCCTGATTACAGGCGCGGCAAGAGGTATCGGAAAAGCTATTGCAGTGAAATATGCATCTGAAGGTGCAGACATTGCTTTCACTGACCTGGTTATCAACGAAGCGGCTGAGGCCACTGTAAAGGAACTTGAAGCTTACGGGGTTAAAGTCAAGGCGTATGCCTCAAATGCCGCGGATTTTGAGGAAACTCACAAGGTAGTGGCTGAAATCCTGAATGAGTTCGGCCATATCGACATTCTTGTAAACAATGCGGGAATAACTAAGGACGGCCTTATGATGAGGATGACTGAAGCTCAGTGGGACGCCGTCATCAATGTTAACCTGAAATCTGCATTCAACTTCATACATGCCTTGACACCGGTCATGGCCAAGCAGAGAAGCGGAAGCATCATAAACATGTCATCTGTAGTCGGAGTGTCAGGAAATGCAGGCCAGTGCAACTATTCAGCCTCTAAAGCCGGTCTCATAGGCCTGGCAAAGTCTATCGCCAAGGAGATGGGCCCTCGCGGAATCCGTGCAAACTGCATAGCGCCGGGCTTCATCATCACTGACATGACCAATGCTCTTCCAGAAAAAGTGCGTGAAGAGTGGGAGAAGCAGATTCCTCTCAGAAGAGGCGGCACACCTGAGGATGTGGCCAATGTAGCTCTTTTCCTGGGCTCTGACCTGTCTTCATATGTCAGCGGCCAGGTTATCCACTGCTGCGGGGCTATGAACTGCTGATTTTTATGAATTTTGATTCATTTTTTCTTTTTTTATATATCCGGGAATTCATCTGGAGGTATATTTGAAAGAAAAAATGGACAATCTGAAATATTATCTGTCTGCCTTGGCGGACATTGCGCTGCCTCGTTGCTGCATAGTATGCGGCAGGCAGCTTGGAACGAGGGAAAGTCACCTGTGCTTGTATTGCTCAGCCGACTTTCCCTTTACACGTTTCTGGATTTCCCCGCGGAATGCCATGTCAGACAGGCTGAATCTTGCTTTGAGCAGGGCGATGGAAAAGCATCAGGAAAGCCTGGCATATGAGAAATATTCATATGCCATAGCTTTGTTCTACTATCATGGCGAAGCAGCTTACAAGAAGATTCCGCAGGGCTTGAAATACAGGAAACAGTTCGGGGAAGGCAGGTATTTTTCCAGGCTGCTGGCAGAAAAGGCCTTTTCATGCCGCTGGTTCTCAGATGTGGATATGCTCATACCAGTGCCTCTTCATTGGAGGCGAAAATGGAAGCGGGGCTATAACCAGGCGGAGGTGATAGCTGCAGAGATGGCCTCCATGCATGGATGCCTTATGCAGGCGGACCTGCTGGTCAGAGGAAAATATACGGCCACCCAGACGAAGCTTTCCGTGGAGGAAAAGAAGACAAATGTGGACAACGCATTTTCAGTTTGTGAGAAAACGGCGCACCGCTATTCTCCAAAGCATATTATGCTTGTGGATGATGTCTTCACCACGGGGGCGACTATGACTGCGTGCCATCGCGCGCTGAGAAAATTCTATGGCAGGAATATCAGGATAAGCGCGGCGGCTCTGGGATTTGTCAGCAGCGACTGACTGCGGGGCATAAAATATTGCGTGCCTTCTGGTCTTTCTTATCGTGAAAGGACGTCTTTATATATTTCCATCAGACGGTCGGCCAGCACTTCATCCGAGAATCCTGAAGCATATTGCAGGCCTTTTGCCGCCATTCTTTCACGCAGCCCGCAGTCTGAAAGCACTTGCTGGATTTTCTTTCCCAGATCCAGAGCATCGTCAGGGTCGGCGTACAGGGCCGCATTCCCTCCGGCTTCTTCCAGGCATGAGCCAGTGGCCCCCACCACCGGAGTTCCGCTGCACAGCGCCTCCAATATCGGTATCCCGAAACCTTCATACTTCGATGGATACACGAATACGTCTGCCATCCTGTATATGGCCGCCAGGTCCTGGGTGCTGATATTGTCCAGTATGTGCACTCTGTCAGCTATATTAAGCTCTTCTGCTGTCTGGCTGACCAAGTCGGCATACTGTGTTTTTCTGCCTGCTATCACCAGCGCTTCATCAGGAATGCCCTGCAAGGCGCGCACTATTTGGACAGCATTTTTCCTTTCTTCTATAGTGCCTACAGTCAGGATGAATTTCTTCGGCAGCGAGTATTTTTCCCTTGCCGCGCTTATTGTGCTCTGGGAGCACTCTTTTCTGAATATGGGGTCGCATCCCTGATATGCGATGGATATCTTCTGTTTCGGGATGAAATAGTATTTGACTATGTCGTTTGCAGTGCACTGGCTCACCGCCACTATCCTGTCGGCATGGGTGCATGCTGATTTGAATTTCAGGTTGTACAGATGGCGGTCTATCCATGAATATGTATGAGGAAAGCACAGGAAAATCAGGTCATGGATGGTGACTATAGTCTTGAGCCCTTTTACTTTCCTGATTCCGTGCGGGAGAGTGTTGCCCAGTCCGTGGAAGATATCCGCGCTTCGTTTCCTGAGTTCATATGCGATGCCGAACCTTTCCCACAATTTCGGGAAATGTTTCAGCACTGGGTGCGTAGGACGGCATATTGTCACATTGGGATATTGCTCCAGAGGCTTGATCAGGCTTTCGTCTTTTATGCGTCCGACATAGACATCGAACCGGCATTCCGGATATCTTTCTGCCATGGATCTGATTACGAACCTGCTGTAGTTTCCAAGCCCGGCCCTGTTCTGCGCCGCTTTTTTGCCGTCAAATGCTGCTATCATAAGATTTTTCTTCTGAAATTCCACAAATTTACTTTATTTTTACCGAAAATCATTATTTGATTGTGCATGACAAGACCTGTCCTGAATAAATATTTTTTATGCATCGCCATGGTTTTCATCTGTCTGCCTGCGGCAATGCATTCTGCATCTGCCCAGCCGTATGTGCCGTCATTTGACCAGAGCATATATGACTTGAGATACAATGTGGCCGGGGATTTCCATTATTCATTTGATGACTATCTGCAATATTCTCCAGCGGCGGCTATGCTAGGCATGAAAATTTTCGGATATGACAGCCGGAGTTCATGGGGAAGGATGCTGGTGTCTGACGCTTTTTCCGTGGCTGCAATGGCCGCTGCGGTGAACGGGATCAAATATTCTGTCGCCAGGCCGCGCCCTGACGGAACTTCGAACAATTCATTTCCTTCCGGGCATACGGCTACCAGCTTTATGCTCGCCTCCATGCTGCATGAAGAGTATGGGTGGCGGAGCCCGTGGTTCAGCCTTGGAGGGTATACTGTGGCTTCTGTGACCGGAATTTCGCGCATTGTCAACAACAGGCATTGGACTTCGGATGTTGTTGCCGGCGCTGTGATAGGCATGGCTTCAGTCAAGCTCGGGTATTGGCTTGCAGACTTGATTTTCAAGGAACGTTATCTGAACAGTGCATACGCAGCTCCTGAATTCGGTTTTGAGGCAGGCAGGAAGTATTTTGACATAGGCCTTTATTTCGGCTGCCGCTTTTTTCTCGGCGATGCAGGCATTGCCCTGGAAGGCGGAGCCGGGAGGGGCATTCTGAAGAGGGGCGGGTCTTCGGGGCTGGAACTGTCCGTGCCTCTATCCAATGCCGAAAAACTCAAGGGGACAGCCGGTGTTGCTGTGCGTGTCGGAGCGAATTCATATTGCGCTGATAACAGGCTGACTTTCAATACTTATGATTTTATGGCCGGAGGATATTGGCGAAGGCCGTTTGCAAAGGTGCTGGAGGTGGATACACGTCTGCTTGCAGGGTATTCTTTGGCAGGGAACAGGTCAGTGTCTGCGCCTGCAGGAGTTTTAAGCGGGCTGGCTGCGTCGGCGGATTGCGGCCTGTCTGTCACAACGGGAGAGAATTTCAAAGTAAAGGCCTTTGCCGCTTATGAAGTTTCGCGCTTCACGGTGCAAAAGCCTTTTGTCCATTCTGTCGTCCTTGGCGGATCGGCGGCTTTTTTCTGGTAGAGATTAAATCACCTTGACTTTGAAAATAGCCTTGTGTATCTTCCCTTCCCCGATAAGAGGTGCATGGGCTGTGTCAGGGGCGAAAGTTATGGCCTCGCCAGGCGCGATGGTTTTCGTTTCTTCGACAGGGTCCTTGTAGAACAGGATGTCTTTCACTGTGTTCATCTCCCCGTCAGGAATCTTGCATTCGCTGCGCGGTTTTACGCCGAAAGTCTCTTCCTTTGAGAGCGGCACCTGAATGTCGATGTATTTGTCATGAACTTCCAGCCTGGCCTGCTGAGGTGTCTTCATGTCGCTGTCAACGATGTTCACATAGAGGTTCTCCCCGTCCAGAATGTGCTTCCCGTTTTCCAGGGCGTTGAGGTCATGAGTCTGGATGTACTCGATAGCCTTGGCATAGTACGGGTTGTTTTTCAGTTTGTCTTCCATAGCGTTGTCAATTATTTGGTTTTCTCAAAATGTTGTTCATATTTTGCTAATATACAAATTTCTTTCATTTCCCGCAAAATCACTATCTTTGCCTTCCATGTTTTATGGGACAATGTTATGGCAAGCGAAATAAGAAACAAGGATATCTGGCAGGAAGGCCGGATGAAAATAGACTGGGTAAGGCACAATATGCCGCTTCTGAATGGACTTGAGGCTGAATTTAGACAGGAAAAGCCATTTGAGGGGCTCAAGATAGCTCTTTCTGTGCATCTGGAGGCCAAGACTGCGTATCTGTGCGAAGTGCTGGCGGCAGGAGGGGCGCAGATGTATGTGACCGGGAGCAATCCTCTTTCCACACAGGATGACGTGGCCGCCGCCCTGGACCATGAAGGCCTGAATGTGTTTGCATGGTATGGAGCTACATCCGGGGACTACAAGAGGCATATCCGGAAAGTCCTGGAAGCTGGGCCGAATATCATCATCGACGATGGTGGAGACTTGGTCTCCCTTATGCATTCTGAGTTCCAGCATCTGATACCCGGAGTCATCGGAGGCTGCGAGGAGACTACTACAGGCATTCTCAGGCTGCAGTCCATGAACAGGGCGAGGACTCTGCTGTTCCCTATGATGCTGGTGAACAATGCGGACTGCAAGCACCTTTTCGACAACAGATATGGGACTGGACAGTCTGTCTGGACGGGGATAAACAGAACCACCAACCTGATAGTGGCCGGAAAGACTGTGGTGGTGGCCGGCTATGGCTGGTGCGGGAAAGGCGTGGCCATGCGAGCAAAAGGGCAGGGCGCGAATGTTATAGTTACAGAAGTGGACCCAGTCAAAGCCATGGAGGCCATGATGGATGGATTCCGTGTGATGAAAATGTCCCAGGCGGCGCCGCTTGGCGATGTGTTCGTGACGGTCACCGGGTGCATGGGCGTCATTACAGAGCCTGACTTCCTGAAGATGAAGGACGGCGCGATATGCTGCAATGCCGGGCATTTCGATGTAGAGGTAGACGTGGCCGCGTTGAAGAAGATGGCAGTCGAAGCCAGCCCGGCACGCCAGAACATCATGGGATATAAGCTTGAAAACGGAAACACGATATATATTCTGGCAGAAGGCCGTCTGGTGAATTTGGCCGCTGGAGACGGACATCCGGCGGAAATCATGGACATGTCGTTCGCCATACAGGCTCTCAGTGCGAAGTTTCTGGTCGAAAACAGGTCTGAAATATCACGTGTACCAGGGAATATGGTGAATGAAGTGCCTAAATCCATAGACTTGGAGGTCGCCAGGCGCGAGCTTGCATCCTGGGGATGCGAAATCGACACTCTCACCCCGGAGCAGCGCAGGTATCTTTACGGGAACTGATTCCGGCTGAGGCTTAGCTGAACCGGCTCAATTGAAATATCTACGCTCGTGGCGCACCAGGGCGATGAAGATGAACAGCATCACTGTAAAGGCCCAGAGCGATGAACCCCCGTAGCTGATAAACGGCAGAGGTATGCCTATCACCGGCATAATCCCTATTGTCATGCCGATATTGATGAACAGATGCATGAAGATGCAGCTTGCTGTGCAGTAGCCGTATATCCTTGTGAAATTCTCCCGGCTGCGTTCAGCGTCCTGCATCACCCGCCATATCAGAAATGCGTAAATCAGTATCGTGACGGCGCTTCCGATGAATCCCCATTCCTCGCCTATAGTGCAGAAAATAAAGTCTGTGCTCTGTTCCGGAACAAATCCGTATGTGGTCTGAGTCCCTTTCAGGAAACCTTTTCCTGTCAGTCCGCCAGAGCCTATAGCTATCATGGACTGGTTCACATTGTAGCCCACTCCTGCCGGGTCGTCTTTCAGTCCCAGAAGCACCTCGATACGTTTCCTCTGATGGTCCTGGAGCACATCGTGAAAGATGAAATCTACGGAGAACACCAGCAGAAGCCCGGCAATGAAGGCCGCTATCGACATCCATTTGAAAGTGCTCCTTTCACGGAATGCCCTGACAGCGAAATAGGGTAGTGAAAGCAAGCCGGCGCCCGCCAGAAAATATTCGAGACGGGCAGTCCTCAGGAAAGAATCCTCTGCGGCATGGGTGATGGCCGCCAGCCTTTCCAGCCCCCATGGAAGCACAGCCAGCACAGCCGCCGCCGGAAGCATAATTATCAGCCATTTCCGTATCTTTCCATGATACATGCTGCTGCAAAGAGTCGTCAGGACCATCAGCGCCAGAATAGAATACCAGGGTGACAATGTCAATGTCAGTATGAACAGCAGGATGGCTGCGCCAATCATGAAAAGAATCCATCCCGACAGTCCTTCCCTGTACAGCATGAAAATGAATCCGACGTATACCAGCGCCGACCCTGTCTCGCTCTGTGCCACTATTATTGCCATAGGCACAAGGATGATGGCGGCAGTCATTATGAAATTTCTGGCATTGCTGAGCTTGAACCCGTATTGGCTCATGACGGAGGCCAGCATCAGAGACGTAGCTATTTTAGACACTTCAGCTGGCTGGAAGCGGACAGGCCCGAATTCGAACCATGAGCGGGAGCCTTTGACTTCCACGCCCAGAAAAATCACAGCGGCGAGCAATGCAATGGTGGCCAGATAAATCGGCAGAGAAAAGCTTTCGTACACCTGCGGGCTGATTACGAACAATATCAGCCCTGCCAGCGAGAATGCTGTCATCATCCATACGAACTGCTTGCCGCTCCGGGTGGTGAAGTCGAATATGGATGCAGGCTCAGCAGACTGTACTGAAGCATATATGTTTATCCAGCCGATGAACACCAGCAGCAGGTAGCAGATGATAAGCGGCCAGTCGAGTGTTTCTTTTAATCCTCTTCCTCTGAATCTTTCCATTGCAATCCATTCAATCTGCCGGAAACAGCCCGGCCATTGATTCTAATCAGTTTTGACTTTGTCCAGAAGGTTGCCCTCCATGATGCGCTGTTCCAGAGCCGGCCTGGTGATTTCTCCTGTCAGGTATTTTTCTACCAGCAGAGAGGCGATAGGGGCGGCCCATCTTGCTCCGAAGGAGCCGTTTTCAACATATGCGGCTACTGCGATTTTAGGGTCGTCTTTAGGCGCAAAGCATATGAATACTGAGTTGTCGTCTCCGCGCGGATTCTGGGCCGTGCCGGTCTTTCCGCAGATATCCAGGCCTTTCACGGCCGCAATTGACGCAGTGCCTCCTGATTCATATCCGCTGTTCACGGCCCTGTACATGCCTTCGATTACTTCAGGGAACCATGTGGTGTCCACCATTGTGTACTGCTTCTGCTTGTATTCAGGGCCTATAGTTATGCCTTCAGAATCCTTGATCAGGTGAGGAATGTAGTAGAACCCTCTGTTTGCAATGGTTGCGCAGAGGTTCGCCAGGTGCAGCGGAGTGCATCCTATCTCTCCTTGCCCGATGGCCAGGGAGATGACATTGGTGGCTTTCCACCTTCCCTCTCCGTAGACCTTGTCATAATATTTCGAATCCGGTATGAAACCTCCAAGTTCTGACGGAAAGTCGCTTCCAAGTTTTTTCCCGAAACCGAAACTCTGTACATATTCATGCCAGACATCCATGGCCTCTGCCGTGGAACCGTATTTGGGATTTTCAAGAATCCCTCTGAGGACATAGCAGTAATATGCATTGCAGGACATCATGATGGATTCCTCAAAATCCAGGGGAGAGCGATGGTCATGGCAGCCCATTTTATTTCTGCCGAAATAATATCCCATATGGCAGGGATATTCAGTTTCAGGGGTGAACACCCCTTCCTGGAGTCCTATCAGGCCGTTCACCAGTTTGAATACAGAGCCTGGAGGGTAGGCGGACTGCACGGCCCTGTTGAACATAGGCTTGTAGGGGTTCGCCAGTATTTCATTGTAGTGCGAGCCTATGTCTGCGAGCATTTCCACATCTATGCCGGGGCTTGACACGAGCGTCAGGATTTCCCCGGTTGAAGGTTCTATGGCCACCAAGCTTCCCACCTTGTTCTGCATCAGCAGCTGTCCGTAGTGCTGCAACTCGGCATCTATGGCCGTAGTGATGTCTTTTCCCGGCACAGCTTCCTTGTCCATTTCCCCGTCTCTGTAGCGGCTTTCGATTTTGTTGTGCGAGTTCCTCAGGTATATATTGTAGCCTTTTTCACCTTTCAGGTATTCCTCGCATGTCGCTTCTATGCCAGTCTTTCCTGCGTAGTCTCCGGCGCTGTACCCTTCGTGGGTTTTGAGAAAGTCTGCATCGACTTCAGATACATATCCCAGCAGATTGCCTCCTGCATTGTATGGATATTCCCTGATGCTTCTTGCCTGTCCACGGAAACCTGGGAAATTGTATGCTGTCTCGGCGAATTTCATATAGCGTTCAGGCGTCAGCTGCTTGAGCATCACTACAGACTGGTATCCTATTCTTCTCCGGTTCCTGTAGTATTCCTGCATTTTCTCTCTGACGAAGTCCGGGCTGATATCCAGAGCTTTGCACAGGGCCGCTGTGTCGAATGCTTCCACTTCTTTCGGCGTGACCAGAAGGTCATAGGCTATCTTGTTGCCTACAAGTATCTTTCCGTTCCTGTCATCTATGATTCCGCGAGGCGGATATATGATGGAGTAGACCATGGAGTTGTTGCTGGCGTCCGTCTTGTACGATTCATCCACTATCTGGATGACAAAAAGCCGCGCCAGGATTATCATTATGGCCACAGCCAATCCTATTCTGAGCTTGTTCGGCTTGTCCAGCTTCATCTCCAGCCCTCCTGTCTCTCACCGGATGTGAGCATGTTGACTACAGGGATTGAAAGAAGGAAGCCGCAGAGCAGCGAAGCCGCAAACCTGGCCAGATTGAAAAGGAAGGTTCTCGCCCCGGCTCCGTCGATAATTATGTAGACGGACAGGAAAATGGCCTGGCATACGAGTATGGCCGCAGATATTTTGGGAAAGCCGTTCTTTTTGATGGAAAAGCCGTCTCCCCGTTCTGAATGCTCTTTGCCGAAGAGAAGCCTCACAAGGATGTTTCTGACAAATGCCACAGGGACCAGCGCGGCCATGTTGAGCCCGATGACGCCTTCTGCAAGCCAGTCTACAGCAAGTCCGGACACAGCCGCTATAAGCATGAGCACTATGGCAGGAATGCCGGGAGGCAGGCAAAGAACTATGGCCGGCAATATCGACAGCATGACATATGGCCCTGAATTTATGAAATTGCAGATAAGAATCTGGCCTGTCAGCAGCAGTATGTACATCAGGGTGAAATTCTGGCTAGTCTTCATCTTCCACCTCCAGTTCTTCTATTTCAGTGTCATCTGTATTGTTCACGACTGTCACGTATCTGATAGCGCTGAAGTCAGAGAACAGCGTCACCTTGACATCGTATGTGGAGCCGTTGACCACAGAGGCCTCGCCTGTTATGCCGAGAGGTATGTCTGCGGGAAAAATGGATGAAAACCCGCTGGTGTAGACAGTGTCGCCTTCGTTGATATGGATATGCTGCGGAATTTCCTTGAGGATGGCCCCGTTGCTTGTGACCCCGTTCCATATCAGTTCTCCCGCAGGCCCTTCTTTCCCTATGCGTGCGCTCACTGTCATCCCGGTATTTTTGAATGACCGGGCATATGAATAATGTTTTCCGACAGCGTCTATGATTCCGGCAACTCCATTTTCTGTGATGACCCCGGAGAGTTTTTCTATTCCGTCTTCCGAGCCTTTGTCCAGAATGAGATAGTTGTGCTGCTTGTTATTGCTGACCTTTACGGCTTCCGCATGCAGATACCTGAATCCGCCTACGACATTCCTCGCGCTGTCTTCGGCTATTTCCTTCCCGGTGGAGGCGCAGTATTCCCTGATGACATTTCTAAGCCGGTAGTTTTCTTCAGCCAGGGCCGCGTTCTGTTTCCGCAGGGAAAAATAGTCCCTGATGCTTTCAGTTCCTCCCCAGACTGCGCCTTGGAATGCATGGATTCCCTTGGAAAGCCATATATCCTGCATCGGGCCGTCATGTTTAAGCATGACCAATGCAGCCGCTTCGAGAAGAATGAAGACAGCTGCATTGAATATGATTCTGAATATGTTTCCGCCCCTGGACATCCTATCTCATCAGGAACGGGTATCTGTCAGTATGCTTGAGAGCCAGGCATGTGCCTCTGGCCACTGCCCTGAGCGGATCTTCCGCAACGTGGAACGGAATGTTCACCTTCTCGGAAAGCCTCTTGTCCAGGCCTCTCAGAAGCGCTCCTCCGCCTGAAAGGTATATGCCGCTTTCCACAATGTCTGAATATAGCTCAGGAGGAGTCTGCTCCAGAACATGAAGGACGGCCGCCTCTATCCTGGCTATGGACTTGTCCAGACAGTGGGCTACTTCCTGATATGTGATCGTGGCGTCAACAGGATGGGCAGTCATAAGGTTAGGACCTCTCACGAGCATCGGCTCCGGCTCGACATCCAGGTCTGTAATGACTGAGCCTACGGCAATCTTAATTTTTTCGGCCGTGATTTCCCCGACCTTTATGTTGTGCTGCTGCTTCATGTAATACTGGATGTCGCTTGTGAACACGTCGCCTGCCACCTTGATGCTGTTCTGCTGTACAATGCCTCCCAGCGAGATGACAGCGATTTCTGTGGTGCCGCCTCCTATGTCCACCACCATATTTCCTTTCGGCGCTTCTACATCCATTCCGATACCCAGAGCCGCGGCCATAGGCTCGAAAATAAGGTATACATCACGTCCTCCTGCATGTTCGGCAGAATCTCGCACTGCGCGGATTTCCACTTCTGTACTTCCGGACGGGATGCCGACCACGATTTTCAGGTTCGGGGTGAAGATAGACCGCCTGCGGCTGTTCACTTCCTTTATGAATCCGCGGATCATCAGCTCAGCCGCATTGAAGTCGGCAATCACTCCATCTTTCAGCGGCCTGATGGTCTTGATGCTTGGATTCACCTTTTCATGCATCAGCTTGGCTTTCTGTCCAAGGGCGATCGGCTTGCCTGTGTTATTGTCGATGGCTATGATGCTGGGCTCGTCCAGAACGATCTCGTCATTCTGGAAAATCACCGTGTTTGCGGTGCCCAGGTCCATGGCCAGTTCTTGTGTCAAGAAAGAAAAACCCATTGTCGTCAATTATATTTTACTATGTAAACAAATAACTGCCAAATTTATGAAAAAAAACTCTTTTGTTAGTGCTAATTTCAGTATTTTTGAGCCATATAATTGAAAAAAACGTGATATGGGACGAGACAGATATCTGGTGCTGGTGGCTGGCGGCGGCGGCACGAGAATGGGAGGAAAGCTTCCCAAGCAATTTATGGAGATCTGCGGGAAAGCTGTGCTCCACCATACTTTGTCCAGATTTGTGTCAGCCTTGCCTGGCATCCGTGTGGTGACAGTCCTGCCGGATGAGTGGCGGGAAACATGGAAAGACTACTGTTGCGCCCGCAATGTGGCTTGCGCGCAGGTGCTGGTCTCCGGAGGCATCACCAGGTTTCATTCAGTGAAGAACGCTCTGTCGAAAATTCCGGACGGAGCTCTCGCTGCAGTCCATGACGGTGTCCGTCCGCTGGTCTCAGCCGAGATGCTTCACAGGCTTTTCACTGCGGCAGAAGACTGCCCTGCGGTGGTGCCAGTAGTTCCTGTTGTGGATACATTGAAAGTTCTGAAAAAGACAGATGCTTCCGGCCTGTCTCCGGTTCCTGGCGAGAAAGCTGACAGGAGCAGGCTGTTCGCGGCCCAGACTCCGCAGATATTCTGGTCGGAAATTCTCAGGGAGGCGTACAGCCAGCCGTATTCCACTGAGTTCACGGACGATGCTTCTGTAGTGGAGAGCTATGGAGGCGAGATCAAATATCTGGAGGGCGAGAAATACAATATAAAGCTCACCACCCCTGACGACCTGGTGATAGCGGAAGCTCTCCTGAGATAGAAGGCTTCCAGGCTATTCTTCAGCGCTCTGCACCTTCCTTATGTTGGCTGAGAAGCTGGTGTTTTGGTATTCTTTGACCCATACCTGGCGTTCTATCGCCTGGTCGAGGGAAATCTGTGTCTCAGTCGACTGCACGTATGGTATCTTCTGTATGGTGTTCACCAGAATCTCCATCAGATGGTCGTGGTTGAAGCAGTATATTTTCAGAAGCAGGGCGTATTTCCCTGTTACGAAATGGCATTCTACTATTTCGGATATTTTTTTGAAAGATTCTATGACCTCCGGATATCTATTTGATTCAGACAGGGATACGCTCACAAAAGCGCATACGTTCAGTCCTAAGGCCTGCGGCTTGACCAGCAGTCTTGAACCTGTGATGACCCCGTTTGCCTCCAGTCTTTTCACTCTTTGATGTATGGCGGCCCCTGAGACCCCGCACTCACGTGCGATTTCCAGGAAAGGCATTCTGGCATTTTTGACCAGGAATGACAAGATTTTCTGATCGATTTGATCGATGTGATAGCTGTGCATTGTAATAATCCTTAATAAATCTGTCGCGAAGTTATAACAAATTTTTAATAAATTGGCGCAAATCTGATAAAGTTTTATCTGATTTGCGCCAATAATCGGCATTTAAATTACAAATTGTAATATTTACTTCCTGGCAGAGCTCTTTTTCCTCCTGCCTCTTCCTGTCGGAGCTCCTTCTTCTATGATTTTTTTGCAGTCCTCTTCTGTCAGACTTCCGGCATCTGTGCCTTTAGGTATCCTGTAATTGTTCCCGTCGAACTTGATATATGGCCCGTAGCTGCCTGCCAATACCTGGATTCCGCTTTCTGTGAAGTCTGCAATGATCTGTTTCTCTGGCTTCGAGTCCGCCTTTGCGATGATTTCTATGCATTGCTCCAGGGTCACATTGACAGGGTCTGTGCCGCGTGGCAGGGAGACATTCTTGTCCCCGTATTTGAGGTATGGCCCGAAGCGCCCTTTCGTGGCGATGATGTCGGTACCTTCATACTGGCCTACGGTGCGCGGCAGACTGAAAAGCTTGAGAGCCTCTTCCAGGGTGATGCTCTCTATGAGCTGTCCCGGGCCAAGGCTTGCATATTGCTTCTTGTCACCCTCGCCTTTCTGGATATACGGGCCGTATTGTCCGTATTTCGCTATGAGAGGCTGGCCGTCTGCCGGGTCCACTCCCAGTTCTTTGCTCACGTGGCTGTATTCTTTGCTGTTCAGAGTTTCTTCCACTTTTTTATGGAACGGAGCGTAGAATTCTGATATCAGGCTTTCCCATTTTTTGTCCCCGGAAGCTATCTGGTCGAACTCTTTTTCTACATTCGCAGTGAAGCCGTAGTCCAGGATGGCTCCGAACTTGTCGACCAGGAAGTCAGTGACTATCATGCCGACTTCCTGCGGGAGAAGCCGCCCTTTCTCTGCACCTGCAGTCTCTGTCCTGGATATTTCCGCTATTGCCCCGTTTTTCAGCACATAGTCCGTGACAGGGATCTTCTCCCCAGGCTTGTCACCTTTTATTATATAGCCGCGCCCGGTGGTGAGCGTCGATATCGTCGGTGCGTATGTGGAAGGCCTGCCGATGCCTAGCTCCTCCAGTTTATTGACGAGGGAGGCTTCTGAATATCTGGCCGGGGGCGCCGTGAATTTGCAGCTGGCTGTGATGCCGTTCTCTTCCATGGCCTCTCCTGTCTTGAGTTCAGGGAGAATTACTTCCTCGCTGTCCTGTTTCTCGTCTTCATAGCCTTCGATATACAGCTTGAGGAAGCCGTCGAAAAGCACTTCTGTCGACTGTGTGGTGAAAAGTTCGGTGAATTTGTCAGAGCTTATCTTGATGTTGGTCCGGAGAAGCCTGGCGTCAGCCATTTGCGAGGCAACGGTCCGTTTCCAGATAAGTTCGTACAGCTTCTTCTCCTGCTGAGTGCCCGGGATCTCTGTATTGTTTATGAAGGTAGGCCTGATCGCTTCATGGGCTTCCTGCGCTCCTTTGCTTTTGGTCTTGTACTGGCGTGGCTTTGAATATTCCTCTCCGAAATTTCCGGTTATATATTCTTTTGCGCTGTTGACTGCCAGAGACGCCATGTGCGTGGAGTCGGTACGCATATAGGTGATATATCCTGACTCATACAGCTTTTGGGCAATGCTCATGGTCTGGCTTACAGAGAATCTCAGCTTTCTAGCCGCTTCCTGCTGCAGCGATGAAGTGGTGAACGGCGCGGCCGGTGTCCTGCTTCCTTCTTTTTTGTCTATGCCGCTGATTTTGAATGAAGCTCCTATGCATTTCTTCAGAAAAGCTTTGGCCTCCCCGGCTGTCTTGAACTTGGTGTCCAGCGATGCTTTCACTTTTACATTGGCCGGCAGGCCAGCCGGATGGAAGATGGCTTCGACCTTGTAAAACTGCTCTTTCTGAAATCCGATGATCTCTTTTTCCCTGTCTACTACCAGCCTGAGGGCTACGGACTGCACGCGTCCGGCGGAAAGCTTCGGCTGTATCTTCCTCCACAGCACCGGAGAAAGTTCGAATCCTACCAGCCTGTCCAGCACCCGTCTGGCTTGCTGAGCGTCTACCAGGTCCATGTCTATGTCCCGTGGGTTTTTTATCGCATTCAGGATGGCGTCTTTGGTGATTTCATGGAAGACTATCCTTCTGGTGTTTTCCTTGGCCAGGCCGAGAGTCTCGAAAAGATGCCAGGATATCGCCTCTCCTTCACGGTCCTCATCGGATGCAAGCCACACCGTGGAAGCGGACTGGGCGGCCTTTTTCAGGTCTGCAACTATCGCTTTCTTGTCAGACGGTATCTCGTATTCAGGCTTGAACCCGTGCTCGATGTCGATGCTCAGCCTGCTCTTGCTGAGGTCTCTGATGTGGCCCTTGCTGGATTTTACATTGAAATCCTTTCCCAGAAATTTCTGTATGGTCTTGGCCTTTTCAGGAGACTCGACGATTACTAGATTTTCTTCCATGACTTTTTCTTTTCAATAAGTTTCGGGTGGACGGCCCGGCCCGTCCAATGTTTTGAGCCTGCAAAGTAAAACACAAACTGTCTAATAATCAAATTTTTTTCAATCCTTCCGGCACATCTTCCGGGGTGCCTCCATGTTTCCCGGCTGAAAACACTTGAGGGGTGAATGCCGGTTAAACTTGCATTTAACTTCAGGCATTCACCCCTCTGATTTCAATACCGGTAACTGATCCTTATTTCATAAAGGCTTTCACCATCATTATCTCCCTGCCGGAAGTGTTGACTATGCGGTATGAACCGGCGGCCGCGGATATCACCAGGGTTTCAGCATAACTCAGGTGGAACACCTTGCCTCCCGCAGTCACCACATCAGCTGTCTCGCCTTCTACCAGGTTGAGCACGTGGCATTTGCCTTCGGTTCTGACAGTGACTTCCGATTTGATTGTATACCTGTGGACATCGTATGAATGCTTCGGATGGGTAGCCAGATGCCACAGCTCCCAGTCTTCGCCTTTTTCCATCAGTTCAGGATGGCATACATGTTCCTTTTTTATCTTCTCTCCCTTGCGGTCGAAGCACAGGTTTTCCATGGCGCGCCGGATGTTGAGCGGCCTTGGCTTGCCGTCCAGGTCCAGCGCCAGCCAGTCGTACATCTTGAATGTGAATATGTACGGAGTAGTGCTTATCTCCAGGACCAGATTGTTCCTTCCGGAGCTGTGGAGCGTTCCCGGGGGGATGAGGAAGAGGTCGTGCTTGTGCGCATGTTCTGCGTTGATGTATTTCGGAACGTCAAGAGGAGTTCCGTGAGTGAAGCTCTCTGTCAGGGCCTTTTCGAACTCGGAAGGCACTATGTCGTCCTGGAATCCGAGATAAACCACGGAGTCCGGGCAGGTGTCCAATATATAGTAAGTCTCTTCCTGCGTAAGGACCTCTCCGAAATTCTTCTGGATATATTCTTTGTGCGGATGGCACTGTATGGAAAGATTGCCACCGTCGAAATTGTCCAGATAGTCCATGCGGATAGGGAATTCATCGCCGTAAGCTTCGCGGCATTCCTTGCCTACGACATTTTCACCTCCTTCATACATCACCATGTCGAACGACACTTCCAGCATTTTCCTGTCGCTGCTGAAAATCAGCCCGTTTTCAGGCACGATCAGTTCAAAAGACCATGCATAGTTCGGCACATCCTGTGCCAATGACTTGATGTGCTCCCTGATCCATTGCCCTCCCCATGCGCCTGGCTCGAACCATGGCCTGACACGGAATCCGTTTTCTGACATCTCTTTCAGCCCGCTCCTGATGGCGTCGCCGCCGGCCCAGGTGATTTCGCTTTCTCGCTGGCCGTCGATGAAGATGTCTATCGTCGGAAGCAGATTCTTCTTGTGCCTGTTGAGCACCACCCAGTCCACGAAGTAGAAACGCTTGTACATCTTCTTCGGAGACTCCGGAGCAGAAGCCCCGAAATTCGTGATGCTTGCGGCTCTGGCTCTGAACTGTATCTCGTTTTTCGGGATGTCGATGTACACTGAAAGCCCGTCCCAGCCAGCCAGTGAAGCGCCGGTGCCGTATATGATGTTCATCCGGGCGTTCTGGTCAGGCTTTATGCTTTCCAGCCTGCCTTTGTCGAACCAGTCTTCAATATGAAGCGGGGCTCTGAATCCGAAAATCGGGTCGTCTCCGCCTAAATATGGGGCAATCATCCTGTTTATCTCTTCTTCCTCCTTCATGGCGGCGCTCACATTCCACCAGAGAGGCTGTATCCCCATTGCAGCAAATGCATCAGAAAGGTTTCTGACGAAAATGTCGAACCTGACGCCGATATATCCGTCTATAACCACATTCCTGTATCCGGACATTTTCCTGGCCAGAGATGCATAGTCTGACTGGATTTTTCCGGATCCGAGGTCGTGGACAGGATAGATATCATAACCGCTCCTGTTTTCCTCTTTTTCCACCGGAATAAGATGCTGTGTCGTTTTCCTCAATTCTGACATGACGAAATCCTATTTTAAATTATTGATTACATAAACAGTGTTGCCCCTCCGATCATGGCCGCGTTGTCCAGCAGCGCCGATGTGCGCACAGCTGTGCCGCATCCGGCCTTGGCCAGCCCGTCTTCGAGAAAAGGGCCGAAGATTCCGTAGGCGCGGGAAATATTGCCGCCCAGCACCAGAACCTCAGCCTTGAACCTGGACAGGACCGGAGCCACGAATTCCGCCAGCCTGCGGCCATATTCTTCGAAAAGCTGTTTTGCGGCCTTGTCGCCGCAATGATATCTGTCCACCGCTTCTTTTGCGCCGGGAATGGCCGCTCCTGTCAGTTCCTGATATCTTCTGCACACCCAGCGGGTCGAGAATGCTTCATCCACTATCCCGTTTTCGAACGGCAGATGGTACACCCATCCATATGCAGGCACTTCGTCTCCCTTTTCTACCAGATGCCCGTCTTCCACGAAACCGGAGCCGACACCTGTCCCCAAGGTTATGGCCACGGCGCGGCGCTTTCCTGCGGCCGCTCCGGAAATGCATTCTCCCAAGGCGAAGGCTGATGCGTCATTCAGAAAGCGGAAGTCGCGGATTCCTGCATCGCTGAGTTTTGTATACAGCGACGAGGCGATGTCCAGCCCGTAAATTCTGTCGTATTTGCCCACTCCATGGACGATGGATATGCCATGCGCGTAGTCGAAAGGTCCTGGAAATGCGAGGGCCGCTCCTGCGATGTCTCCTGACGGGGACATTTCGATGGATGCTCTTATATTCTCTGCCAGCGCCGAGATGACGTCGCCGGCGTTTGCTCCGCTGTCAAGCACGCTTGAAAACGGTTTTGTGACTTGTCTTCCTGTTTCGAGGTCTATTACTGAAGAGCAGACATGGCTGCCTCCTATATCGACTCCGACAGCGTATCGGTTATCTTTTTGTGGTTTCATAAATTGTTCTATATGTCCATACATAAACGATGATGCAAAAATAAATAATTAATTTTAATAAAACCATAGAAAATCGTGGAAATCATACACATTTCATGATTATATGCAATTCTTTGTATATTTCATTGACAAAATTGTTGTTTTTATGATAAAAATTTTATCTTTGCACAATGTTAATATGTTCAAACAAATAACTGTTTTCTTTTAACACTAAAAATTATGAGGCTAATAACTTTCAATGAAGAAAAATGCGTCCGGAAATCCCGGCTGCCGCTCTTTTTGGCCGCCGTTGCGCTTTCCTGCATTTTCAGCATGCACGAGTCGCTGGCGCAAGACGCGATCACAGTGACCGGGCTTATCACTGATTCGGGGTCTCCTGCCCAGCCGATAGCCGGAGCGGCTGTCATGATCAAGGGGACAAATTCTGGCGTGTCATCAAATCCTGACGGAACATATACTATAGAGGTGCCGTCTCCAGATGCTACGCTTGTCTTTACGTTTTTCGGTTTGAAGACAGAAGAAATTCCCGTGCAGGGCAGATCTGTCATCAATGTATCGCTGGAGGAAGATTCGATTCTTCTGGATGCCGTTGTGGCTGTCGGTTATGGAACCATGAAGAAATCCGACCTGACGGGTTCTGTGGCTTCTGTCAAGTCCGACTTGATGGAAAACAAGCCTATCTCCTCGTTTGACAATGCTTTGAGAGGCCAGATAGCCGGAGTTGTAGTCACTCAGTCTGACGGAGCTCCGGGAGGAGGAGCATCCATCAGGATCAGGGGAACGAGCTCTATCAACGGCACAAATGAACCTCTGTATGTTATAGACGGGGTTCCGCTTATCAGTGAGTCCGTCGGGGACGGATACGGTGTCAAAATCAATCCTCTTACCAGCCTTAACAGCAACGATATCGAATCTATCGAAGTACTGAAGGACGCTTCTGCTACGGCTATTTACGGCGCCAGGGGAGCAAACGGAGTGATACTTGTCACTACCAAGAAAGGCTCGGAAGGCCGCGGCCAGCTCCAGTTCAGCGCCACCGGCTCCATCGCTATACCGGAGCAGGCGTACGAGATGCTCGATGGTCCTCAGCTAGCCCAGCTTGGAAAGGAGGCCTATGAAAATGCAGGCATGCCCGTGCCTTCCTATTTTCAGGACCCTTCATCAGTCAAGACTGAGACAGACTGGATGGACGAGATCTTCCGCGTGGCATATACGCAGAATTACCAGCTGAATTTCAGTGGGGGGGGGGAGAAGGTAAAATACAACTTCTCTGCCGGATATTTCGACCAGCAAGGCATCATCATCAACACTGATTTCAACAAATGGACCTACAGAGGAAATGTCAATGCTGACATAAACAAGTACATCAGCTTCGGCACCTCTGTCGGATATACTCAGTCGCAGTCCAGCGGCTACGGCCATACGGCCAGCTACTTGAGCCTGATGTCCATGGCTTATGACATGAACCCTGCCGTGCCTGTCAGAGATGAGAATGGCGAATATACATACAGGAACAACCTTTCTTCCTCTACAGGGAACATCGGAGGCAACCCTGTTGCCACTGCATATGAGACAGATATGGTGAACAAACAGAACCGTGTGACGGGAAATATTTTTGCCGATATCAAATTCCTGGGAAATGACAAGCTCGTGTTCCGTACCTCATTAGGCATAGATGATATATTCAGCACGGACAAATCTTTCATTCCTAACAACCTGGCAGTCGGCGAGGACGGACCTGGAAAAGGTGACGTGTCGGATTTCACCACCAAGACATGGGTGCTTGAAAACACGTTGACCTACAAAGATACCTGGAAAAAGCACAGCCTGACGGCAATGGTGGGCCAGACTGCACAGAAATTCACACAGGAAATCATCCGTATGGGCGTGAAAGGATTCGAGGACAACAGGCTCGGATACCACAATCTCGGAGCAGGCGGCGATCCGTGGCTTTATCAGACAAACGATTCAGAATGGAGTATGCTGTCATATATAGCCAGAATCCACTATTCCTACGATGACAGATACCTCTTTACATTTACCGGACGTGTCGACGGTTCTTCTAAGTTCGGCGCGAACAACAAATACGGTTTCTTCCCTTCCGGGGCGTTTGCATGGAGAATTTCAGAAGAAAAATTCATGCAGGATCTGCCGAATCTGTCAAATCTCAAGCTCCGTCTCAGCTACGGCCTTGTGGGAAATGCCGGCCTGTCGCCATACCAGTCCCAGGGAAATCTCGTGACTGTAGCTCCTCCGTTCGGCGACAGCATGAACAATACCGGATATGCGCCTCTGACCATCCCTAATGCGGACCTGTCATGGGAGTCCACTGCGCAGTTCAATGTCGGCCTGGATGTCGGCCTCTTCGACAGCAGGCTCAGCCTTACAGCAGATTTCTATAGAAAGCACACATATGACCTGCTCTATCCTGTGGATGTTCCAGGCTACTCAGGCTACCTGTTCTCCACCAGAAACCTGGGCGACCTGAGCAACACCGGATGGGAGCTCTCCATCACAGGTGTTCCGTTCGATACCGGGAATTTCAGCTGGACATCCACGTTCAACATTTCCGGAAATGTCACCATGATCGAGAAGTTGAACGTCGCTGACGGCCAGACGTCAGGAACAAGCGAGCTGAGGATGGTGGCCGGCCAGAAATACGGAAACATCTGGGGTTACAAAACGAATGGCATAGCCCAGCTCGGCGAGGACCTCACGCAGGTGGCCCAGATGACCAACAGGCCTCTCGTAGCCGGCGAGCAGAAATATCAGGACATAAACGATGACGGCATCATCGACACCGACGACCAGACAGTCCTCGGAAACATCTTCCCTGACTTTACATTCGGTTTCAACAATACATTTGTATACAAGAACCTGAACGTAAACCTCTTCCTCGAAGGTTCAGTAGGCAATGAGATTATAAACTACACCAGGAAGGAGCTTGAATCCATGACCGGCGCCATGAACTGCATCACCACCACTCTGGACAGGTGGACTCCGTCCAATCCTGACGCTTCCCTGCCGAGAGCTGACGCCAACCCTAATTCCACTGCCTTCTCTGACCGCTGGATAGAAGACGGCTCATATCTGCGCATCCGCGACCTGACCATCGGGTACACTATCCCGCGCAAGAAACTGAAAGACATAGCCAATATAAATGTGTTCGTTTCCTTCGAGAATCTCTACACTTTCACCAAGTATTCAGGAAACGACCCTTCTATCGGAGGCGGACAGGACAACAACCTCTATCCGACATCACGTAAATGCTCCCTCGGAGTGACATTGACATTTTAAATGATCCTGACATGAAAAATTTTCTGAAAATATTGATTTCCACGGCCATGGGGTCCGCAGCAGTCGTTTCCTGTGCAGGATTCCTGGATGAAGAGCCGATGTCCAACATCACGGACAAAAACTATTATTCTACCGAGACAGATGCCGAGGGTGCTGTAAACGCCATTTATGAAACCGTAGGCATAGGCTCTGTCACAGCCTATACTGGAGAAGGCAATGCGAACACTCCTTACGGAGGTGTTTTCTTCAATGCTTTCTGGCTTATCCAGGATCTGTTCTCTGACAATGCGACACATGATCTGTGGTCATATGCCAATTTCGACAATTTCAGCCTTGACGAGACTGACGGAAACCTCAAGACCCTTTGGTATTCATTCTACAGGTCCATAAATACTGCCAATGTAGCCGTCAAGAGAATCCCTGCCATAGATATGGACGAGCAGAAACGGAACCATCTCGTAGGAGAAGCCCGGTTCTGGAGAGGCCTGCTTTATGGAGAACTGGTGAAGTTCTGGGGAGATGTCCCTCTCATGCAGGAGCCTACCGAAGGCGTGGACAATCTCTTCGATGTGGTCAGGGAAGACCAGATAAAGGTGCTGGATGAAGCCTTGAAGGACTTGCAGTACGCTATTGACAATCTGATGGACGGTTACCGTTCCGGATATGGAAGGGCTGATGCCGTCATGGCCAAAGCCGTATATGCGAAGGTCGCGCTGATAAAGGCCGCCAGGACACATGCGTCAGAAGACTGGCAGGTTGTGGCTGACTATTGCAATGACGTGATAGAGTCTCACAAGTATGACCTGTATGATGACTACGCGGACAATTTCAAGATAAGCAACGAACACGGCATAGAGTCAGTGGTTTCCATCAATTACCAGAAAATCTCGGACCTCTGGGGCTCGCAGTTCAATGTCGCCCTTCTTCCGAGCGAGATTCTTTCTAACAGTCCGAACGGAGATGAAGGACCGTCGAACGCTAATTACTGGATAGAGCCTACTGCTGACCTGTATGAATCGTTTGAGAACGGGGACACCAGGCGCGACGTGACTATCATGTCTGAATACACATACAGTGACGGAAGCTCTATAATTTTTGCTGAATCAGCCAAGTATCCGTATTACTATTGCAAATATTGGGATCGCGAAGCTGAGCCTCAGGGGCTGAACAGCGACCAGAATTATCCTTATATGAGGTATTCAGAGGTGCTCCTCATGTATGCAGAGGCTTTGAATGAAGTCAACAACGGCCCTACAGAACAGGCTTATGACGCCATAAACCAGGTGAGGGACAGGGCGTTCCAGGATGGCGGCAGCGGAATTCATAATCTCAGCGGGCTGTCATATACACAGTTCAGAAAGGCGATTCTGGACGAAAGGCGCTGGGAACTGGCTCTGGAAGGTTCGAGATGGTTCGATCTGGTACGTCTTTCCACGAATTTCACTGGAGACATCAAGGCCGTGAAACCGAACTCTTTCCCGGATGAAAAGCACAAGCTTCTTCCTATTCCGCAGTATGAAAGGCTTCTGAATGACAAGATTTCTCAGAATGAAGGTTATTAAAATCAGGAATTCATGAAATTATACAATATCATAACCATTGCCTTTGGCCTGGCCATAGCTTCGTCTGCGGCGGCGTCCCACAGGAATATTGCCGTCGAGGCATCGGCGGCCGCCTCGGACTGTCTTCCTTCATGCGAAGCCTCAAAGGTGAACGACGGCCTGGCCAGATATGACGGCGTGGGCGAGTGGGCATGTGACGGCTCTGTCACGTCCTGGGGCGAGATGCATATGCCTTGGATACAGCTGGACTGGGGCAAAGAGGTTTGCATAGACCGGGTCGTCCTGTATGACAGAGTGTCCATGGACGAGCATACCGCAGGCGGAAGCCTTATTTTCAGCGACGGTTCTGAAATCAGCGTGACCCAGATTCCGAATGACGGCTCTCCGAAAAGCATTTCTTTCCCGGCCAAGACGGTCACATGGCTCCGTTTCGAGGCCACTGACGGAAACGGCAGGAACATAGGCTTGTCCGAGATAGAAGTTTTCGAGGCTGAAAATGAAGATGCCAGATATGTAGAATGGGTGGACCCTTATATAGAAACCACCCGCGGCAGATGGTTCTTCTGCACTCCTGGAGGGCTTCCTATGGGAATGGTGGCGGCGCACGCTTTCACCAGGAACAAGAATCAGGGCGGCGGAGGATACAACTACAATTTCAATGAAATTTCAGGCTTCTCCCAGATAAACGACTGGATGATTTCAGGCCCGAATATCATGCCTGTTACAGGAGCTGTGAATCCTCTCATGGGGATGGAGGGCTGGAAATCTGAATTCAGCCATGACTGCGAGATCATACAGCCGGGATATCACAAGCTTTTTCTGGACAGATATCGCACATGGGTGGAATACACTTCTACTGACAGGGTGGTTTTCTACAATATAAGCTATACTGACGGCGGAGCTGACGCCGGCCTGATAGTGGATGCAGGAAGCATCCTCGGGAACTGTTCCATGAATGATGCTGTGCTTTACAAGCTTGATGACCACACTGTGGCAGGCGAGTTCATGACCACAGACAGGTTCTGGGGCGGTCCGGACAGCGTGGGCCTGTACTTCGTTCTGGAGTCTGACTGTTCTTTCAGCTCTGTGGACAGCTGGAGCGAGAAAGGCATCCTGCCTGACACTGACATGATAGCAGGAGATGATGCAGGAATGCTGCTCCGTTTCGATCTGGATGGCGGCCGTCAGGTGAAGGTGAAGATAGCTATGTCTTATACCAGCATCGAAAATGCCGCTGAAAATCTGAAAACAGAGCTCCCTGGATGGGATTTTTATGCTGTGCGAGACGAGGCTCAGTCTATATGGGACGGAATGCTCGGCAGAATCGACGTGCAGGGCGGAACAGCCGCGCAGAAAGTGAAATTCTATACGGATCTGTGGCATGTCCTTCTCGGAAGGCATAAAATCAACGATGTGAATGGAAGTTATCCTGACTATGCATGGGGAAAATACACAGACCACAGGACAGCGGACACTATGAAAGTACGCCAGCTGCCTCTGGATGCATCAGGAGTTCCTGTCCACAATATGTACGGGTTCGACGGCCTCTGGCTTACACAGTGGAATATAAATATCCTCTGGGGCCTGGCTTGGCCGGAAATTCTGGATGACTTCACAGCGAATCTAGTGCAGTATGCGGACAACGGCGGACTGCTTCCGAGGGGAGGATGCGCTGGCGGATATTCATTCATCATGACAGGATGCCCGTCTACAAGCATGATAGTCAGCGCCTATATGCGCGGACTGCTCCGCAAAGCTGATCCGGAGCACGCTTTTGAAGTTATGAAAAGGAATCATCTGCCTGGCGGCATGATGAGCTGGGAGAGCGCGGATGACCTGAAGTTCTATATCAGGCACGGATACTGTCCTGAAAATGCAGGCAAGACTCTTCAGTGGGCTTTTGAAGACTGGGGGCTGTCCCGCATGGCGGCCAAGCTGGGGAAAAAGGCCGATGCCCGTGAATTCGAGCGGCGCTCTCACGGATGGACGTCCCTTTTCAATCATGACCAGAAGATGATTTTCCCGAAAGACCGCGGCGGAAACTGGACGAATCTGGACCCTCTGAGCAACAAAGGCTGGGTAGAGTGCAATTCATGGCAGTCTACATGGTATACACCTCATGATTTTCCTCGTCTGACAGGCTTGATGGGCGGCTCAGATGCCTTCTGCGAGAAGCTCGACTACGCTTTCAGACAGGCGGAAGCCTATGATTTCGTCTATGCATATGGCGGAGGCTATATCAGCTATGCGAACCAGCCAGGATGCTCGAATGCCCATCTGTTCTCCTATGGAGGCCAGCCATGGCTCACCCAGTACTGGGTCCGCAGGGTGAAGGAGCAGGCATATGGAGGCATCACTCCTGACAAGGGATATGGCGGACATGACGAAGACCAGGGCCAGATGGGAGGCGTCAGTGCTCTTATGGCCATGGGGCTGTTCAGTGTCACCGGAGCAGAGTCCGACACTCCGTATTACGATATCACATCGCCGATATTCGACCGTGTCACCATCAAGCTGAACCAGGATTACTATTCCGGAGAGGAATTCGTGATAACCGCTTACGGAAACTCGGCAGAAAACTGCTACATTCAGAAAGCCTCAGTGAACGGAAAAGACTGGAACTGGTTCCAGATAGACCATCAGACCGTCTCTGAAGGAGGCACACTGGAGCTTTGGCTCGGGAATGTCCCTGCCAGAGACTGGGGAAAACAGAAATACATGAACGAATAAAACCAGAATGCAATGAAAACCAATGCTATCATAAAATTCTGCCTGGCGGCAATGTCCTGCGCCATGCTTTTCAGCTGCGCTCAGAAACTGGAGTCAGGCAAGGAGTATCCGATACTCGAAATCGGAGATGCCGACGTGGTCTACGAACTGGATCAGGTCATGCAGAACTCTGAGGATGTAAAACCATATTTTTCTTTCTTCAATGATGTGAAGCTCACGGTCAGCTACCGTGACAGCAAACCTGACAAAATCGTTTTTGACGACAGCGGAGTGCCTTTCCGTGTCACCGGAGCCGATGTGAAGTACGACGGTGTCCTGAATGCCGAATGGGAGATAAACTCGGCCTCAAGCCCGTATGAAATACGTATCAAGGGCACTGAAACTGTCATCTGCTATATGGCTAAAGACCGTTCCATCACTTTCCCGTTCAAGCTGGGCGCTCCGTCGAACCAGTATGAATACCGTTTTGTCGTTGCTGACCAGGCAGGGGAGGATGCTGGTGGAGACGAGTCCGGCACTTCTGATGAACAATAAGATGAACGAAAAATTTTGAATCATGAAAAAGTACATTAAATATATTGCGGCCGTCCTTGTGGCCGCCGCTGTGGCCGGATGCATGGAGTTTCTTTCAGTGAACCATCCGGAATCAGCTCCGGTGGATTCCACATTCGAAGCCTCTTTCGAAGTGTCTGCGGAAGTCGATCCTGATTTGGGAGACACCAGAGGCACGGTGCTCGTAGGTGTCCTCGCTCCAGTGTCATGGAATCCTGCAGAGAATATCACTGTTACATATTCGTCCTCTGACATGCCGGGAGGTGCCGTGACAGATGCACCTATGCGCCTGGTCACTGATGCCGACCTGAATGCAGACGGCAAGACCTGGCCGGTCATCATGACTGAAAGGCTCGGAATGCAGGGAAACTATGAACCTATGCAGTGGGTGGCATTCCTTTCCACTATGTCTCATACATGGAATCCGGGAGATAAATTTACGGGAACAGTGAAGGTCTCCGTGAAGACAGGGTCTGAAAACATCAAGGCGAATCTGGCATACTTCATTGGAAACCAGCAGGACGGAGTGAATACTGATCCTCAGTATTATCTTCTCCACAAGCAGCCGTTCGAAACTACGGGAGGGTCGAATGCCGTTATCGACTATACTCTGCCGAAGATGTTCTACATCACTCCGGATGCCTTCACCTGGGAAGACATCGTGGCCGTGAACTTCGACCCTGCCATACAGGTGGACGGGAAGGATTCCCCTCTTCTGGGTGCTGAGGAAGTTTATCTCATGGCTGAGGCCACATACAATTCCGGAGCAGACAAGGTCACGGTGGATGAAATCAGCGCCAAGACCCTCATGATGAAATCCGACCGTATTTTCAAGCTCTATATCTATCCGCACGAATTCTTCGGTATTCCTGCCGGGACGGAAATAGAGAAAATCACTTTCTGGTTCGTGAACAAGGACAAGAGCGTGGAGGTGAAGAATCCGTCCACGGGCGAGCCGTTCACTTCAGATATTAACAATATATGACAAGGCTTGTCCTGATATTGGCCGCATGTTTCTGTGCAGGGACTATCTCTGCACAGGAGCTGCGGTTTTCTGAAATCTTCGGCTCGGGCATGGTCTTGCAGCGCGAGACTGAAATCGAATTGAGAGGTGTTTGCGCACCGGGAGAAAGTGTTTCTGTTTCGACCAGCTGGCTTTCAGGGAAGCTCAGGACTTATGCCGGCGAAGACGGCAGATGGAGCGTCAGTATGCAGACGCCGGAGGCCTCGTTCGAACCCCAGTCCATTGCCGCGAAAAGCGGCAGGGAAACAGCAGTGCTCGAGGATGTCCTCATCGGCGATGTCTGGTTTGTCGGCGGGCAGAGCAATATGCAGATGAATTTCCGCGGAAATCCGGACCAGCCGGTGAACAGGGCGCAGGAGATTCTTCTGGATGCGCCGAATCCGTCGATACGCCTGTTCCGGGTGAACAACAGCTGGTCTCTCGAACCTTCAGATGAAATGGCCACGGACAGCGGCTGGACTTATGCCGATCCGGAGAACATAAAAGAGTTCAGTGTGGCCGGCTATGTGTTCGGACTGCGTATTCAGAGGATTCTCGATATCCCGATAGGGCTTGTGCAGTCCGCTCACGGCGGTTCAACTGCAGAGGCATGGATAGACAGGGAGACATTGGAAGAATTCGGAGAATTCGACCTGGATCTGGATGCCGGCAAAATAGATCCGATATGGTATGCCATGGAGCCGATGGTGCTGTACAACAAAATGCTGTATCCGCTGCTGCCTATGTCCGTGAAAGGCGTTATCTGGTATCAGGGCGAGTCTAATGTGTCCAGGCCGGAACAGTATTCACGGCTTTTCCCTCTGCTGGTAGAGTCGTGGAGGCGGTATTTCAGAAATCCTGACATGCCTTTCTATTATGTCCAGATAGCCCCTTACGACCATCCTGAATGCGAAAACTCCGCTTATTTCAGAGAAGTTCAGCTGGAGATGATGGACAAGATTCCAGGCTCGGGCATGGCAGTGACTATGGATGTGGGAGAGGAGAATGTCATCCACCCTGCAGAAAAAGAACTGGTCGGCGAACGTCTGGCATACTGGGCGCTGAACAAGACATACGGGCATGAAGCATTCGGATGCAGAGGCCCGGAGCTCAGATCCATGACAGTCAGCGACGGAAAAGCCGTGCTGAAATTTGACTATGCTCCGAACGGCCTGTCATTCTTCGGGAATGAGCCATCGGGTTTCGAAATAGCCGGAGAAGACAGGATATTTCATCCCGCACATGCCAGAATCGTCCCTGCATTCTGGGGAAACGAAGGCCTGGAGGTCTGGAGCGAGGATGTGCCTGAGCCTGCGGCAGTCCGGTATTGTTTCAAGGATTTCGCCAAAGGCACTCTTTACAACACGGAAGGGCTTCCTGCATCATCATTCAGAACAGATGACTGGCAGGAGTGAACGTGAAATAACGTATTTTTGAACCATTAATTGATAAAATTATGAAATCCATGTTTTTTGCAGCTGTCATAGCTGTCTCGGCCATGGCATTCTCTTCTTGTTCTTCGAGAGAGAGCCAGCCTCGTGAAGTCAGGATAGACCAGGAATTTGCCGACATGTACATGAAAGAATCCGGTGGAGTGACCGGGGCTGACGGCACCATATCCATTCTTCTTGATGACGGAAGCTCCCTGTTCATGACTGGCGACTGTTTCGCCGGGACAGTCGAGGACGGAAAGATTTCTTATGATACTCCTATGCTCCGCAATTCCCTGATTCACATCAGCAAGGACGGGAAAAACTTAGGCTCTATTTTCGGCGGAACTCCTGAAAACCCTGAAACACTCTGCATACCTGCCGAGGCTGATACATCCAGATTCGTTTACTGGTACTGGCCAGGCCATGGGTTCCAGCTCGGAAACACGCTTTTCCTTTATATGACCAAATTTTATCAGGCCGAGGACGGCCAATGGGGATTCAGGTTCGACGGCACGGATCTGGTCAGGCTGGACATGGAGAACTACGATGTCATCTCTCAGCATGAAGTTTATGACGGCTCTGCCGAAATCCATTGGGGGCACAGTGTGCTGAAAGACGGCGGTAAATACTATATTTACGGGACTCGTTCGGGGATTTATTACGACCCTGCCCAGCTTTTCGTGTCGGAAGCGGCATTCTCAGAGGACTCTGAGGCGCCTCTGTCAGTCAGATATTATGACGGACAAGGCTGGAATCCCGACCCTGCGTCAGCTGTTCCTTGCAATGGCCCTGCTGTGTCTGTCTCAGAACAGTTTTCCGTGTTTAAATATAAAGATACATATGTCCTGCTGACCCAGAGCCGCGACCAGACAGGGGAAATATGGTCATTCACCTCAGATTCGCCGGCCGGCCCATGGAATAACGGAAAGCTGCTGTATGTGACTCATGAGCAGGAAGATCCGGAGCTCTTCACCTACAATGCCATGGCGCATCCGCAGTTTATCAATGACAGGAACGAGCTGCTTATCAATTACAATATCAACAGTTATAATCTTAAGCGTCCGTATGACGAGGTCTGGACATACCGCCCTGTGTTCCTGCGTGTCCCTATGGAGATGATACTGCCGGAAAAATAAAATTCTGTATATGGGCAAGTCAAATATCAGCAAGGTCCTGCCGGTGCTTTTCGGATTCTTCGTCATGGGTTTCTGTGACGTGGCGGGAATCGCGACCAGCTATGTGAAGCAGGATTTCGGACTGAGCGAGACCATGGCGGGATTTATCCCGTCCATGGTTTTCATCTGGTTTCTTCTGCTTTCCATCCCTGCCGCCGTCTGGATGAACAGGCTGGGCAGGAAGACGATGGTGATGCTGAGCAATGTCATAACATTCGCCGGCATGCTGATCCCGTTTGTCAGCTACAATTTCGTCACATGCATGACTGGATTTGTGCTCCTGGGCATAGGAAACACTATTCTTCAGGTTTCCCTGAATCCTCTGCTGACGAATGTAGTCTCAGGGGAGAGGCTTTCAAGCATGCTTACTGCCGGGCAGGTGATCAAGGCTGTTTCATCTTTCTGCGGCCCGTTCATAGCCGCATTTGCACTGGGTGTGCTGGGAGAATGGAGATATTTGTTCCCGATATTCGCAGGCATCACGCTTGTATCCACTCTCTGGCTTATGTTCACTGAACTGCCGAAAGAGACCGTGCCTTCGGAGACTTCGTCTGCGGGAGCAGTGTTCTCCATACTGAAAGACAAGACTATACTTCTGCTTTTTCTGGGCATTTTCTTCATAGTGGGAGTGGATGTAGGCACGAATACTGTCGCGCCGAAACTTTTGATTGAACGTGAAGGCCTTCCGGTGGACCAGGCAGGCCTCGGCGCCAGCCTGTATTTCGTATGTCGTACAGCAGGGGCTTTGCTGGGGTCGTTCCTTCTGGCTAAAATAAGCGATACGACTTATTTCAGAGTGAATATTCTGGCAGCCTTGGCCGCAATATGCCTGCTTTTCTTCGCTGAAAGCACAGTTTTCATCATGGTCCTGATAGGCTGCGTGGGCTTTTTCTGCTCCAGCATATTCTCAGTCATTTATTCCCAGGCTTTGAAATGCCGTCCTGACAGGGCCAACGAGATTTCCGGCCTGATGATAATGGGAGTATGCGGCGGAGCGGTCATTCCGCCTCTGATGGGTGTGCTGGCAGATGCCATAGGAAATCAGACAGGCTCGATTGTCGTTATTGCCGCAGGCATCCTGTATCTGGCGGCCTGCTCGTTCCTGATAAAAAGAAGATAAGTGAGGAGTGGGTGGGTCAAAAGTCACGAAGTGACCGCGACTGGAAGGAGCGAGATCCCCCTAATAGGGGGTGCAGGGGGTTAGGATGGGGTCAGTCTTTCGAAGAAAGACTTTCAGTCATTTGTGAATTCTATCGAATAGGCGAAACTGTCAGCCCTGTAATAGCCGATGTTGTACTCCACCGGGATATTGTCCCTGTCCAGGACGAATCTCTTGCGGACCAGCACCGGCTCTCCTTCCCCTATGCCGAGCTTTACGGCCATCTCTGCACTTGCTCCTCGTGCGAACACAGTTTCTTTCGAAGTCTTCACCACTACGCCATATTTCTTTTCCAGTATTTCGTACAGCGGTACGGACATGTCTTCTTCCACGGTGACAGGAATGGCAGGGTTGAAGTATGAAATGAAGTAGACGAACGGAAGCCCGGGTTTGCCGCGGAGTCTTTCCAGGCACAAAAGCTGTTTCCCGTTCTTTATACCGAAGAATTTCAACGCTTCTTCAGGCGCTGTTTTATAGCTCATGTGCAGTTCGAAATTCTGCACCTGCATGCCCTGCGCCCGCATTTCCTGCGAGAAGCTTTTCCAGTTTCTGGCATTGCTCATGACATTCTGCGGAGCCACTGTGGTCCCATAGCCTTTTTTCCTGACGAGCAGGCCCTCTGTCACTAATTTGTTTATGGCCTGGCGCAGGGTGTTTCTGGATATGTTCATCTCTTTCGAGAGTTCCACTTCGTTCGGAAGAAGCTTGCCTTTCCTGTATTCCTCCTGCCGTATCAGGCCTCTGATGTATTCTTCGGCCTGTACATGAAGCGGTGTGGATGAGTTATGGTCTAAATTGTACCCCATAGTTTGTTCAGAGTTATGTCTGAACAAAGATAAAAATATCCTCCCGAAATTCCAAGCCGGCTATTCTTCTTGTTTCTTTGTGCATATTTCTTTATAAATACAAATTTTAGTATTTTTGCCTGCTGATTCCGTTTATTGCAGTAGAATGTTTGTTTTATGAAAGAAATAACGAAAAAGAGAATAGTCAGATGGTTCTGGATTATCCTTCTTGTACCGATAACGTGTGTCATCCTGCTGATACTGGCAGTATGGGCTTTTGCAGACATACCTTCTTTCGAGGAGCTGGAGAATCCTGAAAGCAAGCTCGCCACCCAGGTAATCGCAGAGGACGGGGAGATCCTGACTACATTTCACATAGAAAACAGGTCATATGTGAGCTATGACGAACTGTCTCCATATCTGATACAGGCGGCTGTGGCCACTGAGGATGTCAGATTTTATTCGCATTCAGGCATCGATTTCCAGAGTCTGGCCAGGGTGCTTGTCAAAACTCTGCTGATGAATGACTCCAGCCAGGGCGGAGGAAGCACCATCACCCAGCAGCTGGCGAAGACGCTCTACCCGCGCGAAGACCTCAGCGGGACATTCCGCCACTTCAAGATGGTGTGGACGAAATTGAAAGAATGGATCACTGCCGTGAAGCTGGAAAGAAACTACACGAAAAGCGAAATCCTGACCATGTACATGAATGCCGTCTTTTTCGGGAGCAATGCATATGGCATCAAGACAGCGTCGCAGACATTTTTCTCGAAGAATCCGTCTGAGCTGACAGCAGAGGAGAGCGCCATGCTGGTGGGAATGGTGAACAAGCCTACCAGATACAATCCTGTGCTCAACCCGGACAAGGCTCTCGGCAGAAGAAATTTCGTCCTGAAGCAGATGGCGAAGGCAGGATACCTGACAGACAGCGCCGCTGATTCCATAAGCAATATTCCTATCACCCTCGCATATCAGGTGCAGGACCACAATGCCGGGCTCGCCCCTTATTTCAGAGACATGCTCCGCAGAACCATGAATGCGAAACAGCCGAAACGCTCGTCCTACAGTGTATATGAAGATTATAAAGTCGATTCACTCCAGTGGGCTGACAACGACCTGTACGGATGGCTTCACAAGAACACGAAAGCGGACGGGACTCCGTACAGCCTGGACAGGGACGGCCTCCGCATATATACTACTATTAATTACAAGATGCAGCAGTATGCCGAGGAAGCCGTGGCCGAGCATCTGGGCCTGGACTTGCAGCAGAGTTTCTGGAGAGACCAGAGGAGCAAGGTGAACAAGCCGTTCTCGAACGATATCGACAAGGCAACGATAGACCGTCTGATGGCGCAGGCGCGCAGATGGAGCGACAGATACCGCATCATGAAAGCCAGAGGTGCATCCGAGCAGGAAATTAAACGCAGTTTCGGCGAGCGGACGAAGATGCGTGTCTTCTCATGGAATGAACGCGGCTATATCGACACCCTGATGACACCGGACGACTCCATCAGGTATTACAAGGCGCATCTGCGTGCCGCATTCATGGCCATAGAACCAGAAACAGGGCATGTTAAGGCATATGTCGGCGGCCCTGACTACAGGTACTTCAAATATGACAATGTCCGTCAGGGGAAACGCCAGGTGGGCTCGACTGTCAAGCCTTTCCTCTACACCCTCGCCATGCAGGAAGGCATGACACCTTGCGACCAGGTGGTGAATGTCCCTCAGACATTCATAGTCGGGGATGACACATGGACGCCGCAGAGTACTGACAGCGATGAATGGATAGGGCAGACAGTCACCCTGAAGTGGGGGCTGACGAAGAGCAGCAACAATATTTCCGCATATCTCATGAAGCAGTTCGGTCCTCACGCGATGGCCGAAATGATGCGCAAAATGGGTATTGGAAGCCATATAGACGAGGTGCCGTCACTATGTGTAGGGCCTGCCGACCTGTCTCTGTACGAGATGGTTTCTGCATATAACACCTTCCCTTCGCGCGGTGTCTATGTAGAGCCTCTTTTTGTGACCAGGATAGAGGACAACATGGGAAACCTGCTGGCTGAATTCACAAATGAGAAACGCGAAGCCATCAGCGAGCAGACAGCATATCTGATGGCGAACCTGATGCAGGGAGTGGTGACGGGAGGAACTGCTGTGAGGCTGCGCTACAAGTATCACCTGATGGGAGAGATAGCCGGAAAGACAGGCACTACGAATGATCAGGCAGACGGCTGGTTCATCGGCTATACTCCGGCGCTGACTGCCGGTGTATGGGTAGGCGCTGAAGACAGGCAGATCCATTTTGAGTCGCTTGCGCTCGGACAGGGTTCAAACATGGCCCTCCCGATATGGGGCATTTTCATGAACAAGGTGATCAAGGACGGGACGCTGGGCATCACCGGAGAGGAAAAATTCATGGCCCCTGCCGGGATGCATCTGAATCTGGACTGCGACGGCAGCGATGCTGATGTGGTGACCGGCGGCAGAAGCGAAGATTTTTTTAATTGATTATGAAATACAGCACGATTGCAGTGATTTATGGCAGCGATTCTTCAGAATGGGAGATATCCTGCCGCAGCGGTGAATTCGTCTCCTCCCGTATTGACGGGTCCAGATATGATGTTTATGAAATTTTTGCCCGTTTCGGGCAATGGTCTCTCGTCGCTTACAGGAAAAAGAATTCTGTGAGAGTGATATTGCCCGAAGGGCACCGGCCGCAGATAGACAAGACTGACTTCTCAGCCGAGGTGGCAGGAGAAAAGGTCAAGTTCGACTATGCGTATATCATGCAGCATGGAAATCCAGGAGAGAACGGCCTGATGCAGGGCTATCTTGAAATGCTGGGCATTCCGTTCAGCAGCTGCAGCTCATTTGTTTCGGCCATTACATTCGACAAGTTCACATGCAAGAACTATCTCAGGGATGTGGACTATGTTAAATGCGCCGATGATGTGTTCATAAGGCAGGGCGAGGTGACTCCTGACCTGTCGCGTAAAGTCATAGGCCGGCTGGGGCTTCCTCTTTTCGTCAAGCCTACTGACGGCGGCTCAAGTTTCGGAGTGGTGAAGGTGAAGAGAGAGGAGGATTTCGACGATGCCGTGAAAGAGGCCTTTTCAGAAGGGAAAATGATTATCGCCGAGAAGTTCATTCCTGGCAGGGAGCTTACAGACGCCGTGTATTTTGATGGCAAGGAGCTGGTGGCGCTGCCTGTCATAGAGATAGTGACTGATCATGAATTCTTCGACTATGACGCCAAGTACAACGGATTCAGTGACGAAATCTGCCCGGCTCCCATATCGCAGGAACTGACTGGAAAGATACAGGATGCATCTAAGAAAATTTATCAGAGACTCGGGTGCTCCGGTGTCGTGAGGGTGGACTACATCCTGTCAGGAGATGACCTTTATTTCCTGGAAGTCAATACTATCCCTGGAATGACCAGTGCATCGCTTGTCCCGAAGATGGTCAGGACTGCCGGTCTGGATATCACGGACTTCCTGACGGAAATAATTGAAGGGTGATTCTGCCTTCTGTCCAGCCACATCTTCTCGGAGAAAGGCGCTATGCTGCTGAAATCTTATATCAAATATGCGGAGGGAAAGCTGTCTCCTGTTTATGGGGACAGGGAGGCTTCTGCCATAGTGCGTGCACTTTGCTGCTCGGTGCTCGGAGTGCCGGGCTGGATTTGTGCGACAGAGCCGGAGTTCGAGGTTTCCGATGCAGATGCGGCCCGTCTCGAACACTGCCTGCAGCGTCTGTCCGGATGTGAACCTCTCCAGTATGTTTTGGGAAAAACCGAATTCTGCGGCCTGGAATTCCATGTCGATTCATCTGTACTGATACCGCGGCCGGAGACGGAACTCCTTTGCCGTACATTGCTGGAGGAAACAGTCCCTGCCATGGGGCTGAAATCGCCGAAGATTCTTGATTTGTGCACCGGCTCAGGATGCATAGCCTGGACTCTGGCCCATTATATCCCTGACTCAGAGGTCACCGGTGCAGATTTGTCTGCCGAAGCGCTTGAAACAGCTTCTTCTCAAAATATACCAGGCAATGCTCCTGAATTCCTTCTTATGGATGTCCTGTCTCCGCAGGACAATGTCAGAGCCGCCCTGGGAGGCAGATGTTTTGACATCATCGTCAGCAATCCTCCATATGTCAGAAACAAGGAAAAGGCCCTTATGCACCGCAATGTCCTGGACTATGAGCCGGAAATGGCCCTTTTCGTTCCTGACGAAGACCCTTTGCTGTTTTACCGGGCCATTGCCGCAATCGCGGCAGAACATTTGGCCGCTGGCGGGCATGGCGCAGTGGAGATAAACGAAGCTTTCGGAGAAGAAGTGAGAAGGCTGTTTCTGGATTCCGGCTTTGGAGATGCACGCGTGCAAACGGATATGTCCGGGCGTGACCGCTATGTATTTTTCTAATTTACAGCACTTTCTGATTTTTGGTTTTCTTTATGGGAAAGCACTCTCCAAACGGCTTGGAGATTTTCCTGACATATTTTCGCGCTCCGGATGTCCTGCAGCCGTTTTTTTCGAATTAAACGTTTAATTCTTGCCAACACGGATAGCTTTTGCTCCCTTTGCAGAAAAATTTGAGAGGGTATGAAGACGATTTCATTGTTGCTGGCATGTGCTGTGCCGTTGTGCATTGTCCGGGGATGTATTGACCCAATTCCTATGGAAGGCGAGGATATATATGGCGGAGCAGAGCCTGTGCACGGGCCATCGCTGGCGGAAATAGCTGTGCTTCTGTCTGAACTGCCATTTTCGCAGAAACATGTGGATGAGGTTCATGACGCAGTGACTTCTTCTGCCGGAAACGGATATGATGAAGAATATACCATGGCTAATCTTTTTTCTGTTCCCGGTGCCGGGGTGGGCGATGCGCGCCTGCCGTCCAAATCTGTGCCTGAGTATGAATATCCTCTGTCTGAGCTTATCAGGGAGCATTTGACATCCAGGGCATCTGCGAAGTCTTTCTCTCGTTCCGGCACCAAGACGGCGGACGAGTCCGGCATGCATGATGAGCATGGGGATATAGAGGAAGAGGTGGACAGGTATCTGGACATCCTGGCTTCTACTGACATACAGATTTACTGGCCTTTTTCCGAAGAGGCAGGCGGGAATCTGGATACTCTGGTCATCACCTTCGACCCTGAAGATGCGTCTGCGGCCAATGTCGGGTACAAACTGGCGTTTGAGGACGGAAAGGCCAGATTTCATTCAGAGGTGATAGTGACAGAGGAGATGGCGGCAGAGACTCCTGTGTGGGTGGTCAACAGAAATTCTGACGATGAATATTTGACATTGGACATGATCAGGCAGCTTTATCCCGGCTGGACAGATGGCGGCGGAAGCGTAGTCATTCATCCGGGCAAAATGGTGGCTTCGCGTGCGGGGGAGCCGGCCGGGCTGAAGACGCTTGTATTGAAAGACTTCACGATGTTGAGGAACTACGATTCATGGTTTGCCGGAGCTTCGGAATTCTTCGTCAAGTGCGGGTCTGTGGAGGATTTCACGGCCAGCACCGAGGCCGAGCTGAAGCTGTTTTCTCCGTCCATTACAGATTTCATGATAGTGGTGAAGAGAAACCAGGTGGGTGTGCCGCAGCCTTTCAATGCGGTGCTGGTGTCAGACTGGACCGGGCAGATGGAAAGCTGCGCCTTCATGATAGTGGAGGATGACGGCGGGACACAGACTTCCTGGAAATGCACGGCACTGGTGAGAATAGAGTCGAAGAGCTATGGAGTCGAGCTGGACCTGCCGTTCAAGACTAAGGATGACATAGTGTGGCGAGGCCAGCTCAGCAGCAGGTTCATAGAGACTTATGACGGCACGCCTTCTCGTTTCGGCGATGTAAATCTCACATTCGAGATAACCGGGCCTCCCGGGACGGAAGATTGACACAGTCCGCGGCCTCGGGATTATGGACGCTCCGGAGTGCATTTCGTTTTGACCGTCATCTCGCAGGATTTGACGGTCATTTCACAGTGCAGGCAGTCGAATTCCAGCAGGAAGCGGCTGCCGTTGTTTTCCAGATATAGTTTTCCCGGCCAGTTCTCTTTGTGAACTTTCGGGCATTTCCCAAATTGATATTTGATGCAGTATTTGGTTCTCATCAGTTCTGCATCCGGATTTTCCGTCAGCTCATATGCAGGCTCAACCTCAGAGGCCCCCAAGGCTTTCATCAGATTTTCTGCCGCATGGTTTGCGATGTTTTCTTTGTATGTGGCCTTCTGGCCGTCAAGCGGCCTGGAACTGAAAAGTTCAGGGTCAGGGCTTCCGTGGTGCAGCGGCCTGGCCTGGCAAGGCATGGCCTCCAGGGTTTCTGCTATGTGCCGGCGCAGAGTGTTTACAGCAGACACAGGGAGGAACGGCAGTGCATCGGCTTCGAATGGTTTCACAGAGAAGGCATAGCGGCCTCCTGTTTTTCCAAGCTGCGCCATTATGGTCTTTTTCATATTTTCAGTGTCTCTGGCGGGGTCGCATCCGTCGCCTGCAGTACAGGTGCAGCGCCTCCCGTCTTCAGTCACTGCTTCCACTGTCAGAATCCTGTTTTCTGCTTTCACAGTCAGGACTGTTTCTATATTGCGTGCCGGCATATTGTTTTCCAGCTCTTTTTCAAAGGCCATGTCTATATTTCTGTACAGCATGGCCCCGTTCTCCAGCCCAGGCACAGGCTTGCATTTTATTTTAAGCCCGTCGCATACATCTGCCCTGAAGCCGGCCACTTCGTTCTTTCCTGTTACGAAGCATAAGCCGTCGCCGTTGTTCAGCCTCAGCCCTTCGCGGTTCGGCCGGACACGGAATGATGATCCTCCCCTTGTCACGTCCACGGCAGTGCCGATGGCTTCTCCCATGGATTTTGCCGCTTCAGCGCTGGCCCATTGCCCGCGCTTTTCGTCCAGAAACAGCTCAGTATATCCTCTGTTGAATGTTTTTTCCGGCGCCGGGATGAATCCTCCGTGCACCTTTCCAGCAGAGGCTCTGCGGAATGAGTCCGGATGTTCTGCCGCCAGCCTGTCCAGCTCCAGCGAATATTCCCTGACTATATTTTTTACATATGAGATGTTTTTCAGCCTTCCTTCTATCTTGAAAGACGTGATGCCGGCATTTGCCAGTTCCTCCAGCCTCGCTTTCAGATTGTAGTCCTTCAGAGAAAGAAGCGGCCTGTCTCTTAAAAGCTTTTTTCCGGAGCTGTCTGCCAGGTCGTATAGCGAGCGGCATGCCTGTATGCAGGCCCCGCGGTTTGCGCTTCTCCCGGCTATTTTTTCTGAAATATAGCATTGCCCGCTCCAGCATACGCACAATGCTCCATGCACGAAAAATTCAAGTTCGCAGCTTACAGCATTCCTTATCTCTTTTATTTGCTTTAGGGAAAGCTCTCGCTCCAGGATAAGCCTGGAGAATCCCAGCCTCTCCAGCATTCTGGCCTTTTCCGGAGTCCTGATTGCGCATTGCGTGGAGGCATGAAGCGGAATTTTCAGCCCCGGAACTGCACCTGACAGCTGAAGTCCTGCCGGGCTCAGCGCCATATCCTGTATGATGATGGCGTCTGTCCCGGCGTCTTGCAATTCCTCCATCAGCCTGTATGCCGATTCCAGCTCATGGTCATAAATGATGGTGTTGAGGGTGGCGAATATCCGCGCCCCGAAGAGGTGCGCATAGTCGCAGAGCCTTTTGATGTCATCAATCTGGTTTCCGGCGGCCTGCCTGGCGCCGAATTCAGGCCCTGCAATATACACAGCATCGGCACCGCACCTGATGGCTGCGATGCCGATGTCAGCTGTCCTGGCCGGAGCCAGCAGTTCCAGTTCTCTCATCAGTTGCACTTGAGGGCAGTGATCTGCTGCTTGGCAGTCTCGCCGTAAGTAGGGTGAGAAGTCAGCTTCTGGTAGTATCCGCAAGCCTTGGCGTTGTCGCCTTCCTGCTGTGCAAGCACTGCGATAGAATAATAGATGTCGTTTACATTTCTGGCATTTGGTGCAAGAGCTACATATTTCTCGAAATATGAGATGGCGTCAGCTGTCTTGCCGAGCTGGAGAGAAGCCTGTCCGGCCACCTGCATGGCTGTAGAGCTCTCGGCGTATTCATTTGACTTGAGAGCATTGTCCACTGCTCCCTGGTAGTTCTTGGCTTTCAGCGCTGAGGCGGCAAGCTTGATATAGACATTCGAAATCTGCTTCACAGCATTTTTCTCCTGGCCATGCCTCATAGCCATGGTGTATGCATTTACAGCTTCGTCGATTTTTCCTGCAGAGGCGAGTGCCTGTCCAAGCCTGAGGCAAGCCATTCCGTTCGTAGAATCGATTTCCACTGATTTCTGATAGCTGGCGGCGGCGCCTGCGAAATCCTGAGCTTTCAGTAGTGTGTTTCCTTTCTGAAGATACACCTGCGGAATCAGGCTTTCGGCTTCTGCTGCGACGTCTGCGTTATCGAACTCGCCCGCTATCTTTATGGCTTCGTTCAATTTTGTGACAGCCGTGTCGTAGTTTCCGTCCTTGATTTCACCTTTAGCTATGGAAAGTGAAATTACCGGGATATAGCTTTTGCAGTTAGCCACGATTTCTGCGCCTTCATCCCCGCAGGCTTCAGCCATGGTGAGAGCGTCACGGAAATACTGGAGCGCACCCTCGTTGTCTCCCATGTTCAGAGCTGTCGCTCCATTGTTATACGTTTCTGTAGCCGCGGCCATGTCCTGTGCAGAAAGGGAAACTGCCGAAATGGCCAGTGATAATGCGATGAGAATGATTTTCTTCATAGTGATATTGATTTGATTCTTATATTTCCTTTTCGATATGCGCTCAAATTTGCACATCATTGCAAAAATAGGAAAATTTTGTTTTACTTTTGCTTTTAAATATAAGATTTATGATGTTTTCGATGAAAAAACATATAGCAAGTGTGATAATTGCGGTTTCTGCATTGGCCGGAGGCCATAATATGAATGCCGCCGCTGTCCTGAGGACTGATCCTTCGGTGTCTTCCGGGATTCTGGACTGCGGCCTGTCATATTATTTGGTGGACAATGACTCGAAGGCGGGGATCGCTGATTTCGCGCTGGTACGGAAACTGGAAAATCCGCAAGCTCGGCAGGGTGAGGTGGATTTTTCCCGGTCATGTCTGGATTCTCTTCCTCATTTCGGCGGCAGGACGCCTCTCAGTTTCCTGGCAGGCAACGGGGTCGCTTATCCCCGGAATGGATATATAGAGTCGGACAATGACGCCGTACTTTATCATTTCAGGGATGTGGACTTGTCCAGAACGGCCAGGATGGCTGATTCCACCCTTCTGATGCTCTTTGATATAGCCGCGATGACAGCCGCGTCGTCTGCTGATTCTGTATCCAGGACGGCGTCTGGCCAGGCGGTGATTGTTTCCGGCGACATAGACCGGAAGTCTATCCTGCAGAAAATGGAGATGCTGTCTCTGATGCTAAGGCGCGAAATGCCCCGGAGTGCAGTGCAGGATACTGTTTCCTCTGCTGTCCGCGAGGAAGCGGAGAATTTGTCAGTGAAGTTTGCAGTGGATTCCATAGGCGGAACAGCTTCAGTGAATGTACGCTTTTCCGGCCCGGAAATACCGCGTGCACAGAGAGGCTCGTCTGTATCTTTGATTTCTGCCATGTTCTGGAGCGAGTTCCAGAATGCCGCGCAGTCCAGGATTTCGGCTGTATTCAGGGCCGAGGGCATTCCGTGTTCGTCGGTGAAGCTCTTCAGATACAGTTCTGCAGAAGCGGCCAGGCGAGAAAAATATATGGTGGCCGCAGGTGTTTTCCCAGAAGATACAGCCAGGGCCAGGGATGTGATTTTGTCGGTGCTGGCAGATTTCAGGGAGAATGGCCTTTCGGCTGAAGAATACCAGTATTCCCGCAGGGTGGCGTCGCGGAACTTATACTCGCGTTCTGTCGCCAGGTCCAGGGAAAACGGCGACTATGTACGTAAATGTGCCGATGCATTTCTGTATGGATCTGCCATAGTTGCGGCACAGGACGAAGCGGCTTTTTTCCTGTCGTCGGGATTGCCGGACACCGCCGGGCGGAGGCTTTTGAATGAATATTTGGCCGCGTTGATTCCAGACTGCGGTGCTCAGCCTCGTTCCGGACAGGATGCTGTTTTCAGAATGAGCGACACCTTGCTTTTTGTCACTGGACAGCGTTCTGCAAAGGTGAAAAAGGCCGGAAAAAACAAAAATGCTGATGTTGAAATATGGCATTTCTCGAATGGCATGACCGTCCTGTACAAACAGATGCCTGCTGATGGCATCATGCATTATTCATGGATAATGAGAGGCGGATACAGCTCTGTCCCGGACTTGAAGGCAGGGGAAGGTGCATTCTATTCCGACATGCTTTTCAACGGCGATATTTGCGGCATGAACGGGACTGATTTCAGAAAGCTGCTGTCGTCTGAAGGCATTTCCATGAATTGTGAAGCAGGGCTTTCAAGCATGAGGATTTACGGCACCGCCCCGTTTTCCAGGATGACGCTTCTGATGAAGTCTCTTCTGTCGGTGGCCAGGACATACTCAGAGGACGGGGAGCAAGGCAAATATTATCTTGACTGCGAGAGGCTCAGGCTTTCTTCCCAGAGGGGTGAGTTCAAGTCCAGGCTGGCTGTCATAGACAGCATTATGAGTCCAGGATACCGGTATTATCCGAACAAATCGCTGTCAGGCCTGTATCCAGACCTTCCTTCCAGGGCGGCCGAATTCTATAGAGGCCAGTTCGCGAAGTCGAATGACGGCGCTTTGGTCCTTGCCGGCGATATGGACCCGTATGATGTCAGGAAAATTTTGGAGTCTTATCTGGGGGGCTTCCCGGTGCAGGAGTATGGAGCGAGACGGCCGAGGGTGAATTATCAGCCTGTCACCGGGTGGTCTACGTACATAGAAGACGGCAGGACTAACTCCATAGATATTGTGCTGTCTTCAGGCCTTGCTCTGAATTCTTTGAGCTATATGTCCGCCCAGATAGTGGCAATGGCCGTGGAAGATGCTGTGTCTGAGGCTCTTTCTGCTTTAGGGATGGCTGTGCGGGTGTCAGGAAACTTCTCTTTTTCTCCGCATGAAAGATTTACAGTTTACATATCCGCTATGCCTGCCAGGCTGGAGACCTTGCCGAAGTCCGTGGACAGGGGGAGCTATTTCAGCTGTCTGTATTCAGTGCGGGAGGCCCTCGGCAGGCTTGAAAAATCAGGGCTGGACCAGGCTTCGGTGGATATGTACAAGTCGGCCCTGCTTGACATGTACAAGTCCAGGCAGGACGATCCTGATTTCTGGGTGGATATGATTTCCATGCGTATATCTACAGGAAAAAACCTGGATTTGAAATATGAAGAGAAAATATCCGCTGTGGATGCCGGATCTGTGGCAGATGTCATGTCTGTTCTTTTTGAAGGCTGCCAGATAGAATATGTAATAAAAAAACAAGAATGATGAGAAATGATGTGCCCGCTATAGTCCAGATAGGCGACTGTCTGGTCTCTTCTGAAATCTTCACTGAATATTTTGCCTGTGACTATGGCGTCTGCAAGGGTGCTTGCTGTGTGGAAGGTGACAGCGGCGCCCCTCTGGAGGATTGTGAAACAGCTGCGCTCAAGAAGAATTACCCGCATTATTCACGCCTTATGGGTGAAAAAGGCCGCAAGGTGGCCGAGAGCTCCGGCTTTTCTGCAGTCGATGTGGATGGCGACCTGGTAACGCCTCTGGTGCCTGGCACCGAAGAATGCATTTACAGCAGTTTCGATGAATCAGGAAACTGCTTCTGCACGGTGGAGCGGTGCTGGATGGCTGGACAGGGCGATTTCCGCAAGCCGATTTCGTGCTGGCTTTACCCGATACGTGTTTCATCGCTCGGCAGCGGCCTCAAAGCACTGAACCTGCACCGCTGGGATATATGCAAATGCGCATTCGAGAAAGGCAGAAAAGAAGGAATCCATGTATATGAATTCCTTAAAGAGCCTCTTGTCCGGTATTTCGGAGAAGATTTTTATGCAGAAATGACAGAGGCCGCAGATGCCTTGAAACTGTAAATCATTTCTCCCCCAGGCGGTATTCCATGCGGGACATGATGCGGACTATGTCTTTGCGCAGGCCTTCTACGGAAAGCCCGGTCTCTGTCTGCTCCATGGTGATCCTGTCTTCATATCTCCTGGAGAAACGGGCGGCTCCGCTTTTCAGCCGGAAAGTCATCATGCCCATGCTTTCCTTTTCCACTTCGTACCCGAATTCCTGCATAAGAGAGATAATCTGCACTCTCAGCCCGCTCAGATTTCCGTTTACTTTCGGGAATACCTTCACATAGCTGACCTTAGGATAGACAGCGGCTATCGCCAGGAGCAGCGCCAGGATCTGCCATAGAGAATTGTATCCGTCGCGGAACATGGTTTCGATGTTGAATTCCGACATTCCCGTGAGCACCACCGCCGCTACGATGATGACGAAAATCAGGAGAAAATAAACAAATGTCTTGAGGGATCTTATGAGATATCGCATTTTTGATTGTCGATTAGAAAGTTATTGCCGGCAAATATAGCAAAATTCCTATATTTTCTTAACTTTGTAGAATATTGCGGCCGGACAGATAGTGATGAACGCTTCGCGTCAATGCCATCCTGAGGCGGAGGCGGGGAATCTCAGGCCGGCCAGAGACCTGAAACAATGCTAATTTTATAAAACAATGGAAGAAAAAGTATCTACACCGAAGGAAAAGTCTCTGAAGACGACCATGTATGTGATGATAGTCATCGCCGTAGTCCTGGCTCTCGTCCTTGCATATGTGTGGTATCAGAAAAGCTCGCTTGTGAACGAGCTGAACATCGAGAAGGATGCTCTGACAGAGCAAATGATCTCCCTTCAGAATGAGTATGCCGCCTTGTCGTCAGACAATGATAAGATCAATGCACAGCTGGATTCGTCCAGGGAGGAGGTTTCCCAGCTGATTGAGCGCATAAAGAAGACTGAGGCCACGAACAGGATAATGATCCGCAGATATGAGAAGGAGTTGGGCACGCTCAGGAGCATCATGAGGAATTACATCCAGCAGATAGACTCTCTGAATACGCTGAACCACAAGCTGACAGCCGATGCGGCCGCCGCGAGGAAGGAAGCCGCTGAGACCAGGCGTCAGTCAGAGGAATTGAGCAAGGCTGTAGCCGCTCTTACAGACCAGGTGGCCACCGGATCTGTCCTGAAGGGCCGTGCAGTCAGGGTGGATGCTTACAATGCATCTGACAAAGTCACAGACAGGAGCAGCCGTGTAGTAAGGCTTATGACGACTCTCAGCCTGGTGGAGAACGAGCTTGCTCCCAAGGGGCCTGTCAGAGTGTATATCAGGGTGAAAGGTCCGGACGGGATTCTTCTTACCAGCACAGACAAACATACTTTCACTCTTGATGGCGAGCCTATGATGTGCTCCGCTTCCCGTGAAGTGGACTATCAGGGCGAGGAAGTGGAGCTGAGCATATATTTGAACGGAATTGAAGATTATGTGAAAGGCATCTACACTGTAGACGCTTACACAGACGAGAATCTTCTCGGTTCGGCTGAACTTATGCTCCGCTAAGCTGTGATTTATGTCCACATCCCTTTCTGCAGGAGCTTCTGCACATATTGCGGATTCTATTCTGAGGTTTGTCTCAAAGGAAGCCGGAAAGAAGCCCGGACAGAATTGTTCGCCGAAGCGCTGAAGAATGAACTATTGGCCAGGCGCGAAGAGGCATGTGGCAGTCCTGGCACGTTGTATATAGGAGGCGGCACCCCGTCGGTGCTGCCTCCTTCTGTTCTTTCCTCTATAGTGGAGGCCGTCAATGCCTCCCGGGGTACAGAAAAGGCTTATGATGAGTTTACGGTCGAAGTGAACCCGGACGACATCGTCTCCGGCGGGCCGCGATATGCCGAGTTCCTTCTTTCTCTCGGAGTGGACAGAGTCAGCATGGGCATACAGTCTTTTGATGACGGCATTCTGAAATGGATGAACAGGAGACATGATGCCGGAGAAGCCTCGGAAGCGTACAGGATACTGAGACAGGCCGGGATTAAGAATGTAAGCCTGGATTTGATTTTCGGCATTCCGCGGCTTGATGACAGAATGTGGAACTGGACTCTGGACAGGATTCTGGATTTGCCGGAAGGTCTCCCGGAGCATATATCGGCTTACCAGCTTTCTGTAGAGGAAGGTTCAGTTCTCGAGCGTCTTGTCATGTCCGGCAGATGCCGCGAGGCCTCGGAAGAGGAATGCTCCAGACAGTATGAGACATTGTGCTCCAGGCTGGCAGATGCCGGATATCATCATTATGAAGTGTCGAATTTTGCCTTGCCCGGCCATGAGGCAGTGCACAATTCTGCATATTGGGCCGGCAGGCCTTACCTGGGACTTGGGCCCGGGGCTCATTCTTTCAGAGTCGAAGACGGCAGTCATGTGAGGAGCTGGAATCCGCCATCTGTAGATAAGTATATTGCAGTTTTCGGTTCAGTGGAGGGGCTGGAAAAACGGATGGCCGGATACAGGAGGTCTGAGATATTGACTGATGAGCAGATTTCTCTTGAGGCAGTCATGCTTATGCTGAGAACTGACAAGGGAATGCCTGAGCATCTTCTCAGAACATCTGGAGATTCAGCGGCCATAGACAGGATGCTCCATGCAGGAAACCTTGTACGTCTTCCAGATGGGCATGTGCGGATACCTGAGTCTAAATTCTTCGTTTCTGACTCTATTATAGCCGCTATAGCCTGAAAGTTTGCATTGTCTGAGGCGGCACGCTGAAGACAGCTGAAATATAAATGTTTTTATTATGAATATTTACGCAGAGAGAATTCAGAATCTTCGTGCACTTATGAGGAGCAACGGATGGGATGCGGCTGTCATCTCCGGCTCTGACCCTCACGCGAGTGAATATTCGGCCGGAAGATGGCGGCAGGTGGCATGGCTTTCCGGCTTTACGGGAGAAGCCGGGGACTTGGTCGTAACGGCTGACCATGCAGGGCTGTGGACAGATTCCAGGTTCTTCATTCAGGCAGGACTCCAGCTGGAAGGCACAGGCGTGGAACTGCACAAGACTCGCGTGCCTGGCGCTGAAAGTATTTCGGAATGGCTTTCCGGAAGGGTTTCAACCGTAGCTGTTGATGGCTTGTGCCAGACAGTCGATTCGGTGGCGGATCTGGAGAAAGCAGGGTTCACAGTCGTGGATGTCCCTGATATGTTGTCTCCGCTGTGGCCAGACAGGCCGGATGTACCTTCCACTCCAGTGATGACCCTGTCTGAGGAATCTGCAGGGCAGTCCAGCTACGACAAATTGACAAGGCTTCGTAAATTTCTGATGCTCAATGACTGCGACTGCATTTTTATTTCCGCTTTGGATCAGATAGCCTGGCTGCTGAATGTCCGCGGGGAAGATATAGAATATAATCCTTATGTGATTTCTTACTTGCTTGTCACCCAGTCTGATGCTATGTGGTTTGTAAAAAAGGAAGAAGGCTCGCTGGACCCTGATACCGAGGACAGTTTTCAGGAGCTGGAAGCCGATGGCATCTCCATACTGCCATACCATGATGTGAAACCTGCTCTGGCAGAGTTTTTCAGGTCAGAGGCTCCGGCTGTCTTTCTGGATTTTTCGACTCTCAACTACTCTCTGTATCAATATATATCAGAGTCCGCCGGCGAAGAGAATATCGTCAGGGGCGTGTCTCCCGTGACGCTGTGGAAAGCAGTGAAGAATGACGCAGAAATAGAAGGAATGAGGGAAGCATTCCTCGAAGACGGCCTGGCAATGGAAAAATTCCTCTACTGGCTGGATTCGGAAGTTCATTCCGGCAGGACTGTCACTGAGCGGGAGGCCTCGGACAAGCTTACAGCGCTGAGATCGGAAATCCCAGGCTACAGAGGCGACAGCTTCGCCAATATTTCCGCTTACGGGCCTGATGCCGCGCTTCCTCACTATTCCACTCCTGAGTGCGGCTCCGCCGCAATACTGCCTCGCGGCCTCTATCTGACAGATTCCGGAGGCCAATACCTCTTCGGAACCACAGACATCACGCGCACTGTCCCGATGGGGGAATGCTCGTACCTTGAAAAAGAAGATTATACCTTGGTGCTGAAAGGGATGATAGCCCTTGCCAGGGCAATATTCCCGTCCGGGACTGCCGGATGCCAGCTGGATATCCTGGCCAGAAACCCTCTATGGCAGAATGTCAGGAACTTCGGCCATGGAACGGGGCATGGTGTAGGCTTTTATTCCGGAGTGCATGAAGGCCCGCAGGATATCAGGCAGAATTTCAATTCCCAGCCTATTCTTCCGGGCATGGTCACTTCTGACGAGCCTGGAATCTACAGGGAGGGCCAGCATGGAGTCAGGCATGAGAATATTCTTCTCTGCCGAGAACTGAATGAAAACGCTTTCGGGTCATGGCTCTGTTTCGAGACTCTCACTCTCTGCCATATAGACACATCCGCCATCATCAGAGACCTGATGACAGCGGATGAGATAGAGTGGCTGAACGGCTATAACAGGCATGTCTTCGATGTCCTCTCGCCAAGGCTGGACGAAGATGTCACAGCATGGCTTCGTTCGAAGACTCGTCCTGTATAGTGTTATTCAGCGAGGTTTTTCGCGATTTCATCGTCTGAAAGCGAATAGTCTACAAGGTTTCCTGCGAGATACTGGTCATATGATGCCATATCTACCAGTCCATGGCCGGAAAGATTGAACAGGATGACCTTGTTTTCGCCGGTTTCCTTGCATTTCAATGCTTCCCGTATAGTGGCCGCTATAGCATGGCAGGATTCAGGGGCAGGGATGATTCCTTCTGCTTTGGCGAACAGGCATCCTGCCTTGAATGACTCAATCTGCTGTATGTCCACAGCTTCCATAAGCCCGTCTTTCAGCAGCTGCGACACTATCACCCCGGCGCCGTGATACCTGAGACCTCCGGCATGGATGTTTGCAGGCTTGAACTTGTGCCCTAAGGTGAACATAGGGAGAAGCGGTGTATACCCTGTTTCATCTCCGAAATCGTACTCAAACTTTCCTTTGGTGAGTTTCGGACAGGAAGCAGGCTCGGCTGCAATGAACCTGGTTTTCTTTCCGTCCAGGATATTGTGCCGCAGGAAAGGGAATGATATCCCGCCGAAATTGGAGCCTCCGCCGAAGCAGGCTATCACCATGTCCGGGTATTCTCCTGCCATTTCCATCTGCTTTTCAGCTTCAAGCCCTATCACAGTCTGGTGCAGGGTGACATGGCTCATCACAGACCCGAGGGTGTATTTGCATCCCGGAGTCATCTGTGCCAGTTCTACAGCTTCCGATATAGCTGTTCCGAGCGACCCCTGGTGGTTAGGGTCTTTCGTCAGAATATCCTTTCCGGCCCTTGTGGTCATGGACGGGGACGGTATGACCTGTGCTCCGAAAACCTGCATGATGCTGCGCCTGTATGGCTTCTGCTCATAGCTGATTTTCACTTGGTATACCGCGGCCTCGATGCCGAAGAGCTTCGCGGCATATGAAAGCGCCGCTCCCCACTGCCCGGCCCCGGTTTCAGTGGTGACATTTGTGACGCCCTCCTGTTTGCAGTAATATGCCTGGGCGAGGGCGGAATTCAGCTTGTGCGAGCCCACCGGGCTGACGCTTTCGTTCTTGAAATATATATGGGCAGGTGTCCCTAACGCTTCTTCAAGTCCGTATGCACGCACCAGGGGAGTGGAGCGGTAGTAGGCGTACATTTCTCTTACTTTTTCAGGAATATCTATCCATCGGTCTGTCTGGTTGAGTTCCTGTTTGCATAGTTCCTTGGCGAAAATAGGAAAGAGGTCTTCGGCTTTCATAGGTTGCTTTGTAGCCGGATTCAGCAGAGGCATTGGCTTGTTGATCATGTCTGCCTGGATGTTGTACCATTGCTTTGGCAGGTCGGCCTCATTCAGAAAAAATCGTTTCTGTTTCATGACGCGATGAATTTAAGTTTGTTTTATATGTGTTGTTTTATCCTGAAAGGATCATATGAGGTAAAAAAGAAGCCGGTCAGATTTGTTCCGGCCGGCTTCTTAAAGTTTCTGTCTGAAATTCCTTATGCCATTATGTAAGCGTTGATCGCTGTGGCGGTGAATCCGAGGAAAATCAGTGTTGCAAATATGTATGCAATGACTTTAAGTCGCTTCAGCCAAATCATGTTGTTCCAGCCGATGGTCTGGAATGCGCTCCAGAAACCATGAGTCAGGTGGAACCAGAGAGCTCCGAACCAGATAATGTAAAGCACCAGCACCCACCAGTGTCCGAATGTGGTTGTAAGCAGAAGGTATGGATCCACGGCCTCTTCGCCCATGAACTCTTTCAGCTGCATGTCAGCCCAGAAATGGGTAAGGTGGAATGCCAGGAAACCCAGCACAATGATACCCAGGACTATCATGTTTTTGGAAGCCCATGAATCTGCTTTCGCCTTGCTGGCTACTTTGTAACGGAAATATCCTCCGCGTGTATTGAGGTTGTGCAGAGTCAGGATGATGGCGTAGATGATATGGATGATGAAGCCGAATGCAAGAACCGGCACCATTATAGTCACGATAGGAAGAGACATGAACTCGCATCCCATGGCGAAAAGTCCGTCAGGCGCCCCGAAGTTACCTGTACATGAATCGATGATGGAGAATGAGTTGATGGTAAGATGGAGCAAGAGGAAGATGATGAGGAACAGTCCGCTGATACTCATTATGAGTTTCTTGCCGATCGAAGATGTAAAAATGTTTGCCATATCAGTATCCTAAAAAATTGCGTTTAAGACTTCAGTTGTGCAAAGATATATTCTTTCTTGCAAGTTTCATAATAAAATGATATTTTTGTTTGCCTTAAATTTAAATATCGGATTATGTACAAACGCGTATTGCTTAAGCTCAGCGGAGAAAGCCTGGGCGGGCCTTCCGGGAAGGGCATAAGCGAAGACATGCTTGCCGCTTATGCGGAGGAAATAGCCGCGGCCGTCAGGGCGGGGCTTCAGGTCTCCATCGTCATCGGCGGCGGGAATATATTCAGGGGCCTTTCAGGTGTGGGCAAGGGCTTTGACAGAGTGAACGGCGACAAGATGGGAATGCTGGCCACGGTCATAAATTCTCTGGGGCTGGCCATGGCCATCCGGTCTGCCGGAGTGGAGGCGGAAGTGTTTACAGCTACTCCGATGATGCCTGTGGCCAGATATTATATGAGGGACGATGCGGTGGCTTTCATGGAGAAAGGAGGGGTTTCGCTCATTGCCGGAGGCACAGGGAATCCATTCTTCACCACAGATTCGGGCGCCGCTCTGCGTGCTCTGGAGATAGGGGCTGACGCGCTTCTGAAAGGAACCAGGGTGGACGGGGTGTATACTGCCGACCCTGAAAAAGACCCGTCAGCTGTCAAATATGATGAACTTACATTCGACAAGGCTATTGAAGACCATCTGAAAGTGATGGACCAGACGGCTTTCGCCCTGTGCAGGGAAGGCAATATGCCTATAATAGTCTTCGACATGAATGCCAAAGGCAATCTGACTAAACTTGTCAATGGCGAGAAAGTCGGGACGCTCGTGCATGTTTAGAATTGAAAAACAAATATTGACATTATGATAGATAAAGCAAAAGAACTCGTGTCATCGGCCAAGACGAAGATGTCCGATGCTGTGAAATTTCTGGAAGAAGACCTTAAAACATACAGGGTGGGAAAGGCAAATCCGCTGATATTCAACAATGTGCTTGTTGATTATTATGGAACGCCGACTCCGGTGCCTCAGGTGGCATCTGTGACTGTTCCTGATGCCAAGACTATTCTGATCCAGCCTTGGGAGAAGAAAATGATACCTGTCATCGAGAAGGCTATCATGGATGCGAACATCGGCCTCACTCCGCAGAACAACGGCGAGAGCATCAGGTGCAACGTGCCGCCTCTCACTGAGGACAGGAGGAAAGAGCTGATCAAGAAAGTGAAGGCTGCCGGCGAAAATGCGAAAGTGGTGGTCAGAAATGCACGCCGCGATGCTATCGACGCTTTGAAAAAGGCGCAGAAAGAAGGCCTTCCTGAGGATGCTGAGAAAGATTTCGAGCAGAATGTGCAGAAAGAGACTGACTCTTTCGTCAAGAAAGTGGATGAACTCGTATCTTCAAAGGAGAAAGAGATTCTCACAGTGTAGTGCTGAATTTTTTAAGAAAATTTAAACGGCTTCCGGCAGAATCAAAAGAAAAATTCCTTATATTTGCCAGGAACATTTGAGAGCATGAACAAACGATTTAGCGCATACGGTTATTTTTATTTCTATTTCCAGAAAAGGTGATAGCCGGGCGTTGCGTGTAGTACAATATAATAATAAGGATTTATGTTGGAGCTGTCCGGTATCGGATAGCTCCTTTTTTATGCATGGATTCCTCCGGGATGTGCAGACGAAAATTAGAAACGAAATATGAATCAGACAGAAAATTCAGCGCGAAGAGTGGCTATACAGGGCTATCATGGATGTTTCCATGAGCAGGCGGCCCGTATTTTCTACAGCAAGTACGACGGGAAAGTTCCTGAAATCGTGGAGTGCCCTACATTTGACGGCCTGTACAGCAGCATTGATGCAGGAAAAGCCGATGCGGCTGTGATGGCTATAGAGAATACTGTTTCAGGCGGGCTGCTTCCGAATTTTGAATTGCTCAGAAAGTACAATGTGAAAATAAAGGGTGAAGTATTTCTTCGCATCCAGCAGAATCTGATGGCTCTTCCAGGTCAGAAGATTGAGGATATTCACGAGGTGAGGACGCATTATATGGCGATTAACCAGACGCGTCAGTTCTTCCAGACATGTCCGTGGATACGGCTGGTGGAGTCAGAAGATACAGCGAAAAGCGCCGCTGACGTAGCGGAACAGAGGCTGGAGGGTGTCGGAGCTGTGGCATCCCTGCTGGCCGCGGACCTGTATGGGCTTGAAGTGCTGAAAGAAAGCATAGAAACATACAAGCAGAATTTCACGAGATTCCTCATCCTGGATGACAGCATCATAGTGCCCAAGGAGAAAGTGAACAAAGTGTCGCTCTGCTTCACGCTTCCGCACAAGGCAGGCTCTCTGGCGCAGATACTCACAATTCTGTCATTTTACGACATGAATCTGACCAGGATACAGTCGCTGCCTATCCCTGGAAGATCGTGGCAGTATTTCTTTTATGCAGACATCAAGTTCGACAGCTATCTGCGTTACAGCCAGGCGATTTCAGCGGTGAGGCCGCTGATGGAAGACCTGAATATCCTGGGCGAATACGAGGCCGCTCTGTAAGCGTACAGTCGAGGCCTTGCCCTCATGCGCAGTGCAGGAATGAGACGATAATTGGAAATGTAAAAGATAAATCAATATGATCATCAGTGCAGCAAAAAGGACAGAATCTGTCCAGGAATATTACTTCTCCAGAAAATTGAAGGAAATAGACAGGATGAATGCCGGGCGCGCCGCATCCGGAGATGAGAAAATTATAAACCTTGGAATCGGCGCTCCCGACGGTATGCCTCCTGCCGAGGCAATAGAGGCTCTCAAAGAGTCTGCCTCACAGCCCGGGAACCATGCATATCAGAGCTATATCGGCCTTCCGCAGCTGCGTCAGGCATTTGCTGACTGGTATGCAAGATACTACGGCGTCTCGCTTGATCCTGGAAAGGAAATCCAGCCTTTGGTGGGCTCGAAAGAGGGAATTCTTCTGATTTCACTTGCGTTTCTGAATCCGGGTGACAAAGTTCTGGTGCCGGACCCTGGATATCCCACCTATTCTTCTGCCACGGCGCTCACTGAGGCCGAGCTGGTGCCATATGACTTGAAGGCGGAAAATGGCTGGCGTCCTGATTTCGAAGCTTTGGAGAAGATGGACCTCAGCGGGGTGAAAATCATGTGGACTAACTATCCGAACATGCCTACAGGTGCTTCAGCGAGCATGGAATTATATGCAGAGCTGGTGGATTTCGGACGCAGGCACGGCATCCTGATCTGCAATGACAATCCGTACAGCTTCATATTGAATGACCATCCGCTTTCCATTCTGGCTGTGCCTGGAGCCAAGGACTGCTGTCTGGAACTCAACTCCCTGAGCAAGGCCCACAACATGTCCGGATGGCGTATCGGCATGGCGGCGGCTGACGCAGAGATCATAGCGCAGATATTGAAAGTGAAGAGCCAGATGGACTCCGGCATGTTCAAGCCGCTTCAGATGGCCGCTGTTGCCGCATTGTCGCAGGGGCCTGAGTGGTTCATGGCGCTGAATGAAGAATATCGCAGGCGCAGAGTCCTCGCCGGCAGAATTTTCGACATCATCGGCGCTGAATACGACCATGACAGCAGCGGAATGTTCCTCTGGGGCAGGATTTCTCCGGGAAACAGATTCTTGAAGCCTGAGCAGGCAGACGCTTCGCTAGGGGAGCAGGTTTCAGATGCCATATTGTACGGATGCGGCGTATTTATCACTCCTGGCTTCATTTTCGGCAGGAACGGACGTGACTATATCCGTATTTCTCTCTGCGCGAAGCCGGAGGTTCTCGAACGTTCCGCAGAAAAAATCTCGAAAATGTAAAATCGGACGGCGAATACCGGATTTTTCCCGTAAATGAGGAAATGAAGACAGATGACGCTGTCGCGAAAAAGGAAAAACAGAAAATGAAAGCAGGGATAATAGGATTAGGATTGATAGGCGGCTCAATGGCCATAGACCTGAAAAGAAGAGGCTTTGCAGATGAAATCATTGGTGTCGAAGCAGACAGTGTGAATGCTTCTGCCGCAGAAAAAATCGGGCTGGCGGACAAGGTGCTTGGGATGGAAGAATGCGTGGCGGCGAGCGACTTGATCATATTGGCGGTGCCTGTCGGCTCTGCCGTGAAGATGCTGCCTGAAATTCTGGACATGTTCAAGGCGGAGGAGGCAGCGGCAGGAGTGTGCAGGAAAACAGTCATTGACGTCTGCTCTACTAAGGAGCAGCTGGCTAAAACCGTGCATTACCATCCTATGCGGACGCATTATGTAGCGACCCATCCGATGGCAGGGACTGAATATTCAGGCCCTTGGGCCGCCATGCCTGGCCTGTTTGACGGCAGGGCCTGCATCATATGCAATCAGGAGGAATCTTCCCCTGCATCTGTCCATCTGGTGGAAAAACTGTATGACTGCCTGAACATGAGGCCGATATATATGAATGCTTCCAGCCATGATGTACACACAGCGTATGTGTCGCACATTTCCCATATCACATCGTTTGCCCTGGCATTGACTGTCCTGGACAAGGAGAAGAATGAAAAGCATATCTTTGATCTGGCGTCCGGAGGTTTCTCTTCCACTGTCCGGCTGGCGAAGAGCAACGCAGACATGTGGGTGCCTATTTTCTCTCAGAACAGGGAAAACCTGCTGAAGGTCATAGATACATACATTGAGAAGGTCAATGCCTTCAGGCAGGCTATCGACGGGTTCGACGAAAAAGAAATCCGCACCCTGATCGAAGACGCCAACAGAATTAAGCGCATTATCCGGTAGAAAATATAATTGCACCGACGGTGCAATAAATAATGGGAAATATAATTGCACCGGAACGGGTGCTTGAATAGAAAACAATTAAAATCAATACTTATGGAAAAGAAACTAGACATCATTCCTTTGAAAGAATGGAACTTGTTCAATCTGTTCAATGACAAGAAGCCGCTGATGATAGCCGGCCCATGCAGCGCAGAGTCTGAAATCCAGATCATGGAGACTGCCCGCGGGCTCAAATCTCTCGGGATAAGTGTGTTCCGTGCCGGCATATGGAAACCACGTACTCATCCTAATACATTCGAAGGTGTAGGGACTCCGGGCCTGAAGTGGATGCAGAGGGTGAAGAACGAACTCGGGATGAAAATATGCACTGAGGTGGCAAGCGAGAAACATATCTTCGACTGCATCAAGTTCGGGGTGGATATGGTCTGGATAGGGGCCAGAACTACGGCCAATCCTTTTCTGGTGCAGGAAATAGCTGACGCATTGAAAGATACAGACATACCTGTGCTGGTGAAGAATCCTGTGAATCCGGATATCGACCTGTGGATAGGCGCTCTGGAGAGGCTGAACCAGGCCGGAGTGAAGAAACTTGGGGTCATACACAGGGGCTTCTCGACATCAGAGAAGATTCCTTACAGGAACAGGCCTGACTGGCAGATAGCCATAGAGCTCAGGACGCGCTATCCGGAGCTGCCGTTCTTCTGCGACCCGAGCCATATGGGCGGGGCGAAACAGTATCTCCAGGATATTTCGCAGACTTCTCTTGACCTGGGGCTCGACGGCCTGATGATAGAGTCTCATTGCGACCCTACATGTGCATTGAGCGATGCGAAGCAGCAGCTCACCCCTGCTGAACTCGGGGATCTCCTGTCGAAGCTCGTGGTGAGGGAGAGTGATTCTGACAGTCCGGAGTACAAGGAGAATATTCACCAGCTCAGGGCCAAGATAGACGTGCTGGATGACAGCCTGCTCTATCTGCTCGGCTCCAGGATGAATATCAGCCGGCAGATCGGTGAATACAAGAAGAGCAACAATATCGCTATTCTTCAGACAGGCCGCTGGGATGAACTTCTGGCAAAGGCTATAGAAAAGGGCGAGTCGCTCGGGCTTCCGGCGAAATTCGTTTCAGCAGTCTTCAATGCCATTCACGAGGCTTCAGTGCAGGTGCAGAACGATATCCTCACAGGAGATTCTTCAGAAGAGTCCGGAAAATAGCTGATTCCTGCTCGGTCAGGAAAACGGCTTCAATAGGTATCTGGAACATCCGCTTGCGGAGATTTCCGGGTACCTCTTTCATTTCGCGCAGCCTCTGTGCGTCCTTTTCAGTAGTGGCAATCAGGGCAGTGGGCTCGTTTTCTGCGGCCAAGCCTATTTTCCGGATGTCGCTCCATGTGAATTTGTGATGGTCTCCGAAGGCCAGATGCCTGGCTACCTTGTATTTCCCTGCCAGATATGATTTCAAAGGAGAGTCATTGGCGATGCCTGTGAACAGCACAGCGCGTTTTGAATAAATGTAATGGGCGTCTCCGTCAGGGAAGACAGGGGAGGCATCGCAATACTTTATAGTGGAGAACAAGACGGTCTGTTCCCTGCCCGCCTTGCTGATCCCCTGCATGGTCTCAGTGTCGAAATCAGAGATTCCCATTGCGCTGATCCATTTGAATTTTTCCAGCTCGTCGATGAATGAAGGGCACTTGGTGACGATGAGTACATCTGCTGCCTGCATACGTTCGCGCAGGTCTCTCAGCCTTCCTATCGGAAGCAGGTGATCTGTCATGACCGGCCTGCCGTAGTCGATCAGCAGGATGGACAGGTTTGCTTTCAGAGATCTGTGCTGGAAAGCATCGTCCAGGATTATAAGGTCTGCCGGGAGAAACTCCTTGTTCAGGCATTTGCGGCCCTTTTTGGAAGTCTTCAGCTTTTCAGGATGGCACAGGAAGCTGCACCCTTCGACTCTGTCGGCATCCACAGCCACGGTTACAGCTGGAAACTTGGCCTTTATCTGAAGAGGCTCATCTCCGGAGAATGAAGATGTGCTGTCTGTCATCACCTGCTGGAAGCCTTTGCTGCGTCTTCCGTAGCCTCTGGAAAGGACTGCAAGATGCTTCCCTTCGGCTTCTTCCATGGAAAGCAATGTCCTTGCTGTCAGTTCAGTGTGAGGCGTCTTCCCTGTGCCTCCCACTGTGATGTTCCCTATGCAGATGGACGGTACATCCGCCCTGACGGATTTCCTGATTCCTTTGTCATACAGGAAGTGCCTGAGTTTCAGCACCAGATAATATGGAGCAAGTAATATTTTGTCTATCATACTCTGTCTTTTGTTCAGATAGTTTCAGGTTTAGATTCGTTCCGTTCCGGAAAAGTCTCGCATTGGCTGGCAGGTGGCTCAGCTTCTCCCCAGCGTTCCGCCACATAGTCGAGAGTCCTGTACAGCTCATCCGGGTCATACAGAGTCACCAGCTTCAGCCTTGTCTCCTTGAAGTCCGGCAGCCCCTTGAAATAAGCTGACAGGTGGCGTCTCATTTCGAGAACGCCGACTTTTTCGCCTTTCACCTCTATGGATTTGGCCAGATGCCTTTTCGCGAGCGCCGCTCGTTCGTTTACGCTCATGGGAGGAAGGAGTTCCCCGGTGTCCAGAAAATGCCTTATTTCCCTGAACAGCCACGGATGTCCGTATGTCGCGCGGCCTATCATGATGGCGTCCACCCCGTATCTGTCGAAATATTCTTTCGCTTTCTGCGGAGAGTCTATGTCCCCGTTTCCTATGATGGGAATGTGCATCCTCGGGTTTTCTTTCACTTTCCCGATCAGAGTCCAGTCAGCCTCTCCCTTGTACATCTGGCACCGCGTCCTGCCGTGTATGGTCAGCGCCTGTATCCCGGCATCCTGCAGCCTTTCGGCCAATTCCACTATGATCTTCGAGTCTTCGTCCCATCCGAGCCTGGTTTTCACAGTTACCGGCAGCTTTACCGCGTCCACGACCATTTTCGTGATCTGCACCATCTTGTCAGGCTCCTTCATCATTCCTGAGCCCGCCCCGCGGCGGGCAATTTTGTTGACCGGGCATCCGAAGTTGATGTCTATCAGGTCTGCCCCGTGGCCGCCTACGAGCTGCACGGCATTCTCGGCCATTTTCGCCGCGTCCACCATGGCTTCCGGAATATTCCCGTAGATCTGTATGCCTATCGGGGCTTCATAGTCATGCGTAACCATTTTTGCCAGGGACTTTTTCGCATCACGGATGAGTCCGTCGGACGATACGAATTCAGTGTACATCATATCAGCCCCGAATTCCTTGCACACGAAACGGAACGACGCATCAGTCACATCCTCCATCGGCGCCAGAAAAAGCGGCCTGTCTTTGAACTCAATATTTCCGATATTCATCATTGTCTGTCCTGTTTTTCAGTCTCGGTCATCTGCCTGGGGCCAAAATGGCGGAGTGTCTGCGTCCGTAGTGCAGCTTGCTATAAGTTGAATTCCTTTTTTATGGTGTCGACCGAATCGAGAAGCTCCCATCCGAAGAACTGCGCTATTTCCTGAGTTTTGACGCCTCCCCGGTACACTTCGACGAATTCCTGGTAAGGTTTTCTGCCGACATGGCCGTATGCTGCGGCAGGTTCGTAAATAGGTTTCTTGAGCTGGAACTTTTCGATGATCTTGGCAGGTCTCAGGTCGAAGAGCTTGCCGATGCGTTCAGCTATATAAGAGTCGCTGTACTGCTTTCCTGAAGGATCCTTCGCCGCCGTTCCGTAAGTGTTTACATAGATGCTGACAGGCTCTGCCACGCCTATGGCATATGCCAGCTGCACCAGCATTTCATGCGCAAGGCCTGCCGCCACCATGTTTTTCGCTATGTACCTGGCTGCATAGGCTGCGGAACGGTCTACTTTCGAAGGGTCTTTCCCGGAGAAAGCCCCGCCTCCGTGTGCTCCCTTTCCTCCGTATGTATCCACTATGATTTTCCTTCCGGTCAGTCCGGTGTCCCCGTGCGGTCCGCCTATTACGAATTTCCCTGTAGGGTTGACATGGAGGATATACCCGTCTTTGAACAGGGCCGCTGTCTCTTCGGGAAGTTCAGCTATCAGTTCCGGAATCAGTATTTCCTGCACGTCCTTGCGGATTTTCGCCTGCATTGCCGCGTCCACACGCTTCTGTCCGTATTGGTCGCAGGCCTCCTTGTAGCTCATATTGCCGAGCTCTGCCGGCACGAACTCGTCATGCTGAGTGGAGATGACTATAGTATGGACTTTTATCGGACGGTGCGTGGTGTCATCGTATTCAATGGTGAACTGCGACTTGGAATCCGGCCTCAGATATGGCATCAGTTCCGGAGTTTCTTTTCTGATTCTGGCGAGGATCATCAGAGCCTTGTGAGCCAAGGCCAGAGGCAGAGGCATGTATTCTGCCGTGTCGTCGCAGGCATAGCCGAACATCATTCCCTGGTCTCCTGCTCCCTGCTCGTCTGCATTTTCAGTCACTACTCCGCGGTTTATATCCTGAGACTGCTCGTGTATGGCGGAGATCACGCCGCAGGAGTTCCCGTCGAACATGTATTCAGCCTTGTTGTATCCTATTCTGTTGATTACTTTTCTTACTACGCTCTGGATATCCACATATGCGTCATTAGAGCTGACTTCACCTCCTACTACGACCAGCCCGGTGCTGCAGAATGTCTCGCATGCCACCTTGGCTTCCGGGTCCTGGCGGAGAAACTCATCGAGTATGGCGTCGGATATCTGGTCCGAAACCTTGTCCGGATGTCCCTCTGACACCGATTCTGAAGTAAATAAATATGCCATTCCTTCTCTGTTTAATAAAGTTTATATTCTTTATGCCGCTTTTCTCATGCACCGCCCTGCTGCCGGCACTCGTCCGGGCACAAAAAAAGCTCCTTCAGAAATGAGGAGCACAAACCATATCTAAAAATTGAGATGCACGCATTGCGTGCAATGTCATTTTAGCATTTTTTTTGTGTGGTTGCAAGCAGCCAAATCTCTCCACATTCCTGTTTTCGGCTGCAAATATAGTCAATTTTGTGTTTTTTCAAAAGATTTTATGCGGAAAGCCATGTCAAAAACAAAAAAGGCCGGTCCGAAATTCCGGACCGGCTGACTATAGAGTATGGATAAAATCCTAGAAGAAGTAACGTACGCTCAGGAGCATGTTCCAAGTGTTGTAAGTGTTGGCATATTTGCTCCACTCGCGAGGGGTGTATGTGTAAGTCTGAGAAGACGCATCGTAAGTAAGAACCCTGTCTGAGTTTACTCTGTCAGTCAGACCCCAGTTCCTGTTCAGGAGGTTGGCTACGTTGTTGATGTCGAGACCTACCTGTATGGTATGGATCTGGTCGGCAACGGAGAAGTTGAAGTCCTGAGTGAACTTGAAGTTGAAGCGGCTCTGCCATGGAGCGGCTACGGCACCTCTCTTCATATACTCGCCTCTGTGCTTGCTGAGATATTTGTCGCTTGCTATGAATTCAGCGAAAGCTTCCTTGTTCGCAGCGTCAGCGAATGTCATATTTGCCAGGTCAGCTTCAGTAGGGATGTAAATCATCTGCTGGGCACCGTAATCATCGGCAAGTGCATATCCTGACGGATTGGAAATAGTGTAGGAAAGACGTGAATATGAGTAGTTTCCTACGAAGCAGAGGTTGTATCCCTCATAGAAGAGACTGAATGTGGACCTTCCCCATCTGCCTTCATTTATGCTGTAGCTGATGTTGGCGATGAATCTGTGAGGCGGAACGAATCCTGAGTATCCGAGTTCTGCCACGTTTGAACCGTCCTTGCCGTAGTTCATGGCGCTGTAGGCTGATGATACCTGGTCTCCCCAGCCTTCTCCGAGAGTCTGAGAATCACTGTAAGTGTAGGCTGCCATGGCTGATAGTCCGAAGTGAAAGTCTTTCTGCAGCTGGGCTGTGAATGAAGCGTAGTATCCGTTTACATCGCTGTTGGTCAGATAGTAAGGGTACATTGTACCGTCTTGGGAGTTCTTGATGCCTTCGCTGGTCCAGTGCGCTCTGGTTTCAGGCTCGCCAGGAAGCTGCATTCCGCCTTCGTCCATGGTATAGCCGAGACGGTATGTCTTGACAGAAGTCAGGTCCTTGCTGTAGATACCTTCGAGGGTAGCCTTGATGCCGCCAGGAAGCTTGGCATCGAGGGCGAGAGATGATTTCCATGATGAAGGCATCTTCAGGTTCTTGTCCATGATGGTAGGAGAAGTAGGTGCATAAAGATCCTGCTGCTGGAAAGTGCCTCCGTACAGATCATCGAGAATCTCGTTGACTGAAGTATGGAATGACGGCATAGTCATGTTAGCTCCTTTGTCAGCTATGTACTGGGCCTGGATGCAGTTGCTGTTGCCGATGGCTGAAACTATCCACACAAACGGAATACGTCCTGTGAAGATACCTGAACCTCCGCGGAGGACGAGTTTCCTGTTGCTGAGGATATCCCAGTTGAAACCTACGCGAGGCGAGAAGTTTACCTGGGCTTTAGGCATATCGGCTGTAGACAGACCCTTGAATGACTCTGAAGTGGCTGCCAGCTCGGCAAATTCCTTGTTATAGTTGTTCTTGAGAGCAGGATATACAGGGATTTCCAGACGGAGACCGGCTGTGAGCTTGAAGTTGTCGGCTATGTTCAGTTCATCCTGCAGGTACAGTGATGTCTGGTTATAGCTGAAGCTCGGATATTCCTGTGTAAGGGAATTGTTGTTCGGATGGGTGATGGCGAATGCTGCAGGAGTTTCATTATTTACGAAATCATCCCATGAGTTGTAAACGTAATATCCGTTTCCGCCCTGCATATAGCCGTTCTTGGTAAGGTCGTATTCGAACTGTACGCCGGCAGTGATGTTGTTGATGCCTTTTACGATGTTTACTTCGTCAGTGAGGGTCACGGTGTGCACATCGCGGAGGTTGCCGTAAGTGAACGGATCCAGACCGAATGAAGTCAGGACGGTAGCAGTCTCAGGTCCGTTTTCAGCATTGCCGTCGGCATCGATGTATTCGAGAATATCCACTGTAGGGAAGAGGTCTCCGTCCCATGAACGAGGCTCATACTGATGAGACCAGGTGGCGCGGAACATATTGTTTACGGCACCGTCCAGGAATGATGAATTCAGCTCGGCTGCCAGGGAGATGAAGTTCTGCTCCTGATAGTAGTTCGAATTCTTGAATGTCATCGAATAGTCGGAGGTACGGCTGTAGTCGTTCCTGTTATATATTTCTTTCAGCGGGCTGATGGATGTAGACGGTGATGATGCATATTTGTTCATCGTCTGGCTGTAACGGATGTTCAGTTTGTGGTTGTCGTTGATGTTCCAGTCCACGCGGGCCATCAGTTTCCAGTCCGGAGTGCTGAGGTTGTAGCCCTGGTATGGGCCTGTCTCATATCCGTAATTGTCCTTGAGGTATTTTGAAACTTCGTTCAGGAAACCTTCGGTAGGTCTGTGGTACTGTGTGCTTCCTCCCCAGTCGGCGTTTTCGTCAGGCCTTGCGAGAGCGGAAGTTCCCGGATCCTGGTCGAGCTGGTATTCGAAGTTCAGGAAGAAGAAAAGCTTGTCCTTTATGATAGGTCCGCCTACTGTAGCGCCGATGGTGTTGTCGAGAGTCTTGTCCAGCACCAGATCGGCCTCTCCTGCTCTTGTTCCTGTCACGACATCGCTTGTATAGTAGTTATATACTGATGCATGCCACTCGTTGGTACCTCTCTTTGTCACTGCATTCACGGCACCGCCGGTGAAGCCTGACTGACGTACATCGAACGGAGTGATGCTGATGGACATCTGCTCCAGTGCATCCATGGAAATAGGGGCACCGCCTGCAGGAAGGTTCTGGCCGATACCGAATGCATTGTTGAATGCAGCACCGTCGACAGTCACGAATGATGAACGGTAGTTACCGCCGCCGATAGCCAGACCATTGGAAGTGGTGGATGACTGAGGGGTGAGTTTCAGAATGTCGTTCAGGGCACGTGATGTCGTAGGAAGCGTGTTCATGGTCTTCTGGCTTACCGCCGTACCTGCACCGGCACCCATTGCGCTCATGTTTTCATCTACATTGGCAGTGAAGATGGCTGCTTCGAGTCCGAGCGCTTCAACTTCCAGAGTGTTGTTGATGGAGATGGTTTCACCCAGCGGAGCGTAAACTTCAGTATTTTCGACAGTTCTGTATCCGAGAACTTCTACTTTCACTGTGTAAGGGCCACCAGGAGTGATGTTGTTGATACGGTAGTTGCCATTTTTGTCGGTAACGGCCGTGTACTGAGAGCCTGAAGGTGTGTGCACTGCAATGATTGCAGCTCCCTGAACAGGGCCTTCATCGTCAAGAATCTTACCGCTGATGGCGGAAGTTGTGACCTGGGCATTGACAGTAATGGCGGCAAAAAGCCCCAAAATTGCCATTGCGAATAGTTTAATTGTTTGGTTCATAATAAAATAACTATAATATGAATTTATTTCAACGCTGCAAAGATAGTATATTTTAGAAAATTCGAAAGTTGGCTGGGCAATTTGTAATAATTAATTAGTAAAATATCAGCTATTTTATGTATTTCAGCGTTTAACTGAAAATTTTGAACATAAAAAACAAAAAAACTTAATGTAGAAAAAGAAAAACTTTCAGGCGTGAAATTTTGCCTGCAGGTTTTTCTTTTTTTATGTATCGGTTCAGAATGCCTTCCATATATTCGCCCTTGTGCTGGCAATCCAGTTGTGGCTGATTGATATACGTTGCGATGCCGCCACGGCATATGGTCTGCCTGAAGATAGCAGAACTGGAGCTGGCACAATACGATGTCAAACTTTTAATTCATTTAGATATGGCAAACAGTGCAGTAGAAAGCAGACCTGCCGGCAGCAGGCAGGCTGTCGTGCAGAGGTTCTCTCCAGAGGACAGCATCGTCTCAGAATACACTTTCCGTGAAAAAACCACGATGATGATTCCCGATGAGACTATTTTTACTATCTTCGTGGAACTGAACCGCTTCGGGAAGAAACTCGAGGAGTGCGAGACCCTGCTGGACAAGTGGTGTTTCTCGTTGACGCACATCAGCACCCTGGAGAAGCTTCCCGACGGGCTGAGGACAGTGGCTTTCGAGCGGCCGTTTCAGACATGCGAGATCGCACGGTTTGAGCCAGAAGTGAAACTTAAGTGCGAGAAGGAGATGATCACGGAACGGGATTGCTCCCGATATCCTGATAGGCAACTCCAATCTTTTTACCAAGTCTTGCATTGTAATGTCTTGCCATTTATAGATTTTCTGAACTCGTAAAACAGCTGTTCAGATTGTAAATTGACGCAAAGATGGGATTTACGGCTTCAGCAGATTGACAGGTGTCACGTAAATCCCGTCATCCCTCCGGTATGAAGAACCTGAAGCAGTGAGGACCATCAGGAAATCAGGTGCATTCAGATCGCTTTTCTGAGCTATCTTGTCGCGGAGCAGTTTCAGGGATTTAGCACCGTCTTCTATAAGCTTTTCGCCTCCGAGTTTGATTTCTATCGCGCCCCATCTTCCGTTTTCAAGATGTATTACGGCATCACATTCCAGTCCGGCATTGTCTCTATAATGAGAGACAGTCCCTCCGATAGCGTTTGCGTAGATTGACAGGTCCCGGACTGCGAAGTCTTCAAAGAACAGCCCGAAACTTTCCAGATCATTTTTCAGGTCATCCGGATTTACACCTAAAGCTCTGCATGCGATAGATGTATCTATGAAATGCCTGGTCGGCGTACTTCTGATAGAAGTTTTGGACCTTATATTGGGATTCCATGCAGGGAGGTCTTCTATTATATACAAGTCTTTCAATGCTTCCATGTAATCGTCGAATGTTTTCGGATCCATAGTCCGTTCGTTGCTTTGCCGGACATCGGCTATGATCGTCGAAATGGCTGCTTCAGTGGAAATGTGTCTGGCGTAGCTTCTGATAATCATTTTCAGAATTTCAGGCTTTTTGTTCCGGAAACGTTCGTTTTCGCAGTCCTCAAATACAAAGAGCCCGTTATAATAGTTTTTGGTGATTTCCAGGGCTATTTCGTGTGGTGCAAGCACAGATATCGGCCAGCCTCCCCGGCATATCAGGAACGCTATATCATCCAATGTCAGATCATTCTCCATGATCCATGTGAAATTCTGTCCTCCATCGAACAGATCGCTCAGCGATACTGCTCCTTTCGATTCCCTGGATTCCCACAGGCTCATCGGCCGCATTTTTATCGGAGCTATTCTCCCTGCTCCGCTATGGTGTACTTCAGTCTTGTCTGCAGGTGTAGAACTGCCGGTCAGTATATATTTCCCGAACTGATACTCGAAGTCAAGGTCATCTTTTATCTGGTTCCACACGTCAGGAGCTTTTTGCCATTCATCTATCAGCCGTGGCTTCTCTCCTTCCAGTACTGTTTTCGGATTCATCCTGGCTATTGCTATGGCCTGTTTTGTATTCAGTTTTGTAAAACTTTTCTGATACAGCATGCATGTCGTGGTTTTTCCGCAGAATTTGGGACCTGCCACAACTATTGCACCTGAGGTCTTGAGTTTCAATTCGATTTCTTTTTCAATTAGCCGGCGGTAATACATGTGCTTGGATTTTAAGATTTACAAAAATATAAAATTCCCAAGATTTTCAATATGAATTTCCCAAGATTTTCAATTTTCGTATCGGCCCGGACAATTGATAGCCATCACTGCCACAATTAGCATACGGGCAAGAACAGGTGTGTACAATCTAATTCCAATTCCACGAGTATCTTATAGATTTACGATACGTGAGATTTGAAGAATATTAATTCCATGAAAATTGAACATAAAAAACAAAAAACTTAACGCAGAAAAAGAAAAACTTTCAGGTGTGAAATTTTGCCTGCAGGTTTTTCTTTTTTTATCTATCGATTCAGAATGCCTTCCATATATTCGCCCTTGTGCTGGCAATCCAGTTGTGGCTGATTGATATATATTGCAACATATGGTCTGCCTGAAGATAGCAGAACTGGAGCTGGCACAATACGATGTCAAACTTTTAATTCATGTAGATATGGCAAACAGTGCAGTAGAAAGCAGACCTGCCGGCAGCAGGCAGGCTGTCGTGCAGAGGTTCTCTCCTGAGGACAGCATTGTCTCTGAATACACTTTCCGTGAAAAATCCACGATGATGGTTCCCGATGAGACTATTTTTACTATCTTCGTGGAACTGAACCGCTTCGGGAAGAAACTTGAGGAGTGCGAGACCCTGCTGGACAAATGGTGTTTCTCGCTGACGCACATCAACACTCTGGACAAGCTTCCCGACGAGCTGAGGACGGAGGCTTTTGAGCGGCTGTTCAAAGCCTGTGAAATCGCGCGGTTCGAGCCTGAAGTGAAACTTAAATACGAGAAAGAGATGATCACGGAACGGGACTACTACAACATGCTGAATACCGCTAAGGCTGACGGTTTGGCTGCAGGGTTGGCCGAAGGCGAAGCGAAAGAAAAGATCCGGATCGCCAAAGTTCTTAAGGAACAAGGCGTAGCTGCAAGTATTATTGCCGCCGCTTCAGGGTTGACTGAATCACAGATAGCAGAGCTATAAGGATTCCAAACCAGGATTTCCAATTGCATTCGAACAAGAACTGGTGCGTTTGAGCTGGTTTATGATCAGCTTTCGGGTGGATATTGGCAGAGATTCTGCCGAAGCAGAGGAAAGTTGCCATAAAAAGAACATGCCGGAGGATAAAATGAACAAAGTGACGGGATTGACTTTGATTTACTCAAGCCAGTCCCGTTTCATTTTTTAGCAGTAATGTTGACAATTAGGGATACAATTCGAAGCTATGGGATGGTTAGAGTAAAGTCATTCGTGTATAAAATATGCCGATGCATATTTCAGCAGGAAAAATGATATATGTCTGATCCTCCTGTGCTTTAATGAAATTCAAGAAAAATTAACAGAATAATTATTGTTTATTACAGTTAAACCCAGTATATTTGAAAATCCCAAAAGTAAAGGCTTAAAAAATAACGATTATAAATTGTCAACATTAACAATTGCAATGCTTATGGTACAAAAATCTATTGATGGAGCCGTCATTTATGAGGCCCCAGTGATGATTTCTGCAGAAGTTTCTGTGGAAAACGGATTCGCGGCAAGCGAAGGAGTAAATTCCATGTCTCTCGATGCCCCTGACTATGGGGAGGGCGTCACACTCTAATATTATAAGGAGGAAAACCATGAAGAAAATATTGTTTTTATTGGCGGCTTTCGCCTCAATGGCCGTTGCCTGCCAAGTAGAGGATGTGAATGAGGCCCAGACTCCGGCAGGAGAGACATTCACCATAGAGGCGGCTATCGTTCCATCAACCAAGACTTCTCTTACAATAACTGAAGATGCTTACAAGGTAGAGTGGGATGCTGAAGATGAGTTGTCAGTCATAGCGCGATATGATAACGGTGCTGAAGATGCAGGATATCTTTTCACAAAAGGTGATGGAAATTCTTTCTCTGGAAGTGTGACTGATCCGGGAAATATCAGTGAAATCTATGTGGTATATCCATATGATAAGAACCACAATTCTTTCAATGACAATTATAATAATGTTAATGGACGTGTCACGATTGGTTCGGCACATAATGCTAATCAGACACAAAATGGTATAAACAATACTGATCATATTAATGGTCCGCTTTACGGATATGCACAAGTAGTTGACGGTACGGCAGAAGTGGCTATGAAACATATTTCCACCTTGTTTGAATTGATAGTTACAAATAATTCTGGTGACGAAATTAATGTGACTAATGTCAAGTTGGCGAATGACCATGGTAAGGATATGATTGGTACGTTTTACGTAAATCCGGTGACGGACTATGTCAGCGCGTCTGGTGCGTCTTATGTTTCGTCAACAGCTTCCCTTGATGTGACAAATGGTACGCTTGCTTCAGGTGCAACAGCTAAATTTTACATCACTTCAGCTCCATTTGATTTGGCAGCCGGAGATGAACTGACGGTAACTGTTACTACGAGCGATGGAGCAAGTGCTGCTATAGTGAAGTCTATTCCAAGTGATGTGAATTTTGAGGCAGGGAAAGTAAACCATGTCAAAGTTGAAATTGCAGAAGTGAAAGAATTGGAGCCAATGTCTGTGCCAGGAACAGTTCAGTTTGCCGAAGGGGTTGATATCCCTGAGTATGTCACAATTTCAGACTATGAAACATATAGTGACGGTTCCCTGAAAGTCAATGATGTTGATGACAATGTAGTAGTTTATGTGGGGTCTGCTGTAGGAAGTGTCACTTTGACAGCAAAATATAATGGGGCAGGTTCTACTCTTGAAATTCTTGGATCGGCGGATGGAAAAGATTATGTTCACATAGAAAATGTCAATAGTGAAACTGGTCTGACCACTTCTGCCGCTGAATGGAAAACTTCGGCAATTATTAGTCCAGATTACAGGTATTTCAAGTTCAATCTTACTGAAAAAGTTACAGGAAGTAATGTCAATTTGATAGATATTACATTTAATGAGCCGATTACTGATCCAATTATCAGCTCGGCTGTTTCTTCACTAGAATTCGCTTTTGACGATGAAACATCTGGAACTATTCAGTATAGTATTTTAAATGCAGAATATGATGATGTCACAGTGTCATGTGATGAGTCTTTGAATGGCTGGTTTACTGCTGAAAAATCAGCTGACGGAGTGATTTCATACACAGTTAATGCAAATGAAGGTGCCGAGAGGTCCGGGAATCTTACAATTTCAGTAACAGGAGGGAATAGTATCGTTATACCTGTAAGCCAGTCAGCATTTGTCCAGACAGGAGTAGAGCAGAAGGCGATATTTGATTATTCGAATCTTTCAACTGTAAATGCAACAGTTGATTTGATTACAATAACGGCAGATGCAAATGGAGGAAATCCACCTGCTGTAAATTCAGAGCTTAGGATTTATCGCTATAATAAATTTTCGATAGCAGGCACTCAGGAGAATGTTTCTATTAAGTCAATAGTTTTCTCCTTGTCAAGTGCTTCATATTGCGGATATAATTTTGCCTCAGATCCTGCAGGCTATTCTTTGAATGATACGATTGGAACCTGGACAGGAGATGCAAATGCTGTGATATTTAGCAATGGAGGAGATAAGGACAATAATGTGCAATTCAGGGTTAAGTCCATTGAGGTGACGTACGTATTGAATTAATAGTTAAATACATCGCAGTATAACTCAACTCATGGGGCGGAACCGGGAGGTCCTGCCCCTAAATTAACAAAAGACGTGGCGGTTTCCGGCGGTGTTGACGGCGGAAATACGGATAGACGTAAAATTTTATAAAATTATGAAAATCAGAAATTTGTTTTTTATTGGTTTCGCGGCATTGTCTCTTGCCGCGGCCTGTGATAAGAAGGAAGATGGCCTGACGGGCTCGCCTTCCATAAGCCTGAGCACCGATGCCGTCGAATTTGAACAGACGGCAGATTCTGAAAACATTACTCTGTCTGCCAACAGGGACTGGGTGGTGCAGGTGCCGGAAAGCGCATCGGAATGGCTGTCAGTCTCTCCTGCCAGCGGAGCGGCTTCCGGTGATCCTCAGACAGTCGCCATAACAGTCAAAGAGAATACCGGGGCGAACAGGTCTGCAAAACTCGAATTCAATGCATCTCTGGTTTCTGCCACTCTCACTGTCAGCCAGGCAGGTCCTGAAGGAGATATTAGCGGAGCCAGCTTGACTGTCGCTGAATTTATAGAAAAGCCTGAAGATCCGTCTGTATATTATCAGCTGACAGGCGAGATTACTGACCTGTACAATGAGACGTTTGGAAACTTCACATTGGTCGACAAGACAGGTTCTGTCAGCGTTTACGGACTGACTGCCACCCAGCAATCGGAAAATGACAAGAGCTTCGCTTCTCTTGGCTTGAAAGAGGGTGATTATGTGACCCTTATGGGTGTGAGGTCTTCTTTTGAAGGCAAGCCTCAGGTAGGCGGTCCTGCATACTATGTTTCGCACACTTCATTCGATGACATGGATGCCATTGAACTGGCTTCGATTGCAGAAGTTTACACTACTGATGCCGTGAAAGTGTCTGTAAAAGGCCAGGTCGTAGCGGCAGGAAATGTAAGTTTTGTCCTGAACGATGGAGGTGACAAGAGCCTGTATGTATACTCAAACAAGACTCCGGGTGTCACCGTCGGTGACAATGTGAAAGTGACGGGCCAGGTAGCTGTTTATCCTGGATATGTAAATCCAGGCGTTACTATCGGCACCAAAATGACGCAGATAGCATCTCCGACAGTAGAGAAAATATCAGAAACTCTGACCCCGGCGGCTCAGACTCCTAAAGAGCTGTCAGGTGCAGAACTGGCGTCTTTCTCATCAGAGTCGACACAGCTTGTCAAAGTAAGCGCCACTGTACAGGTGTCAGAAGGCCATACGAATCTGGTCTTCGACAATAATGGCGGCACCGGGTCTGTAGTCTCTTCTTCATTTGATTCCCAGATTTCAGATGGAGACAAACTTATAATCACCGGATACTACGGAGGAAGGAACGGCAGAGGATATTTCAATATACTTCCGACAGATATCCAGGACAATAATGGCCCGTATTTGACAGTCTCCACGAAAACTGTTAATGTCGGCGCGGCGGCAGGAACTGCAAAATTCGATATCAAAGGAAATGTAGCCTGGACAGCGGTGTCATCTGACGATGCCAATTTCTCTTTGTCTGCCGGGCAGGGCACAGGCAGTGAGCCGATTACCGTGACATATACGGCCAATGAGTCTGAGGATTCCCCGAGGACAGCCACTATCACAGTTTCCACTGAAGACGCATCAGTGGCAGAAGCTGACAGAACCCATACGATTACAATAACTCAAAGTGCGAAGACAGCCCAGTCTGATGTTATAGTATTGAACGGAGAAAGTTTAGGCATAGGCTCAGGAAGCTATGCAAATAGCCCTGAAACTGCTGATTGCGGAGGTGTTTCTTTCAGTATTAATGATATGATGCTGAATCAGAGCGATGGCACAGTAGGCATATTCAGAGAACAATTTATACAGATGAGAAAAAGTTCTGGAAAATTGTACAATACTACACCAGTAGCTCTTAAGTCTTTGAAAATTTATGTTTTGCCAGAAAAAGACGGATTCAAGATAATGACAGGAACTGAAGCCCAGCCTGCAACTGAGGCGGAGAAGTCCATGTCAACAGAAACGGTGACAGTAACAGGGTATGTGAATAAAGAGGAAGTGCCTGGGCAGCAGGTTGAACTTAATGTTTATACCGTAGATGTATCAGACTCTCCACAATATTTTTCCATCGAAGCTACAGCTACTCTGTGGGTATATAAAATTGAAATCCAATAATTGTTTCCTTATCGTCAAAGGGACGTCCATGCTTGGGCATCCCTTTGATTTTCAATCAGAACAGAAAGAATGCCGGAACATTTGAGAATAAGGATCATTACATGGCTGGCGGCATGCTTCGCGGCGTTGCCGATGATTGTTTCATGTGAGCAAGATATCATTTCCACTCCGGAAGTCTCCATTGCCGAAAATTCGGCAGGGGCTGAGGCCGGGTATACTGTCGTGGACGTGTCGGCTTCCGGCGCGTGGCTGCTGTCTCTGTATTATCCTGACGGGGCGGAGCCTTGGGCCGGGCTGACTTCAACACAGGGCAGCGGAAGCAAAGACGGCATTATCCTGAGCTATGGGGAAAATCCGTCAGAGGAGAGCCGTACACTCAAGGTTATATTGTCAGCTTCAGGGTATGACCTGGCTGTGACTTTTACGCAGGAAGGGCGGACTGCAGCCGGCGATGAACCTGAACCGGAGCCAGACCCGGAGCCTGGACCTGGCCCGGTGGCAGGCCCGGGGTGGCTGGAACTTCCTGAATTGGCAGAGACTGAGGCCTGCCATTTTTACTGGCACGACATGACCCAGCAGAACGGGAAGAGAGTCAGGAATTATTCTTTCCTGTGGGACAAGGAGAACCTGGTGGCTCATTGGGTGGCTTATCCTCTTAACAAAAGACTGATAGGCAGCGGCGACCGTTCTGAAGCCTGGGGATACGACCCGAAAGTCCCTGTGGAGGACCAGCCGGAATTGTACCGTGGCTATCGCGGCGGCTATGACAGAGGCCATCAGCTTCCGTCGGCTGACAGATATACTGACAACGAGTCCACGTTTTATTTTACGAATATGACACCTCAGATCGGAACCGGATTCAACCAGAGTGTCTGGGCAGATTTAGAGATCCAGGTACGAGACTGGTCGTATTCGTCAGATACACTTTATGTCGTGACCGGCTGTGTCCTTGAAGGCAGTCTCGGAAAGGCTTATGACAATCTCGGCAAGGAAGTCACCATCCCTGGCGGATATTTCAAGGCTCTTCTCTGGTACAACCATGCTTCTACCATGAGTTTCGGGCAGTGGTCGGCCGCGGGCTTTTATTTCGAGCATAAGTCGGGAGCGTCCCGCCAGACAATGTCTATCGATGACCTGGAGGAAATCACCGGAATCGACTTTTTCGTGAATCTGCCTGCGAGGATTGGCCAGGATGCGGCGGACAGAATCGAGGCGGCGGAACCTGGCGCCTTCTGGAATTGAACTTCGTGCTGATGGTGACATTGACCGGAATTTCCGGTCAATGCAGTAAAATTATTGCCCGGAAGGGCACATGAAATCTAATCTGTCTAACAGACGTTTTGCAATTTATGAGAAAATTAGCTATCCTCTTGACAGTCTTTCTGGTTTCGTTGCCGGCGGTTTTCGCCCAGGACCAGAAAAGGACTTGCGTCGTAGGTTTCTACAATCTTGAAAACCTCTTCGACATATATGATGACCCGGCCAAGAATGACGAGGAATTCCTCCCTGACGGGAAAAACCAGTGGACCGAGGTGAAATATCAGAAAAAACTTCACAATATGGCGGCTGTGATACGGTCGATGGCCGAGACTAACGGACGTTTTCACTCTGTTTTGGGTGTAAGCGAGGTAGAGAACCGTCTTGTTCTCGAGGACCTGGTCAGCCAGCCTGAGATAGCTGATGCGAATTATCAGATAGTGCACTATGACGGCCCTGACACCAGGGGTATAGATGTCGGCCTGCTTTACCGTCCAAACCAGTTCAAGCTTCTGGACAGCGAGTCCATACCGTTTGATTTCGGCAGCGCGAAGATAGAATTTGCCATGGAAGGCGAAGACAGGGTGAAGTTCAAGACCAGGGACATACTGATGGCGCATGGTCTTCTCGACGGCGAGGAGTTCGCTTTCTATGTGGCTCATCTGCCTTCACGTATTGGTGGCAAGGGCTGGGACTTGAGAAGCCGTGGAGCAGAGATTATCTATGAGCATGCTATGGAGATGATGAAAAAGTATCCCGGCATCAAGATAGTGGTGATGGGCGACATGAACGACAATCCTGTAGACATCAGCATGACAGAATTCATGCATGGAAAAGAGAAGCCGGAGCAGGTGGGAAAAGATGATTTCTTCTCTCCGTTCATGTCCATGCTGAAAGCAGGCTACGGCTCGCTGGCGTATCAGGGCACATGGAACATCTATGACATCATACTCGTGAACGAGTCCCTGCTGAATGCCCCGGACGGCGGTTTCAAAATCCGTCCTGTGGGCAAAAGAGGCTTCTACGGCGTGATATACAAGAAAAATTTCATGATTCAGCAGCGAGGCCAGTATAAGGGCACGCCGTTCAGGACTTTCTCGAACGGGGCGTTCATAGGCGGATACAGCGACCATCTCCCGACATACATTGTACTGGAAAAATGACAGGGACCATATAGCTGTCCGAAATATGCAGAAATGCGATTTGCAGGATAGCAGAATAGAATTTTAACAATGGAAAATATGTACAGAAAATTATTGCCAATCTTAATGGCGGCGATATTCATCCTGCCTCAGACAGCGGCGGCGCAAGACAGGCAGAAAACCTACGGTGGCAGGATAGAGTGGTACCAGAATCCTGTTTCCGGCAGGGAAGGCGGAGTGAAGGGAACAGTGGTGAACAGGAACGGAAGGGTGCCTGTAGCAGATGCCGTAGTGGCTCTCTACCATGGCGATGAGCTGATAGCGAGGGCGTCCCTGGATGAGAGCGCGCAGTTTCTTTTTTCAGATATAGACAATGGCGACTACCGGCTGGTGGTGGGCGCTCCAGGGTTCAACAGCACTGAAGTAAATGTGAAAGTAGAGGGGTTCGTCCGGGACCTCGTCTTCGTCTCGCTGGTGTCAGCGCAGAAGACTATGACTGAATTCGATGAGTCCAGCTTCATGGAATTCGACATGGATGATTCTGGATACGATGACGCTCCCTCGCTGCTGTACGGGAACGATGTATACTCAAATATTGCCGGGTACGGCTTCAGCGCCATCAGGTTCAAGAACAGGGGATATGCCAGCGAGTCCCAGGAAGTGTATCTGAGCGGAGTGAAGATGAACGATGCAGTCACTGGATACACTCCATGGTCTCTGTGGAGCGGCTTGAACGAGGCGATGAGGAGCAAGGAGACCACCATCGGCAACGAGGTATATGACTATGGCTTCGGCGGATACAACGGTGTGACCAATATCCTCGCCACCCCTTCCAGTGTGCGGAAAGGCTGGAGGTTCAGCGCTTTGACGAACAGTGCCCTGTATCGTTTCAGGCTGATGGCCACCTATGCTTCAGGCGAGCTGGACAACGGCTGGTCCTATGCTTTCAATGTATCTGCCCGCCTTGGCGGCAATGACTGGGTGAAAGGTATCTACTACCGTTCGTTCGCCTACTATGCCGGAGTCGAGAAGAAATTCGGCGACATGCACAGGCTCAGCCTCGTGGCTTTCGCCTCACCGACGAACAGAGGTGCCCAGAATGCGTCCACACAGGAAGTCTATGACCTGGTAGGAGACAACATGTACAACTCGAACTGGGGCTATCAGGACGGAAAGCTCCGCAATGCCCGTGTCCGCAAGACACACGAGCCGGTCTTCATCCTGAAATATACTGCCACCCCTCTGGACAATCTCGAAGCCTCAGCCACAGTCACCTACAGAACGGGAAAGAACGGATACACTGCTCTCGACTGGTATGACACTTACGACCCGAGACCTGACTACTACAGGAATCTCCCGAGCTATTTCTGGATGCAGGATTCAGACTACGGCAGAAACAGCTATGAAAAATATGCATGGGCGCAGGAAGCTTGGCTGACTAACTACAACAGCACCCGCCACATAAATTGGGACAGGCTTTACAATGTGAACAGCCACAATCTCGATGCAGATGGGTTAGGCCGTTCTAAATATATCATCGAAGAACGCCGGACAGACCAGAACGACATAAATCTGAACGGAAGCGTGAAATGGCAGGCTAAGGACTGGGTCACATTGACCGGAGGCCTTAACTGGAGATGGAACAAGACTGAATATTACAAGATTGCAGACGACCTGCTCGGAGGAGATTACTACATAAATATCGACCAGTTCGCCGAGCGTGATTTCGCTTCCGACCCGGCCATGATACAGAATGATTTGGATTATTATTTTGCAAACGGTTCTGCACAGAGGCTTTTTGCCGGGGACAAGTACGGATATGATTACTTCGCAAATGTACGTGACGCCGAGATCTGGGCGAACGCGTCTTTTGAAAAAGGACATTTCCGCGGCTATGCCGCTTTGCAGGGCGGTTATTCCAAGTTCTGGAGAGACGGAGTCTACAGAAAAGGCCTTTTTGCCGGCCTGGATGAAAACGGCAACGAAATAATAAGCCCTGCCACGGGCAATGTCCTGACTGTCTATGACAAAGACGGGAAGGCCATCACTTCTAAGGGCCGCTCGGACGTGGCTGACTTTTTCACGTATTCCGCCAAGATAGGAGCCAGCTGGTTTTTCACCGGAGGACACCGGGTGTATGCGAATGCAGGATATTTCAACGATGCCCCTACATTCAACCAGTCATTCATATCTCCGAGAACCAGGAACACGCTGGTGCCGAACCTGACCACTACGAAGACCGTGTCGGCCGACATCAACTATACCTACAGCAACAACGGCTACGATCTCCGCCTGACGGGATTCTGGACTAAAATCATGGACCAGACCGACATGATGAGCTTCTATGACGATTCTCAGAATTCTTTCACGAATTTCGCGATGACCGGCATAGACCAGAGGCATATGGGCATAGAACTCGGTTTCGAAATTCCTCTTTATCTCCAGAATGTCTTTCTCCAGGGTGTGCTGAGCTGGGGCGAGTATATCTACACTTCGACTCCGCATATGACACAGACGATAGACAACAGTGCTGAAGTCATCATCGACAACCAGCCTGTGACCTACTGGAAGAGCCATCCGATATACAGGAAGACCACAGTGGACGGCATCGTGACTTACGACAAGGACGCCGGAGGAAACTATATCCTCGAAAAGGACCAGAAGCACTATGTGCCGAGCACGCCTCAGCTGGCCGCCGACCTGGGAATCCGCTACCGCAGCAATTCATACTGGTTTGTCGAGCTGAACGGACAGTTTTTCGCCCATTCGTATCTCGACATGAACCCGCTGTACAGGACCATGACTGCTGTCGCCGGTCCTGACAATGCGATGACTGACGCTGCTCTCGAAGAGCACAGCAGGAACTGGTTCCTGAATGAGACCATTCAGGACAATATGGGCCTGTCTCCGCAGGAAATTGAATATATGGCCGCCCAGGAGGAATTCGATCCTGTATTCTTGCTGAATGCCAGCGTGGGCAAGTCATGGTATATAGACAGAAAGTACAATTTCGGCTTTTCTCTTGAGGTGAAAAACATTCTGAACAACAGGAATGTGAAGACAGGAGGCTACGAGCAGACCCGTCTGATCGACAGCGAAAGCCGGACCAGGTATTATCGGTTCGACCCGAAATATTTCTACATGAGCGGAGTCAATTATATGCTGAATTTGTATTTCCGTTTCTGAAATGCCTGTCAAAGTAAAATTTACATAAATAATTTCAAGTTCAGATGAAAAGAATATTCAATATAAAACTGACCGCCGCGGCAATGCTTTCTTCTGCTCTGATTTTGAGTTCCTGCGAGGAATTCACGCCTGTTTTCACCGGCAAATATCCGGAGCCTGAGCAGTGGAGTCCTGTGGAGATGGTTGTTACGCATACGATAGCTGAGCTGGCGGGAATGTACACTCCAGGGAAGGCTTTCGAAATAGAGGACGCCATAGTGATTTCCGGGAAAGTATCCACTTCGGACCAGGCCGGAAACTTCTACCGCAGCCTGTATATCCAGGATGAGACAGGAGGTATAGAGCTCAAAATGGGCAAGACGGGGCTGTACAACGAATACAAGCCAGGGCAGACTGTATATGTGGCATGCAAGGGCCTCTGGCTTGGGATGTACGGATATGACGATGATGAAGCATACGGCGGTGCCGGCATGGTGCAGCTTGGATTTGAAGATCCGACAGGGGAATACGAGACATCATACATTGAGGTGCAGTATCTGATAGACCAGCATATCTTCCGCGGGGAAACCGGAGAGCCGGTGGAGCCTGTGGCTGTCGCAGAGCAGGACCTGCCTGGACAGTGGGATACGCAGGCAGACAACCAGTATGTAGGAAGGCTTGTGACCCTCAGCGGGCTGACATACGGGAACGAGATTTTCACTCTGCTGTATGTGAATCCGAATCTGGATCACAAGACATCAGGCAACAGAGTCTTCCTGTCTGACCAGACTCATGGAGTGACTACATGGGCTATGAGCGAGCAGAAAGTGAAAGAGCATCTGCAGGCAGGCGACTGGGACGCTGTCTATATCGGCAATTCAAGAGATTATACATATGGCACAGTTGGCGATGCCAAGAATAAGGAAACTCTTTTGAAATATGCCGCCCCGGCGAATGTCAGCCAGTATTTCAAGATGGGTGAAAAAGAGATACAGATCCGTACCAGCGGGTATTGCCGTTTCGCTGACCTGGAAATCGATCCTGACGTGCTGGCCGGGAAAAAGACCATTGATGCGACGGGTGTCCTGACTATGTATCAGGGCAACATCCAGTTCGTGCTTCTTGACCAGACAGGTGTCAAAGTCAACGAGTAGTGCAGGAAGGAGGGCTTGTACACTTTCTTTGATTCCGAAGAAACTGATAAAATCCGGCGAAATTATTGGATATCTGACAATAATTTCGCCGGATTTATGTTAATTATATATACCTTTGTACTCTATGTGTACTGAACCTCTAAACCTACTGAGAAGATGACCAGAAAATTTTTGTTTTCAGGCATAGCATTGATTATGATGTCTTGCAGCAATTTGAATCCCTTCTTCGGGGAGTGGGACACTCCATACGGGATTCCTCCTTTCGAGGAGATTTCAGAAAAAGATTACCTCCGCGCCGTAAAGTTCGGAATTCATCAGCAGTCTGCTGAAGTGGACGCCATCATTGCGCGGGACGCGGCTCCTACATTCGAAAATACGATAGCGGCATATGAATATTCAGGTGAGGTCCTCGACAGGGCGTTGCTGGTGCTTTTCAATCTGGCGGAGAGCGATGCCACGCCTGCTCTTCAGAAAGTCGTGGACAAGGTGATTCCTCTGCTTACCGAGCATACTGACAATATTTTCATGAATCCTTATTTTTTCGAGAGGGTGAAAGCCGTGTATGACCGGAGAGATTCTTCTGGCCTGACTTCTGAGCAGATCAGGCTGACTGAGAAGATATATCGGCAGTTCCTGTCGAACGGTGTTTCTCTTGATGCCGCAGGTCAGGCCAGGATGAGGGAGATAAACAGTGAACTGGCGGCGCTGGAGCAGACATTCGGAAACAATCTCCTCGCGGAGACCAATGCCTTCACTATGCTCCTGACAGATTCTTCGGAAGTAGCCGGACTGCCGGAAGCCGTGCTGCATTCGGCCGCGTCAGAGGCTTCAGCCGCCGGCATTTCTGCCAAGGCGGCCGCCCGGCTGAAGAATATCGATGAAAGTGCGGTGGCTCCAGGCGGACCATGGCTTTTCACCCTTCAGAATGCGAGCTATGTGCCGTTCATGACATACAGCGCAAACAGGGAGCTGCGCGAAAAGATGTTCAATGCATATTCTTCGAGAGGAAATCATGGCAACGACAGGGACAACAAGGACATCGTTGTGAAAATAATGTCTCTGCGGATAGAGAAGGCGAAGCTTCTGGGGTATGATACACCGGCGGCATTCATCCTTTCTGACAAGATGGCTGGAAATTCCGCCGCAGTGGATGTTTTTCTGGAGAGGATTTTTGATGCCGGAGTGGCCAGGGCCAAGGAAGAGGCTGCTGATTTGCAGGCAGTGATGAACGCAGACGTGGAAGCTGGACTGCTCCCGGATGACAGCACCTCAGTGATACGTCCGTGGGACTGGGCTTATTATGCTGAGAAAGTCCGTGTGGCAAAGTACGCGATAGACGAGTCTGCTGTGAAGCCTTATTTCAAAATGGAGAATGTCAGGGAGGGGGTCTTCAGCACCGCTCATAAATTGTACGGCCTGAACTTCGAGAAACTGGACAGTATTCCTGTTTATCATCCGGATATGGAGGGGTTCAAGGTGACTGATGCCGACAGTTCGCTGGTGGGCATCCTGCTGACAGACTATTATCCGCGCAGCACCAAGCGTGGCGGTGCCTGGATGACTAATTTCCGGTATCAGCAGATTTCCGCTGACGCCGAAGATGTCCGCCCGATAGTCTGCAATGTCGCCAATTTTACGAAACCGGCGGCTGGCAAGCCATCGCTTCTTACTCAGGATGAGGCGGCAACGATGTTCCATGAATTCGGTCATGCATTGCACGGGCTTCTGAGCCAGTGCACATATAAGGATATGAGCGGGACGAATGTCACGAGGGATTTTGTGGAGCTGCCGTCGCAGCTGAATGAAAACTGGGCGTTCCAGCCTGAGGTTCTTTCCATGTATGCGCGCCATTATGAGACTGGAGAGATGATTCCGGATTCATTGGTGTCCAAAATCAGGGATGCAGGCAAGTTCAACCAAGGGTTCATGACGTCAGAGCTGGCCGCGGCTTCGATTCTGGATATGAGATGGCATGAGCTGACTTCCGTATATGTCCCTTCTGACTGTCAGTTTGCATCATCCGTTCCTGCTCCAGAGGGTGCTGAACCTGCGTTTTTAGTGATTGGCGGAAAGAAAATTCCTACTGGGGAGGCTGAGGATCTGATGGTGATAGATCCTGTGAAGTTCGAGGCGGCCATGATGAAAGAGGCCGGTCTGATAGACGAGATTATCCCGCGCTACAGGACGACATATTTCAATCATATTTTCAAAGGCGGGTACAATGCCGGCTACTACAGCTATCTATGGGCAGAGGTCCTCGACAAGGATGCTTTCGAGCTTTTCCTCAGGCGCGGCATCTTCGACAGCCGTACCGCCATGTCTTATCGCCGCAATATTCTGGAGAAAGGCGACAGTGAAGATCCGATGACTCTGTACAAGAAATTCCGTGGCGCCGAGCCGGATCCGGACGCACTTCTTCGTGCACGCGGGCTTGATAATTAAAAAACAGGGGATGGCTCAAAAATAAAAGTCATCCCCTGTTTCATTGTTTTTCCGCGAGGCCGGTCTCGGCTTCTTTTCCGGATATCCGGCACTCAGAGAGAACAAACCTTTTTGGTTCTCTGTGATGGCATGGCCAGTTCTGCTTATACGAAAGAAGTGAGCACTTTCAGAGAGCCGTCAGGAATGAATCTCAGGGAAGAGGCAGAAGCCGGAATCAGTACAGTCTCGCCCTGATGTATGCTTTCGCAGTTTCCTTCACCATCCACTATCTCTCCATGGCCTGCTGTGCAGATCACTATCAGGAAAGAATCCAGCCCGGAAAGATCTTTCACATATGGCTTGTCCATTTCCAGTAGAGATGTCGTAAAATACTGGCAGCTCACCAGGACGGTTTCTTCGTTTTTCTTTTCAGTGTAGTGAGTCCGGTAGTCTTCATGCACGCTGTAGTCTATCGCATCCTTTGCCAGCTCGGTATGCAGCTCGCGTGGCTTCCCGTCCAGGCCGAGCCTCCCGAAATCATAGATGCGGTAGGTGATGTTCGATGTCTGCTGGATTTCTGCAATGAACGAGCCTGCTCCGATGCTGTGTATGCGTCCTGCCGGCAGGAAGAACACGTCTCCGGGAGAAACCCTGTAGTCGTGGAGCACATCGGTGATGGTGTTGTTTTCCACCCGTGCTGCATATTCTTCAGGAGTGATGGCCTGTGTGAGCCCTGACATCAGGTGCGCATCCTTGTCGGCATTCACCACATACCACATTTCTGTCTTGCCTTTCGAGCCATCGTGTCTTCTGGCGGCCAGCTCGTCATTTGGATGCACCTGTATGGACAGGTCCTGGCGGGCATCTATGAACTTGATGAGCAGAGGGAATTCTGTCCCTGTTTTTTCGTAATTCGCCTTTCCGATCAGCTCTTCCTTGTACTCTGAAATAAGCTCGGTGATGTTTTTTCCGGCGAGCGGACCGTTCGCCACGACTGATTCGTTGCCTTTTACACCTGAGAGCTCCCAGCTTTCACCTATATTGTGCTGGTCTGTTTCAATGCCTTTGAACGGCGCTATTTTTTCTCCGCCCCATACCAGGGTCTTGAGAATCGGTCTGAATTTAAGTGGATACATATCTTTTTCTTAAATTATTTTCCGGATGGCTGGCGCATCTTGTCCAGCTGGCTGAGCGCGAAGGTGTAAGCCCCTACAGAAATTGCCTTGCTGGCTCCGAGTTTTGATATAGCTATGCCGATGCGCTTTTGAGGGTCGTAAATCACCTCGTCATCGAATCCGTATACTTTCAGTTTCTGCTGGCTTCCTTTTGCAAAGGCCGCGAATTCTTCAGGGTCGTCCAGATTATATACCTTGGACTGTACACGTCCTGTCTCCTCACCTTTGAAAGTGTGGATTTTTCCGCGAAGCGCCTGCAGAAGACTTGGCATGAAATATTTGTGAGAGGCAGTCACCCCGCCGCCGATGACTATCAGCCCGTCAATCAAGGTCGCGGCAGTAGCCATGGCATCTCCGGCGGCCGCTCCGATTTCAGCAAATGCTTTCTTTGCCGCATCCACATCTCCGGGAATCTTGCCTTCGGCAATGTCGAAAATGTCCTTAGGCTCGAATTTATGGTCCGGATTCCCGGACAATTCACCATATATCCTTTTCACTGCCTTGATGGCAATGCCGTCTTCGACGATCATGTCCCTGTTGTCTTTGTGCGGCAGGCAGAATGTTTCCACGCAGGAGTTGTCTCCACGGTTCAGCTGGCCGTTCACGACGATGCCGACACCGAATCCTGTCCCGAATGTGTAGCCTATCAAGTTGTGATAGCGTTTGCCGCTTCCGGCCGCCTCCAGTTTCCCGTTTATTTCAGGAAGAATGCCTCCAAGGGCTTCGCCATAGGCGAAAAGGTCGCCGTCGTTGTTGATGAAAACCGGGACGCCGAAGGTCTTGCTGAGGAACGGTCCGAGAGCTACGCCGTCTCTGAATGAAGGGAAGTTCGGCAGATAGCCTCCGATGATTCCATTGGGATAGTCAGCAGGGCCAGGGAATGCGAAGCTGATGGCCGCAGGCTTTTCTCCGAGTTTTTCTATTATGGTCTTGAATCCTGTCACCATAGTGCCGAGGCACAGGTCGAGTGTGTCGGAATGTGCAGGCAGAGTCAGAGGATCGACAATGAATTCACCGCCTTTCATGGCTCCGAATACCATGTTTGTTCCTCCGGCATCAAGCGTTAGCACGATGCGCGAGTCATTTTTGAAATCGGTCATAGTTATTGGTCTTAAATATTGTTTGAGTGGTTATTAATGAGAGAGGGTGACTCAAAAGGGCTTTTGGTCACCCTCAAACGTCTTTCTTGGAAAGACTGGACCCATCCTAACCCCCTCTGTTCGCTTTCGAATGTCCACCGGACATTCTCATAGAACCGCTCTCGACCCCTATTAGGGGGATCTCGCTCCTTCCAGTCGCGGTCACTTCGTGACTTTTGACCCGCCCTCTCAAACGTCTTTCTTGGAAAGACTGAACTCTTCAATTTTTCGCAAGCCTCGTGGCTGCCGTCTTATATAAGCGGCTCTCCAGTCATTGCCGCAGGCTGAGGGATGCCCATCAGCTTCAGGATGGTAGGAGCGACGTCTGCGAGTTTCCCGTCTTTCACGCTGTCTACTCCGGCGTTGATGACGATGAACTGCACAGTATTCAGCGAGTGCGCGGTGTTTGGAGATCCGTCTTCGTTGTAAGCGTGGTCTGCATTGCCGTGATCTGCAGTCAGGAGGACGACATAGTCATTGGCGACAGCCGTCTCTACGACTTCTTTCACGCATTTGTCCACTTTGGCTACCGCACGGCAGATGGCAGAGAATACGCCGGTGTGGCCTACCATGTCTCCGTTCGCGAAGTTCAGGATGACCATATCTTCCTTCCCTGTCTTCAGCACTTCGGTGAGCTTCTCAGTCACTTCCTGTGCGCTCATTTCCGGGAGCAGGTCATATGTAGGGACTTTCGGCGAGTTCACCAGGATTCTGTCTTCATTTTCGAACTGGTCCTCGCGGCCTCCGTTGAAGAAGAAGGTTACATGTGCATATTTTTCAGTTTCGGCGATGCGGAGCTGATGCTTTCCAGCCTTGGCCACAGTCTCTCCGAGGGTGTCCTGTACGTTCTCCTTGTTGAACAAGATGTGGACTCCGTGGAATTTGTCATCGTATGGAGTGAAGCAGCAGTAGTACAGAGGCAGAGTCTTCATTCCGAAGTCCGGCATGTCTTCCTGGGTGAGCACAGCTGTGATTTCACGGGCGCGGTCGTTCCTGAAATTGAAAAATATCACGGCGTCGCCTTCCTGGATGGTGCCCACAGGATTCCCGTCAGCGCCTGCGATGCATATAGGCTTGATGAATTCGTCTGTCACTCCTTCGTCGTATGAAGCTTGGATGCCTTCTGCGGCGGATGTGAATTTTGCGCCTTCTCCCTTGACCAGCATGTCATAGGCCAGCTTCACTCTTTCCCATCTCTTGTCGCGGTCCATGGCATAGTAACGTCCGCATATTGACGCCACTTTGCCTGTGGTCTCGGACATCTTCTTTTCCAGTTCCTCCACGAAGCCTTTCCCGCTTCTCGGGTCTGTGTCGCGCCCGTCCATGAAGCAGTGCACGAAGACTTTTTCAAGCCCGTACTGCTTCGCAACTGACAGGAATTCATATACGTGAGCCAGCGAGCTGTGCACTCCTCCCATGGATGCGAGCCCCATCAGGTGGAGCTGCTTCCCGTTCTTGGCGGCGTAGTCGTATACGGCCTTGATTTCAGGGTTGTCGAGCAGTTTGTGGTCTCTGCAGGCCATATTGATTTTCACGAGGTCCTGATATACGACTCTGCCCGCGCCCAGGTTCAGATGGCCTACTTCGGAGTTTCCCATCTGGCCGTCAGGAAGACCCACATATTCTCCGCAAGCCTGGAGGTGGCTGAATGGATATTTGGCTCTCAGGGATTCTATATATGGAGCTCCCTGAGTGTAGATGGCGTTTGTCCAGTTGTGTTTGCCCTCGCCCCATCCGTCGAGGATCATGAGAAGAACTTTTCTATTCATATTGCAATTTGATGAAATTTCATCGAGTTAATGTATATTTTATTAAATTTGTGACTAATTCGCAAAGATACAAATTTTTTATTATGGCGGCGAGAAACAGAAGAAACAGAAGCGAGAAGAAAGAGAAAAAAGAAAAGAGGCCTGTTCTGACATTGACCGGAAGGGTCCAGATGACCAGAGAAGGGTATATTTTTGTCATCGTGGAAGGTGAAGCCGATGATGTGTTTGTGAAAGCGTCGAAGACGAAAGGCGCTCTGAACGGGGATATCGTGAAGGTGGCTGTGACGAAGGAGAAGGCCGGCGGGCAGAGGCGTGAAGGCATGGTGGTGGAGATTGTGGAGCGTTCGCGGAAGCCTTTTGTGGGAATACTGCATGTGGTCGGAGATCAGGCCTGGGTGCTTATGGAGAGCCGGGTGATGCCGTATGATATCGTGATACCAGTCATAGGGGCTGCGCCTGTGGGCTTCAAGAAGCGGAAAGAGCGGCTTGGCAGAGAAGGGAATCCCGAACAGGGCCCTGACAGGACCGGGTTTTTGAAAAAGACCGGGGATGACTCTTTTTCGGTGATAGGCGTATATGAAACAGTGGACGGCGTCCGCAGCGAGCTGAAGGCACGTGCAGGCATGAAGGTGGCCGCTCTGGTGGACCACTGGGAGAAGAGCGAGGCCGCCCCTGTAGGACATCTGGTGGATGTGCTGGGAGAGCCTGGGGAGAATGATACCGAGATGCATGCTATATTGGCTGAATACGCCCTTCCGTACAGGTTCGAGCCTGAGGTGGAGAATGCCGCGGATGCTATTTCAGACCAGATCACGGCTGAAGACCTGAAAGGCAGAAGAGATTTCAGGGAGGTGACGACATTCACCATCGACCCTGCCGATGCGAAGGACTTTGACGATGCATTGTCTTTCAGAAAGCTGGAGAACGGGAACTTCGAGGTCGGTGTGCATATCGCCGATGTGACATATTATGTTAAGCCAGGAAGCATCGTCGATGAAGAGGCGAGGAACAGAGGCACTTCGGTCTATCTGGTGGACCGGACTGTGCCTATGCTTCCGGAAAAGCTGTCGAACAAGCTGTGCTCTCTCCGCCCGAACGAGGAGAAGCTATGTTTTTCAGCCGTTTTCGAACTGACTCCTCTTGCCCGCGTGGAATCGCAGTGGTTCGGTCGGACGGTCATAGAGTCCGACTACAGGTTCGCTTATGAAAACGCCCAGCAGATCATCGAGGCAGGGAAAAAGGCGATGGAAACCGATTTTGTCTTCTCTGCATCCGGTCAGGAGAAGAAAGTCCCTGACGAGGTGAAAGAAGCGGTGGTGACGCTGAATGCATTGGCCTCCAAACTGAGAAAGAAAAGATTCGCGGCCGGGGCCATCAGTTTCGAGCGCCCGGAGATGAAGGTGGAAGTGGATGAAAAAGGCCGTCCTGTGAATGTCTATCAGAAGGTCTCCAAAGAAGCGAACTGGCTTATCGAGGAGTTCATGCTTCTGGCGAACCGCTGCGTGGCTGAGTTTGTGGCCACTAAATGCAAGACTCCGGCTTCGAAAGGCCGCAAGTCCGAGGCCAAGACCTTTGTCTACCGTATCCATGACGAGCCGAATCAGGAAAAACTTGAAAATCTCCGCGGTTTTGTAGGCAATTTCGGCTACACTCTCGGCCAGATGAATTCCGGAAAAGAGATCTCCAAAGAGCTGAACCGCCTCTTCGCCGAGGCCAAGGACAAGCCCGAATTCAATGCCATCGAACTTTTGTCCTTGCGGACAATGGCCAAAGCCTGCTACAGCACAGACAATATCGGACATTATGGCCTGGCATTCAAATATTACACTCATTTCACCTCCCCTATCAGGCGTTATCCGGATATGATGGTGCACAGGCTTCTGGCCATGTATCTGGACGGAGTCCAGTCCCAGAAGAAAGAATATTACGAGGGACTGTGCAAGTATGCATCGGAAAGGGAAGTAGTGGCGGCCGATGCTGAACGCTCAAGCATCAAGTACAAGCTTGTGGAATTCATGCAGGACAAGGTGGGCTATGAGTTCGAAGGCCATATATCGGGCCTTACAGACTGGGGAATGTATGTGGAAATAGAGCCGACCAAGATAGAAGGCATGGTGGCTTTGCGGGACATAAAGTCGGATTTCTATGAATTCGACGAGGAAAGATACCGTATAGTAGGGCGCAGCTCCAAGATGGTGTACAATCTGGGCGACCCTGTGAAAATCCGTGTGAAGAAAGCTAATCTGGAGCAGAAGCTTCTGGATTACGAACTGGTGGAGACCGGTATAGAGGATCGCATTTCAGAGCAGGAGGCGGCCGCCCTGCAGGCGGAACGCGAGGCTCGCAAGGCTGCGCGCAAAGAGAAAATCCGCCGCGATATCAAGGCATCTAAAAAGCGTAAGGCCAGAACGAAAAAACAGTGAAAATGTTATTAACCTGAGGCGGTGTTTTGCCGTCTCGTCCAATTGTTCCATTAAATCTTTTTTATCTATGAAAACAAAACTTATTTTAGTAGCGGCCGCCGCGCTGATGCTTCAGGGTCTCGCTGTGCCTGCGCTGGCGCAGATCACCACCGGCAAACCTTCATCGAAAGTCATCCGTACCGGGAACAGGGCGGAAGCTGGTGACTTCGGCCTTTATCTGGGAGCTAATCTGAACCTTTATGACGGATTCGAAGGCGAGACACAGTTCAAGGCTCTTCCGTTGCTTAACTTCAAGTATATGATGACAGACGAGGCCGAGCTGCGTCTGGGGCTGGAGCTTTACAAGGACTCTGAAAGGGCCAACGGATCTGTGGAAAACAATTCAAGCTTGATACCTGCCTCTTCACGCACATCTGATTCACGGGCTATGCTCTATCCTGGCTTCGCATGGCATTTTTCCAGCCGGAATCTTCTGGATGTGTATGTAGGAGCCGAGCTCCCTTTGGGCTGGGACAATTATACACTCGCATCGGAAAGCGGCGCTCCTGACGGTAACGGCGTGTCTACTGCCATGGCTAAAACCACAAAACGCACCTTTATAGTGGGCCTTGGCGCATTTATCGGTATGCAGGCATATATAGCTGATCTTCCTCTGGCCCTGGGCGTGGAGCTGGGCATCAGCTCGAGGTATGACATCGGCACCAAATACAAGCACCAGTCGGAGACGAACGGCTCAGATCCGCAGATCTATTATACCACGACTCTGGACCCTGGAGCTGTCCAGTATGACAAGCTGAGAGCCAGGACTGGCGAAATAGTGGGACAGGCCCGCATCACTCTGACTTATTACTTCAAATGAATGGGATTATGAAACTATATAGATTCTTGCTGCTGGCTGCAGTCGTTGCCAGTCTGTCAGCCTGCAGCGTTACAAGGCACAGGCCTTATGCCGTGGAGGACACGCGGCTGAATCTGGCGATGTCGGACCTGGAGTATCTCGGCGAATCGGAGATAAGCGTTGACTACAGGAAGTATGCAGGCTTCATTACAGTGATCGACAGCATCAACGGAGTGCCGTATGACGGGGTGGAAATCAAGACTGCCGAGCTGGGCAATGTGCCTGGAGGCATGTATGACAAGCTTCACAGAGCGACGTATAAAGTCATCGAAGACTATCCTGAAGCCGAGTACTTCATGGTAGTGTCTCAAAACGTTTCCAGGACGCGTCTTTTCCTCGGGAGTGAAGTCAGTGTAAAAGCTAAAGTAAAAGCGTTCAAAATCAAATGAAAAAGTTCCTGATCCTGCTATCCTCTGTCCTGGCGATGATGCCGGGATGCATGTCTGAAAAAGATGCCTCGGATGTGATTCTGCTTGTCGATCCTTCGTATGTCAAAGCGGCCGAAGGGGATGTCGTCAGATTCAATATCGAGACATGGACTCTCCATGACCATATGGCATTGCTGGAGATATCGTCATTTGACCAGAAGACAGGGGAGGCAGGATTGGAATCCAGAACATTGGATGCCAGGAAGTATACAGGAGAATTCCTGTACATTGTTCCAGAAACAGGGGGAGAAATCTCCAGGGTGGAAATTTCTTTTGAGTCCACAGACAATATGGGCAATACACAGTCTGTCACAGTTTATGTGGACATTTCGGGTGATGATGCAGCCATGGAAGAGTCCGCCTCTTCGGTGATGATGTATTCCCCGGCTTCAGGAAAACCGGACGGCTTTTCTTTGAAGACACTCCAGACGCTGTATGTGTCGGCGTCAGAGAGTGCGGATGTGGATATATATGTGCGAGAGGCAGAGGAGACGGATGATCCTGACCGGATGAGCACTTCGTGGATGTCCGGGTCCGGACTTCTTTTCTGCAAGATGTCATCGGGCGTGGACTATGCCTCTATCACTCCATCACGTCTGAGGGCACTTTACGAGGCGTCCACTCTTTCTAAAACCGCAGTGGGCATCCGCCAGGGAGATGTGATATTGGTCGGCACTGACACCTCCCCTCTGGGAATCATTTTGGTGACAGGTGTATATGATGACCCAGGCACTGAGAACGACCGCTATATCTTCAATATAAAAGTTTTGCCGGACGGCCAATAGTTCTATATGAAAAAATCTTCGTGACAGGGTTTATAGTGCTTCCAGGCCGGCGTTGTCAAGAATAGGCTTGAAACGGAATGGGTGTCATAGCGTTCATAGATACGGAAATTGAAGCGAAGCATGGAAAGATTCTGGATGCTGGCGGCTTCAGGTCTGACGGACGCGAATACCACGGCCGTTCGATGACGGATTTCGCAAATTTTCTGAAAGGGGCGGATTATCTGTGCGGGCACAATGCCATCAATCATGATTTAAAATATCTGGAGTCTGCAATCCCTTCTGTCAGCAGAATGAAGGACAGGACGATAGATACACTGTACTGGTCGCCTCTCCTTTTCCCGAGAAGACCTTATCATGCTCTCCTGAAAGATGACAAGCTTCAGGCTGACGAGCTCAACAATCCTCTTAATGATTCGAAAAAAGCATGTGACTTATTCAATGATGAAGTTGCTGCTTTTCTGAGGTTGAACGAGAATCTGAAAGAGATTTATTTCCGGTTGCTGGGCTCTGTCTCTGAATTCAAGGCTTTTTTCAGTTTTATGGATTATCCAGAATCCGGAAAATCGAATGGCGGCTTTATTTCCAGGATGTTTCCAGGCATGTCTGCGAGAGAAACCGAGCGCCTGATTAAAGAATACCTGGGTGGCAGGATATGTGCCAATGCAAAGCTGGAGAAATATGTGTTGTCAGAGCCCGTGGCTCTTTCATATGCAGTCGCCATTGTTGATACGATGACTGCTGATCATTCGGAACGGTCGCTGACTCCGCCATGGGTGTTGAGGAATTTTCCGGCTGTGGAGCAGATTGTTTTCAGACTCAGGTCTTCCCCGTGCCTGAAAGGATGCCAGTATTGCCGTGAGGCATCAGACATTCATGCAGGATTGAAAAGATGGTTCGGGTTCAGCTCGTTCAGGACATACGACGGCGAGCCGCTTCAGGAAAAGGCGGTGAGAGCGGCCATGGAAAACAAGTCCCTGCTGGCAGTGTTCCCTACTGGGGGAGGCAAGTCTCTTACTTTCCAGCTGCCTGCGCTTATGGCAGGGGAAAATGCATCGGCCCTGACAGTGGTTATTTCTCCGCTCCAGTCTTTGATGAAGGACCAGGTAGATAATCTGGAAACCAAAGGTGTCACTGAGGCCGTGACAGTGAACGGTTTGCTGGACCCGATAGAACGGGCCAAGTCGTTTGAACGTGTCGAAAATGGTTCTGCTTCCATTTTGTATATTTCTCCGGAAGCATTGCGCTCGGTATCGATTGAACGGATATTGCTCAAGCGGAATATCGCCAGATTTGTGATAGATGAAGCTCACTGTTTTTCATCATGGGGGCAGGATTTCCGTGTGGATTATCTATATATCGCAGATTTCATCAAGTCGATACAGGAGAAGAAGAATTTGCAGGAAAGCATTCCGGTGTCATGTTTCACTGCCACGGCCAAGCCTCAGGTCATCGAAGATATCATGTCTTATTTCAAAAGCCATTTATATATTGACCTGGAGCTTTTCACTGCCGCAGTGTCGCGCCCGAATCTTCATTATACCGTATTGCCGGAGGCAGATGACACTGAGAAGTATCAGGCACTCCGGAGACTGCTGGAAGGAAATGACTGTCCGGCGATAGTTTATGTGACCAGGACGAAAAAGGCAGAAGAGATAGCGGAGTATTTGAGGCAGGATGGTTTCCAGGCATGTGCTTATCACGGTAAAATGTCATCAGAAACCAAAATCGCGAACCAGAATGCATTTATGGACGGAAGTGTCAGGATAATGGTGGCGACTTCTGCATTCGGGATGGGTGTGGACAAGAGCGATGTCGGCCTGGTGGTTCATTTTGAAATTTCAGATTCACTGGAAAATTATGTGCAGGAGGCTGGAAGGGCGGGAAGGGATCAGAGTATTGAGGCAGACTGTTATGTGCTTTTCAATGAAGACGACCTGTCCAAGCATTTCCTTCTTCTTAACCAGACCAAGATGACCATCAAGGAAATCCGCCAGGTCTGGAAGGCTGTCAAGGATTTGACACGCTTCCGTTCCAGAATTTCCAATTCCGCTCTGGAAATAGCGAGGCAGGCCGGATGGGATGACGGCGTCTCGGATATTGAAACCAGGGTAAGGACTGCATTGGCGTCGCTGGAGCAGGCCGGCTACTTGAAACGTGGCCAGAATATGCCCCGGATTTTTGCTACGGGCATTCTTGCCAGGACTGCGCAGGAGGCGATAGACAAGATAGAGAGTTCTCCAAGGTTTGATGAAGGCCGGACCAGGGAGCATGCAGTCAGGATAATAAAAATGCTGGTGGCCAGCCGAAGCCGTAAAGGGTCGCCTTTAGATGAGGCAGAGTCTCGGGTGGACTATATAAGCGATCTGCTTGGGATTCCTAAGAAAGATACAGTGCATGCCATCAATCTGCTGCGCGAAGAAAGGATATTGGCGGATTCAAAGGATGTCACTGCGTACTTCTCGAAAGACGACAGTGCCAGGAAGCCGGTGGCCGCGTTAAATTCTTTTGCCGCAGTTGAAAATTTCCTGTCAGGCCAGATAAAGGATTGCGATGCCGTCAAGTGGGAGTATAAATGGCTCAATGAAACAGCATCATCGGCCGGAGTGAAGGGAGCGGCAGAGAAGAATGTCAAGACTATATTGAATATCTGGGCGATAAATGGCTGGATAAAGAAAAGGTCGCATTCCGGCTCCAAAAATGTGGTAGAGGTCAAGTCTGAAATTCCGGCGGAAAAATTGAAGGAGCGGATTCAGGAGCGGCAGAAGCTGGCGCTTTTTATCGTGGAATATATTTACGGGCTTGTATCTGCAAATCCGGAAGCCTATGATACAGGATATGTGGATTTTTCCATTCTGGAATTGAAAGATGCTTATATAAATTCAGCCTTGGATTCTTCATCAGAGATTTCAGCTGATGATGTGGAGGATGCCCTCTTTTATCTTTCGAGGATCGGAGCTCTCAAGATTGAGGGAGGCTTCATGGTCATATACAATACTATGACTATCGAAAGGCTTGAAATGGACAATAAGAGACAATACAAAATCGCAGATTACGAGCGTCTTGAAAAATTCTATGAAAACAAGGTGCAGCAAATCCATATCGTAGGCGAGTATGCCAGGAAGATGATAGATGACTACAAGGATGCCCTGCAGTTTGTCGAGGATTATTTCCAGATGGGATATCCGTTTTTTCTGTCCAAATATTTCAAGGGCAGGCAGAAAGAAATTTCTGCCAATATCACACCGGCCAAATTCAGACAGATTTTCGGGGAGCTTTCCCCTTCCCAGCTTAAGATCATAAATGACAAGGATGCAAAATATATAGTAGTCGCAGCTGGCCCGGGAAGCGGGAAAACACGGGTGCTGGTGCATAAGCTGGCGTCGTTGATGATGCTGGAGGATGTGAAGCATGAACAGCTTCTGATGCTGACTTTTTCACGGGCCGCTGCCAATGAGTTTAAAACCAGGCTCTATGCCTTGATAGGCAATGCCGCCGCCTTTGTGGAAATCAAGACTTTTCATTCATATTGCTTTGACTTGCTGGGCAGGGTGGGGAGCGTCGAAAAGTCAGAAGATGTCGTCAGGACAGCAGTTTCGAAAATCAATGCTGGAGAGGTGGATGTCGGCAGGATTACCAAGACTGTCCTGGTGATAGATGAGGCCCAGGATATGGATTGTGATGAATTTGAGCTGGTGAAAACCTTGATAAAAAACAACGAGGACATGCGTGTCATTGCCGTAGGCGATGATGACCAGAATATCTATGAATTCAGGGGCTCCAGTTCGGAATATATGAAGGGGCTTCTGTCGATGCCTGGAGCTGTGAAATATGAACTCGTAGAGAATTATCGGAGCAAGAGGAATTTAGTGGAGTTTTCCGATCATTGCGTCCGTCTTGTCAGATCCCGCATGAAAAGCGGGCCGATTCTTCCTAAAAGGGATGGAAACGGGGTGCTGAAACTGGTGAGGCATTGCGGCCGGAATCTTGAAGTTCCTGTGGTTAGCGGCATTATGTCGGCGAGGCTGGCCGGCACTGTGGCTGTGTTGACAAGGACGAATGACGAGGCTCTGACAATTGCGGGCCTGCTTATGAGGAATGGCTTGCCGGCTCGTCTTATACAGTCAAATGATGGGTTCAATCTGTCAAAACTTGCGGAAATCAATTATTTCATGTATATGGCAGGATTCAGAAATGCCGGCCATGTCATAGAAGAACAAGACTGGAACAGGGCAAAGGCAAGAATGTTTGACAGATATGCCGGCAGTGACAAGCTTGATCTGTGCTGCAGACTGTTCCAGGCCTTCGAAGCTGCAAACCAGAAATCAAAGTATAAGTCGGATTTTGAAATATTTTTAGCAGAGTCCAGGCTCGAAGACTTCAGTCCTGCGGATTCATCTGCCATCCTGGTTTCCACGATACATAAGGTGAAAGGAAAAGAATTTGACAATGTATTCCTGATGCTGGATAATTTTTCACCAGAATCTGATGAATCTTTGCGCCAGCTGTATGTGGCGATGACCAGAGCAAAGGATTGTCTGTATATTCACCTGAACGGTACATTTCTGGACAGAATTGAGGCCGACGGTATAGAGAGAATATATGACAGGAATATTTATGGGCCTCCTGAGGAAATATCTCTGAATGCTTCGATGCCTGATGTCTGGCTGAGTGACTTCAGAAGCAGGCAGCTGCCGGTATCTAATCTAAGATGCGGAGACAGGCTTGAGGTGATAGACGGGAAAATATGCGACAAATATGGGACTGAGGTCGTTAAACTCTCAAGTTCAATGCAGGGGAAAGTCCGGAAGGTGGAATCCCGAGGGTATGTCTTGTCTGGGGCGAATGTGAATTTTGTTGTCTGGTGGCATGAAGAAAATCAGGAGAAGGATATTATGGTCCTTCTCCCGACTTTGCATTTCGTACTGCGTGGCGGCGGTGGAGAGCTAAGATAAATTGTCACGGACGTGACAATTACCTATCTGATTCCGTATTTTTTCAGAATTTTCAGTATGGGTTTCTCGATGGAGCGGGCCCATGCCATATAGCCCATATCTGACGGATGAGTGCCGTCGACAGAACTTTCCCTGGCGTCTTTTCCTGTGTCAGGAGTGATGAAATAGACATCCTTGTATTTTTTCACAGCTTCATTCATCAGTTTTTCTGCCATGTCCATCTTGGCCTGTTCGTTTCTGTCGTTGATCAGGCTGAAATTCCGGCTTTCCCTGTATATGGTCTGCATGAAGATAAGTGGCACGCCAGGATGGGCCTCCTGTATCTTTTCTATGAACGGGAACAGCCTCTCTTTTATCATGGACGCTCCTGGATTTGAGAATGCATCGAAAATGAATGCGTCAGCTTCCACATCTGCCAGGACGTCTGCAAAGTATGGCTGCATTTTGCAGTTCCCGCTGCATCCGAGGCTGAGAATCTGCAGCCCTGTGTGCCTCATGAACTGCATCGGATATGACATCCCCGGACGGCTGATGCTTATTCCCTGGGTGTAGCTTGAGCCGAATATGGCTATCCTGTGCCTGAAAGGCGACTCCATGCTTTCCAGCGAAGCGCCTTCCTCCACTCCTATCTTTACTGAATATAATTCGCTGTATATAGGCAGATAGAGCATGCATTCCTTTTCTGCATGGTCCATGTCGCTTATCAGCACCAGAGGCCTGTCTGATTTGGGATCGGCTGTCTTGGACGCGGCGTAGGTCCATACTCCGTCTTTCATGATATAGAGGTCATAGCCTCGGAGGGCTATACCCATCGTATTCGGAGCAGTGTTGTAATATCCGAACTCGCTTTTCACGGAAATGGTCGATGAGTTTGTCTTGAAAATCACGGCCATTCCGGCAGGGCATCTTACCTGCTCGTTTTCTCCTTTTGTAAATCCTTTGTATTTGCAAGTGTCCACGCGATGATAAGGATTCGGGGTGTCCGGCAGAATCTTTCCTATCAGGTTCAGTTCAGATGCTTCAGTGAATTCATACTTCACATTCTTCGGTGTCTGGGCCAGGATCGGCACGGCAAGCATCAGCATTGCGGAGAAAATCAGAATTTTTTTCATGTTCGGATATTGTTTTAATGTTTCATTTCATAACCGGCATTCCATGACATGTTGATGGATATTGGCGGGATGTATTTGTAAATATATGAAAAATTCTGAGAACCGGGACATGTATTATAATATTGCGGGCAAAGAGTGCCCAAAGCGAGTCTTATACGTATTGTCCGGAATAATATAGTAGGCATGATAGTTCCTGTTTTGGAAAAATGACGTATATTTGCAAAAATATGAACAGATTAGACATAAGAATATGTAGGAAAGAATAACATAAGGGACATATAAGCAGTATTTACTATTGGTTGTGGCGTACAGAACTTCCACTTTTATACAACAACTACAGCAATAGATAGCAAATACTCACACGATAGTGTGGGTGTTTTTGCATGTAGTTGTAGGTTGTGGAAGACCTTGTACGCAGCAAAGGTATCCACACTTTTTTTATGCCCGGAACAGAGCGCAAGAAATAACACATCAAAAACATTATAGCTATGAAAACAAACATTATTCTGACAGCGGCTGCTGTCCTTCCTCTTTTGGTGTCATGCGGAGCATCAAGACAGTCGGTTCAACAGACTCAGCCGGATGTACAGAAAGCGGCAGTTTCAGGTACAGAAGCCAAAGTGAAGGAATGGCAGGCAAAAGGTTTTTCGGTGACAGGGGCGATGTCGACCTTCACCATGTATGATCTTCTGGAAATGCACAACAGGAAAATCCTGTCAGACCCGGACAATATAGTTCCGGCATTCGGTACAGGCATCGGAGCAGACAAGGCCACGGCACAGTATGCGGCGCTTAACAATGCCGCGACCATGTACGCAACCAAGGCAGGAAGCGTGGTTTCAGGCGGAATGACAAACCAGTTCAGCACATTCGGGGAGCAGGGCAACAAGCTGATGGGGGCCTATACTCAGAAAGTGCAGGAATATATAATGCCGATAATGAGAGAAAGCCTTTCAGTCAGCAGGATAATCACGGAAAGTGTACCGCAGAAAGGCAGGTATGAGGTCGAGTCGTATTATATAATAGATGAATCCAAAGCTGCGGAAGCCAGGAGGAATGCCATGAATGAGGCCCTTGAAGAGACCGCAACGGAGCAGATATTCGGAGATGCTGTCGATGCATGGGTGAAAGAGTTTGTGAGACCGGATGTGGAGTAGGCGATGAGGTTCGTTTTATCGGTTCTGGTCCTGATAGTCTTCACTACGGAGAATGTGCAGGCACAGAAGGTCATCCGTTCGTCATCCAGGATCAAACCTGTATGGATAAGGAATGTTGCATCTTTGGACAGGCAGCGTCATACCGGAACATACGAGTTCAGGATGGTGGAGAATTCCGGAGAGTCTCTACCCCAGCTTGAAAAGGACAGGATTTATGCCCTGGGAACGTATCTGGAATCCACGCATGACATTTCAGGAGTCATAGAAAGGGATTATGAAGATGTCCTGAGAGGCAACGGCTATACGGACAGGATATCGAATAGTCTTACATTCAAGACGAAAACATCGGTCCGGACATTCAATGCCGTGATGATAGACAATTATTGGGAGCAGGTAAGAGTCCCCGGGATCGGCATAAGATACAATTATTACACGTTGTATGCGGTGACAGACCATCCCGGCGATTTCATCACAGATGATTTTGGAACGACGGAACTGTACGGGGCGAGAGGACTGTGGCGTTCGGCGATTGTGCCTGGCTGGGGACAGCTGTACAAGGGTCAGACAGTGAAAGGCAGTCTGATTCTTGGAGGATGCGCGGCACTGGCTGGCGGGATAGCTGTGACGGAAGTCCTCAGACAGGACTGTATCAGGCAGATATCACAGACGCACGAGGCATACCAGAAACAGGCGTATGCTGTCAGAGTGAATAATTACGCGACGGCGAGGAATATCTGTATCGGGGCAGCCGCCGCACTGTATGTATATGGTCTGATAGATTCGATAGTGTCTCCCGGAGCGAGACGGATAACCGTCATGGACAGGGTGGCTGGAGGCAGACGCTGGTCTGCAGTTCCTGCGGTGCTCCCGGAAGGGGCGGCCGGGATAGCGGCAGTCATGAAGTTTTAAACTGGAAAAAGAAAATTAATTAATGAAAAAAGTATTGTTGTTATTCAGTTCCATTGCAGCCTTTGTGTTGTCAGGCTGCAATGAGTATGAAGTGGACATGTTCGGAAGCATCAGCGGAGTCGTGTCAGATTCTGAAATGAACGAGCCGCTTTCCGGCGTGAAAGTGGCCTTGTCTCCCGGAGGTGTATCTCAGGTGACATCGAATGACGGGACTTTCGCTTTCGAAGGATTGTCCGCCCAGGAATATTCTCTGACTTTCACGAGAACAGGCTATGCCAGCCAGACACAGAAAGTGGCGGTCAAGGCCGGTGTGACATCAAGTGTGCAGGTAACATTGGAGACCTCAGGTCCTGTGCTTTACGTATCCGAGGAGAAACTCGATTTCGAAGCGGATCTTACGATATTGTCTTTCGATATCAGAAATGACGGAGACGGTGAACTGGAGTGGAAAATTTCCGAAAATGCAGACTGGATAGAATGCTCGGAATCAAGCGGAACGGCTGGGAATGGAACATCATCGGTGACAGTGACGGTGTCGCGTTCGGATATAGAGCCGGGAACATACAGGGAGACGATAGTGGTGACTTCAAACGGAGGAGGGGAAACCATAGAGGTGACTATGACTGTCCAGGACAGTTTTTCCCAGTTTTATGTGACTCCTGAGAGCCTGGATTTCGGAGCGGAGGATATATCGCTGGAACTGCGGATTTACAATGCCTGCGATTCGAAAATAAACTGGACGGCAGAGTCTGAAAACGGTTGGGTGATACTGGACAGAAAGTCAGGAAGCCTTCAGGCAGGAGACGAGGAGCGCATTTCAGTGATAGTTTCACGGGAAGGTCTGTCTGCCGGTGATTATACATCCGGAATCAGATTCATGGCCGGGGGAAAGGCCGTGGATGTGCCAGTAAGGATGTCCGTGGCATCGGAAGAAAAGCCCGTAGTGTCTATCGAACGTGTTTCCGGGATAACTTACAGCAGCGCATCCGTATCAGGCGCCATCATATCCGTAGGTACATCCGGCGTCAGCAGATACGGATTCTGCTGGAGTACAAGCCAGAATCCTACGCTGTCCGGCGATCATTCCGATATGGGTGATTGCATTTCTCCAAAAGCGTTTACAGGTACGATATCGAATCTCAAGTCCGAGACGAAGTATTATGTAAGGGCCTATGCGGAGAACGACGAGGGCATATCATATAGCGAGAAAACCCTGTCTTTCACGACATCGTCGTATGGCGGAGGCGGCAGTGGAGACGATGATGAACCTGTGGTGGAAGACTACAGTTCGGCGACTGTGGAGTCAGGGGACAGCAGGATTGTCCCTGAAATCGTAAGCTGCAAGAGAAGCGGTTCTACTGTCACTCTGACATATACACTGCGCAACAATGGTTTGGGAAGCATAAATGATTTCAGAATATATACTACGAACAGCAGCAGTCTGATTTCAGGCGGATACCGGACTGTGATAACGGACGACAACTACAACAATTATGTGACGTCTACCTATAAATTCAACAATGTGACCCAAAGCCAGAATTATATCCTGAATGCGGCTTTCCCTGACAGGGTGAAGGTTACCGGGTCGGTAACTGTTCCGGATTTCGACCGTTCGGCAGAAAAATTGACGGTAATACTCGGAATATGGGCGTATGGCGAAACCCTCGCCGACCCTCGTATTTACTTTGAGGATGTCCCGATTTACTGATAACCTGATTTTATTTATTGACCGGAAAAATCATGGATTTCATGTTTTTCCCGGTCAATTTTGATATCTTTGACAGAATGTTGGATCAGGAAAATCAAAGTATATGCTGAAAGAAGGAGACAGGATCCCGGATTTCCAGGCTCAGGACCAGGACGGGAACACAGTGACACAAAAGGATTTCGAAGGGAAGAGAATTGTGCTTTATTTCTATCCGAAAGACAGTACTCCGGGATGTACGGCAGAGGCCTGCAATCTGAGGGACAACTACGGCGCACTTCGCGCGGCCGGGTATGAAATATACGGGGTGAGCAAGGACAGTGCCGCCTCCCATGGAAGGTTCATCGAAAAGAATTCATTGCCTTTCACTCTCTTGTCCGACCCGTCCACGGAGATGCTTCAGGCATTCGGGGCATGGGGCGAAAAGAAGCTTTACGGAAAGGTCAGCATGGGGACGCTGCGCAAGACGTTCATCATCGCCGCCGACGGCACGGTGGAACGCATTATCAGCAAGGTCGACACGAAAAACCACACGGAGCAGATTCTGGGTGTGCAATAATCCTGTTTTCGAGGAACACAGCCCCGCATGACAGGATATAGTAAACTATAATCTGCACCGTCATGGCGGCTATCTGCGTCTCTGCCATGGCCAGTCCAGCCCCGGCGGTATTCATGTTCATGAAAGCCCGGACAGCGAAAGTCGACGGGAAAATGTATGAAAACCATCTCCAGAAAGCCGGGAAGCTGCTTTCCGGCCAGGAAAACCCTGTCAGGAACAAGCAGACGACCGACATAAGCAGGAATATCACGAACACCGTCTCCCTGTGCCGGATGAACGTGCTGAAAGTGAAACTGAACACTACGCAGGCTGTCACGAAGAACATCAGCAGCACCAGTATGTCCCCGAAAGGGCAGTTCTGGGGCAGGCCGATCATACGTGGAGCCAGGACAGCCACATAGATGCCGATACCCATGTATAAAAGCCAGTAAGCGGCGCCTCTTCCCAGCACAGTCCTCGAAATCCCGCGGCCTTGAAGCCTGTCCGGCATGACAGCGAAACTGCGATGCTCCTCCCTCATGGTCCCGGACAGCATCGACACTCCGAAAAACATTGTCTGCTGGATGATGACAAGCAGCACGGCCGACAGAAAGAACACGCTGTATGACATAGCCCTGTTGTAAGGCATGGTATCTACGTACCTTATGGGATGAACCAGCCTGTCAGCCGCACTTCCCATACCTGCGGCAGAAAGCCGTGCCTCCTGTATGCCGTGCATCTCGTCCAGCATCACCATGTTCACTGCCATCGTCAGATTCTTGTAATAGATGAAGCTGCTCATGTCCGCATAGACAGACACTCCTGCCTGCCTCCCGGAGGCGAGACATTCTTCGAAGTCCCTGTGAATCAGGACGATCCCGTGCACCTCCCTTTGTTGCATCAGTCTTTCGGCTTCAGCCATGTTCAGACAAGAACGGCTCACTTTTACCTCACGCGTTGCATCCAGCTTTCTCAGAAACCGCCTGCCAGTCTGGCTTCCGGACTCGTCCACTACGGCCACCGGCATGTCATCCAGCGTCCCGTTTGAGTAAATGATCCCGTACAGCACCGGATATGCCAGCCCTGCCAGAAAAAATATGATCAGGACACCGCTGTCGCTGAAAATATGTTTTAATTCCCGGACGAAAATGGCGTGCCAGTCGGAAAGCCATTGTCCGAAATATGTCAGAATTTTAATCATTTCATATTGTTGGCAGTGGTTTCCACTGCCAATATTTTACTATTTACGTGGAAAATTCAGGTCAATATATGCTCTCTGCAGCCGTCTGTAAACAAGCGGAGGGAGCCCCAGGAAACACAGCATGGCAATGGCCTGCGGATACCAGCCTGCAAAGCCGCTTCCGAAAATGCCTTCCTGCACATACATGAGGTAGAAATGCCGGAGCGGGAAAGCCGCGGCCAGACCTTGTATGCATGAAGGCATGGCTTCGACAGGAAGAGAGAACCCTGCCAGAGAAAACGCGAGCATGCTGTAAAGCGCCGAAATACTTATTGCCAGTCTCAAGACTGGCAATATTCCTGCGATGAAAAATGCCGCGGCCTCGCTTGCAAGCACGAGCAGGAAAGTCCCCAGGAACATGTTCCAGATGCTTCCGGCCATGGGAAACTCCATCCAGTCATAGAGTATGAGATCGCATATGATTCCCATCGTGGTGAAAAGCACTGTATAAGGCAGCAGTTTCCCCAGCATGGCGGCAGTCATCGAACCTCCGGCCTTTTCCAGCAGATGCCTGGATGTCCCGTGCTTGAGCTCCGAACCGATGGCATAGACAGTCACCAATATAATGATGGTCTCCAGTATGCCGGGAATCAGGGCGCTGCACAGGAAAGCCCTGTAGTCGGCGGCGGGATTCCCGATATTGTGTGAGTCGATGACGATCGGCTGTATCTGTCCCATGATGGATCTGTCATCCATGCCCTTGGCCCTGAACACCTCCTGTTGGACCGCTCCGGAAGACAGGTTCACCAATGTCAGCAGTTCCTTGTACGAAAGCGCTCCTCCCACGAAGTACAATGTGTTTACATACATCGTCAGCTCAGGCTGTCTGTTCGCCAGTACATCGCTGTAGAAACCTTCCGGAATCATGCAGAATGATGTGATTTTCCCGGTCTGCAATGCCTTTTTGGCCTCCTGATAAGAACAGAAACTGACCGTTTTTCCGATACGTGTCGCCTCCAGCTGCCTGATGAAATTTCTCGACAGCGAAGACTGGTCCATATCCACCACTCCGATGGGAAGATCCTGCGGAATCCTGTCCCGGAGCAGAGTCAGGAAGAAAACCATGCAGAATGTCATCACTCCTATTGATGCCAGAAGGTACACTGGCCGCTGTCTCATTATCCTCAGCTCTCTCCGGCTGACAGCCATGATATGTTCCAGTATATTCATAGATTCCTCCTATTCCAGTTGAAGACTGCCTCCGGATTAATCCACGACTATTGCCGTCATCCCCGGCAGCAGTCCATCTATATGTCTGACAGGGACTGTCCGCACTTCGAAGGTCTTCGCATCGTATTTCCCTGTGTCCAATGTGGCCCTCCATGTGGCATATGATTCCATCACGTTCATATAGCGGACTATGGTAGTGTACACAGTGTCACCGAGAGCCGGCACTTTCACCCTGAGTTCATCTCCGATTCGAAGGCCGTGAAGCATATCCTCCCTGATGCTGAATGTGAACCATGCATCATTCAGGTCGGTTACGGCCATTACAGGGGCTCCCTGCCCTGCAAGTTCTCCAGGCTTCGGAAACCTGGCAGAGATGACACCGTCGGCAGGGGCAGTCAGATAAAGTTCCCCGAGATAAGACTCGACTTCAGCCAAAGCGGCGGCCGCCTGGTCCACAAGAGCCTCAACGGTCTCGATATCTTCTTTTCTCGCGCCTTTTACCGCCATGTCGTATTGTGCTTTTGCAGCCGCGCTTGTCGCTTTTGCCGCCTTGTATTGTGCCTGCACCTCGTCGAATTTCTGCGCGCTCACCACCTCCTGTTCATACAGCCTCGACGTCCTTTCAAACGACTTTTCCATCACCTCCTCGCCGGCCAGCGCCTTTTGCCACATCTCGTATGCAGAGGCTATCTGCTCCTGTCTGGCGCCTTTCATCGCCTTGTTTTTCTGGGCTTCCGCAGCCGATTTCACCGCCATGGCCTGGGCCAGTTTCGCCTGCACTTCCGGACTCTCTATCTTCACGAGAGTGTCACCCTTGTGCACGAAGTCGCCTTCTCCGGCATAAAACTTTTCTACGCGGCCCGGCACTTTCCCCGAGACCCTGTATTCAGCCGCTTCCGCCTGTCCTTGCAGGACAATGGGATCGGGCTTCGACACTATATACCCGGCCAGCATCACTGCGGCCACGATAGCCAGCAATGCTATGATTCCTATAAGCAGATTATAACTTTTCTTCTTTTTTTCCATATCGATATCTCCTTAATGTTAGTTTTGGAAATTAACGTCACCGGCATTCTGCCCGTGCCAGGGCATCTGTTGTCATCTGGAGTTCCACTCCTGCATCAATATATTCTGAATGAGCCTTCATCCATGCTGACTGCGCCGCCATCACTGTATTTGACGGGATCACGCCTTCACCATAGCCTATGGTTGCAGTCCTGAGGTTCTCCTCCGCACTCTCCAGGCTGTTCTCCGCCATCTCCAGCTTCTCTCTGGCCTCGGCTTCCTGTTTTCTCAGCTGGGTCACCTGCAGCATGATCTTATCCCTGGCATCCTCCAGCCTGTACTCTGCGATGGCGGCTTCCGCTTTCGCCTTGCGTACTTTCTGCCAGGATTCGCATCCGTGAATGATAGGGATCTTCACTGCGACTCCTGCATTGAACATCCCTGCGAAAGTGTTGCTGAATCCATGGTATATATTAGGATTGGTCAGCAGATAATTGGCCGTGAGGGCTATCTGCGGCATCATGCCCGCACGCTCTACAGCCACTTTTCTGTCATAGATTTCTTCTGCCAGTTCCAGACTGCGGATTTCAGGCCTTCCGGCAATGATGTCGGCATATCCTTTTTCCTGGCCTCTTGCCGGCACCGGAATCCATTCTGCCAGCTCATCTTCAAGAGTGATTTCGCTGTTCATATCCATGCCGCATAGCTGGCAGAGCAGCATCTTGCTCAGGGAAAGCCCGTTTTCTGCCTTGGTCAGAAGCATCTGGGCCTCGTTTGCCTTGACTTTGACGGACAGCAGGTCTGCCTGGGTGGCCATGCCCTCGTTCACCATGAGTTCCGTGTCGTGCAGCATCTGCTGCAGCAGATCCGAATAGTCTCTGGCGAGTTTCTCTTTCCACGAGATCGAAACTATCTGCCAGTAAGCCTTGTCCACTTCCGTGGCAAGCTGTCTGCATCCGATGTCGTACTGCGACTGTGCCAGTTCTTCCGCAAGCGAAGCTATCCTGTTGGCCGCCACGATTTTGCCTCCGGTGAACACAGGCTGCTTTAGGGAAACTGCGCCGATGAAAATGTTCTGCGTGTCCAGTTCCAAAGCCGAATTGATGTCGTTCCCTATGCCGTTAAGAATATCTCCTATCTTGTTCAGAATAGTTCCTTGAAGGGGAGTTCCGAGACCTGTCAGCACATCTGAGGCCTCCTGCGGAATCAGGTGGACGTCCCGGCTGTTGTACATATATGCTCCCGTAACAGATACGTCCGGAAACCAGTTAGACATGGCTATTTTTCTGTCATGCCCGGCTACGGTCACTTTCTGCCTGGCGATTTTCAGGTCATAGTTGTTTGCCATGGCTGAGTCCCGGCATTGCTGCAGGGTCAGCACTTGGGAGTAGCCTGCCGTCCACGGCAATATTGACAGCATCGCTGTCAGGATGATGTTTCTTTTTTTCATTGTATATTATTTTCGTCTCTTTCTTTTGCTTTCAGCAGGATTGCATACGCGAGCACTGTTGATTCCCGTCAGGGAATTGCAGCCTGTGCGAGCGATGCAATCAGTAGTCCGGAATCTGGCAATTTATATGAAGAAAGAAGACAGTTGTTGTCAAAAGGTCGGATTTTTGCAGATGCTCGCCCTCGCTGGAGGCTTTCCAGCATGAAAAGAGCGTTGAATATGGAAAAAATTGCAGATACTTTGAGCCTGCCTCAGTTCAGAAGCCTGTTCCCTGTGACATCATGCCTGAGCATGGGCGATGACGCATGCCTGATAGCTGTCAGGTATGACGAGACGCTGTCTGTTCTGGCACATCCTTGCAGGTTTGACGGCTTCCTCGCGTTTTATTGCATCTCCGGCCATATAAAGGTGATGATAAACCTGTCGGAATTCGATGTGGAGGAGAATTCTCTGTTTGTCTATATGCCTGGAAATATCATCTGTGTCACCGATGTGGATAAAAATACTGCTGACAGTCTGTCTTTCAGGGTGATAGCCATGACTCGGGAATACATGGAGAGCCTGGATGTGAATATGCCGGGCCTGATGGAAAAGCGCATGATTCTTCAGCGGAAGCCCTATTTCTTTATACGGGGAGTGGCGCAGTCGATAGCCAGGAGCTATGTCGCGCTGGCAGGCGAGGTCCTGTCTTCCAATCTGTCGTACAAGAGGCGGAGCGTATCCCTGCTTCTGTCATCTTTCTTTTCCATAGCAGAGGGAATTTTGGAAGACGAGATGTATGCCGGCGGACAATTGCCAGCAGTCCAGGGCCGTGGCCGCATCGTGGCTGACCGTTTCCTGGATATGCTTGCCGAGTTCCATATGACAGAGAGAAAAGTCTCGTTCTATGCCGGAAAGCTCGGCTTGACGCCAAAATATCTTTCCAGCCTTGTCAAGGAAGTCACCGGACGGTCAGCTCCGGAATGGATAGATGATTTCATCATAATGGAGGCGAAAAACATGCTGCGGTATTCGGACATGCCTATAAAAGAGATTGTCGGCCGTCTGAATTTCGCAGACCAGCCGACATTCCATAAATTTTTCAAATATCATACAGGCATCACTCCGATGCAGTACCGCAGGGGAGATCCAGAATCATCCTCTGACCTGCGAACAACCTGTTAACCGGGACATTGCCCAGGCCGTTACCGGATGAAGAGCAGTTCGCGGTATTTTGGAAGAGTCCACATCTGGTCATCGACGATGAGTTCGAGCTGGTCGATATGCTCCCTGATTTCATCCAGGCACGGGAAGACTGTGTCGTGATATGCGATAGCCTTTTCCCTCTCGTCCTGAATCCTGTTGGCCACTTTCCTGGCTTCCACCATCGCATCCACATGCCCTTTGATGAAAGCCGTGTGCGTCGCGATAGCCTCGATGAGCTCCATGTTTCTGACAGTCAGAGCATCAGCCTTGTCTGCAGGGAAGATTTCATGCATCTTGTACACATTGTCGATGAGTGTGCTCTGGTATTTCGTAGCCACAGGGACTATATGGTTCAGGGCCAGGTCCCCGAGCACTCGTGCCTCGATCTGTATCTTCTTCGTGTAAGTCTCCCATTTGACTTCATTCCTGGCTTCGAGCTCCTTGCGCGTCATCACGCCTGTGCTTTCGAACATGTTTATGCTGTCTTCGGAAAGGTAGCTGTCGTAGATGAGAGGCACGCTCGTCTCGCAGTCCAGGCCACGGCGCGCTGCCTCAGCCTTCCACTCGTCGCTGTAGCCGTTGCCGTCGAAATGAATCGGTTCGCACATCCGGATATATTCCTTGATGACGCCCAATATCGCCGAGAATTTGTCTTCGCCTGCGGCAATGCGTTCGTCTACCACAGACTTAAACTCTTTCAGCTGCTCAGCCATGGCCGAGTTCAGGACAATCATTGCGCTTGCGCAATTGGCTTCCGAGCCTACGGCCCTGAATTCGAACCGGTTTCCGGTAAATGCGAACGGCGAAGTCCTGTTCCTGTCGGTGTTGTCCACGAGGATTTCCGGTATCTGCGGAATGCCGAGATTCATGCCTTTCTTCCCTCCGAGAGACTGGAGGTTTTCCGGCTCGCTTTCCTCGATGTGCTTCAGCACGGCAGAGAGCTGCGATCCGAGGAAGCTGGATATGATGGCAGGAGGAGCCTCATTGGCGCCGAGCCTGTGCGCATTGTTCGCACTGGCGATGGATGCCTTCAGAAGTCCGTTGTGGCGGTAGACCGCCATCAGGGTGTTGACGACGAAAGTCACAAAACGGAGATTGCTCTTGAAATCCTTTCCCGGGGCCATCAGGGCGATGCCGGTGTCCGTGCCGAGAGACCAGTTGTTGTGCTTGCCGCTTCCGTTCACCCCCTTGAACGGCTTTTCATGCAGGAGCACGCGGAAGCCATGGTTGCGCGCCAGCTTGCGCATCAGCGACATGATCAGCATGTTGTGGTCGTTGGCCAGGTTGCACTCCTCGTAGATAGGGGCGAGCTCGAACTGGTTAGGGGCCACTTCGTTGTGTCTGGTCTTGACAGGAATGCCGAGCTTCAGAGCCTCTATTTCCAGATCTTTCATGAATGCCGCCACCCTGGTCGGAATGGCTCCGAAATAGTGGTCTTCCAGCTGCTGGTTCTTCGCCGAGTCGTGTCCCATTAGGGTGCGCCCTGTCAGCAGAAGGTCAGGCCGTGCAGCATACAGGCCCTCGTCCACTAAGAAATACTCCTGTTCCCAGCCCAGATAGGTGATGACTTTCTTTACATCTGAATTGAAATAGTGGCAGACATCTGTGGCTGCCTTGTCCACAGCCCTCAGAGCCTTGAGCAACGGTGCCTTGTAGTCTAGGGATTCACCGTTGTACGCTATGAAAATGGTAGGGATGCAGAGGGTGTCATCCACGATGAAGGCTGGGGAAGAAGGGTCCCAGGCAGAGTATCCGCGGGCCTCGAAAGTGTTCCTGATGCCTCCGTTGGGGAATGAAGACGCATCCGATTCCTGCTGTACGAGAAGTTTCCCGGAAAATTCTTCGATGACCCCTCCCTTTCCGTCATGCTCTATGAAAGAATCGTGCTTTTCGGCTGTGCCCTCTGTCAGAGGGGCGAACCAGTGTGTATAGTGGGTCACGCCCATTTCCACTGCCCATTTCTTCATGCCTGCGGCGACCTCGTCAGCTATGCTCCTGTCCAGAGCCGAGCCGGAGTCTATCACGTTGATAAGTTTCGCGTAGACATCAGCCGGAAGATATTTGAACATCTTTTCCCGGTTGAAGACATACATGGCATAGTAATCTGACGGACGGCCTTTCGGCAGCTCCACTTCATACGGCTTCTTCCCGAACGCCGTTTCGACCATTTTGAATCTCAGTGTTGACATATTTTGCAGCTTCGTGAGAGACAGGTTGCCGTCTCTTGTAAATTCTGCTGCAAAAATAAGAAACTGTTTTGAAATACACTTGATTTCAAAACAGTTTCTGTCTTTGTTGCGGCGGCCGCCGCAACAAACGGCTTCAAATCTGTGCCGGATGTATGCCAGTTACCGGATGAACAGCAGCTCCCTGTATTTCGGGAGAGTCCACATCTGGTCATCGACGATGAGCTCCAGCTTGTCTATATGATACCTGATCTCGTCCAGGCACGGGAAGACAGTGTCGTGGTATGCAATGGCTTTCTCACGTTCGTCAGTGATCCTGTTGGCCACTTTCCGGGCTTCCACCATCGCATCCACATGCTCCTTGATGAAAGCTGTATGCGAGGCGATGGCTTCTATCAGCTCCACATTCCTGAGAGTCAGTGCATCAGCCTTTCCCGCAGGGAAGATTTCATGCATTTTGTATACATTGTCTATGAGCGAACTCTGATACTTCGTTGCCACAGGGACTATATGGTTCAGAGCCAGATCTCCGAGCACGCGGGCCTCTATCTGTATCTTTTTCGTGTAAGTCTCCCACTTGACTTCATTCCTGGCTTCGAGCTCCTTGCGCGTCATCACGCCTGCGCTTTCGAACATCTTTACGCTCTCGTCGGTGAGATAGTTGTCATAGATGAGAGGCGCGCTAGTCTCGCAGTCCAGCCCTCTGCGCATCGCTTCCGCCTTCCACTCGTCGCTATAGCCGTTCCCGTCGAACCGTATCGGCTCGCAGATTTTTATGTATTCCCTGATCACTCCTAAAATCGCGGAGAACTTTTCTTCGCCTGCGGCAATGCGTTCATCCACCACAGACTTGAACTCTTTCAGCTGCTCGGCCAATGCGGAGTTGAGGACAATCATTGCGCTCGCGCAATTGGCTTCCGAGCCTACGGCCCTGAATTCAAACCTGTTTCCGGTAAATGCGAACGGCGAAGTCCTGTTCCTGTCGGTATTGTCCACGAGGATTTCCGGTATCTGCGGGATATCCAGTTTCATCCCCTTTTTCCCTCCTATGGACTGGAGGTTTTCCGGTTCGCTTTCCCCGATATGCTTCAGCACGGCAGAGAGCTGCGATCCGAGGAAGCTGGATATGATGGCAGGGGGAGCCTCATTGGCGCCGAGCCTGTGTGCATTGCTGGCGCTTATGATAGATGCTTTCAGCAGGCCGTTGTGCTTGTAGACAGCCATCAGGGTGTTGACCACGAATGTGATGAATCTGAGATTGCCGGAAAAATCCTTGCCAGGCGACATCAGGGCAAGCCCTGTGTCCGTGCCGAGAGACCAGTTGTTGTGCTTGCCGCTTCCGTTCACTCCCTTGAAAGGCTTTTCATGCAGGAGGACGCGGAATCCGTGGTTGCGTGCTATCTTGCGCATCAGCGACATGATCAGCATGTTGTGGTCGTTCGCCAGATTGCACTCCTCGTAGACAGGGGCAAGCTCGAACTGGTTAGGGGCGACCTCATTGTGCCTGGTCTTGACAGGAATGCCGAGCTTCAGGGCCTCTATTTCCAGTTCTTTCATGAAAGCTGCCACCCTGGTCGGAATGGCTCCGAAATAGTGGTCTTCCAGCTGCTGGTTCTTCGCCGAGTCATGCCCCATGAGGGTGCGTCCTGTCAGCAGAAGGTCCGGCCGTGCCGCATACAGGCCCTCGTCCACCAAGAAGTACTCCTGTTCCCATCCTAAATATGCATATACTTTTTTCACATCAGGATTGAAATAGTGGCAGACATCAGTGGCTGCCTTGTCCACTGCCCTCAGGGCCTTGAGCAGAGGTGCCTTGTAGTCCAGGGACTCTCCTGTGTAGGCTATAAAGATGGTAGGGATGCAGAGGGTGTCATCCACGATAAAGGCTGGGGAAGAAGGGTCCCAGGCAGAGTATCCACGAGCCTCGAAAGTGTTTCTGATGCCTCCATTGGGGAAAGAAGAGGCGTCAGGTTCCTGCTGCACGAGTAGCTTGCCTGTGAATTCCTCGATGACCCCTCCCTTTCCGTCATGCTCTATGAAGGAGTCGTGTTTCTCGGCCGTGCCTTCGGTCAGAGGGGCGAACCAGTGCGTGTAGTGGGTCACTCCCATCTCCACAGCCCATTTCTTCATGCCGGCCGCGACCTCGTCGGCTATGCTCCTGTCCAGAGCCGAGCCTGTGTCTATCACGTTGATAAGTTTCGCGTAGACATCGGCCGGGAGATATTTGAACATCTTCTCCCTGTTGAAAACATACATGCCGAAATACTCTGACGGCCGTTTTTCCGGGACATTCACAGTGGCCGGCTTTTTCCCGAAAGCCGCTTCCACCATCTTGAATCTTAAAGTTGACATGGCATAAAATTTTACGTTAGTCTATTTGTTGAAGTTCTGTTTGATTCTTTCCATGGCTTCGATGCAGTCGTATCTCTCGCCGAATGCAGTAAGCCGGAGATAACCCTCGCCGCTCGGACCGAATCCCGAGCCTGGAGTGCCTACTACATGCACTTTGTGGAGGAGGTAGTCGAAGAAATCCCACGAAGTCTGCCCTTTCGGTGTCTTCAGCCATATATAAGGTGCATTCACTCCTCCGTAGACGGTCAGGCCTGCGTTCTGCAGTCCCTCACGCATGATACGGGCATTCTCCATGTAGTAGTCTATGATTTTTTTGACCTGCTTTTTCCCTTCCGGAGTGTATATCGCTTCAGCCCCTCTTTGTGTGATGTAGCTGGTCCCGTTGAATTTCGTGCATTGCCGTCTGTTCCACAGCTTGTTCAGACTGACTCTGCTGTCATCCAGAAGCGCGCCGCTTACTTCATGAGGGACTACCGTATATGCACATCTCACTCCGGTGAAGCCTGCTGTTTTCGAGAAACTCCTGAATTCCACGGCGCATTTCTTCGCACCTTTTATTTCATAGATGGAATGCGGGATATTGTCTTCACGGATGAAAGCCTCGTAAGCAGAGTCGTAGAGGATGAGCGTATCGTTTGCCAGTGCATAGTCCACCCACTCCTTGAGCTGCTCCCTGGTCAGGACGGTCCCGGTAGGGTTGTTCGGATAGCAGAGATATACGATATCCACCCTGTGGTCAGGAATCCTCGGCAGAAAATGGTTGGCCGCTGTGCAAGGCATGTATGTGATGTTGCTCCAGTGCCCGTCGCGGCTGATGTCTCCTGCCCGCCCGTCGATGACATTGCTGTCCACATATACCGGATATATAGGATCGGTGACACCTACGCTGTTGTCCGTGCTGAGTATGTCGCAGAAGTTCCCGGTATCGCTCTTGGCTCCGTCGCTGATGAAGATTTCGGATTTGTCGAGATATATTCCGCGAGGCTGATAGTCATGGCGTATGATGGCGTTTATCAGGAAGTCATAGCCCTGCTCCGGGCCGTATCCTCTGAAAGTGCCTGCATTGGACATTTCCTCTACCGCCTTGTGCATGGCTTTTATGCATACTTCGGGAAGAGGCCTGGTGACATCTCCGATACCCAGTCTGATAAGTCTGACTTCAGGATTGGCTTTCTTGAATGACTGTATTTTTTTCGCTATGTCGGAAAACAGATAGCTTCCGGGGAGTTTCAGGAAATTTTCATTTACAAGTGCCATAATCCTTCGTTTTATCGGTTAAATTTCATATTCTATTTCCCCATCGAAGACTTTTACGGCAGGCCCTGTCATAAGTACATGTCTTTCGGGGGTGATTTCTATGGTGAGATGTCCTCCGTCCATCTCAATGATGTATTCTTTGGCGGAATTCCTTTCCGTGTCATTCTTCCGGGCCGTTATGCCGGTGACCAATGCCGCTACAGCAGTGGCGCAGGCTCCTGTCCCGCATGCTTCCGTGACGCCCGAACCCCTTTCCCATACTCTCATGCGTATAGTGCCGTTGCCCATATCCGTGGCAAATTCGACGTTGGTCCTGTCCGGGAACAACGGATTGTTTTCTATCTCAGGCCCTTCCTTGCCGAGGTCTATGCTGTCCAGGTCATCCGTAAAGATGACGAAGTGAGGGTTTCCCATCGAAAGCGATATCCCTTCGTGCGGGATAGGTCCTCCGGTTTTCAGTTTTCTGATGCCGGAAGGCTTGCCCATGTCTACGCAGACCTGGTCGACAGTCCCGCCGTGCGACACTTCCAGATTCAGGACCTTTATTCCCGACAGGGTTTCGAGGCTGACGGAAGTCTTGTCTGTAAGGCCGTTCTCGTAGAGATATTTCCCTACACATCTGCTCGCGTTTCCGCACATCATGGCTTCCGAGCCGTCCGCATTGAAAATCCTCATGCTGAAATCGGCCTTGTCGGAATTTCCTATCAGGACGAGTCCGTCGCTTCCTATTCCGGTGTGAGGGCGGCTCCATTTGCGGGAAACTGCCGCAGGGTCGGAAATGGCGAACTGCATCGTATTTACATAGATGTAGTCGTTGCCTGCGCCCTGCATTTTGGTGAATTTCATTTTCATGGTCATTTCCCGTAAATCCTGACGCAAAATTACAGGGAAAAGCAAATGTTATGTGCCGGTTTTATCCGTTTTTCGTGAAAAAATTTTTTGCTGCGCGAAATGTGTAGTAAATAATCGGTTTCTGAGAATAAATTGTAACTGAAATGCGCCTAATTTTTACAAATTAAAAGTGATTATTCTGGTACTGCAATTTTTTTCGGATTTTTTGCATATCCAGACAGCCCGGGAGTATAAATTTGCCGATGAAAACAGAAAGACAAGAAACCGGTTCCTTGTTCACTTATCTAAAAACATGAGCAATGAAAAAATTATTTGCCGGGACTATCCTGACAGTTTTATCAGCGATGTCCCTCCCTATGTCTTCTGTTGCACAGGACAAATTTGAAGCGTCCGTCGGTGCTGACCTGGTCAGCAGCTACATCTGGCGCGGGCAGGATCTGGGAAATGCCAGTATCCAGCCGGCACTCTCACTTTCCTATAAAGGCATCTCGCTTTCAGCATGGGGGTCTGCGGGCCTGAACTGGAGCGATACCCGCGAAGTCGATCTGACTTTGGGTTATTCCATAGCAGGTTTCAGCGTTTCGGTGACTGATTACTGGTTCGATGGAGGTCCTGGGTATTTTCATTACCGGAACGGCAATACAAACCATACGTTCGAGGCCCAGGTCGGCTATGATTTCGGCTTTGCGGCGGTGAACTGGTATACGAACTTCGCTGGAAATACAGGATTAAAGGCTGACGGTTCGAAAGCTTATGCCTCCTATTTTGCTGTGTCAGCCCCGTTCACTTTTGCCGGGCTGGATTGGGAGGCGGCAGTAGGGGCGACCCCATGGCAGAACGATTTCTACGCAGGCGGCGCGAATTCAGAATATGCGGTGGACATGATACGCGGATTTGCAGTCTGCAATGTCAGCATTATGGCATCCAAAGCTTTCCGTATTGCCGAAGCCTGGTCAGTATCTGTTTTCGGACAGATAGTATGGAATCCTTCTACTGAAGCCGCGCACTTTGTAGCCGGTATCGGGTTTTGACGGAAATATTGGCCGGAGGCCTGGAATATTCTAACCTTATTTTTATATACCGTTCAACTTTTCAACAATTTAAAATCTGATGAAATGAAGAAAATCGAAGCAATCATCCGGCGGACGAGGTTCGAGGATGTAAAACAGGCATTGCTGGATGCCGACATCGAATGGTTTTCGTACTATGATGTACGCGGTGTGGGAAAGACCAGGGAAGGCCGCATCTAT
>CASEOO010000031.1 GCA_949289565.1 uncultured Bacteroidales bacterium
ATGTTGCTCACGCGTTACGCACCCTTCCGCCGGTCGCCGCCATGGAGTATTGCTACTCCACGCGTTGCCCCTCGACTTGCATGTGTTAAGCCTGCCGCTAGCGTTCATCCTGAGCCAGGATCAAACTCTTCTTTGTATATTCTATATTTCTCTTAGTCTGTCCTTTGCTCTATAATTCTCAAATAGAATTAACGCTCTTTTATTGTTGGTACTTTTGCTTGTACTTTAGTCTTTCAGTATTTTCAAAAAACTATCCGTTATTTCTTAAACGGGCTGCAAAGATACGGACTTTTTTCATACCTCCAAATATTTTTTGACTTTTTTTGAATATTTTTCTGCAAATCGTGCAGTTTTTATACTTTTGCACCATAAAAACCATTTAATTCTTATGGCATCATACTGGCAGATATTTTTCATTTTCGCCAAAATAGGAGCATTCACCATAGGCGGGGGCATGGCAATGATACCCCTTATCCAAAATGAAATAGTCAAAAGGGGATGGATGAAAGACGAGGACTTCCCTGACATCATAGCCCTGTCACAATCTGCCCCGGGCCTGCTGGCGGTAAATATCGCCATATTCAGCGGCTACAAGCTGAAAGGGACAAAAGGAAGCATAGTGGCTGCAACCGCCAGCGTATTGCCATCCATTATAATCATATTGTTGATAGCTATGATTTTCACTGGATATCAGGACTCCCCGGCAGTCATCAGCATCTTCAAAGGCATCCGTCCAGTCGTGGTGGCCCTGATAGCTGTCCCGATGATACAGATGGCCAGAAAATCAAACAAGCACTGGTGGTCTTATGCATTGTCCGCAGCCGTGCTTGTGCTGGTTGGAGTCCTGAAAGTATCGCCTATTTATATATTGACAGTTGTGATTGTGGTGTCTTTCGCAGCGGCAAAATACATTGATAAAATCAGGAGGGGCAAAACAGAATGATATTCATCGAGCTATTTCTTACATTTTTCGTGATAGGCCTCTTCACCATAGGCGGAGGTTATGCGATGCTGTCACTGATTCAGACCCAGGTCGTCACCATACATAATTGGATTGACGAAAATACATTTACGGATATAGTGGCAATTTCTCAAATGACCCCCGGTCCGATAGGAATAAACAGCGCAACGTACATCGGATATACTGTACTGGCTGACACAGGAGCGCCTCAAATATTATGCATACTCGCCTCTTTCACAACCAGCCTGGCAGTCGTGCTGCCGTCTTTCCTGATTGTCCTGACCATATGCAAGATGTATCAAAGGTTCAGCGAGAACACGATATTCGAAGGCATGATGTCGGGGTTGAAGCCAGCTGTCACGGGTCTGATAGGCGCATCGGCCCTCCTTCTGATCACGCCCGAAAATTTTCCCGACTGGAAAAGCTGGGTTCTGTTTGTATCGGCATTCGCGGCGTCATGGATATGGAAATTGAATCCTATTTTCATGATTATTGCCGGAGGCATCCTCGGTTTTATCTTATATTGATGTAAAACTATCCTGGTGTTCAGGGAGGCGAACGGAGACCTCGGTTTTATCTTATATTGATGTAAAACATTTAAAACTTCAGGAATGATGAACTGGTTTGTCGATCTTTTCACACAGCCATCAACAATACAGACGCTGCTGGTGCTGGCAATCATCGCCGCGTCAGGTCTGGCTTTAGGGAAAATCAAAATATACGGAATTTCGCTCGGGATCACTTTCGTGTTTTTTGCAGGAATCCTTGCAGGACATTTCGGCATCGAGGTCAACAAGGACATGCTGGCATTCGCGCAAAATACAGGGCTGATTATATTCGTATACACCCTCGGGCTGCAGGTAGGCCCGGGCTTCTTCTCATCGTTCAAGAAAGGAGGTGTGAAACTGAATCTGCTGGGAATTGCGGTAGTGCTGTCTGGATTCGTTCTGACTATCGGCATAAGCCTGGCATGCAAATTTCCTGTCACCGAAATGACCGGGCTGTTTTCTGGAGCTGTCACCAATACTCCGATGCTGGGTGCGGCTCAACAAGCCGCAATGCAAGTCCACCCCGGCAATCCTGACGCCATAACCGCCATGTCACTTGCCTGCGCCGTAGGATATCCTGTCGGCGTAATAGGCATGATAGCGGTGATCATCATCTTGAGAATGATGAACAGAGGCAAGAGCTCCCAGACCAAAGCATGCACAGAACCTGCTAAACCTTTTATTGCAGAATTCCAGATCTGCAATCCTGCAATATTCGGAAAAACCATTAAGGAAATCACAGCGCTTACATCTTCCAAATTTGTCATTTCAAGAGTCTGGAGAAAAGGAAAAGTAAGCATACCGACATCCGATACTGTCATCGCCGAGCACGACCACCTGCTGGTGATTTCTAATCAGGCTGACGTAGAAAAGATAAAAGCGCTGTTCGGAGAAAAGGAAAACAAGGACTGGAATAAAGAAGACATAGACTGGAATGCTATCGACAGCATGTTGATATCCAGGAGAATTCTGGTCACTAAAACACACCTCAACGGCGTCAGGCTGGGGTCTCTCAGGCTGAGAAATCTGTATGGAATCAATATCACCAGAGTGAACAGAGCAGGAATCGACCTGCTGGCGTCGCCTAATTTGAGGCTGCAGATTGGCGACCGCCTAACCATAGTGGGAGAATCTGCCGCGGTGGACAATGTCTGCAAAATATTGGGCAACGAAGAAAAAAGGCTGAATGAACCGAACCTGACTGCCATTTTCATAGGCTTGGCAATAGGCGTAGTGCTGGGAAGCATACCATTCAGCATACCAGGCATGAGCATGCCTGTAAAACTGGGAATTGCAGGCGGGCCGATCATCATCGGGATACTGATGGGGGCATTCGGCCCGCGAATCCACCTCACAACATACACTACGCAGAGTGCCAACCTTATGCTCAGAGAATTCGGGCTCGTCACTTATCTGGCTGGACTCGGGCTCGATGCCGGGAAAGATTTTTTCGAGACAGTTTTCTGCACTCAGGGACTGGTCTGGATAGCACTGGCGTTTGCCATGGCCGTCATTCCGACGCTGGCAGTAGGCATAACAGCCCAGAAATTTCTGAAGACAGATTATGCACGGAATGTCGGCATGCTGTGCGGAAGCATGGCAAACCCGATGGCGCTCAACTACGCCAGCACTACCGTAGATAATGATGAACCAGCGGTAAGCTATGCCACAGTCTACCCTATGGCAATGTTTGCAAGAGTGATTATCGTGCAGCTGGCAATACTGCTGCTGGCCTGAACCATGAACATCATTCCCCGGACAGGAAGGCTCTGTTTTTCATATGCACAAGCTTCCATACGAACAAGAGATAAATCATGATGAATACAGTGTTAACCGCCAGCTTCACAGCCATCATCGGTCCGGAAACACTGAAAGTGACTCCTTCAAAGAAGACTCTGTCTACAATAAGCGAGAGACCGTAGACAACGCCCATCCCGGCAAAAATGCCTGCTATTCTCCCCCATTTATATGGTATGGGATAATACCTGTTTCCCAGGACAGCGCTGATAACAAACATCACTGCATAGCTTGCCAGATGCCCCCATGCGGCGGCGAAATACGAGAATCTCGGCATAAATACAATATTCACCAAAGCCGTCACAGCCAGCCCGGCCAATGTAATATAAATCGCCACGCCTGTTTTTCCCGACAGCTTGTACCACATCGACACATTGAACAGCATGCCAAGAATCATATATGACAGCAGCATGATCGGGACTACACTGATGCCTTCCCGGAAATCACGCCCGAGAATGAGGGAAATGACATCTATATAAAGGATGACTCCCAGGAAAATCAATCCGCAAAATGCAGTGAAATACTCCATCACCACTGCATACAGACCTTTCGAATTGCGGTCAGCGGCGCGCTGGAAGAAGAAAGGCTCGGCGGCAAACCTGAACATCTGCACAAACAGGGACATAATCACGGATATCTTGACCCCGGCCTGGAATATGCCCAGGCTTGACTGCCAAACTTCCGATCCCGTGTCAAGAAAACGGAACAATATCCTGTCCAGAAAGTCATTGACAATCCCCGGCAAAGCTGCAACCATAAGCGGGAGAGAATAGGCAAGCATCTGCCTGGCAAGATTTCTGTCGAATGCAAATCTGAATTTCAGCAAATCCGGAACAAACAGCAGCATACATACTATACAGCTGAGCAATATAGCAAAAATGACATAGCTGAAATCCGGCTCTGGAGAAATAAAATTCAAAAGCCACAAATCATCAGGAGTCAAATCCGAAAGAGCCTTTCCGGTCTCTGCCGCCATATTTCTGCACGAAGAGGCAAATCCGAAAAAGAGCAAAATATTCGCTCCGGTTTCTGTCAAAATCTTGACAGTCTTCAACACAGCGAACTTCAATGCTTTATGCTCCTGACGCAGCTTCGCGAACAGGATGGCTGTGACAGAATCGCATGCCAATATTCCGCCCACATACATGATGCAGCTCTGATATCCATGATACCCAAGGATGCCGGAAATATCAGATGCAAATATGATCATCAGGGCCATGAACAGCAGGCTGACAAAAGAAACTATGCCTAAAGCATTTGAATACACTTTTGAAGAATCCGTCCCTTCTCTGTTCGCAAACCGGAAACACCCTGTTTCAAGCCCGAGCACCAGCACTACCTGGAGCACGGCGATATACGCCATGAACTCTGTCACTACGCCATAGCTTTCCGTACTCAGCAGCCTGGTATAGAAGGGAACAAAGAGGAAATTTATCACACGGGCAAGTATCGTGCTCAGCCCGTAAAGGGCAGTCTCGCCCGCAAGTTGTTTAAGAGGATTTGCCATATCGGGCAAAATTAGTTATTTTTCGCAACTTTTTTCACCGGTTCTGCATCTAATGACTGATTAAACGATACAGAAACATGAAAAGCATAATTTTAAAATCAGTTTTACTCATATCGGCAATAATATCATCCGCCGCCTGTTCGTCATCCCTGACCAGGGACGGGGCCGATTCAAAAGGAAATGACATGGGAACAGAAACTAAAAGCGCGTCTTTCGGTCCAGAATACGATATAGTCACGGACCTGGGGACTATCAGAATCAGACTTTACAACGAAACACCGGAACACAGGGATAATTTCGCAAAACTTGTGTCGGAAAACTTTTATGACGGTGTCCTTTTCCACAGAGTTATCGACGGATTCATGATACAGACAGGAGACCCCCTCACCAAAGACCCGTCAAAAGCAGGGCTTTATGGAACAGGAGGCCCGGGGTACACAATCCCTGCTGAATTCAATCGAGCACTTACACATAAGAAAGGCGCTGTGGCCGCCGCGCGCAGAGGAGATGCCGCCAATCCTAAAAAAGAGTCATCCGGCTCACAGTTCTATATAGTGCAGGATGCTGAAAACTGCAGCCAGCTTGACGGGGAATATACAGTGTTCGGGGAAACCATAGACGGGCTGGACATCATCGACAAAATAGCATCTGTCGATACGGACAGAAGGGACAGGCCTGTACAAGACATACACATCATAAGCATCAGACCGGTCATTCCAGAGAATGAGGCCAGCCAGGACTGATAAAAAAGAGACGGGATTCCGTCTCTTTTTTATTTGTGGCATCTCTTTGGCACAGTAGTTGCTATTTCATTTAAACGAATAGTTTTTTCATAGGTTAAGTTTTAGGTTAGAATTGCGGAGCGTCTACGATGGGAATCGTGGACGCTCTATCTTTTTATTTATGCCTGCGGACGAGCTCCTTTTCGAGGTCAGAGATGGAAAGCCCCCTGGCCGCAAGCAGTACCAAAAGATGATATATGAGGTCTGACGCCTCGTAAATCATCGCGGAATCATTGTGAGCCACAGCCTCGATAACCGTCTCCACTGCTTCTTCACCCACTTTCTGCGCGATCTTGTTCACTCCTTTGTCAAAAAGCTTCACGGTATAAGACCCATCAGGCCTTTCCATCTTCCGTCTGCGGATAACTTCCTGAAGCTCCCTGATGAAACCCTCGTCATCATCAGTTTTGAAACAGCTCACTGAACCTGTATGGCACACCGGTCCGGTATGTTCAGCCTTCACCAGAAGCGTATCCCCATCGCAGTCAACATACATTTCTCTGACTATGAGAAAATTCCCGCTGGTCTCGCCCTTGGTCCACAGACATTGGCGCGTCCTGCTGAAAAAAGTCATCCTGCCTGTCTCAAAAGTTCTTTCCAAAGCCTCTGCATTTACATACCCGAGCATGAGAACTTTCAATGCAGCATAATCCTGAACCACAACCGGTATAAGCCCGTCCGGATTCTTTCCGAAATCCAGATCTTTCACTTCAAAGTCTTTCTTAATCATAATATCGTCCGTTTATAAAAATTTTCACAATGCCGCGGCAATTGTTAATGTTTGCCAGAAGGCCTGCCGCCATCACATCCGAACAGGGATTCCATGCTCTGCAAGCCGCTTCTTCAAATCCGGGATGAGGACCTGCCCGTAATGGAAAATTGAAGCGGCAAGTGCGGCGTCGGCATTTCCTCCTGAAGAGGAAAGCACCTGCACAATATCGTCGGCACTCCCGGCACCGCCGGAAGCAATCACAGGAATATCAAGCATTTCTGACAGTTTTCTATATTCACTGCATGCATATCCGGAGCATGTTCCGTCGTGATTCATCGAAGTGAACAGAATCTCGCCTGCACCGAGAGACTCAGCCTGCTTCGCCCATGAAAACAATTCCTTATCTGAAAACTGGCTGCCTCCATGCGTAGTCACTCTCCAGACTCCGTCAGTATTCTTCGCGTCTATCGCCACGACCACACACTGGGAACCAAATCTGGATGCAATATCAGAAATCAAGGATGGATTCCGGACAGCCGCACTGTTTACAGACACTTTGTCTGCTCCTGCACGGAGCAATACAGAAGCATCCTCAACAGTGGAGATGCCACCGCCCACAGTGAAAGGAATATTGATTTCCAATGCTATGCGTTCCACCAGCGCAGAAAATGCCTTTCTGCCCTCCACGGCAGCGCTTATATCCAGGAAAACAAGTTCGTCAGCCCCTTGGCCAGAATATGCTCCAGCCATCTCCACGGGATCTCCGACAGATTTAATTCCCAGGAAATTGACTCCCTTCACTGTGCGGCCGTCCTTGATATCAAGGCATGGTATGATTCTTTTTGTCAGCATAAAGCGATCTTTCCTTCATAAATAGCCTTTCCTACTATAACGGCCTGAACACCAGCGCTGTCCAAAGCCTCTATATCGGCCATGCTTCCGACACCGCCGCTTGCAACGACCTGCAGTTCGGGAAATTTGTGCATCAACTCCTGGTATAGAGCTATGGCAGGGCCGGCAAGCATACCGTCTCTCGAAATCTCAGTCACAATAGACGTCAGCAGCCCTTCAGGAACAAAACGGGAAATGAGATCCGAAGCACTTGCATCTGATTTATCCAGCCATCCGTTCACTGCAACTGAACCATCTTTCACGTCAGCCCCGAGCACTATGCGCTCCCCGCCGAACTCCCTGAGCCAGGATGCAAATGCATCGGGATCAGAACACGCCACACTGCCGCATATGGCACGGCAAGCCCCGGCATTGAAGACAGACAGCAATGCCTCCCTGTCTTTCACACCGCCACCGAACTCCACTTTCAAGGATGTATGGGAAGCAATATCCTCAAGCACAGCCTGATTGACAGGAAATCTGGACTTGGCGCCATCCAGGTCCACAAGATGAAGCATCGCCATGCCGCAGTCTTCAAAATACTTCGCCACATCAAGAGGGCTGTCACTGTATATTTTGCTCCGGCTGTAATCGCCTTGAGAAAGACGGACACATTTGCCATCCATAATATCTATCGCCGGTATAATTTCTATCATAGTTTCTGCTGTATTTCCATTCTTGCTTGTCAAAATCCACAAAACTGAGCTCAGCAAGGAAGGTTCAAAAAATTGGCTATGATGCGCTCCCCTGCATCCCCGCTTTTCTCCGGATGGAACTGGCATCCCATAAAATTCCCTCTGCTCAACGCAGAGCTGAAAGATATGCCATATTCAGTCACCGCGGCCGTATCTTCACCGAGGTCAGCAAAATAAGAATGGACAAAATAGACATATGCGCCATCCTGCACACCATCGAAAAGCTTTGACTTGAGCGACGATATATCATTCCACCCTACCTGAGGGACTTTCAGCCTTAAGCCTGAAGGAAGAGCATGGCGGAAATGCCTGACCTTGTTCCTGAAAATGCCCAGGCACTCAACATCCCCTTCCTCTGACCACTCACAAAGCAGCTGCATACCCAGACAGATGCCCAGAAGCGGTTTGCCGGTCTCCCTGATGAAATCAGCCAGATTCCTTTCCCGAAGTCTTGCCATAGCCCAGCCTGCCTCTCCTACGCCAGGAAGCAGAAGCCTGTCGCACTCTGACAATACAGCAGGGTCAGGGCTCAAGACATAGTCTGCGCCAAGACGCTTCAGAGCATTCTCCACCGATCGGATGTTTCCTGCCTCGTAATCTATAATACCTGTCATATCGCTGTAATTTACATATCTCAGAGCCAGCCTTTGCTGCTCGGCACATCATTGCCGCCAGGCACCCTGCTTACAGCCTGTCTCAATGCACGGGCAAAAGCCTTGAACACACCTTCGATTATATGGTGGTCATTCCGGCCCTGGGCCTTGATATGCAGATTGCATTTAAGATGCTCTGACAACGACTTGAAAAAATGCTCGAACATCTGAGCTGAGACATCGCCTACACAATTTCCAGAGAGAGGCACATTCCACTGAAAATCAATGCGTCCGCCCAAATCAAGCAAGACAGAGGCATCAGCCTCGTCCATCGGGAGAGAAAAACCATAGCGTCCTGTCCCGGCTTTATCGCCCAATGCAGAATACAGGCAGTCACCCAATGCTATTGCAACATCCTCGACAGAATGATGGTCATCAACATCCACATCGCCATAGCAAACCACGTCCAAAGCAATATGGGCATGATATCCTATCTGCTCCAGCATATGGTTCAGAAAATGCAGGCCAGATGCAATGCGCGGAGGGCGGAAATTATCCAGATCCAGCCTGACACAAACCGCAGTCTCTCCCGTTTTTCTGAAAATGGAAGCCTTCCGGCCTGCGGCCAATGACGGACTGCCAGACTTTACAGGCATTCCGCCCAGAACTGCCACAACACGGTCATTCTCTTCAGGAGTTCCCACCGTAATCCTGAGACAGCCATCGCATCCGTATGCGGAAGACCTGTCCCTGACTATGATTCCCGACTTCATCAATTCCGCAAAAGCCCTGTCCTTGTCCATAAAACGCACAAGGAGAAAATTAGCATCAGAAGGATATACTTCCTTCACGTCAGGCAAGCCTGACAATGCCTCCGCCAGTTTTTTCCTTTCCCTGACCAGTTCCTCCACACGGTCTGCGGCAGACAACGGGTCAGACAGGACCTCTTCGGCCTTCTCCTGGTTCAGGACACTGATATTGTAAGGATACTTCACCCTGGACATAATATCTACAATGCACCTGTCCGCTATAGCCATCCCGATTCTCAGCCCGGCCATTCCCCAGGCTTTTGACAATGTCTGAAGCACTATCAGGCGCGGATATCTGTCCAGAAGCTTGATGACGCTGTCACTCCCTGCAAAATCAATATACGCCTCGTCCACAACCGTGATGCCTTCAAAAGCATCCAGAATCTTGACGATGCCTTCGATATCGAGGAGATTTCCTGACGGATTGTTCGGAGAGCACAGGAATATCAACCTGGTATCCGGCTCAACCCTGGAAAGAAGATCGGCGGCATCGAGTTCGAAATCAGACGTCAATGGAGCATTTATAACCCTGACATCATTTATGGCCGCGGCTACAGAATACATTCCGTAAGTAGGGACAGCCTGCACCATGCTGCTTTGCCCAGGGGGACAGAACAGCCTGAATATCAAATCTATCGGTTCATCGCTCCCGTTCCCGAGAAAAATATTTTCTGCCGGCACTTTCTTGAGGGCAGAGAGCATGTTTTTCAGCCTGGGCTGGTGAGGTGAAGGATAGCGGTTCACTCCTGAGTCAAAAGGATTCTCGTTGGCATCCAGGTAAATGTCCATCTTCACTTTACAGTCATCCCTGGCCGTGGAATATGGAACTATATTCCTGATATTGTCCCTGAGAAGGGACATAATTTCCTGCTCGCGGCCTGAATTTGTGTTTCCCATGTTGATTAGATTTTCTGCATTCTACATCATCTCGACAGCCTGACCTTGACAGCATTGGCATGAGCGTCAAGCCCTTCTGCAAGAGCCATTGCCTCTATCACCGGGCCTAATGTCTCCAGGCCGGACCGTGAAATTTCCTGGATGGTCATTTTTTTCATGAAAGCCGACAAATTCACGCCTGAACATGAGGCCGCCCAGCCGCTTGTCGGCAATGTGTGATTCGTGCCTGAAGCATAGTCACCTGCACTTTCAGTGGAATAATTTCCCAAAAAGACACTGCCTGCATTCCTGATTTTCTCCACAGTCCTGGAATAGTTCTCTGTAGCTATGATTAAATGTTCAGGAGCATAAAAATTCGCAAAAGCGGCCATTTCGTCCTCATCCCTCAAAAGCACAGCCGAGCTTCTGAGAACCGATGCATCTATGATAGATTTTCTGGAAAGCCCGGCATATTGTATCTCAAGTTCTCGCGCGACACCGTCTATCAAGCGCTCTGAAGTGGAAAGAAGAATCGCCTGGCTGTCTTTTCCATGCTCAAGCTGGGAAAGGAAATCAGATGCCGCAAACGCCGGGTCAGCACTGCTGTCTGCCATGATCATCACCTCTGACGGGCCGGCAGGCATATCTATGGCACAATACTGAGACACCTGCTGTTTGGCTTCGGTAACGAAGGAATTTCCTGGGCCGAAGATTTTATCCACTTTCGGTATGGTCTGGGTGCCGTATGCCATGGCCGCTACAGCGACAGCTCCCCCCGCTTTGTAAATTTCCGTGACTCCGCATATTTTAGCCGCATAGAGAATAGCAGGCGATACAGCGCCGTCTTTTCCGGCAGGCGTACATAAAATCACTTTTCCGCAGCCTGCTATCGATGCCGGGATAGCCAGCATGAGCACAGTCGAGAAGAGCGGAGCTGTTCCTCCCGGAATATAAAGGCCAACCCTGTCTATCGGGATGTTTTTCTGCCTGCAGATGACCCCTGGCATCGTCTCCACCACAACATCTTCCGTTTTCTGCGCTTCGTGGAAACTCCGGATATTCTCAGCGGCTGTCCTGACTGCGTTTTTCAGACTGTCATCCAGAGCGGACTCCGCGGCATTCAGCTCAGCGTCCGTCACTTTCAGACCACAGGCATCAGTGTCGAATCCATCCAGAGCCTTCACATATTCCAGGACCTTGAGGTCGCCGGATTCACGGACATCCGCCAGGATGGATGCCACGATATTCTTCACCTGCTCAGGTGCACCTGGCTTCTGCCTGCACGCTATGGCCGGCCATTCCCGCTTCTCAGGGAATCGGTATGTCTTTATATCCATCATATTATCAATTTCTCCATAGAAAGGACCACAATATCTTCTGCGCCTATTTTTTTCAGCCGGTCCGCCTTGTCCCAGACTTCCGACTCGTCGACGACAGCGTGGATTGCACTCCAGCCTTTATCAGCCAGAGGCAGCAAAGTAGGACTTTTCATCGAAGGAATGATCTGCAGAGCCTCGTCTATCTTTTCATTCGGCACATTCACCAAGATATATTTCTTCCCGCGGCTTCTGAGGACTGATGTGAACCGCGACATCAGAGTCTCGGCAATCTGCCTTTTTTCTTCGTCAAGCCCCGGAGCGGCAATCAGCACAGCATCAGACTCCATGACGACCTCCACTTCCGCCAAGCCGTTCTGGACCAATGTCCCGCCGCTGCTGACGATATCGAATATGCCGTCAGCAAGACCTATAGAAGGAGATATCTCCACACTTCCGGCTATCTCGCGGATTTCACATGATATGCCTTTTTCTTTGAAATAAGATTTCAATATGCCAGGATATGATGTCGCCACTTTCTTTCCGTTGAAAAATTCCGGTCCTGCATAATCCAGATATTTGGGGACAGCCAGAGAGAGTCGGCATTTCCCGAACTCCAGATGCTTGAGCACTTCCACAGAGTAATTCCTCTCCATGACTTCATTGAAACCGACAATGCCCAGGTCGGCTATTCCGCAAGAAACCGTCTGAGGTATGTCGTCATCCCTGAGATAAAGGACCTCCATGGGGAAATTGGATGACTTCGACAGAAGCCTCCTGCTGTTTTCTTCGATGCTGATGCCGGACTCCCTGAGCAATTCCAGGCTTTTTTCGTTCAGCCGGCCTTTCGACTGAAGTGCGATTCTTAACATATCCTAAATCTTTATATAATAAAAAAGGCTTGCCGTTTCTATGGCAAGCCCAATATCCTATACTTTCAAAGCATAACTTGACCTGCCCTCATATCTGCGGGAAATGATGGAAGTGAAGTCCGTATGAAAGTCGAAGTGTCATGAAATTCACGCGTTTCTACAAATCTACAAAATTTTTTCTAAAAAATGCACAGAAATAAAAAAATCCGGGAAAGATTCCCGGATTTAAGATATCGTCTGCCAACGAAGATCACATCAGTCATTCAGAGAAAATCTCTTGAATGAAAGAATCTTGGCATCTTTGTCCACACCTGCAAGATAATCTTTGACAGAAACCTTGCCGTCGCCCATCTGGTATTCCTGCTCCTCGAGGGTGTTCTCCTTGAAGAACTTGTTCAGACGTCCGTTGGCAATGTTGTTGATCATAGCCTCAGGAAGGTTTGCAGACTTCTCTGCAGATACGGTCTTGATAATCTCACGTGCCTTGTCTGCCTGTTCAGGAGTAATCCAGCCCTTGGCAGTGTTTGACTCGATATGATCCTCGCTGTCTACATGAGCAGGGTTGATGCCGGCTTTCTCGAGAGCTGAATTAACAGCTTTCTTCACCAGCTCTTCCTTCGTCTTCTCGACAGCAACTGAAAGCTCGTTGTCTATAACATTCTGAGGAACAGACTCTTTGTTCACTGCCACAGGATTCATAGACGCAACCTGCATAGCGATACCCTTGCCGGCCTCGGCAGGAATCTCTTTATTAAAGGCTACGATAGCCGCGAGCTTGCCGTTGATTTTGTGGATATATGATGAAATATAAGGAGCCTCAATGCATGCATAGTATGCGATGGAATGCTTCTCTCCTGTCTTTCCTGTCTGCTCTGTAACAGCGGCTTCCACTGTCCTGCCGTCAGGAAGCGTGCAGGCTTTGAGAGCCTCTGCATCTGCAGGGAACTGTGCGAGAGCGGCATCTGCTATGGCATTTGCAAGAGCCTGGAATTCTGCATTCTTGGCTACGAAGTCTGTTTCGCATCCGAGAGCTACCAGAATAGCCTTGTTTCCATCGACCTTGGCGATAGCCGCACCTTCAGAAGTCTCCCTGTCAGCCCTCTTTGCAGCAACGAGCTTTCCTTTTTCACGGATAATCTCCTGAGCTCTGGCATAGTCGCCTTCAGCCTCAACAAGAGCCTTTTTGCAATCCATCATTCCGGCACCTGTCATTTGACGCAATTTCATCACGTCAGCTGCTTTTATTTCCATGTTCAAAAATTTTAGAAATTAGTACCTTCTTGTTTATTCAGCCTTGGCTTCAGAAGCCGGTTCCTCAGCAGGAGCCACCTCTTCAGGTTTTGAAGCTGTCTCCTCTGCGGCATCGTCAGACTTCACTCTGCGTGAACGGAGCTTCTTTCCGCCGGCAGCCTGTGAGTCATTCTGCTCAGGAGCCTCTTTTTCCTTCTCGATCTTCCTTTCGTTCAGACCTTCTGCTACAGCCTGGCAGAGTACATCCATAATGTATGAGATGGACTTTGCGGCATCGTCGTTTGCCGGAATCACGTAATCAACAGGAGTAGGATCGCAGCAAGTATCAACCATGGCGATAACCGGGATATTCAGACGATTTGCCTCTTTGACTGCATTCATCTCTTTCTGCACGTCCACTACGAAAAGTGCTGAAGGAAGACGGCTCAGATCCTTGATAGAGCCGAGGTTCTTCTCCAGTTTTGCTCTCTGGCGGGTGATCTGGAGACGCTCACGCTTGGCGAGAGTGTCGAAGGTACCATCCTCAATCATTTTGTCGATGGTATTCATTTTCTTGACAGCCTTGCGGATAGTCGGGAAGTTTGTAAGCATGCCGCCCGGCCATCTCTCTGTCACGAAAGGCATATTTACGGAAGCGGCCTTCTCAGCCACAATCTCCTTTGCCTGTTTCTTTGTAGCCACGAAAAGAATCTTGCGGCCTGAGCGCGCAAGCTGTTTCATCACATTCGCGGCTTCATCTATCTTGACTATGCTCTTGTGCAGGTCGATGATATGGATACCGTTCTTCTGGTCGAAAATATAAGGGGCCATTTTAGGATTCCACTTTCTCGCCAAATGTCCGAAATGAACACCTGCATCAAGCAGTTCTTGGAAATTTGTTCTTGGCATTTTAAATAAATTTTTCTTTTGTTTTTACTTTCCTTCAGGCTTGGCAATGCATACCTGACAGGCTTTCTACATCAATCCGGAGTAACAGGCACCGGCCTGGTCTCCTGAATTTTCCACGGCCTCGTCAAATCCAGGCAGCCAACGGAGATTCACATCTCCGAATAGATCCTTCGATTTTTCTCACGGGCCGCAACATACTGTAAATCGGCAGCCAAACACTAACGTTTGCTGAACTGGAAGCGTCTGCGTGCACCAGGCTGACCAGGTTTCTTTCTCTCGACTTCGCGGGCATCGCGGGTAAGGAATCCATTGGATTTCAATGCCGGACGATAAGCCTCTTTGTCCACCTCGCAAAGAGCGCGGGCGATACCGAGCCTTATAGCCTCAGCCTGACCTTTGATTCCGCCTCCGTCGACATTCACCTTCACGTCAAACTGTCCTGCCGTTCCTGTAACTTCAAAAGGCTGGTTCACGATATAACGGAGCGCGTCTTCCTTGAAATAGTTGTTGAGTTCACGACCATTAATAGTGATGTTGCCTTTCCCAGCAACGACATAAACACGAGCGACTGACGATTTACGTCTTCCAAGGGCGTTTACTGATTTCATCCTCTGACTAAATTTCGTTTAACTTGATTGTTTTTGGTTTCTGTGCCTCATGCGGATGCTCGCTTCCCTGATAAAGATACAGGTTGTTGATAAGCTTTGAGCCGAGGCGGTTCTTCGGAAGCATGCCTTTAACAGCCATCCTGATAAGCTCTGTAGGTTTCTTCTTCATGATTTCCTTAGGTGTAGTGAAACGCTGTCCACCAGGATAGCCGGTGTGACGGACATACACCTTGTCGGTCATCTTGTTTCCTGTAAGCCTGATTTTGTCCGCATTGACGATGATGACATTGTCACCGCAGTCCATGTGCGGAGTATAGCTCGGCTTGTTCTTCCCGCGAAGGACAAGCGCCACTCTGGAAGCAAGACGGCCCAGCACCAGGTCTGTGGCATCAATGAGAACCCACTCTTTTTTAATATCGCCAGCTTTGAGCGATACTGTCTTGTAACTCTGTGTGTCCACTGTCTTGATCTTTAAATGGTTAATACTAAAATTTGCGATCCCCATACTATATAGGGGGTGCAAAGGTAAGAATTATTTTCAATAATACAAAATGTTGGAATTTGCTCAAAAGCAAACTTTTGAACAAATTCCAACACATCTTTCCCGGTAAAGCGGGCGCAGGCTGTGCCTCTTGAGCAATGTCTCCGGCCCGGCAGGCGTCAAATAGAAAGGACGTTCAGCACATTGATCAGCTCCTTGTCAATAGGCTTGTCTTTCTTGATCGCTTTCGTGAACGGGACATACACTATCTGGTCATTTGAAATGCCTATCATCACGTTCCTCTGTCCCTCAATCAGAGCTTCTATGCTGGCTGTGCCAAGACGGCTCGCCAGAATCCTGTCAAATGCGCTCGGCTTGCCGCCCCTCTGGAGATGTCCGAGAATAGTCACCCGCACATCGTACTGAGGATATTCATTCCTGACTCTTTCAGCATAATGCATAGCGCCTCCGACACCATCCTTTGTAGCCTCGGCCACAATGACGATGCTGCTGTTCTTGCTTTTCCGCACGCCCCTGCTTATGAACTGCTCCAGCTGGTCGATATCAGTCTGGTCCTCGGGAATAATTGCGGCCTCAGCTCCTGCGGCTATCGCACTGTTCTGCGCCAGGAAACCAGCATCGCGGCCCATAACCTCTATGAAGAATATGCGGTCATGCGACGTAGCTGTGTCGCGTATCTTGTCCACGCACTCCACTATCGTATTCAGCGCCGTGTCATAGCCGATAGTGGAGTCCGTGCCGTACAAGTCATTGTCTATAGTTCCGGGAAGGCCTATGCAGGTGATGTCATGTTCCTGCGCCAATGCCTGGGCACCGGAAAGAGATCCGTTCCCGCCTATCACTATGAGTGCATCTATGCCGTTTGCCACAAGATTTTCATACGCCTTCGTCCTGCCGGCCTCTGTCATGAACTCTTCCGACCTGGCAGTCTTCAAGATGGTGCCTCCGCGCTGTATGGTGCTGCTGACGCTTTCGGTGGTCAAATCCTTGATCTCATTGTTTATGAGCCCCTCATAGCCTCTGTATATGCCTTTCACCTTCCATCCGTTGTATATCGCGGCCCTGGTTACAGCCCTGATTGCCGCATTCATTCCGGGAGCATCGCCGCCTGAGGTCAATATCCCGACTGTAGAAATTCTTTTAGCCATAATATTTTACTTTATAAAGATTGTCAATATGCGCATCAGAAGCGCTCCATTTCACGGCGAAGATCCTTTTCCTTGATAGACTGTCTCTTGTCGTACTCCTTTTTTCCTCTGGCCAGAGCAATGAGCAGCTTTGCATAGCCGTTGTCTGCAATGAACAGCTTGACAGCGACGATAGTCAGGCCCTTTTCTTTCACAGCCCGCTGCAGCTTGCCAAGCTCTTTTTTATTCAGAAGCAGCTTCCTGTCTCTTCTTGGATCATGTTTTCCCCAGCTTCCCCAATGATATTCGGCCACATGCATGTTCTTTACATACAGCTCTCCATTGTTGAAATAGCAGAAACCGTCCACCAGAGATGCCTTGCCTGCCCTGATGGACTTGATTTCCGTCCCGGTCAGCACGATCCCGGCGACATACGTTTCTATGAATTCATAGTCGAACGACGCTCTCCGGTTCTTTATTTCTACTTTACTTTTCGCTTTAGGCATGGTGATCAAGTCAATATTACAAATGTAATTTATTAAATTTGCATTGCAAAATTTCGAGCGCAGGATGGAAGCAAAAGGTATACCGCAAAAGGGAGTGCCGCCTATGGCGGAATTGCCACAGGCAGAGGAAATTAATATCAATGACATTGTCCGTCAATATCTTGACGGACAATATGACCTTATATGCATATTGGGGCCGACGGCCTCAGGAAAGACAGGGTATGCTGTCAAGGTGGCACATAAGATATCGGAGATGGCGGAAAAAGGAGAAATTGCCGGAGGCACTGCGGGAGAAATAATTTCAGCCGATTCGAGACAGGTATACCGCGGGATGGATATCGGGACAGGAAAGGATCTCGGAGAATACGGCGATGTGGCGTACCACCTGATAGACATCGTGGATGCCGGGACTAAATATAATATATATGAGTATCAGCGCGATTTCGAGAAGGTGTGGAATGAGGTAAGGAAGCGCGGAAATGTGCCGATTCTGTGCGGAGGGTCAGGGCTTTACATAGAAGCGGCCGCCATGGGGTACTCTCTGCCTGATGTGCCTGCCGACCCTGATTTGAGGGCTGAACTGGAAATGCTGGACACCACGGCTCTGATACGGATGCTTGAGTCTATGAAAAAACTGCACAACACCACTGACACCAGTTCACGGAAAAGACTGATAAGAGCCATTGAGATAGCTGTTTACGAGTCCGAACATCCTGTATCGCGCACATCGGCTCTGCCGAAAAAGACTTGTTTCATAGGTACGCTTGTAAGCCGTGAAGACAGAAATGCCAGGATAGACCGCAGACTGGATGCAAGACTGGCAGAAGGAATGGTGGAGGAGGTCCGCAGGCTTATGGACAGCGGCCTGAAAGCTGAGGATCTGATATATTACGGCCTGGAATACAAGTTCGTAACGCTGTATCTGACCGGAGTGCTGGAGTTTGACGACATGAAGAAACTGCTGGCCACGGCAATACACCAGTTCGCCAAGAGGCAGATGACATGGTTCCGGGGGATGGAAAGGCGTGGAGTCAAGATACACTGGATCAACGCACAGCGCACAGCGTCCGGCAGGCAGGAGAATTGCGCCGGCTGAGACACTCTATCGCTCCCAAAGCTCCGGATTCCAGTCAGGACTGACATACGGCCCGTCATGGTCAATAGTGAAGGCCAGATACGTAATGTTCAGTCCCTGGGCCAGATATTGCTTTTCATAAAATGTCTGGACCTCGAAAAGAGCATCGACTGCATCCTTCCCGCAAACTGACGCGATACCGCTGCTGTACAGTTTCATCCTGTCTTCGCCATAGATATCTGTGGCTGACGCCAATATCTTCAGGCCATTCTGTTCGGCGGCGGCTTTCGAATATTCGTGCAGATACCTGCTGTCTGTTTTCAGATGGACTATTCCCCCGGGTTTCAGGAAATTCCTGTACCGGGACAGGAAAAGCGGAGATGTGAGCCTCTTCTTTTCACGGCCGATCTGAGGGTCTGCGAAAGTAATCCAGATTTCAGAGACCTCCGAAGGAGCGAAGAGCGATTCTATGAACTCTATCCGAGTGCGCAGGAAGCCTACATTAGGCAGCTGATTTTCGTGGGCGAACTTGGCGCCTTTCCAAAGCCTTGCACCTTTGATATCGACTCCGATATAGTTGAATGACGGATTCCTGAGACCGAGATCCACTGTATATTCGCCTTTCCCGCAGCCCAGCTCCACAACTATGGGCCTGTCCGTCTTGAAAAAGTCACTGTTCCAATGCCCTTTCAACGGATGGTCATGGCCGAGCACTTCCGAAGTTGCAGGCTGCACCAGGCAGCTGAAAGTCTCGTTTTCCTTGAATTTCCGAAGCTTGTCCTTTCCGCTCATGATGATATCCTGAAGTTCTACTGGTCCGCCCTTTTTTTGTCAGCCTGTCTCTGCGGGCCCGGTTTCTGAGACCTTGACTGCTGATTCTGGCGATTCTGCTGCCTGTTCCTGCCGTTTTTCTTCCGTTTTTTCCTGGACTCGTCAAATCGTGTGATGCTGTCATCGCCCACTGCAGTGACGAACTCCAGCCCTGAAGGCTCAGGCTCAGTTTTCAGAGACTCCGGCTTCTCTCCACGCCTGTTCATCCGGATAATTTCCAGGACATCTTCCGCCGCGAGAGGATACAGGTTCGCAAAGCTTCCCTGGTCGTATGAAAAATACATGACCTCTCTGAGAATGTCTGTCTTCATGAGATATGCCAGGCCATCCTGGAACTCCAGAGGGCCGGTCACTTTCGGGATTCTGGACTGAGCATCCATATATACGGCTGTCTCATAGTTCAGGCAGCATTTCAGCTTTCCGCACTGGCCGGCAAGCTTCTGAGGATTCAGGGAGAGATCCTGGCATTTCGCCGCCGCCGTGGTAATAGACTGAAAAGATGATATATAGTTAGAGCAGCATAGCTCCCTGCCGCAGACTCCAAGGCCGCCTATCAGCCCGGCTTCCTGGCGTGCGCCTATCTGCTTCATTTCTATCCTTATGCGGAATTCTTCTGCAAAAACCTTTATAAGCTGTCTGAAATCCACCCTTCCGTCAGCAATATAATAGAAAATGGCTTTCGTTCCGTCTCCCTGGTATTCAACATCGCCAATCTTCATTTCGAGTCCCATCTCCGTGGCTATCTGCCTGGCTCTGATCATGGTCTCATGCTCTTTCGCTATGGACTCCTGCCATTTCTCGATGTCGAACAGCTTGGCTTTCCGGTATATCCTCTTCAGCGAGGCTGTTTCCGGATCAATTTTCTTGCAGGCCATCTGACGGGCCACTGCAGGGCCCTCAAGAGTCACTATGCCGAGGTCATGTCCGTTCACGGCCTCCACTATGACCATGTCTCCCATCTTCACAGTCTGTCCTGACGCATTCAGGTATATGCCCTTGCGCGTATTCTTGAACCTGACCTCAAAATAGTTCTTGTATTTCTCCTGTATCACACCGGGCAGCCAGTCGTACACTTCCAGCTTGCAGCATCCCGGCCTGTATGTACATTTCAGCTCGCCTGCATCGTTTCTCTCCACTATGCAGCCCCTGGAGCAGTCGAACTGTTTTGCCTCATTATTGTCAATCCCTTCCATAGAGCATCAAAAAATTAAAAACATCTGCCCAGCCAGGTCGCAAAACACCATTTTCGGGTTCACGTTCCTGTCGAGCAACATCACGGCTCTGTCAATCAGGGCCAATGCCTTGCGGCTGAACGTCTTGTTCGCTTTCGCCGCTGTTCCAGACCAGAAAGCCGCCTCTTCTCTTCCTGACACGGCTAAATCAGGCATTTTCTGCTGGAACAAGAAAATGTTCCTGAGACATTCTCCTGCAAATATACAAAAAGCTTTCTGCTTTTCTTTGGAATCTATCGCCGACATCATGTCAGCGGCATCCAGCACAGCCTGCAAATCCCTGAATGCCAGCCCGGATATCAAATCCTTGAATATCTGCATATAAGCTGAATATTCCTCCCGCTCTCCCATCCCGTCAAGTGCAACACCGATGCTTCCGCCAGACACCGCGGCCTGCATGGAAGCGTCATCCGGCCCTTTGCCGAAATCATCTATCAAAGCTCTCTCCAGCTCATCTTTCTGCAGCGGGAGGACCCTGAAGCTCTGGCATCTGGAAAATATCGTCTGCAGCACCCTGTCCGGATGATGGGTGACAAACATGAAGACAGTTCTGGCAGGAGGCTCCTCCACGATCTTGAGAAGCTTGTTTGCCGCTTCTGCATTCATTTTCTCAGGCAGCCACATAACGACAGCCTTGTACCCATCTTCCACAGAGGAAAGGGAAAGCTTGTCCAAGATATACTTTGCCTCAGCTATGGCTATATTCCCTGACTTGCCCTCTATTCCCAGCTTCGAATACAGCTCTGCCTCCAGAAAATAAGGATTGTCCAGCACCAGCTCTCTCCACAGTCCCAAAAACGACTCTGACACCGGCTTCTGGACATCTATCTTCCTGCTGGAATTCACAGGGAAGATGAAATGAGTGTCAGGATGAACAAGCTTCGACATCTGCCTGCAGGACTGGCACTCTCCGCAAGAGTCCCCGTCTTTCCTGTTCCGGCAGTTCAGATACTGGATAAAGGCCAGCGTCAGCGGGAGTGCCCCGCATCCTTCATTCTCATACAGGAGCATGGCATGGCTCACCCGGCCGGAATCCGCCATGGATACCAGAGCTTTCTTCAGACTGTCATTTCCAGGAATATCTGCAAACCGCATCAGCTGTTCCTCTTCGCTACATAATATGCTACCTCTTTCAAATATTCGCCAGCCGCTGTCTCAGGCAGAATAGAAATAGCATCCACAGCGGCGGCTACATAGTCGTCAAGCCTTTTTTCAGCATATCCGATGCCCCCTTTCTCACGTACAAAATCCAGAATCTGCCCCGCATACTCCGGATGCTCGTGAATCTCAGACACTTTTCTTCTGATGCCAGCCTCCTCGGCCGCAGTAGAAAAACGGAATGCCCCGATAAGAGGCATGGTGATCTTCTGTTCCTGGATATCCACTCCAGTAGGCTTGCCTACCTGGGAATTCCCGGAATAGTCGAAAATATCATCCCTGATCTGGAATGCCAGCCCCAGAGAAACTGCATACCTCCTCACTGCATCTTCGACATCAGCAGATGAATTCACTGAAATAGCCGCGGCTATAGCGGCTGCCTCAAAAAGCGAAGCAGTCTTGCTGAAAATAATCCTCAAATAGTCTTCCTCTGATGTATCCCCGCTCTGGGCTTTCTGAAGCTGCAGCATCTCCCCCTCGGCCAGATGAGTGAGAGTTCTGGAAAATATGGAAATCAGACGCGGTCCGAAATGCTCCGCCGCCTGAATTTCATTCATGGCAGACACCAGCCAATAATCGCCTACAAGCACTGAAACCGACGGCCCCATCAGGCTGTTCAACGTCGGGACTCCCCTCCGGCAGTCGCTCTCGTCAGCCACATCGTCATGCAAGAGAGTAGCATTATGCAGAAGCTCGGCCGCGGCGGCCACCCTGATGCTGTCCTCCGGAAGCACTGAGGCTCCGCTGCATGCTTTAGCCACGAGCAGAGCCAGAAGCGGGCGCAGCTGCTTGCCTGAGTGGGACAATATCATCCCGTTGGTGGAATCAAGCAGAGAAATATCGCTTTTCAATGCGGCACGCATCCTCGCATCGACCTTGCGCCAGTCTTCGCCGCAGAATTCTTTCAACTCATCTATGTTCATCCGGCCTGCAAAATCAGAAAAGGATGGCGGCAGTAAGTGTGAAGCCTCCGAAATTCGCGTTCTTGAACATGTCGGTCACCGCCGCAGGCACGCCGTCCGAATTCACATCAGAAGCAAAGTCCGCCAGCGACCCGAAATTCCAGTTATACCTGCCTATCACCTGGAACTTCCATATTTCCAGACCAATACCTACTCCGAGACCATACTCCCATCTGTTTATATTGTATGAATCCCACGAATTCTTCACAGTGGCGGCAGAGGTCACTATCTTGTTGTTCACGCCATAGCCTGCAAACGGAGTCACATCGAGGAAAGGACGGAAAAGCAGGAGGTCCGGGCCCCACTGCAAAGACACAGGAAGCTCCAGATAGCCCACACTCAAATCCGTTCTCGCAACATCTCCCGTCCCCAGCTTAGAGCCTTTCACATTGTATATGAGAGACGGCTGGACAGAGAAACCCAGAGGCAGCTTCACCTGAAGAGTCGCTCCTGCATGATACTGGGTCATATTGTCCCCCTTCACCATTTCCGGAAGATTCTTGTTCATCTTGGAAAAAGTGGCGCCGCCAATCACTCCCCAACGGAGCTGTGCTGAAGCCGGTGAAGCGCATGCGAACATCAAGGCGGCCGCAAGCGATGCTATAATCAAAAATTTTTTCATGTCGTCAAAAACAGAATAAAAAGCTTCGTGACTTTTGCCCGCCGGCGTCAACTAAATAAGAGAATCAAGCTTGGCCGTAATCTCGCCCTTCGGAACAGCGCCGACAAGCCTGTCCACCAGCTGGCCTCCCTTGAAGAAAAGAAGCGTAGGGATGTTCCTGATTCCGTATTTCATAGGCACTTCGGATGATTCATCCACATTGCACTTGCCTATGACAGCCTTCCCCTCATATTCTTTTGCAATCTCCTCCACTGTAGGGGCAAGCATTCTGCAAGGGCCGCACCATGTAGCCCAGAAATCTATCATAACCACCTGGCCTGATGCCAGAGTCTCCGCGATATTCGCGTCGTTAATTATTTTTTCCATCGTATATAGTATTAAAATTATAATTTCAAATATAAATATTAATATTTTCAATCCCAAATTGAATCCTGCTGAATACAGTCTACAGAACTCCGAAATGCTTGAGAGCTTGCACAATACCATCTTCGTCCACGGAAGCGGCTACATAATCCGCATGCTCCTGGACATCAGGGGCGGCATTCCCCATCGCCACGCCGATTCCGGCATATTCCAGCATCTCAATGTCATTTCCGCCGTCGCCGAAAGCCATGACCTCATCCTGTCTGATGCCATATCTGGCAATAATTCTGGCAATGCCCTCTGCTTTCGATATATTTTCCGGCACTATATCAGTAAATTCCGGATGCCATCTGGTAGTGGCGGAATGCTTCAGCAATGGAAGCAGGCTGGACTGCTCCATGTCCCTGTCCACAAAAATAGTGAACTGACATACCGGGCCTGACTCATAATGGAACAGGCTGGAAAGTTTCGGACTCGGAAGCCGGATCATCTTGAAAAGCTGGGAAGTACGTTCAGTCTGGCAGTTCATCACCATCTCTTTCTCCGCGAAGAGGACGCAAGGTATCTGCCTGGATTCAGCCAAGGCTATGACAGCCGAAGCGTCATCCCTGTCCAGCGGATGGCTATAAACGACCTCGCCACGGTCATAAATCAAAGAACCGTTCATGCAGACATAGCCGTCGAAAGGAAAGCCGCTGAGATTGTCCATAATCAGCAGATGCCTGCCGCTGGCAATGAAAAGCCTGACTCCTTTTTCCTTGAGACTGTAAAGAGCGTCAAGCACGGTTTTCGAAATCTCATGTGTACGGAAACTGACCAGAGTCCCGTCTATATCAAAAAAAATTGCTTTTATCATATTTCTATCCATTCATATTCACCTCCCCATATGGCGAGGAAACGCATAAAGTCAGCATTGCTGAGAATCAGGCTTGCGGTGTTGTCGCAGGGATGGAAGCTCAGCTTTTCAGCATGTTTGAGACAGCTGTCCAGAAAGAGTTTCACCCTGTGGCCGTTTTCATACAGCTCCATGGGATCAGGATTCTCTGGCGATATATCGTTTATAAGCCCGAAAGGAGAAACGGAGCCTGGAGAAAGGCCAAGGCACCTGTCCATGCGTTCAGGAGAAGCAAAAGACAGCTTCCCCTGGCGGAGCTTATGCTCCAGTCCATGGATATCCAGATCCTTATGGCACTCCAGCACTGCAAGATAATGCCTGTTTCCTTTATGATTCCTGAAGAACAGATTCTTGCAATGGGTGGAATCAAGCTCTTTCCAGTACTTGAGGGCTTCTTCTATCGTGGGCAGAGGCGGATGCCTGTACAATGTATAATCCAAGCCATGCTCCATCATGAAAGACAGGACACTGTCGATTCTTTCATTCCCCGTCAACTGCCCTTTCGGGAACGCTTCCATGCCCGTCATTTTCCAAGACTTTTTGCATAATGCGTAGGCTGGGCCTTAGGTTTCTGCGGATGTACAGCCATGGCAGGCTTGCCAGACTTCAGGCTGTAAACCAGAATCCCTATGCCAAGCAGTATGAACGGGATGCTCAGAATCTGCCCCATATTCAGCACCATGCTTTCCTCGAAGCCCACCTGAGGCTCCTTGATGAATTCTATAAGGAAACGCATTCCGAAAAGGACTATGAAGAATATGCCGATAATAGTGCCCCTTTTCAGTTTCGCCAGCCTGTATTTATAGAGCGCCAGAAGGGCAAAGCCGAGTATGGTATAACTCAGGGCTTCATACAGCTGAGTCGGATGCTTAGGTTCAGTTTCACCCCTGAGCTCGAACACAAAACCCCATGGAAGACTGGTGACATCTCCGTAAATTTCCGAATTGAAAAGATTCCCGAGACGGATCAGCGCGCCAGCGAAGCATACAGCTATGCAAAGCCTGTCCAGAATCCACAGCAAATCGAAATCGTATTTCTTCCCGTAATGATGTGCATACCACCACATAGCCAGAAGCAGGGCTATCGTGCCTCCGTGGCTCGCCAGGCCTCCCTTCCATGGCATGAAAATCTCCCAGAAGCCTTGCCAGCTGCCGAAATAGTAGTCAGGCTGGTAAAAAATGCAATGGCCAAGCCTCGCCCCTACGATAGTTCCTATCAGCAATGTATAGAGGAGAGGGTCAAGCAGGGAAAGAGGAATCCCTTCCCTTTTGAAAAACCACTTGAAAATAAACCATCCCAGCACGAAGCCTGAAACGAAAAGCAGTGAATACCACCTGATGGACAATGCCCCGATATGGAAAATCTCAGGGCTCACATGCCAGTATACCGCCAAAAAATCCAGCATAATATCTCGCGTTTATGTCAGTCCGACAATTTTAGTTAATAACACCCGCAAAAAAATTGCGGTCTGGAATCCAGACCGCAAAGGTATTGATTTTTCAAGAAAAATCCATTTATTCTTTTACCGCAATTACTCGCGTACAGCCGCGATTCCCGGAAGCTCCTTGCCCTCGAGATATTCGAGCATGGCGCCGCCGCCGGTAGACACATAGCTGACTTTCTTCGCGTAGCCCATCTGTGTGACTGCAGCCACTGAATCACCGCCGCCAACGAGAGTGAAAGCTCCGTTCTCGGTAGCTTTTGCAAGCATCTCAGCCACCTTGTTCGTGCCTTTCGCGAATGCAGGTATCTCGAATACGCCTACAGGGCCGTTCCAGAGGATGGTCTTTGACTTCATGATGACGTCTTCCCAGGCAGCGAGAGTGCTAGGGGCGGCATCGACGCCCTCCCATCCGTCAGGAATTTCGTCATTCCTGCAGATTTTCGTATTCGCATCGTTAGAGAATGCATCTGCGATGACAACTTCTTTTGAAAGATAAAGCTTCACACCTTTCTCCTCAGCTTTCTTCATAGTGTCGAGAGCGAGCTGCAGCTGGTCATCCTCGCAGAGAGAATTTCCGATCTTGCCGCCCTGGGCCTTGATGAAAGTATACACCATTCCGCCGCCGATGATAAGGTTGTCCACTACATCGAACAGATGCTCGATAATCCCTATCTTCGAAGATACCTTGGCTCCTCCGATGATAGCTGTCACAGGATGCTCAGGAGTCTTGAGGACGCGGTCGATAGCCTTGATCTCGCCTTCCATGATGTAGCCGAACATCTTGTCATTAGGGAAATACTTGGCAATAAGGGCTGTAGAAGCATGGGCGCGGTGAGCTGTGCCGAATGCGTCATTTATATAGCAGTCTGCATAGGAAGCCAGCTTCTCGACGAACTTCTTCTGGCTTTCTTTCACTGCAACCTTGGCTGCCTTCTTCTCTTCATCTGTGGCGTCTTCTGCAAGGCCTCTCGGCTTGCCTTCCTCTTCTGCATAGAAACGCAGGTTTTCAAGAACGAGAACCTCGCCTGGCTTGAGGGCGGCCACCTTGTCGTCGGCCTTCATGCAGTCTTCCGCAAACTTCACAGGAACACCGAGAAGCTCCTCCACCCTGCCGAGAATGTGCTTGAGAGAGTATTTCTCAGTCACGCCCTTAGGACGGCCAAGGTGAGACATGATGATAAGCGAACCGCCTTTTTCAAGAACTTTCTTCAAAGTAGGAATGGCAGCCCTGATACGGGTGTCATCAGTGATTTCGAACTTTTCATTGAGTGGAACATTGAAATCCACCCTTACGATGGCTTTCTTGCCGGAAAAATCGTAAGTATCGATATTCTGTTGCATATAAAAATGATTATAAGTTTAATCCTTATCAAGGCGTTGCAAAACGGAGTCCATGACTGGCCTTTTGACACACCTTTTCAATACATCTTTGCAAAAATAGCAAATTTCACCGAAATACAATATTTTTAAAGAAATAGTTGCCCGGCCCGCATTAAAATTTGAGTATCTTTGCACCATAATCAAAGCACTGAAAGATGAGAATCGAAACACCCGGAGATTTCTGGAGAGACTACGAACTTGTAGACTCAGGCCATTTCGAAAAGCTCGAAAGGTTCGGAAAGTATTATATGTCCAGGCCAGAGCCTAAAGCTTTATGGGACAAAACTTTGTCAGAAGAAGAATGGGAAAGGGCGATCCATGTGGAATTCCGTCCGGGAGCAGGTTTCGGCAAGGCCGGGAAAGAAGACAGCGGCACATGGGACAAGCGGAAAAAGATGGATGACCAGTGGGTGATCCGGTACAACGGGGCTGAAAAAGGGCTCGATCTGTCGCTCCGGCTGGGGCTGACTGCATTCAAGCACGTGGGAGTCTTCCCGGAACAAGCCCCCAACTGGGAATACATTTACAGAAACACATCCGAACTGGTTCGGAAGGCAGAAGCCCAAGGAAGGCAGAAGCCCAAGGTTCTCAACCTTTTCGCCTACACAGGAGCGGCTTCGCTGGCCGCCAAGGCCGCAGGAGCGGATGTCACTCATCTGGACTCTGTCCGCCAAGTGGTGACATGGGCCAGAAACAATATGGAGCTCAGCCATCTGGACAATATAAGATGGGTGGTGGAAGACGCGCTTAAATTCGCAAGGCGAGAGGCAAAAAGGGGAAACACTTACCAGGGGATCATTCTGGATCCGCCTGCATACGGGCATGGCCCGGACGGGGAGAAATGGAAACTGGACGAATGCCTGTACGACATCATGAAATGCGTGGCCGCGATCCTGGCGCCGGAAGACAGCTTCATGGTGCTTAACCTGTATTCGAACGGATATTCTGCCGTGCTTGGAGAAACTGTAGTGAAGCAGGCATTCGGGCTGCCGGCAGACTGCCCCGGAATAGAATGCGGGGAACTGGTGCTGCACGACAGCTTCGGCAAGAACTTGCCTCTCAGCATTTTCGTCAGGCTCAGAAGATAGAAGCGCCCGCGCAGTCTTTCGCAGAAAGACGTCAGAGAGGGTGGTCCGGAATTTCGGGCCACCCTCTCTGATCGTGGAGAATACGAGAGTCGAACTCGTGACCTCTTGCATGCCATGCAAGCGCTCTAGCCAACTGAGCTAATCCCCCAAACATTGCACCGGATCAAATCCGGTGCAAATATAAATCAATTATTTTATATTTCCAATCTCGGCAGACAATTCGCCTGTCGGGTCTATAAGATTAGTGATCCTGGCGCTCAATTCATCCGCAAGGTCGTTGTCGCCTCCGGCGGCATAAACATACTGCAGATTCTGGAGATAAGTGAAGACACTGTCGAAATCGCTCTCTCTGTAATTGTAGAACGACAGGAAGAAATCGGCGGACTCCATCAGCTCGTCAGCGAAACGGCCGGCTATCTCGCGGGCCTTTTCCGGCTGGCCAAGATCATAATACATAGAGATGATGCGCAGCACCATATATTCATTGCTGAAGCCAAGATATGTCATGTCCAGAGGGAAATTGTATTCAGGCACATTTTCCATGCACATGTCCAGCATCTCGAGAGCGCGGTCATCCTGCCCTTCCTGCATCAGCTTTTCAGCTGCATTCATGAAAAGATTCCTCTGCGACATCACTCCGCAGAAAGTATACAGGTTCTGGTAGTCCACGAAGTAGTCGTCGCGCTTCAATGCATCCCAGGAGAAGACGTTCTTCATCTTCCAGTACAGGTCTTCAGTGTCTGTAAGCCCCACCTGAGAGCTGCTCATCGGGCCTTTAATAGGGACGAGCTTATATGAGAAGCCTTCATACATGAGATAGCTCTTCTGGCCTATATCCAGATCGCCGCCCATCGAAAGCATGTTGATCGGCCTGTCCCATTCGTAATTCGAGAGCAGGTCGAGAAGGAAAAGCTCAGGCTTGGTAATGAAGGTCTTGCTCTGAGGCATCTCCAGGACTATCTCGTCAGGTATCTGGTCTGCGTATTTCTCATCGAGGATACCATATTTGATCACATTCTCCTTGTTCACAGGAACGCTGATTTTGCGCGACATGATATAGTCGACAAGCTTCCCGCTCGTAAGCTCCACCTTTGCACGCGGATGCTTGAACACGCGCATCACGTCATCAATGGATATCACGGTGTCGCGAACGTCATAGATGAACACAAGTTCATTTGTGCCGTATAGATACTGGTCCATGCCCACGGACAGAGGCAGCGGGGCGGACTCGTTGCAGGCATATTTCATCTGGTCTATGTGCCAGTCTGTCCCCAGCAGGGAAGTGTTGCATATCCTCACATCTGTACGTACATTTTCCACTTCCTGAACATACCAGAGAGGGAATGTGTCATTGTCTCCGTGCGTAATCAGGATGCCGTTTTCACCGACAGAGTTCAGATAGTTCCTGGCCAGCTCCACGGCAGTGTACCTGTGGCTTCTGTTGTGGTCGTCCCAGTTCTGCTGCGCCATGAGGGCAGGCACGCCGAGACACACCAGAGAGACAGCAGAAGCCGCGGCGATGCGCGCCGGCCGCGAGCCGCCATTGCCGGTCTTGCCGGCAATCATATCCTCTAAGAGAGAATATATCGCCAGCACCGCCAGCCCTATCCATATCGAAAAGGCATAGAATGAACCGGCATAAGCATAGTCCCTCTCGCGCACCTGAAGTGGAGGCTGGTTCAGATAGATCACGATAGCGATTCCTGTCATGAAAAACAGGAGGAAGGTAAGCCACGTCCCCCTCTTGTCCCTGGCGAACTGGAAAAAAAGCCCTATCAGACCGAGCAGAAGAGGAAGCATATAGTAATGGTTCTTGCCCTTGTTGTTCTTCAGATAGTCAGGAGCCCCGTCCTGGTCGCCGAGACGCGCCTTGTCGATAAAGCCGATGCCGCTCTCCCAGTTGCCTGCGAAAAGCTCGCCCGGAGACGGGCTGTGTATATCGTTCTGACGGCCTGCGAAATTCCACATGAAATATCTCCAGTACATCCAGTTCAGCTGGTAGTCCAGGAAGAAATAGATATTCGTTCCGAAACCAGGCTTCAGGTGTTCCGAGCCGGCCACTGGCTTGCCTTTCCCGTTCATGTATGATTCGTAAAAGTCTATGTAGCGCTGGTCGCCTCCTGCCCACATGCGAGGGAAAAGCATCTTTCCTTCAGCAGGATATTTCAATTCTCCGGGACCGTCAGCATGCACATACTTGCCGTCCAGAGGGGCCCAGTATTTCGGAGTGACGACTTCATATGGAGCATCAAAGTACTGGCCATATATAATAGGGTTCGAGCCATACTGCTCACGGCCCAGGTAGCGGATCAGAGTGAAAGGATTGTCCGGCTGATACTCATTCGTCGGAGTCTTGGCCGCCGACCTGATGATGACCACCGAAAAAACCGAGAAACCGATGACTATCACCGTGAAGCACAGCAGAAGGGTGTTGGCGGTCACAGCCTTGCGCTTCATCGTCCAGAACAGCCCCCAGAAACATGCCGCCAGAAGCGCCAGCATGAAGAAGGCCGCGCCAGTGTTGAACGGCAGCCCGAGCACATTCACGAAAAACAGGTCTGTATATGCCGCCAGCTTGGGAAGATATGGTATGATGCCGAAAAGTATGACAGCCAGAATAATAGCAGAAACAGCGAATATCTTCACATACTCCCAGAACGAATAATGTCCGTCCTCGCGCTTTCTGTAATAAAACATGAAAACCAAGGCAGGTATGGTGAGCAGGTTCAGCAGATGCACGCCTATCGAAAGCCCCATCAGAAACGAAATGAGCACTATCCACCTGTTCGCATAAGGAGTGTCAGCCTGCTCGTACCACTTAGTCATCGCCCAGAAAACCATCGCAGTGAACAGCGAAGACATCGCATACACCTCGCCTTCTACGGCCGAGAACCAGAATGTGTCGGAAAAGCAATATGCCAGAGCGCCGACTATTCCGGAGCCATAAATGGCAATGGCGCGAGGCGCTGAATATTTTCCATCCTCGTCCGGCTTAACCGCCCTCTTGGCCAGGAAGACTATAGTCAGGTAAAGGAAAAATATTGTCAGCGCAGAGCACAATGCACTCATAACATTCACTGCCACGGCCGCGTGCATATTGTCAGTGAACATGGTGAAAAACCTGGCAATCAGCTGGAAAACAGGGTTTCCTGGCGGATGTCCCACTTCCAGTTTATATGATGACGCGATGAATTCCCCGCAATCCCAGAATGACGCAGTGGGCTCTATCGTCAACAGATATGTCACTGCCGACACCACAAGAACGAAGACTGCTGAAATCCTGTTCCAAAATGTAAATTTTCTATTATCCATCTTCAATTAACGTATCTTTTCCGTTCAAATGGGCAAAGATACGAATTGTTTCCTTATTTTTGCAGAAAATAGCGCAAAGGACATAATTTCCATCACACATGGCAGACAACGACTGGAAAAAAAGACTTGGGGTGGTCTATTCGACCAATCCTGATTTCAAATATGAAGTAGAAGCAGAAGAAACAGCGGAAACGCTCGAGCCTTCCAGACAGAAACTCATCGTATCACTGGACCGGAGGAACAGAGGCGGGAAGCAAGTCACCCTGGTAAGCGGCTTCATAGGGAAAGCCGAAGACCTGGCCGAACTGGGAAGAACCCTGAAAGTCAAATGCGGAGTGGGAGGAAGCGCAAAGGACGGGGAAATAACTATCCAGGGCGACTTCAGAGACAGAGTCACCGCGCTTCTCCAGGAAATGGGATATAAAGCCAAAAGAGGGAACTGAACATGAATCCTGTCGAGATATTGGCCGCCGTCTGTGTCATCACAGGGATTCTGCTTCTGAGGCACATTGCAGACATATTGCCTTCCCTGGCCGGCTGCCTGCTCAGGTGGAAAGAATGCATAAACCTGGAAAACAGTGTGAAACTGTCGCATGACAGGAATATTTTCGCGGCATGGCTGACAGTTCCTTTCTGCCTGGCCATATCCGGAAGCCGCCTGTACAATCCGTCGTTTCTGGACGGAATAACAGGACTGGCATATTCAGGGTGCATATTTGCCGTTTTCGCATGTTACCTGGCGGCCAGAACAATTCCTTTCATCGTCTGCAGAGCGCCGAGGGGAGGCGAAAAGATGTTCAATTCTGCCAGAAAGATGTCCTGGAGCTTCTTCTGCATCCTGGCCACAGCCGTATTGATATCAGCAGGAATATGTTCTTTTTCAGATATTTCCGCAGAAATCACCAAAAAAGTGGAATTATACGCAATTGGCGCAGCATATCTGATTTCAATTTTCAGAAAATATCAAATTTTCCACAACTCTTGCTCATTTTTAACGTCAATTTTGTATCTTTGCGGCCTGGAAATTTTGCCGACAGCAATTCTTATACTTTCGGCAGTATTTTTATGATATGACTGTACGGAACATTCTTATTTCACAGCAGCCGCCAAAAGCGAACTCTCCATATTCGGAAATCACTGCGAAATATGGGGTCAATTTTGATTTCGTTCCATTCTTTGCCATAGAGCCGCTCTCTTCGAGGGAATTCAGAGGCCAGAGAGTGAACATTCTGGATTACAGCGCGATAGTCTTTTCTGCACGCTCCACCATCGATGCATTCTTTCACCTCTGCAACGAGCTGAGAGTCAAGATTCCGGAGACTATGAAATATTTCTGCACCACAGAAGCCGTAGCGATGTATCTCCAGAAACATATAGTATACCGGAAAAGGAAGATTTTCTTCGGAGACGGCACACCGGCATCCCTGATTTCCATCATAGGCACGAAGCACAAAGGAGAAAAATTCCTGATAGCCACTTCCGACTCCACGAACAACGACATCACCAGGATATTCGAACAGAACGGGATGGATTTCAAGAGCGCGATATTCGTGAAGTCCGTGTCTTGCGACCTTAAAGCTGTGACTCCGTCGAAATACGACATGATAGTCCTGTACAACCCGTCAGATGTGAAGTCGCTTTTCGAGAACTTCCCGGATTTCAAGCAGGAGGGCATACGGTTTGTCTCATACGGGAAATCCGTCGTCAAGGCTATGTCAGACGCAGGTCTCGACATAGAGATATCCGCACCTACGTCAGCTGCCCCGTCCGTGGCCAAAGCCATCGAGCTGTATCTGGAAAAGAGCAAATAGATGGGTGATCCTGCTCAGCGCCGCACATTGTCCAAGGAGGAGAGGCTGCACGGCCAGAAAGACATTGCCAGGCTTCTCTCCGAAGGCAAGTTCCGTTCATGCCGCAGGTTCAGATATTGCTTTTTGCCGGATAATGGACTGCCATACAGCAGAATAATGATTTCAGTGTCCAAGAAGTTCTTCAAGAGAGCCGTCAAACGGAATCTGCTGAAACGGCGCATCAGGGAAAGCTGGCGTCTGCAAAAGCATCTCATCCAGAAGGAAAGCGGGACAGATATTCTATTCATATACAACAGCAAGGAAATATGCGGCAGTGACGAGATATTCGCCACTGTAGGACAGATAATAATGGATACGGCCAATGAAAAGAGGAAGGACTGAGGAAATATTGAAGAAAATAGCGATTTCTCCGTTCGTGTTCCTGATTCTTTTTTACAGGAAGTGCATATCTCCTTTCACGCCGCCTGCGTGCAGGTTCACTCCGACATGTTCAGAATATGCTTTGGAAGCTTTCAGAAAGCACGGGCCTTTCAAGGGGCTGTATCTGACGGTACGGAGGATTCTGCGCTGCCATCCATGGGGAGGGAGCGGCTATGACCCGGTGCCGTAACGGCACCGGGTCAGGAGACCCATCCTAACCCCCTGCTCCCCCTGATAGGGGGATCTCGCTCCTTCCAGTCGCGGCCTGCTTCGCGGCTTGTGAATATACGAGACTACGGCACCGGGCCAGGTGATTCATTATAATTTTATATACTATGCCGAAGAAAGAAAATGTCCGGAAGATGTTCGACAACATCGCAGGAAACTATGACAAGCTGAATCATATATTATCCATGGACATAGACAAGTCATGGAGAAGAAAGGCAGTCAAAGAGATTGTCAGCGGAAATCCGCTGACAATACTGGACGTGGCCTGCGGCACAGGAGACTTCGCCATAGCCATTGCCCGGGGCTCAGCACCGGGCACCCAGATAGAAGGCATAGACATTTCCGAAGGCATGCTGAAAGTAGGACGGGAGAAAGTGGCTGATGCCGGAATAGAAAACAGAATCAGGCTGAAATACGGAGACTGCGAATGCCTGGACTATCCGGAAAACAGTTTCGACCGTGTGTCAGCGGCATTCGGAGTGCGGAATTTCGAGCACCTGGGAAAGGGGCTGTCCGAGATGGGAAGAGTTCTGAAACCAGGAGGCAAGCTGGTGATACTGGAGCTTTCCGTTCCAGGCAATCCCCTGCTCCGCTTCCTCTACAAGCTGTATTTCCTGCACATTCTGCCGGCCATAGGGGGGATGGTGTCAGGAGACAAGGCGGCATACAAATACCTGCCAGCGTCTGTCCTGAAATTCCCGCGGCCGGATGAAGTATGCCGGATGATACTTTCAGCAGGCTTCTCCTCTGCGCAAAGCAGATCCCTGACTTTCGGCATCTGCAGAATGTTTATAGGCACGAAATAGACGCACGCACGAAAAATCGAAGTGGATTGCGAAGAAATCGCAAATCAGGTCATCGAAATCTGCAGTCATAGTAGATTAATTAGGCAAACTGACGTCAAATCAGATACAAGACGAACCCCAAGCCCGAAAGGATAGAGAACAGGAACGTGCTGATAACCAGAAGCGGAAGCTGCTTGTCCAAAGCCTTTCCGGAATGCTTCCAGACCCCTGCCAGATGCACTATGAAAAGCGGGAGCGTGCACACATATAAATAATGGCACCAGTCAAACGCCCTGACAAAAGTGTAACCAGTCATGGCCGCCCAGCCTGCAGCGATCAGGACGACATGATAAATTTTGGCTTTTTTCTCGCCTATCCTCACAGGGATGGTCCTCCTGGTCAGCGTATCGGTCTCGATATCACGGATATTGTTCACATTCAGCACTGCCGTGCTCAGGCATCCCAGGGAAACTGCGGGGAGAAGGAGATACCAGTTCGGGATCTCATGCGCGGCCACGAAATACGCACCGAGAACCGCCACTATCCCGAAATACAGAAAAACATTCAAGTCTCCAAAGCCTCTGTAGCCATATGGATTTTTTCCCAGAGTATACCTCATGGCGGCAGATATGGCCATCACGCCCAGGAAGAGAGTGATGATAGCTCCATAACTGAAAAATGTTCCGAAAGAGAACCAGACCATCGCCAGGCCGCTGGCCGCAGAAAGAGCGGCATAGGTCCAAACCATCACCCTGTATCCCTTTTCCGATATAAGCCCTCCCGTGAGAGTGTATGCCGGGCCCTGCCTGTCGTCCCTGCGGTCCGTTCCGCTGAGGAAATCGCCCAGTTCATTGGAGGTGTTGGACAATATCTGAAGGAAGACTGCCGTCAGCAATGCGAAGGCGGCCGCCCACGGATTCACGACATAATCAGCAGTAGCCAGAAGCAGGCCCAGAGCGACTCCTGCCAAAGACTGAGGAAGAGTCCTCAGGCGCATGGCTGTGATGTATGGTTTTATATTTTTCATAGCTTAGACAACTTATAATCAATAAAACAACACGTAAAACAACAAGGCAGACAACCTCGAAAAAACTAAAAGAGGCGATCTTTGTTTCCGGTTAAGAATCTTATTCGTCTCTTTCTGTGGAGACATTTGACGGGAATGTGTGCAATGTATCCCGCCTTCCACAGAATTAAAACGGGTTGTCGAGATGACAACCCGTTTTGTTTTACCGGGTCCAGGCACATGAAGCCTAATCAAGCTTCAGCACTGCCATGAAGGCGCTTTGAGGGACTTCCACAGTTCCTATCTGGCGCATACGCTTCTTTCCCTGCTTCTGCTTTTCGAGAAGCTTGCGCTTCCTGGAAATATCACCTCCATAACACTTCGCAGTGACATCTTTCCTCACTGCCTTTACCGTCTCGCGGGCTATGATTTTCGCCCCGATCGCGGCCTGGATAGCCACATCGAACTGCTGTCTCGGTATCAATTCCTTGAGTTTCTCGCATATCTTCCGGCCGAAATCATATGCATGATCTGCATGAATCAGGCTTGAAAGCGCATCCGCAGGGTCTCCGTTCAGCAGGATGTCGAGCTTCACGAGCTTCGCCTCCTTGTAGCCTATGAGGTGGTAATCGAAAGATGCATAGCCCTTGGATATCGATTTGAGCTTGTCATAAAAATCAAATACGATTTCGGACAAAGGCATTTCATATGTCAGCTCCAGCCTGTCAGAAGTGATATAATGCTGGTTTATCAATATCCCCCTCTTGTCAAGGCAAAGCTTCATGATAGGCCCGTAGAATTCAGACTTGGAGATCACCTGGGCACGGATGTAAGGCTCTTCTATTTTCGATATGAGAGTAGGCGCAGGAAGACCGGACGGATTGTGCACATCCACCACTTCGCCCTGGGTCGTATAGACCTTGTACGAGACATTAGGCACAGTGGTCACCACATCCATATTGAACTCTCTGTACAGCCTTTCCTGGATGATTTCCAGATGGAGAAGCCCCAGGAATCCGCAACGGAAACCGAAACCGAGCGCAAGCGAAGACTCCGGCTCAAATACCAGCGAAGCATCGTTCAGCTGGAGTTTCTCCAGAGATGACCGCAGTTCCTCATACTGGTCAGTTTCCACAGGATACACACCTGCAAAAAGCATCGGCTTCACTTCCTCGAAACCTGCTATAGCTTCGCCGCATGGATTCTCCACGTGGGTGATAGTGTCGCCGACCTTCACTTCAGATGCTGTCTTGATGCCGGAAATGATATAGCCAACGCTTCCGCACGGAATTTCCGGCCTCGGGTCGAGTTTCATCTTCAAGACTCCGACCTCGTCAGCATCATAGACTTTGCCGGTGTTGAAGAACTTCACTTTCTCGCCAGTCCTCAGAGTCCCGTTGACGACTTTGTAATAAGCGATGATGCCTCTGAAAGAATTAAATACAGAATCGAAAATCAACGCCTGCAGCGGGGCGTCGGGATCGCCTTCAGGAGCAGGAATGCGCTCCACAATTGCGTCCAGTATCTCATGCACGCCCTGCCCTGTTTTTCCTGAAGCGCAGAGAACATCTTCGGGTTTGCATCCCAGCAAATCGACCACCTGGTCCGTCACCACATCCACCATAGCCGAATCCACATCGATTTTGTTCAGGACAGGGATGATCTCCAGGTCATGCTCAATCGCCAGATAAAGATTTGAAATCGTCTGAGCCTGAATACCTTGTGTAGCATCTACAACCAGAAGAGCCCCTTCGCACGAAGCTATGGCACGTGAAACTTCATAAGAAAAATCGACATGGCCCGGCGTATCGATCAGATTCAGAGTATATTTTTCACCTCCATGTATATAATCCATCTGGATAGCATGGCTCTTGATGGTGATTCCCTTTTCCTTTTCCAGATCCATAGAATCGAGCACCTGAGCCTCCATATCCCGTGCGGCCAGCGTCTTGGTGATCTCAATCATCCTGTCGGCAAGGGTGCTTTTGCCATGGTCGATATGTGCAATGATGCAGAAATTCCTGATATTCTTCATAAAATCCAGTTCATAATCATGACCTTCGGTCAATCCTGCAAAGATAGCAACATTTCAATTCACTGCAAAGCGGCCTCCTGCAGATTTCCGCAAAGCTGTCTCAGCGTATATAGAAATCCCTGGTGAGGGCGGCATATTCCGGAGTATAAGACTGGCCCTGGTGAATCGTCAGAACCTCCTCAACCGTATTTGGAGTCTGTCCGGCACGCGAAAATTCAGCCATTATCCTCGAAAACCGTTTCTTTTCAGATGTCCGTATCCGGACAATGCGGGATAGGCAAAGCCCAGACATCCGTGCATACCTCAGAAGCCACAGCTCGGCATCGGCAGGCAAGATCAATGACAGAAGGCCATCCTGAGCCAGATGCACGGAGGCAAAAGCGACAAGTTCCCGATAAGAAAGCGACTGGGTGTGCCTGGCGGCATTGCGCCGGGCATCCGGCGCACCCAAAGAAAGGTCATAGTATGGCGGATTTGAGAAAATATGGTCGAAGACAGTGCATTGCGGAGCTGTCATGAAATCTTTCAGGGAAGTGTGGAGGGCTTCGAGCATGTCAGGCCAAGGAGAAGCGGCGAAATTTCTTCCAGCCTCCCGCGCAGAAGCTTCATCGATATCTATCCCGAAAATCATGATTTTGCATCCTGAGCCTGGTGCACCTGCCGGTGCAATATTCGCGGTCACAGTCTCCGGTGCCATGGCGCAGTCTGCAAGCCTCTGTGCGGCCATCAATGCTATGGTTCCTGTGCCGGTGCCGACATCCAGACATTTACGGTCAAGCGGACGCACTGTCATCAGCGCGCCTAAAAGGACTCCGTCGGTGTTTACCTTCATGGCGGACTCCATATTCTCCACGGAGAAACGGCGGAAACGGAAGATTCCCATAATACATGCAGGATATGTCAGATTCCAGGCTGTTCACCGCCGTCGACAAACAAGCCGTCACGCATGAAAAGGCTGCGGTCGCACTGGGAAGCGAGCCCAGGATCATGAGTGACGATGACGAATGTCTGCCCATGGGTGTCGCGCAGCTTGAAGAAAAGGCTGTGCAGCTCCTGTTTCGTGACACTGTCCAGATTTCCAGAAGGTTCGTCAGCGAATATCACAGCCGGGTGATTCACCAGGGCGCGGGCTATGGCGACTCTCTGCTGTTCTCCGCCTGAAAGCTCGGACGGCTTGTGTCCGGAACGCTCGGACAGGCCAAGTTCATCGAGCAAAGATTCCGCTTCAGCCCTGGCTTCCTTCGAGGACTTGCCTGCTATAAGTGCAGGAATCATAATATTCTCCACAGCAGTGAATTCAGGCAGCAGATGATGGAACTGGAAGACAAAACCGACTTTCGTGTTCCTGAAAGCCGACAGAAGACGGCTGTTCAGCTTCAGCACATCTATCCCGTCTATGGTCAGAGTGCCTGCGTCCGGGGCGGAGAGTGTGCCCAAAATCTGAAGCAGAGTAGTCTTGCCTGCACCAGACGCCCCCATGATGGACAAGACCTCGGACCTGCACACGGACAGGTCGATGCCTTTCAGGACTTTGAGTTTTCCGAAAGATTTCTCTATACCTTTTGCCTCTATGATAGCTTCCATCGTCAAAGTGATTTCAGTCAAACATATCCGGCAAAGATAAACTTTTTACACGACAGGCGGCTCATCCGGAGAAAGAAATGGCGGTTCTGCAACAGTCTTTTCAGATAGCCAAGAGAAATCTCAGAACATTCTTTTGTGTACTATCAGCTAGCGGGGGACATACGAAAGATTCATTTACCATCATGGCAATATCCTCTCCTTTTACAATTTGCGGAGCAAAAAGAACATCCTTTTCCCATGAAGGAAATAGTTTTCGGAGAAGTTTGTTCATATCAATAGGCTCAGACGGCAGCTCTTCTCCTAAAGAGAATACTATATAATTTCCGTCTGGAGAAGGATATGACATCGCCTCCATATCATTTTGTTCCTTTATTGAAGAATTTATGCAAGGGAAAAGATGGTATCCGCTTTGAGGGTCTTGAGTGTTGTAAATAAGAATGTAGTCGGGCAATTTATTCATAATAACTCCCCCTCTGCGTTGAGAAAATAAATCACTATTGAAACGAATATTATAGAGCTTTTCATACCTTTTAGGTTTTTCTCCTAATATCCATTCCAATTTTATTGTGTCCTATAAAAACACCTCCCCTCTGTTTTTGAATGAAATTCTATAAACAGATAATGATAAAAAAATAAAGGAGGGCAGGCGGAACAATCCGGCCACCCTCCACCCGTAAATGCCATTTTATTCATATGGCACGAAAAGGCGGCAAAAACCTGCAATTATCCGGGAAACGGCCCCGGCCGGAGGATGCGGGATCCCCTGACAGGGGTTGCAGGGGGTTTGGATGGGTCCAGGTTAAACTGTAGTTTTTCCATATCCTCACTTCGGCAATTCGTGCAAGCACAATTGCTCTCTGTTCGTCAATGGTTTCGAAGA
>CASEOO010000032.1 GCA_949289565.1 uncultured Bacteroidales bacterium
GGATGGCTGGTGGCTATCCTGTTTTTCCTGGCGTTGATAGTGGCGGCCCTGACTTCGTCTATTTCTCTGTATGAAGTGGGCGTGGCTTATCTGGTGGAGGAGAAGAAGTATTCCCGCCGCGGTGCATCCATCCTTATTTTCGTCATAGCATGGGTGCTGGGCTGTCTGTGCTCCCTGTCGTTCGGACCACTTGCCGGCCTGAAGATTTTCGGGCAGACCATATTCAATCTGTTCGACAAGGTGTCGGCGAATATCCTGATGCCTGTCGGAGGCTTGCTTCTGGTCATTTTCGTGGGCTGGGTGATGAAGAGGGCGGACGTGATAAACGAGATGACGAACGGAGGCCGGCTGAAAGGGAATCTGTGGATTTCAGGCTTCGTATATTTCCTTATCCGCTATATTTGCCCTCTGGTTGTGGCCGCAGTCTTCCTGACGGCCCTGATATTTTAGACTTTTATGATTATGCAGGAGCGGTTCAGTTTCCTGCCTGCCGGACGAAAATATTTAATTCTTGCCGGTATCGGCAAGAAAATGCTTATCTTTACGGAAAATCTGATGATTTTATGCCGGAAACAAAAGAATTTGTCTCAGTACGTGAATATGCGGAGGCTCATGGGATTTCCGAACGTACAGTCCGAAATTATTGCGCTCTTGGCAAGATCCCCGGAGTGTATTTGACGGGCAAGACATGGAATATTCCTGCGGATGCCTCCCTTCCATCGCGCAAGAATGCGAAGCAACGGATTTCTCCGCTTTTATATGCATTGCGCCAGCAGAAAGAAGGAAAAATAAAGGGCGGGATATATCATCGGACTCAGGTCGACCTGACATATAACTCAAATCATATCGAGGGCAGCCGTCTGACCATGGAGCAGACACGCTATATTTTCGAGACGAATACGATAGGGATAACGGATGCGGCCGTCAATGTCGATGACATTATCGAGACCACGAATCATTTCAAGTGTATAGATTTTATTATTGACCATGCATGTGAACCACTCTCTGAAAGTATGATAAAGCAGTTGCACAGACTGCTCAAATCCGGCACGTCAGATGCCTCAAGATCATGGTTTGCAGTGGGGGATTACAAGCGGTTGCCCAATGAAGTAGGCGGAATCGAAACTGTCGAACCGCATAAGACAGGTGCAGCCATCAGGGCTTTGCTCAAGGAATACAAGGCCAAGCCGGCAGTGACTTTTGAAGATATTCTGGACTTTCACCAACGGTTTGAGGCCATTCATCCGTTCCAGGACGGGAACGGACGTGTCGGAAGGCTTATAATGTTCAAGGAATGCCTTAAGAACTGCATGGTGCCGTTCATAATTACTGACGACTTGAAGATGTTCTACTACCGCGGTTTGCGCGAATGGAAATATACTCCCGGTTATCTGACAGATACATGTCTTACAGCTCAGGACAGCTATAAGGCATTACTGGACTATTTCAGGATACAATATTGAATAATATTTCCAGTTTCATGCAAGCCTCGTAGTTCGTGTAGTTCAGTCGCCTGCCTGCGCTACGATGCTGTCATACAGGTTCCGGCAGGCGTCTTCGAGGAGGTCGAGCACCAGTTCGAAGCCGTCGGCTCCCATATAGTAGGGGTCCGGCACATAGTCGAGGGATGAGGGTGACCAAAAAGGGGCTTTTGGTCACCCTCAAACGTCTTTCTTCGAAAGACTGGACCCATCCTAACCCCCTGCACCCCCTATTAGGGGGATCTCGCTCCTTCCAGTCGCGGTCACTTCGTGACTTTTGACCCACCCACTTTTCCTTATCTTCCGGGATGTCTCCACTGACGGGGCCAGATGCATGAGGTCGGTGAAGTTCGAGTCATCCATGGCTATGATGAGGTCATCGCCGGCATCGTTTCTTTCCACTATCGTCCTGAATATCCCTTCCGCCGCCGGAGAACGGCAAATGTTTCCCAGACAGACGAAGAGTATCTTGTTTTTTTGTTTGTATTCATATTGGCTATCAGTTGAAGTCCGGACTGACAAGATTGTTTCCCAGTTCGGTTCCCGGTTCTATATCCGGGAATTTAGGGTCCCAATATTCATCCTGTTCCATGCCAAGCCATTCTGCTATATCCTGGTATTCCGGATCTTTCGGATCCCCCAGAACTTTCTTCAGGTGCTCATAACCCATTGGCCCTCCACAGTCTTCAGGTGGAGTCGCCCCTTTCGCATCAATGAGTATGCATTTTCGGGAAACTCCTTCAACTATTTTTTCCAGAACCACTTCATGAGTCCAGTCATCTCCGAAATCGTATATGAAGACGATCTTGTCGCTTTCTTCATGGAAGAACTCGTTCAACTTGTATCTGCGAGCGTTCTTATCTGGTTTTTCCCAGTCATCAGGATTCGGAACAGCAATGACAGGGCGAGAACCATAACCTGTCGGTGAAAACTGCCAAAGATGATATCCTGACCAGCCGAATGCATCCAGAATCACATCGGCTAATTTGTTGAAGGAGATGTCGGACGGCACGGAAATACGTCTCCATACCGGAGGTTTCGTGATATACTTGAGTTTGATTTTGAACTGGAACTGTGGCATGAATTATTGTCTTTATTATAAATTTCCTGAAGATAACAATTAATCTGATAAGTTGCCGCACTTCGTCGAACTTACATTATTAACGTGAGTTCGATGGAATGAAAGTGAATTTCAGAGAACTACCTCTATATCCCGTATCCTGCCGCCATGACTGGCAGCAGGGCAATAAATAAAAGTCCTGCTATGATTTTCCTTGTCATCATGACTATTGTGTTATACAAACTTTATACTTAGTCACTTTTTCGTCATTTGTGACCAAGTTAAGTGACTAAGTTAATGCACGCTTATATTTTTGACTCCTGCTATTGGGCTTGTCCGGAATTGTCATCACCAAATGACCACTCTCTATAAGAGGATCAATGTAGCGATGCTTAACATTATACCGGTGCTTAAGTCCCAAATGACCCATTATCTCTGTCATTCTGCGAGGGGTAGAGCAAAAATCAAGAATATCATTAAGTGTTTCATTTAACTTGGTCACTGACTTAGTCACTTTTTCGTCATTTGTGACCAGGTTAAGTGACAAAGATGGTTTTACCACGACTTCAAAAGCTGTGATTTTATCCACATTGAATATCGGCTCCGGATTACCGTTCTCCTGCAATAGGTTTTTGACACGCTGAATTCCACGATTAAACATATTTACATATTTTAATCCACGCATAGCTTCAGCTACAATCGGATTGCGATAATCATTCACCATTGGGAAGTTTTCAGGACGAGCCTCACCATAAAGACCTCCAGCATTAAGTATCTCGATACGATCTTCGTATTGATAAAATCTGATAGGCATATTAGACTGATAATCTCTGTGCATGCAAGCGTTCATCAGCAATTCCCTTAATGCCTTATCAGGATAGTTGAATATATCCTTTTCGCGTAACATACTGATTGGTATAGGTCGAGATGTAACCACAGCATCACGTACAAAACTTTCCAATTGAGGAAGCATTTTAGAGAGACACCCTTTTATCTGCCGTTCGTTAATGATTTCACTGCCTCTGTCTTTTCCTGCAAAATGGACATATTGTACATAACATCCATGCAAGAAATACTGCGGATCTCTACCGAAAAGAATGATAGCAGCATTGGTAGGACATTCATGCTGAAGATCGTACAAATGGATTGAGGCCAATTGTTCTTTAATATCACGGCTGTCACTTTCCAATACTTCATGGTCTATGATCTGAGGAAGATACTCACGCTTGATATAATCCGTGTCAATGTCTTTTATTGTAGCACCGAAACAAGGTGTTGCATCGAAAGTCGCCATATAAGAAGTTCTACGCTCAAACAAGATCCGCTCTTCGGCTTCTGTCGCAATGTCTCTACGAGGCCCGACACGAACAAACGTCCTGCCACGATAACGAACAGGCGGAACCAATGAAGGGGAAACTTCTGCGACGAGCAAATCACCATCGTCATATTCAAATCGTTCTACCGACATGATAGGCAGTGGCAGTATGTTGCCGTCCGAGCGTATTGCGGCAATCTTCTTCAACAGAGTGTCGGTAACTTTCAATCCTGACAGAGTACCATTGTCATATGCACCAAGAATCAAATATCCTTTCTTTCTGGAATTAGGCAAATCATTGGCAAATGCACAAATCGCTTCCTGGAATTTGTCCATGTCCCCAGTAGACGTTGTACGCTCTATCCTATATGTTTCAGTACTTTGCAACAAGGCCAGCACTTCTTCTTTCGTTATCATCTTAATTGTTTATTAAACTTTTCTCTACCATATTTGTACGAAAATCAGATGATTTTATGCCGGACCACTGCTGTCAGTCGCCTGCCTGCGCTACGATGCTGTCATACAGGTTCCGGCAGGCGTCTTCGAGGAGGTCGAGCACCAGTTCGAAGCCGTCGGCTCCCATATAGTAGGGGTCCGGCACATAGTCGAGGGATTGTCCGCTGAAATAAGCGGACATTTTCCTTATCTTCCGGGATGTCTCCACTGACGGGGCCAGATGCATGAGGTCGGTGAAGTTCGAGTCATCCATGGCTATGATGAGGTCGAAGTCGAAGAAGTCGGTCATTTCCACCGGTCTGGCGCGATGCGTCAGCTCGTAGCCTCTGTTGCTTGCAGCTCTGCGCATTCTTCTGTCCGGAAGGTCGCCCCTGTGTCCTGAATATGTGCCTGCGGAGTCTATGATGAAGTCATCGCCGGCATCGTTTCTTTCCACTATCGCCCTGAATATCCCTTCCGCCGCCGGAGAACGGCAAATGTTCCCCAAACATACGAAGAGTATCTTGTGTTTCTTGCTGGTATTCATAGAAATGTTACTTGAAATCGAAAGCTGATAATCTTGATTATTGCGTTATAAAAACTCTCCAATTACCTTCCTTTTCCCCACGTTGATGAAATTCCTTTAAAAAGGTTATAATGTTACAACCTTTATGCTTCTATTCCTTTCTGCGGACAGCGGCGAGGCTTGCTCCGGAAAGAACCAGCAGTACATACAATGCTATGGAAGAGGCTCTGGAGATGGCGGCTCCTGTCCTGTAGGACTGAGGGTCGAACCGCATCACGATTTCATGCTCTCCGGCAGGGATGAATGCCCCGCGCAGAATCCAGTCGGCCCTGAAAAGCTCTGCAGGCTCTCCGTCTATGGTGAGTTTCCACCCTTTCGGGTAATATATTTCGCTGAATATCACTGCCTGTTCCGAGTGCAGGCGGCTGCGGTATTTCAGCTCGTTCGGCTCGTATGAAGTCATCCATACTGAATCTGCCGGCGCTATGTCATATTGCGCCAGCTTACTGAGCGAATCCAGGCGCTCGCGAGCCCATGCGAAATCATTCCCTATCACGGCCTCGCCGCGAAGGTCGGCAGAATCTAAAAGCGCTATTTCTTCATCTGGTGAAGAAGCCTGTAATGCAGAACCGGCTATCCAGCAGTTGCCGAAAGCCTGGGAGTTCACCACAGGAGGATATTCCCCTCCGATGATGATGTATTTGTCGTTCAGCATGGAAAGGACAGGAATTTCCGGCAGCCCGGCCTCCACATCCTGGATCGTGGCGGAAGAATTCACCGTGCGGATGATGCTGTTTATTTCTCCCGACAGATGATATTCTATCAGATCCTGATATCTCTGAAGTTTCGCCGGGCTGTAGCCTCCGATGGACTTGTGCCAGTAGCTGGCGTGCGAGTCGTTGAACGTGTTTACGCTCAGATCCAGCACCCTGTAGTCTAATGACGGGTCTTCCAGTATCATTTCATCCACAGGCCGTGCCGTGAACTGTGACGAGAAGTCGCTGCGACTCATGAAATGTCCGCTGTTCAGGTATCTCTTGTCCACTCCCCAGAGGTCCAGCAGCACCAGGACGGCCATGGCGAGTCCGGCTATGGTGAAAGATTTGCCATCTGAGGAGTTTCTGTCCGCACTTCTGAGATTCCAGCATATAAGCGCGAAAGCCAGAGTCACGAACACCAGGCTCCGGCATGCGTCTTTCACCAGCATGGCCTTTCTGTCGGCCTGCAGTGCATCAGCCAGAATATCCTGCATTCCCGCATCGGAAGCCCCGGAAAACGAACCTGCCAGAGACGGGAAGATGGCGAAAAGCAGACAGAATCCGCCGGTAATGCCGTATGCGGCCAAAGCCGCCTTGCGTACACTGCGCGACCCTTTTTCAGTCTTCCATATCTTGTCGAGCGCCATGAATCCGAGCAGAGGCACTGTCACCTGCAGGATGACTAAAGCCATGGAGACCGTCCTGAATTTGTTATATAGCGGCACAGCATCGAACCAGAGTTTCGTGAACCACATGAAATGACTTCCCCATGCCAGCAGAATCGCCAGAACGGTACAGATCGCGAGCCACCACTTGTCACGTCCTTTCACCACGAAAAGTCCGAGAATGAATAGGAATATGGAGATGGCGCCCATGTACATCGGTCCTGCCGTGAACGGCTGTGGCCCCCAGTACAGAGGCAGGTATTTCATGGTTTCGTCTACATCCGGCTGCTGGGCGCGTACGAGAAGGTCTCGGACCTCTGAATTTCTGAGCTTCGGATCGCCTGCGGAAGAGCCGCCGTTGAAGTTGGGAATCAGCAGATTGGGAGTTTCCGAGATGCCGTATGACCAGGCTGTGGCATAGTCCAGATCCAGCCCCTCGCTTCCTTCTCCGTCACTCTGTCCGAGTTCCGAACCGCCGCGCATCGAGTACTCCGCATATTCGTAAGTCGGCAGCAGCTTGTTCAGATTCGTCGCTATTCCGAGCCCGCCTATGACCAGCAGCAGCGCTGACGCCGTGAAAAATCCTGCCAGAGCCTTTTTTCTGTCCGTTCCGGACAATATTTTCACAAATACTGCGATCACGTAGACCAGAATGACTATCGCCAGATAATACGAAATCTGAGGATGGTTCGCCTTGATCTGGAAGCTGAGAGCGAAGGCGAACAATACCGCTCCGAGACATGTCTGCAAAAGTCTTTTCTTAGTCCTTTCGGACAATGCCAGTGCGGACCTGTAGGTATAGACCATTGCGGCGAGCACCCACGGCATATAGGCGATGGCCTGCATCTTCGTATTGTGTCCGACCTGGATGATCTGCATGTTGTAGGAACAGAAAGCTATGGCTATCGCCCCTCCTATTGCGAGCAGAGGCCTGATGCCGAAAGCGAGCATCAGAAGGAATCCTCCGAGAAGGCTTATGAAAATATAAGTTGCGGGTCTGGCTCCTGTAAGCAGGAAATCGTACAGCCAGGCTGTCCAGTCTCCCTTGAATATGCCGTACATGGATATGGTCGGCATGCCTCCGAACATCGAATTCGTCCAGAAAGACGGGTCTTCGGGATGGTCCTCGTTGTAAGTGATCACCTCGTTCGTCATTCCTGTCCATCCTGAAATATCGGACTGGTTCACTATCTTCCCGCTCAGCACTTCCGGGACGAATGCGTATGAAATCGCTGTGAACAGCAGGATGATGCCTGCTCCATACAAAATGTTTTTCACTAAAGTATTTTTCATATATTCTTTGTCTTGCTCTTGTCAGATTCTTTGTACACGGCTATATTTAAGATTCTTTCTTTATGTAACGCCCTGTCCCGTCCGGCTCCAGCAGGCTTTCCATCAGTCGGGCCATGCGTCCTGTCAGTTCCTTGCGCGAATATCCGGATATATCGGCATTTTCAGATTCCGGCTCATCGGACTTGAACTTTTCCCAGCAGTCATCCAGGAATTTCCTTATTCCTCCGTAGTCATCCCAGTCCAGCATAGCTCCGCTGCGTGTTTCGTTGAGTACATCGGCCATGGTACATTCTGTCATGCCTATGCCGAGGATAGGATGCCCTGCTGCCATGTATTCGAATATCTTTCCAGTCAGAACGGCCTTGTACTCAGGTTCTTTCCGTTGAGGCAGCAGGAGAACGGATGCTCCCATCTGCTCCCTCGCGGCTACCTGATGGGGCTGGTAGCCGAGATTCCTCAGATTTTCAGCCAGGCCGTGCTCTATGACGGATTCAGCGATTTCCCTGTCGGTCTTGCCGACAAGCCTGATCCGGAGAAGTTTGCGGAATTCACTGTCGGTCCGGCACTTGTCTTCCAGAACCTTCCAAAGCGTCTCAGGGTTGCCGTCCGCGGCGAAAAGTCCGGTATGGGTGATGTTGAAGAACCCGTCCGGTTCGACTATCTGTCTGAAATCTGACTCATCATATCCGTTTGTGATGCAGTATACGGGGGTGGAAGTCATGGACTGGAATTCCTCTTGAAGAGGCTTGGTAACGGTGACTATGGCCGTGGCTGAGTCCAGTACCTGCTTTTCCAGAGCGATGTGCCTGCGCTCTGCCCATGAAGTCAGATGCAGATGCTTGAAATAGAACATCCTGGTCCAAGGGTCTCTGAAGTCCGCTATCCACGGCAGTTTCGTGGCCTGAGCCACCTTCATGGCGATGAGATGCATCGAATGTGGCGGTCCGGTACTGACTATGATGTCCACCGGATGGTCTTTCAGATACCTCAGCAGATATTTGACTGACGGCCTCACCCAGAAACACCTCGGATCCGGGATGAAGAAGTTCCCGCGGATGAAAAGGGAGAGTTTCTGGAAA
>CASEOO010000033.1 GCA_949289565.1 uncultured Bacteroidales bacterium
AAGACGGGCCGCCGTCACTGCCGCGCACATCCCGGCTATCCCGCCGCCGACCACAACGAAGTCATAGCGCTCCGTCTCTGCTACCATCTCGGCCGCGGCTTTCCGCTCCGCCCTGAGGATGTCCGCTTTCGCTCCTGCCTCGAGCTCTGCTCCGGGCATGCCATGCTTCCCGGAAGGGCCGGCCATCGTCAGGTAGACCGCATCGCACCTCCCGTCGAACCCTGTCATATCTGTCAGGGCCAGCACGGCTTCGCCTGACTTCAGCCTGACGCTCCCAGCATACTGCCATTGCCACTCCTCGCCTTCCGCCCCGAGCGTGTTCTTCAGCGTCCTGCCTGAAACCTTGATGCGGAATTGGCCCGGGCCCGGCTTCTCCGTCCAGGGGGACGTCCAGTTGTACGTCCGCGCGTAGACATGCCAGACCCCTGACTCCGGAATCATGACCTCTGTCTCCGCGTCTGGCACTGGCCGGCCAAGACCGTGCGCCAGAAGGTATGGCGAGCCCATCTGGTCCATGAACTGCTGGTCCAGTACCCACCCGCCCTTGTCGCCGAAGCTCTCTGCTTCGACCAAGATCTCTGAACAGGAATGTCCGGCCGCCTGACGGTCTTCAGCGCACAGACAGAGTCCGGAAAGGCTCAGAGCGAGTATGAAAGTGAATATTTTTTTCATGACAGAGTATTTAATGTTAAATGAAATTGACGATGAAAGGGTATGATCATGCATGAATGTCACAGTCATACCCTTGATGTCTGAAAAATGAACAATATAATGGCTATTCAACGTGTCTGAAAACCACTGTCATTTCCCTTGTATCTACAAGAACATAATTACAGCCTTCAGGTATCTCAAAATAAGCATAGCGACTGTCATCCTGCCCTTCCCTTAAACCATATTCAGTATCAATGCTTGCTTTAAAACTGTCACATACATTATTTCTGACAGACTCAGAGTCAGAATAACCGAAAGCATAAGAATTATTATATGGTCTAGGTTCTGTCTGGGCCGTATTACTAGAAGAGAATTCATTGCTTCCATCGTGAGGTTTCTCAGGTCCGATAAAAAATACCAGAGCTCCTTCAGTCCACTTTTTCGCACTTCCTGCATTTGCATTACCCTCTATACGTGGCAGCTCATCTCCAGAATAAACAAAAATGTAAGGATCAGCCAAACTTCTGATGCAACGATATTTGTAATTAAAGCCCTGTTTTACTCCACTGTTATCATTGAAAGAACTGAATGGTCCATACATCCACAGACATTCTACCTCAACTGTGTTTTCTTCAGGTTTTTTACCATAGCCCGCCAAACTGCCGTCAGCCCACGAGCCATTGGCATACTTAGGTGTCAAGTCATTATCAGGAGAATAGACTGCCACAGTATTATTTTCAGCATTTATGACGATACGGTAAATACCACTTTCAGTTATCGTCCATGACGCTTCTTCTGAAGTTTCTGCTATCGTATAAGATGATGAAGCTGAAAAGGCCTTGTTTGAAGCTGAGATGTAGCCACCTGAAGTAGAAATATGGAAAGTGCCTTCATTTAACTGAGCTCGCCACGCATATGTATTTTCATCTTCAAGAGTCTGTTGGATAGCGGCATCAGCATACTCAGGAAGCGCATCGCCACCGATTACGAAGCGAGAACATTCCAGAGTTGTAGTATATACATGGCCAGCAAGAAAATTGAGTCCAGACTTGTATATGCAGTACTCGCCGTCATTAACGCTTATTGCAACATTACCTTCCGCTGCAAAAGGTGAGCATGCCAGGAAAAATGATTCTGAGGATACTACCTCGACTTCATCCGCTGAAACTTTGGCCTCTTCAGAAGGCTCGAGAGGAGTCAGTGCCCCAGTTTCAAAATTGACTGAAAAAGAACCTGACAGACTCGTTCCAGGAGCTGATACTGTTACATTCGAGATAGCAATCGGCGATCCAGCAGTGTTGACTACATTTACCTTTATCACAGTTGCAAGATGGCTTAAAGCCACTTCAGGAGAAGCAATACCGCTCGCCTCAGCCTTGCCAAATAAAGGTGTCTTGATATGAGATGCACTGCTTCCAGCAACCTGTATTCCTGATTCAATATTCACTTCCGCTTCCAACGATTCTGCCTCGATCTTGAAATCAGGGTTGTAAGGATACAATACATAATATTTGTATTCAGTGTCTTCCTGAGGTTCGAACTCAGCACAAGTGAATGTATTTTCAGAACGATATTCAAATTTGAAAAGCTGGTCTGTTGATCCTCCGATAATATACACGCCTAATGCATCACCAGATTCCCATTCGACAGTATAGTCCTCTGCGTCTAGGATAGTCTTGGTGCCTGGAATACAGACTTCCATAGAGAAACCATCTTCTGAAATTTCAGGAACTGCGGATTCTTTTTCAGAACATGCTGACAGCAATGCAGCGACAATTGAGAAGTAAAATATTTTTTTCATAACAAGTTTCATTTAATTAAAACGAGCCTCCGTCTACCATATCCGGTGCATCAATTGAATATTCTCCGCCACTGGCGGCAAAGCCATTTTCCACTTCGGTGTCCAATACGGACAATGCCGGGGATTCGTAATGATTTGAATTGAGTTTCATAGTCTTATGTTTATTTGTGATTGTTTTCTCTTAAAATGTCAGGGCAAGCTACAGTACAGTCACATCGCTTAGCCTGAGCCATCCTTCTTCAGTCAGGTCATCTTCGCTGACCGAGAGTTCTACAGCAGGGGCATTGTCCTTCGTCGTGTCGACTATCGCCAGTCCCCATATGTACTGCCCGGGAACTACATCTGTCAGAGTCACATCTGTGTCAAACGACTGCATGGATGTAGATGTGACTGTATGCAAGGCCGCCGAGCCCTCTGTATCCACAAATATGTGCACAGGTTTCTCGGAACCCTTCCCCAGGAGGGCATATGCCAGTTTATAACGGCCGTGCCATTGTTTCAAGTTTGCAGGAAAATACGCATTCCCGCGGTTCACCCACCTGGAATTGATGGTCACAGTAGAGCCGGACTCAGCAGACTGAGGAAGATAAAGCCGGTCCGGAAACAGACGGTACACCCCCTCGCGCAGAAACTTCAGCACCAGGTCGAAAGCATCGTTGAACCATGAATATGTCTCTGACTGGGATACATTGCTGTTGTAGCGGAAATCCATCATGTTCACATATGCTGATTCCATCTGGTCGTACTCGCCCTGTCTGAGGTCATGCTCCGAATCATATTCATCCTTCCATGCCGTATGCGTTCCCAGAACCCAGCCGCCTTCGCCGATAACAGGAACTTCATACCTGTGCCCGGATATGAAATTCATCTCCCAATCGCCATAATAATCTTTCATGCCGAATGCATCGTGCCTCATGCAGAAGCCCTTGCTTATAGCCATGTTCAGCAGATCTGTGGACATCTGGTCCGGAGTGCCGCTGTCTGCAGTCTTGCCGACCATCTTGTGATAATTTGTAACTACCGGCACATTTGTAAAATTGTCTGCATACATGGATGTGGCCCAGTCGTATACGTCCCACCTCGGAGACTCATCATTGGCCGCGACAGTCAATTCCGTGGAATAGCGGAAAGAATGACACTCGCCCCATTTTCCCAGGCCGAGGCCGCTGATATACTCTACCTCGTCTGGATTGTTGAATCTCGCGGCGAAAGCCTTCACGAATTTCTCATAATACTGCTGGAATACCGGGTCGTCAGGATAGCCTGTCCAGCGGTTGGTGCCGGCATAAAACCCTTTGGCGCCGGCATCTCTCACGAACTCTGGTGTGGAACTCTGCTCGTCGCCCTCACTGTTTGTGTTGATAGTAAAGGCTATCTTCAGCCCCCTCTCCTTGGCTCCGTCCAAGAGATATTTCAGATTCTTCGCAAAGAGGGCTGTTTTGCCGCCCTGCGCTACAGCCCACTCGTAGCCGGCATCCTCCCAGATATAAACATTGTCCGCTGGATTCATGGCTGACCAGTCAGCTTTGATATAGAGGACATTGGAATAGTCCCAGACATTTACTTTACCTGAGCCGTCAGGGGCGTCGGCACAGTCAAAACTGTCATAAAGCTCCCAGTAATTGGAGGAAAGACCGGTACCTATGCCAGAGTATGTGACCCAGCCCGAAAGAGGATTCTTCAGCAGGATTCTCTTGGTGTCCGGCTTGACAGTGACTGTGACTGTCCCTTCAGGTGCGGAAGTGTTTCCGCCATTGCCCGGACCGGGCTCCTTGGAGCATGCTGCTCCAAGGATGGCGGCCGTGGCAAATAAAGTCAATTTGCTTATCTTTTTCATTCTATTTAATTTTCAAATTCCGGATTTAAAAACGGAATCAAAAGTCAGCGCTGGTCGAAGAGGACATATGAACCTTCGAATGCCCAGCACTTGCTCAAAGCATTCTCATTTTCATCTGTTTCAGGACCGCCGATATAGACTTCCACGTAATTCGTATTCTCAGGAATCTTGAAGAACGAATATCTGTTGTTGCCCTGGCCTCCATATATCGGTGTGACTTTTTCACCAAGAGCGACATCCAGCAAAAAGTCTCCGCCGGCATCGCTGGCGCCATATGCATATTCGTTGTTCCAGACATCGGTGACAATAAACTTCAGATTCTCGCCTGCCGCAAGTGTCGAACCCTTGTATACGAAGAGCCTAGGATCTGCAAGGCTCGGAGTGAGGACAAAATCGCCTCCTACAGGCCGGCTTCCTGTGTTGTATGTTTTGCTGCTCCACATGTACAAGGCAGTCACTTCCATAGTGAAATCAGGAATTTCTCCGCCTTGAGTCCTCTTATAGGTCACAGTCTTAGGCTTCAAGTCCGTAGCTTCAGAATAAATGGCCACTGTCGCGGCATCTACGTTCACAACGATTCTGTAAGAGCCAGCCTGAGAAATCTCCCAGTAACGGCCTGCCACAGCGGATGTCCTGACAGATGCGAGGCTGTTCGCGCCTCCGTCAATGAACCCATGGTCGTCAGCTTCGGCCGGCACCATCACCAGATTCCTTTCACCGCCGAATTCTATCGGCATAGTGAACTGGCCGGCCACGAGATCTCCTTTCCATGCATATACGGATGCATTCTCCAGAGTCTGTGTGATTTCCACCTCGCTTCCGCCTGCAGCAGAGCCGGCAAGGAAGAGCCTGTCCACCTCCATGATGTCAGACACTGCAGTGAGCGACACAGTCTTGGTCTCGAAATTCAGGGCAAGACGGTAGTCACCTGCCTCAGCCACTGTCCACGAATAGAGAGCCTCGTCACTTCCAGCTACTGAGGCGGCGGAATTGCCCAAGCTGGCTATGGCCTCGTCTTTTCCTGAAGCAGGAATGATGACGTTGTTCTCATCCCCGTAAATGACCGGGAACTGGAATGTTCCGGCTGACAGTAAGCCATTGTACACATACAAATCAGGATCTGCCGCACTCGGAAAGAGCTCTACCTGAGACTCCCCTATCGCTGTTCCTGAAACAAATACACGGTCTGCGGCAAATTGCTTAGGCCCGTATGTCTTGATTCTGACAGCGACTTCGTCTGAGTCCGGCAATATGATAGCTGAGCCGCTCTCCCCTGAAAATGACGCTTCGATATTGAACTCAAGGGTAGACCATGAACTGGTCAGGCATCCGAAATCATTTATCAACATATCCTGCAGCTCGGCATGAGTGTATTCCTTTACGAACTGCTCGTAATACGTCACATCTTCTTCAGGCTTTTCTTGCCCGAGAGGATGTTCTGCAAGGTCGAATGTATACAGATACCAGGTTCTGTAGTCATCTCCATAGTCCTTGGCAGGTGTCCAGCTGACAGTCAAGGCTACCTCATCGGCCTTGGACTCATCCAGAATGACAGATTCAGAGGATGCAGTGATATCTATCACCGACGGGAAACGGGAATATGCGTTGTCCACTTCTTCTGTACATCCTGCCAGATGCAGCCCTGCCGCCATGGCGGCGACTGCTGCAATATATGAATATTTAGAATGTTTCATGTTTTTCAGTTTATCTGTTAGTATCCTTCATTCTGGCCGAGGACCGGATTCAAAAGACCGTCGTGGGTAGGTATCGGCCAGAGAGCCTGACGCTCAGGGAAATTCCTCTTGGCCCCCTGCTGAGCCAGGCCTACACTCTTCTGAGCCAGGACAGAAAGATCAGGTATGCCGTTCTTGTCGATTTCAGGAACTATGTCATCCCAGAACCACCTGTCTCCTTTCACGATGTCCTCCAGAGCGGCTGCCTCCGGAAGGATATAGTTATAGCAGTTCATAGGGTCCACCTTGTCTATCTGGTTGTCTTCTTCCGCAGTGAAGAGCCTCCAGCGTACAATATCCATATAACGGAGATTCTCCTTGGCCAGCTCCATGCGCCTCTCTATGCGCAGAGCTTGCCTCATAGTCTCCTGGTCAGCCATCTCGACACGTGGATATGCCTTTCCTGCTCCATACGCCCTGGACCTGACAGCATTTATCGTCTGGTCGAGAATCTCCTGCGTCATCTGATTCAGCTCTATCATGGCTTCAGCATACATCAGCAGAACATCAGCATACCTCATAATCATGAAGTCTGTCTCATTGTCTACATTTTTCTGCCCGTTAGCCATAAGCCACGAATCATCTATGCCTTTTTTCCAGAGAAGGCCGTTGTACGAGCAGTTCACTGCGTTAGGGTCGGCGCTGAAACGGCAGTCAGGATTTTCCCCGGACTCTTCGCCAGAAGCTTTATGCGCCTTTGTGCTGTAAGGCTCATAGAGCCAGCCTACATGCACACTCCCGAATGGAACTATGGTCATGGAGCAGCGCGGATCTCTGTTCTCGAAAGGATTTTTCGGATTGAAAAGCGGAGATTCGTCTATAGGAAGGCCGTCAGTACAGAGATAGCTCGCCAGCAGATCCCAAGATGGATTTGACGCTCCGTAGCCGCCCACCAGACGTGGAAGTTCATTATTCACAAACCATGAGTCCAGCACCACTCCGAGAGTCACAGATCTCGGGAAAACCAATATTTTTTCAGGGTTCTCCTTCGTGCTCTGCAGGAAGAGATGCTCATAGCTGCTGTCAAGATAATAAATGCCCAGGTCCATGCAGTCCTTGGCAGCCTTTGCCGCCGTCTCCCAGTCTTTCATGTAGAGGGCGAAGCGGGCTTTCATAGCCATGGCGGCGCCTTTAGTAAATCTCTTCAATTTATCATAAGACACAGGAAGGCTGTCGATGGCATGGTCGAAGTCATCATACACCTTAGGTATGAGCTGGTCTTTCGGCATACGCTCCAGAACCTCTGCAGATGCTATGGTCTGGGGCTTGTCGACATACGGGACATCTCCGAAATATGATATAAGCTCTGCATATTTGCATGCACGTGCGAAATAAGCCTCGGCCCTGTACTGGTTGATGACATCTTCAGACACGCCGTTTGCCTTGGCCCTCCCGCTGTGAGTCAGCAGAAGATTAGCCTGGGCTATAAGTTTGTAGTTCTGCTCCCAGAGATGATAGACGATGTAGTCTTCACCGTTCAGGTTGCCGTTGAGAGGAGCTCCATTGTCAGGGTGGCGGTTAGCGACACGATACGTGAAATTGTCCGTCCACTGCTCGGTATCCTGGTACGGACTGTTCCAGTACCCGATGGTGTAAAATCTGTTGGCGGCCATCTGCAGTTCCTGCTCGGTACTGTACCAGGTCTCGCTGTTGCCCTGAGAATTCGGCTTGATATCCATGCTTTCACAGGAAACAAGCATCAGCACGGGAAGAGACAGCGCCGCCTTAAATATCTTTTTCATATTCATATTCTGTTAAAATTTGATAGAAAGTCCCAGGAGCACTGAAGTGGTGATAGGATATGAAGTCACACCCATCTCCGGGTCCCAGCCCTGAGGATAATTGTCGATAGAGAAAAGGTCGTTCGCCGAAGCATAGATTCTTAAATCCTTGATCTTCGCCTTGGACATCCACTTTTCAGGGAAGGTGTAGCCTATGGTCACATTCTTCAGACGGAAGTACGCGCCGTTGAAAAGCCAGAAGTCTGAAATAGCGTAGTTGTTGCTCCTGTTCACATATGTGAGCTTAGGATATTCAGCTGATGCATTCTGCTCGGCAGAATTGAATACGCTCCAATATTTTCCTTCAAGTATGGCAGGGAATCCGCCATAATTGTCTCTCAGAGGCTGCACCATTTCCGTATACTTGTACGAAAGCTGATAGCCAATGCCCTGGAATGCGAGAGAGAAATCTATCCCTTTCCATGCGCATGAGAACTGGCCTCCATACTGGAAACGAGGCAGAGAGTTTCCGAGAGGAACTGCATCGTATTCAGAATTGATGACACCGTCAGGCTTGCCGTCAGGACCGCTGATGTCCTTGTATTTCAGGTCACCGGCAGAGACTGTGCTTGAGGTAACGGCGTCATCCGGTCCTGGAGCTGTCTGATAAATGCCTTCGCAGATATAGCCATACCATTCGTCATAGTACAGGCCGGCACGTTTGATCTTGCCGCCGCTGATAAACTGGCTTCCGTTTATCTGGTCTATCTTGGACTGGAAGTCAGAGAGGTTGAGCGAAACATTGTAAGAGAAATCTCCGACACTGTCGTTCCAGCCTATTTCGAGGTCAAAACCCTGGGTAGACATAGTTCCCGCATTGTCGGCAGGCGCATCATATCCCATGGAATAAGGGATCTGTATATCGAGGAGCATGTTTTCCGTCTTCTTCCAGTACCAGTCGAAAGTGGCATGAAGCCTCTGGTCAAAGAAACCGAGGTCGATACCCACGTCAGTGGAAGTCGTAGTCTCCCATGTGATATCTTCTATAGCGAGCTGGTTCATGATAGAAGTCTTCTGGGACACTACTTCACCGTTTTCATCATAGAAAAGGGCGTCATTGAAGCTGACCAGAGCCATATAAGGGAAATAGTTGCTGCCTATGCGCTCATTTCCGAGCTGACCCCATGAAGCCCTGAGCTTCATGAATGAGAGCCAGTTCTTAGTGGATTTCATCCAATTCTCCTCGCTGAGCACCCAGCCCGCAGAGAATGACGGGAAGATTCCCCAGCGATGCCCTTTTGCAAACCTCGAGGATGCATCTGCACGGAGATTGGCCTGGAAGAGGTATCTGCCGTCATAGTCGTACATGACACGTCCGAACACTGAATTGGAAGTATATTCTGATGCACTGCCGCTGTTCGTCTGATAGTCTTCAGGACCGACATTCAAATACGGATAGCTGTCCAGGTCGTAATTGTCCCGGCCGGCAGTGAGATTCTCGCTTTTCATCATGTAGTTCTCAAAACCTGCCATGAGATTCAGGTTATGCTTTTCCTTGAAGGTATTCATGTAGTTGACAATAACCTGTGAAGTGACATGATAGTTGTCATTTCTGGTCTCAGACAGAGAAGTGTACGAGTAATCTTGCCCGCCGCCTTCAAGAGCTCCGCCTATGACTGTCGGATCAGTGTTCTGGACCCAGTTTGCGGCTTTCTTGAACTGCTTAGCCTTGGTATAGTTGATAAAAGGTGCAATAATGGCCTGAATGCTAAGGCCTTTTACAGGACGGAGGTCGATAGATGCCTTTCCTCCTACCTGAGTGCTCCATGCTGTATATGTACCGCCTTCATGGAGAATTCCGTATGGGTTTGCACCATTCTTTCCGGATGCAATGCCGCCGTTTTCCCATATTGCAGGATAGATGGCTGGCATCTTCCTTAGATCGTCGAACGGGTCATAGACCGGCCTCTTGTTCTTCGCCCTGCGGACATTGAAGTCGAGAGTGGCATAGAGCAGATCCTTGATGATCGTGAAGTCGTTGTTGGACCTGAGCATATATCTCTGGAACTTACGCCCGTCGTAGAGTGCGCTGACTTCATCGTATGAGATAGTCGCCTGGGATCTCACAACATCATTTCCGCCGTTCACGGAAACAGTATGAGTCATTCTTGGCGCTGATTTTTTCAGAATAAGGTCATTCCAGTCAGTGATCGGATAATTGTCCGGATCAGTGGCATTGTTCTTCACCCAGTTCTTTATCTGGTCAGCAGACCATTGCTGATAGAATGAGCCTCCGTTGTCATTGTAAAGGAGCTCGTTATGCATTTCCAGATAACGTGTCACGCCCACCATCTGCGGCTGCTCGGTAGGTATTTCCCATCCGAATTCGCCATTGTAGGAGATGCTCAGGTCTGTCTGTGACCCCCTCTTAGTGGTAATCAGGATGACACCTGCGGCGGCCTTCGAACCATAAATGGAAGCGGCTGCGGCATCCTTCAGGACAGTGATGCTCTCGACATCATTCGAGTTAACATAGTCGATGTCATCTGTCTGGATACCATCCACAATAATAAGAGGGTCGGATGTGCCCATAGTGGTCACACCGCGCACACGGATACTGCTGGCAGATGCGCCAGGGGCATTGTTGTTGCGCTGCACAAGCACGCCGGAAAGCGTACCCTGGAGAGCTGTGGAAAGTGTGGTGGTTTTCTTGGCCGCGATGTCGTCGCCTCTGACTGATGCGACTGAGCCTGTAAGATCTTTTCTTTTGACAGTACCATAACCTATGACGACTACTTCATCAAGAAGCTTGCTGTCAGGCTCCAGGGAAATAAGAAGGTGGTCCTGGTCGGTAACTGTGATGTCTTGCGAGATAAATCCGATGTAAGAAATCTCTATGACTGCTCCCTCAGCCGGAATATCGATAGAAAAATTTCCGTCAATGTCGGTGATGGAGCCGGTGGCCGTGCCTTTGATCAAGACCGAAGCCCCGATAAGAGGCTCTCCTTGATCGTCTGTCACGACTCCCGTGACTGTCGTCACGTCAGTCTGTCCAGATGCATATATAGCGTTCCCCCCCCCCTGGACAGGGACGGCAGAAGCCTCGTATGCAGCTGCAACTGACATCATTGCGCAGATAGAAAAGCATAGTTTTCCAATGCGCCGGTAAAGTTTAGCATACATAATTACAACGATTAGGATTATTGTTTTCCGTTATATTTTCAATCAATCGGACACAGACACTGTCTGCACTTTCGCCCATCCTCCGGCGACAAGACGGTCTTCAGGCAGGGCGACCTCTATCCCCGGAACAGCAGGCTGTTCCGAAGTGTCGACAATGCCTGCCGCCAGAGTATATTCCCCTGCAGGTATGTTTTCAGGCACAAACCTGAAAGTATAGGCAGGCTCTGCTCCTTTAATCCATGCAGACGGATCTGCATTTTCGTCAACATAAACAGCGGCGACATTGCCCGAATTATCGATGAGGGCAAAGGCTGCCTTGTATTTATAATTCCATTGCTGAAGGTTATTAGGGCAATACCCCCATCCCATATTGGCCCACTTGTGGGCTATAGTGGCTTTGCGTCCATTCACCAGCTTCAGAGGAGCTGAAATTTCTGCCGGATATAGCCTGTAGCCTCCTTCAGCGACAAACTTCTGCACATAATCAAATGCATCGCGGAACCAGGACGCCGTCTCCTTTCCTGCACGGAAATCCATCATGTTCACCTTCTCTTCCTCTGATGTCTTGAACTCGCCTGCACGTACATCTTTCGGAGTCTTGTATCCTGCCGGATCCTGCCACCATGAATGCTGGCCAACTATCCAGCCCCCTTCCATAATGACAGGCAGCTTATACGCCCATTTTTTCACATATGAACGTTCCCAGTCATTATAGCCCCAGTCCTGGTTGTTCATTCCGAAAGAGTCGGCACGGAGGCAATAGCCATTATCTATCGCGATCTGGAGCAGGCTCTCGCTGTCCGGGTCCACCTGCCGTCCTTCACTGACAGGGGCGCCTATATGCCTGTGATAGTTTATAACCAGAGGTACTTTTGTAAATGTCCTGGAATACAGGCTGGTAATCCATTCCATTGTATTCTTCTTATAATAAGAAGTGCTGTCGGAAATGGCATTCCCTGGCTCATACGCCACATTGTGCCCTTCGCCCCACTTGCCGAGACCATAGCCATCTATGAAAGCTGTGATGTCCGGATCGTTGAATTCAGCGGCGAAGGCCTCAATGAATTTTTCATAATGTTTTCTGAAAACGGGGTCCTGCGGAAACGGTGTCTTCTGATCAGGTCTCCGAGGGTTCTGAAGATAATATCCGGCACCGTCTTCAAATACGAAATCAGGAGTATTTGCCCCCTGGTCACGTCCGTCCACCACTACCCTGAAAGCCAGTTTCATTCCTCTGTCCCTGGCACTTTTCAACAGACGGGACAGACGGGAATCTGGATCGTTCCAGAAATATTTGCCCTCTTCCGGCTCCATGGAGGACCAGCTGGTCCTGAGATATGCTACGGAGGCATAGTCAGAAACCTTCACTGTCAGCTTTCCGCTATCGGCAGGCATGCTGTCATAACCCTGTTCTTCCCAGAAATTCTCATCCCAGTTCCTGGCCAGATACATCACCCAGCCGTTGAGAGGGTTGTCAAGTACACGTACTGAGTCTGGTTCATATGTCACCGTCTGGGATGGTCCGGTACAAGATACCTGGAAGAAAGACGCAGATATAATAATAAAGGTAAAAAAACGATTGATTTTCATATCAGTCTGTTTCAGTGTCATTATCCGCAGCGTGTGTTTACGTACACAGTCTGCAAATTTAATTGATATGCATATCAATTGCAAATATTATTTTACAATTCTGTCCAAAGCGGCGTTTCAGCGCTTGATTTCAATACTGCATGAAAGAGGCAGGTCTGCCGAAGACGGCCCGGCGGAAATCCTGAACTCGCCTGGCTCGACAACAAATGTCTTCGAATCAATGTCGTAGAACGAGAAGGCTTCGCTGTCAAGCTTCACTGCGACCCGGACGGTTTCCCCTGCCTTCACATAAACTTTCTCATAGCCCTTAAGTTCCTTCAAAGGGCGCTTGACCGATGACTCGGCATCCCCTACATACACCTGCGCAGTCTCGTATCCGTCCACAGTTCCCGTGTTCGTGACGTCAAAGCTCACTTCATACTCGCCCCTGCCGCACTTCTTTACCTCAAGCCCTGAGTATTCGAAGTCTGTGTACGACTGGCCGTAACCAAATGCATACCTCGGAGTCTTGCCTGTACGGTCATAACCGCGATACCCCATAAACACACCCTCAGTATACGTCACACGCTTGTTCTTGTCATAATAACTGTCATGCACAGGATTATCCTCCCACTTGTTCTCGATGGAAATCGGCAGCTTCCCGCTCGGGTTGATCTTCCCTGTCAGGATCTCGGCCAGCGCTTGACCGCCCTCCTGGCCAGGATGCCATGCCATCAGCACAGACTCCACATCATCGGACCAGCCATTGAAATCCACACCGCCGCCGGCATTCACCGCCACAGTCACCCTGTCATGCAGGGAAGACACCAGATTCATCATCCGGATCTGGTCGGCAGGCAGCTGGAACGGCCTTTCCCAGCCCTCGCCCTCTGTACTGCTGTTGAATCCGGCACAGTAAAGCACATCCGATGCCTCTGCCAGGGAAGCGTTCAGCTTATCCATATTCATCAGCCCGGCCTCGAACACCACAGTGGCCTCGCCTGCATTGTCATAAAACTCGAACCTCAGATCGTATGTCTTTCCAGCCTCCACATTGAAAAATACCGAACGCGTGGTCAGTGAATGATTTCCCCAGTCCCCACCAAGTCTTTCTCCATTCACGAAAAGCCTGTAGCCGTCATCACCGGCCATCTTCACACGGATAGTACCTGACGCAGGAGCCTTGTACACACCGGTCCACCTCACTGAAAATCCGTCATCCGGCATGCCGTCGAAAGGATGCCCGTAGCTCCAGTAATGAGTCGGATTCTGCTCTGTCTCAGTCCTGAACACATCCCCGGAGAGAGTCTTGTTATTGAAATACTCTGCCACGAATCCTCTGACCTCGGAACTGTCATTCACATACACGGACGAAAGAATATCCTCATACAGAACATCATCCGAAAGCAATATCACATTCTCTTCGCCCAGTATTCCAGCCAGGCCCTGATAAGGGGAAACCGTCGAATAAGGCGTCACAAAACCACTGCCTCCACCCGTAGTGATGACATCCGCGTTCGGCCCCATAACCACCACCTTCGCATCAGCGGCGAAAGGAAGATTCCCGTTCCTGTTCTCGAGAAGGACTATGCCCTGACGGGCAATTTCGAGGGCTGTCGCCTTGCTCACTTCATTGTCCAATGCGATAGTCTCATCCACAGGCAATTTATCCAGGAATCCGAAAGCGCTGTAAGTCTGAAGAATATGTTTGACCTTCAGGTCAATGTCCTTTTCAGTTATGACACCTGAATCCAGAAGCGGCTTAATCTTCTCAGGCGTGAAATAAACACCTTTCGGACACTCCAGATCCAAACCTCCGAGAACGGCTCCAGGAGTAGAATACACTGATGTCCAGTCAGATATGACTATACCCTTAAAGCCCCACTGTTTTCTCAGAATCTCGTTGTTCAGCCATGGATTCTCCGTAGAATGCACGCCCCAGATAAGATTATAGCTGTCCATTACGAGAGCTACGCCCGCCTCCTGGACCGCCTTTCTGAATGCAGGAAAATAGATTTCCTGCAATGTCCTCTCATCCACATCCGAGCTGGCGCTGTGACGGATATTCTCCAGCTGGTTGTTTGCGGCAAAATGCTTTACCGTGGCCATGATTCCCTGATCCTGCACGCCGAGAATGTACTGCTTGGCAGTCTCGGATGCCAGATACGGGTCCTCGCCCATATATTCATAGTTCCTCCCGCACATCGGGGCTCTGTATATATTCACTCCCGGACCGAGCATAATCTGCACTCCGCGGGCCTTTGCATCCCGGCCGAGCCCTGCTCCCATATCATATGCCAGATCCCTGCTCCATGTTGCGGCCGTCAGTATCCCGCACGGGTAGAGTGTGCTTTTGGTATTGTTCCGGACTCCCTGAGGACCGTCCGCTATCCTGATGGCAGGAATACCGAGCCTTTCCACTCCGCGGAGGTAGAACGAGCGCTCTGCCCCTATCAGTCCTATCTTCTCATCAAGTGTCATCTGGCGCACCAGAGACTCTGCCCGCGCCTCATCTTCAGGGGTGATCACAACCTGGGCATCTGAAATATGCCACATTGCACACAGCAAGACTGTGCACAATAATAATCTAAAAGATTTCATGTCTGGAAACAAATGATTTTAGTTCAGTGTTTAACTTTCGGCGACAAATTTAATAAGAATTGTTTACGTACACAAATTTTTTATTCACTATCTTCCAGACATAATTATAAGTCTACTCTCCAGGAATTTCTATAGTATATACACTGCTGAATTCTTCTCCTGCTCCAAGCCTGTTGATCCAGTCTCGGCCGCTGATGCCTCCTGCATAGCCCACCCTGTCGCATCGTCCGTACCAAGGCTCGATGCACACGAACGGAGCATTCTTCCCTGGAGGAGACCACAGCCCCACCAGAGGTGCATCAAAACTGAGACTGAGCCATGGAGCATGGTCCTGCCTGCATAGAGTGACCTTGTCCACCTGGCTGTTATCTATGATGAGGGCATCCTGATCAAAAGTGTGGACGTCCAGAGGCAGATACTCCCCTTCCATTTGAAGACTGTATCTGGTATCGGCATCGGCACATCCTTTATCTTTCACCAGAATGTACTCCATGCCAGTCTTCCCGCCGAAATGGAAATACCCTCTGCCTGCGGTCTCAGGCTTGAAATCAGGAAAATTAAATGCCGGATGGGCGCCTATCTGGAAATACATGTCCTCGCGGCCTGTGTTCAGCACCTTCCATAGCACATCCACATTTCTGCCAGAAAGTCTGTATCCTATTTCGAGACAGAAATGATATGGATATTTTTCGAGTGTCTCAGGAGAGTCTTCGAGCCGGAACCATATTTCGTTTTCAGACTGGCTGGCCAGGGAAAATTCCATATCCCTGGCGAAGCCGTGCTGAGGCAGGCCGTATTCCCTGCCATTCACGCGGTAAATATTTTCCCATACCCTGCCCACAATGGGGAAGAGCACTGGAGAGTGCCTGGCCCAGAACTGAGGGTCAGCCTGCCAGAGGTATTCAGTATTGCCGCATTTGATACTGCACAATTCCGCTCCATGGCTGTCGATTTCTATCGTCAGAAAATCATTTTTGAGAATCTTTTTCATAATATCGCTATCGTTCAGTGTTATTCAGTGCCGTTCTGCTGAAATAAAATGCAAAAGTCGCCTGAACCACTCACGACCAGTGACTTAGACGACTTTTGTTGAGATACCAAGATTCGAACTTGGACAGACAGAACCAAAATCTGTAGTGCTACCATTACACCATATCTCAATTCCAGCGGCAAATATAGTTTATATTTTGTTTTTCTGCAAATCCGCAATGCCCTGGCAAGCAGACAATTTATAGGCTGTTTTATTTTTGAAACTGGTTCAGCGTCAGAACAGGCCGTAAACCAGATTCCACACAAGGAAGCGCCCGAACTTTCCAGCAAGCATCAGCACAATGCTCCAGAAGGGCCGGGTTTTGTAAAATCCAAGCGCTATCGCCACGACATCTCCGGCTACAGGCACCCAGCAGATTAGAGCGAGCCAGACTCCGTAGCGGTCGATTTTCAATTTCTGCCTGGCAAGTGTTTCTGGCTTGACCTTGAACCATTTCTCCAGCCACTCCCATTTTCCTATCCAGCCGATGAAATACGTGAACACGCTTCCAAGCCAGTTTCCCAGAGTCCCGACTATAAGGCATCCGGCAGGATTTCCAGTGGCGGCCAATATCGACAGGTATACTGCATCCGAGCTGAAAGGAACTACTGTTGCAGCCAGAAACGTGCCGATGAACAGCCCGAGAAGACCGAGATTTTCAAGCCATTCCATCCATTATTTTCTTTTGTTCCTGAAAAAATCCGACATCAGCCCGCCGCAGGCATTGGTCAGGATTCCTTTCCTGACCACCGTCTTGGGATGGAGAAGCGAGGGAGTATATCCCGAAAAGCCTCGCTTGGGATCGTCAGCGCCATATACGATTTCACTGATCTGCGCCCAGCTCAATGCGGCGGCGCACATCGGGCATGGCTCTACTGTAACGTACAGCGTACAGTCTTCCAGATATTTGCCTCCAAGCGCCTGCGCCGCCGCCGTAATGGCGATCATCTCAGCATGCGCAGTAGGATCCCCAAGCCTTTCGGTCATGTTGTGCCCGCGTCCTATGACTCTCCCCCGGCAAACTATCACCGCTCCTACAGGGACTTCATCTTCATCATATGCTACAGAGGCCTCCTTCAACGCCTCCCGCATGAATTTTTCATCCATATTTTCCATAGTGAACCTAAGATATGCTTGTTTTTGTCAATCTGCAAAGTCCGCGCTTCCGTGCCAATGTGCCGAGCCGTCGGAAGCTTCTACCCTGGACTCTATCCGGTCCGGAAGATTGTGGAACAGGTCGAAGCCAGTCATCTCCTCTATCTCGTCGACAGTTTTGACCTCCACCCTCCCTGTCTGGTCAAATACATATCCAACGGCTGTCCAGCCTGCATCCGGATCATTTCTGAGCACAGCCTTGAACATAAAGTACGGCACAGCTATGTCATCCTCCACCCCGACATAGGAAGGAATGCCCTTAGGCCCTTTGCCTGCAGACGAAGGCACTATTCCGCCCACGACATACACAGTGCAGCCGTATCTGTTGAGAGCCCAGTCACGGCACTTTTCTTCAACCTCGTTCCAGGAATCATGGTTCAGGCTCCGGCTCATGGGACAGATATTGCTCATATAGAAGCATTCCTCCATAGCCTTCCCGCTCCATTTATTGTCCGCGGCAGGACAGATATGGCCACGCTCATAGCGATATTTATTGTAGTTGTACTGCCTGTCCGGACAGCCTGGTATTTCTGGGTCAGGGACAAAGGCTTCGGTCCCCGGACGCGATGCCACGTTTTTCTCCAGCCTTTCTTCCGTGAGAATCCAGGCTACCCAGTTCGGTATCCTGAGCTTTGGATTGAATGACACCGTATAGCCTGTCCTGCGCACGATACGCTCCTGCCCCGGCTTCGATGAAAAAGCGGGAAGTTCGTACATGTCCGACCATCTGCGCCCGTCCGAGCCGTCGACGACAGCCTGCGCCGACACCGTGCCAGTTCCTGAAACAAAGGCAACGGCAGAGACGGCCAAGAATATGGCACACCGCCTGAGTATAGAAATTTTTCTCATCTTCTATGATTGTTTTTCAACATAAATCCGGATATATTCAATTCTGCTTTCTGTATGTAATGACAGCAACGGCATTGATAACCACAGCGAAAACAGAAAGCATCACAAAATCAAAAGTCAAGTCTGCAAACTGGCTGCCCTTCAGGCACACGGCTCTGAGTATATTCACGAAATACCTCGTCGGGAGAAGATAAGTCACATACTGCGACCATGTCTCCATAGAACTCACTGGAGTGAAGATGCCGCTCATCAGCATAAATATGAGCACAAAAAACAGCATCATGAACACGGCCTGAAGCATGGTGTCCGAATAATTGGAAATGATAAGTCCGAAGCCTCCGATAAAAACCAGGAATATCATTGCTCCCGAGTATATCTCCAGCAGTCCGCCACGTGAAGCCAGTCCATATACGAAATGCGCTATCAGAAACGCCAATGTAAAAGCAAAAATCCCGAGAATCCCATAAAAAACCACTTTCGACAAGATGAAATCACGCTTTCGGACCGGAGAGACATTTATCTGCTCTATCGTCCCGTTTTCCTTCTCCGAAACTATGCTCAGTGTCGGGAAAAAGCCTCCTACCAGGATTATGACCACTATCATCAGAGCCGGGACCATGAAAAGCTTGTACTCCTGGCCTGGATTGTACCTGTACTGAGGGACTATTTTCAATGGAGATGCGCCTTGCGTTCCCCGCAGTTCTGAAGAAAACTCTGACACTATCGATGAAAGATAGCCTCCACCCATGACACCTTTCGTATTGTTGACGGCATTCGCCGCAATATAGACTTCAGATGTTTCTCCACGGCCGGACGCCCGTTCCATACCTGAAGGTATTTCAAGGACAATGTCAGCATCTCCACGGCTGAGGACTGCCATCGCCGACTCATAAGTATCTTCATACGAGGAAAAAATGAAGTAGCCTGACTGGAAAATCCTGTCAACCAGCCTTGCAGACATGGCGGACCTGTCTCTGTCCACGATGGACAGACGGACATCCCGCACTTCCATATTGGCGGCCATAGGCACCAGAAGCATGAGAAGCACCGGCAGCAGCACCAGCACAGCCGGCATGAACGGATTCGCCGCAAATTGCTTGGCTTCCTTTATGAACAAATGTCTGAACGCTGACATATCAATCCAGTTTATCTCTGAACTTGGCCACGGCCGCGGCAAATATAACCACTGCCATGCCCGTCATTATCAATATCTCTGTCGTGACATACCTCACAGGCACGCCTTCAATCATGATTTTACGCATAGCCTCGATAAACCATTTCGCCGGGATTATCTGGGCAAGCCACTGGAGAGGGGCAGGCATGCTCTCCAAAGGATAAAGCATCCCGCTGAACATCATCACCGGCACTAAGAATATCATTCCGCATATGAGAGTAGCTATAATCTGCGTCTTGACCAGAGACGAGACCAGCATGCCTATTCCCAGGGACAATATGATATAAATCACCGACACCAGTATCATCCAGAAAAAGCTCCCTGCAACCGGGACCTTGAGCACGAAAATCGTCAGGAAAAGTATATTCAGGAGGACAACGCATGCTATGACAAAATATGGAATCATCTTCGCCAGCACGATGTTAATAGGCCTGACAGGAGAGACAAGAAGCACCTCCATGCTCCCTGTCTCTTTCTCTCTGACGATGGAAACAGAAGTCATAAGAGAACATATCAGCATAAGTATCAGCCCCATGATTCCCGGCACGAAATTATAGGAGCTTTTCAGCTGGGGGTTATACAGCATCCTGACATTGGGCTCCAGCCCTCCTCCTGCCTGCATGGAGGCCATCCCTCCCGGCATACGGAGTGAAACAGCCTTCATAATGTCATCCTTGAAATACTCGGACACGATTCCGCTCAGATACATCACTTCCATGGATGCATTGTTCGGATTTGTGGCATCGACCACGACAGACACTTCAGCTCCATCCTCGCTGAACATCTTCGATGAAAAATCATCATCGAACATCAGCACAGCATCCACTTCGCCCCGCCGCATAGCTTCATCAACGGCGGTCTCAGACGGAAAATCAGCTACATATGTAAAATATGCGCTCTGGTCTATCTTTTCCATCAGCCTTGACAGAAACACATCGGGACTTTTTGAAAAAAGGCCTACATTCACGTTTCTGATTTCGGTGGAAATGGCGAAGCCGAAAAGCACTATCAGCGCCGTCGGCAGGCCGATCAGCACCAGCAACGTCCTCGTGTCCCTGAAAATGTGCAGGAACTCCTTTCTGACAAATGCGGAAAACTCTTTCATAAAATTCCTCTGTCCCCAGCTTTATTATCATCGCCTCCTGGCGGCTCATTCCGACCTGACCGCCCCTCTGGCCAGGATGTCAAACACTTCCGCGATAGAAGACGCACCATACTTTTCTTTCAGCCTGGCAGGGCTGTCCAGGGCCTCGACATGCCCGTCCACCATCATGGTTATCCTGTCGCAGTACTCAGCCTCATCCATATAATGAGTAGTCACAAATGCCGTGATGCCCTCGTCTACAGCTTCGTATATCAGCTCCCAGAACTGGCGTCTCGCCGCAGGGTCCACTCCCCCGGTAGGTTCGTCCAGAAAAACTATTTCAGGATGATGAATAATCGAAACTGAAAAAGCAAGCTTCTGCTTCCATCCCTGCGGAAGGTCTCTGACCAATGATTTTTTCTCTGATGACAGAGAAAGGCGTCCGAGGAGTTCATCAATGCGGGATGCGGCTTCATGGCGGGGCACTCCGTAGATTCCGGCAAAAAGCTCGAGATTGTCATTGACCGTCAGGTCACCATAAAGAGAAAATTTCTGGCTCATGTAGCCTATGTGCTTCTTGATCAGTTCCGACTGCGTCCATACGTCGAAGCCGGCAACAATTCCCTTTCCGGATGTCGGGAAACTCAGGCCGGTCAGCATCCTCATGGCAGTCGTCTTTCCAGCCCCGTTTGCGCCGAGAAAGCCGAATATCTCTCCGCGGCGCACATCGAACGATATATCATCCACAGCTGTGAAATCGCCGAATTTCTTCGTCAAATGCTCCACTTCGATGACGTGGCCGCTTTTCATTGTCTGCACCGTTTTCATCATTTGTCCTCCAGATTCATGTAGCAGTCTTCCAGCGAAGCCTTGATTTCACGAACATATACCCCGGTGTGCCCGAACTCTGATTCCAGAATGGAAGCCATGGAAGCCGCATCGATTCCGGCATCCTTTTTCAGAGTCACATGATGCGTGTCTCCGAACGTATAGCATTTTTCTACATCTGCCATGCAGCGAAGGTCTTTGAGCAGCCTGAACATGTCATCCGAACGCACTGCCGCAAGCCTTCTGCTGAATTTCGAAATGATGTCTTCCGGTGAATCCACAGCCAGAAACCGCCCGGCCTTCATCATGCCCACCCTGTCGCATCTCCCGGCCTCATCCATGTATGCAGTGGAGACCACTATGGTCATCCCGGAAGCCTTCAGCCTGGCCAGGGTTTCCCAGAGCTCCCTTCTGGAAGACGGGTCTACCCCTGTAGTGGGCTCATCCAGGAAAAGTATCGATGGGGAATGTATCAGCGAGCAACACAGTGCAAGTTTCTGCTTCATGCCGCCTGAAAGGTTGCCTGCTTTCCGTTTTTCAAAAGGTTTCAGCCGGCAATATATATCCTCTATGAGTCCATAGCTGCTTTCAACATCTTTCCCGAAGACAGATGCAAAAAAATCCAGGTTCTCCCTGACCGACAAGTCCGAATAAAGGGAGAATTTTCCAGGCATATATCCCAGGATGGTGCGTATCTCCCTGTAATCGCGCAAAATATCCAGACTTTCCAGGATGGCGGTTCCTTCATCCGGGGATATCAGAGTGGCAAGCATCCTGAAAAGCGTGGTCTTCCCTGCCCCGTCAGGGCCTATGATTCCGAAGAGTTCACCTTTCGATATGGTAAGGATGCCGCCGATATCCACTGCCGGCGGCTGGTTTTTTCTGTAGCTTTTCTTCAGGCTGTCTATCACTATGGAATCCATATCCTCCAGCGATTTTCAGAAACATAGTTCAGATGCAAGTGCGGATTTGTCAGAATTTGACTCCGCCATACATGCCCAGTTTTATGAGCCCGTCGTTTTCGACAGAAACCTTGACAGCATAGACCAGGTTCTTCCTTTCGTCTGCTGTCTGAATATTCTTGGGAGTGAATTCGCTCCGGTCAGAAATCCAGGTTATGGTCCCTGCATATTCCTTTGAGCTGCCCTTCCCGTAGTCAGAATATACTTTCACCTGCTGGCCGAGACTCAAACGCGACAGCTGCCCTGACGTAACATATGCCCTCAAGAAAACATGTGCCAGGTCTGCCACCTTGAAAAGAGGCTTCCCCACGGCGGCGAATTCCCCTGCCTGGGCATATTTGGTAAGCACCGTGCCTGAAACAGGTGTCCTGATGCGGCATTTTGAGAGCTGGTCATCCACCTGTGCTATCTGCATCTCGATACCTGAATTCCTGGCGTCTATGCTGGATACGGAATTCTGCAAGGCTGTCTTCTGCGCATCCATCTGCAGTTTGAGCACAGTTATCTGCGACACAAGGTCATCCATCTGCTTCTGAGTGGCCGCTCCGTCCGCCAGAAGGCTTGCCACCCGTTCAGATTCCTTTTCCAGAGCATTCAGCTGTTCCTGCATCGCCTGCAGCTGGGAACTGATGTCCGGCCGGCCGCTCAATACAGATTCGGAACTTCTGAGCAGCTGCATCTTCGTCAGATAGAGCTGGACAGTATCTATGCAGCCGAGCATCTGCCCCGCTTCAACATTGCAGCCTTCTTCCAAATCGAAATACAATATTCTGCCATTGGCTTCAGCCGAGACCGTGACCTCCGAAGCCTCGAAATATCCTTCAGCATCGTACCCGCTTCTGTTCGCATTGCACGACAGCGCCATCAGAGCCGCCACAAACAACGGCAATCGTAAAAATTTTCTCATTCCAGTCTTTTTTCAGCGGCCTCCGGCCAATTATTGATTCAGCAGGACTTTCAAATCGTAGATATTCTTAAGCAGCTCCAGTTCATGGCGCGAACGTTCGATGACAGCGCTGTTCTCGCTAATAATATCCCTGAGAAGCTCATTCACCGTGATGACGCCGTTTCTGTACTTGGACTCAGAAGCTCTGCGCACCGATTCACGCAGCCTTACTATCTCGTCATCAGAAGCCTTGATGTCGTACATCCTGCCTATCTCCTTCTGTATCTGAGTCTGCTGAATGTCTGTATTCCATTTGAATGCATCTCTCTGCAGCTGCACTGAACGTTGAGACATCTCTATCCTGCGCAGGTCGTTTTTCCTGGTATAGAACCCGGAAATATCCCACTTGAACGTGATGCCTGCTATGCCGTTCCACGAAAGCCTGTCATACATGATATCATTGAAAATATCCAGCCCGGGCTTTCCGTACCAGCCCTGGGCAAACAATGCGAATTTCGGCATCACTGCTGCATCCAGCATCTTTTTCTGGGTTTCTATCTCCCTGATGCGGGCATCAAAAAGCATCAGCTCCGTGCGCATGTTCACAGCCGGGTCTATGATTCGCGGTACTGGAATCTCGAAAGTTTCCTCATCGGGAATCTGCCGTCCTATCATGAGGGCAAGCATATCCTTGTATGTCCTGATGCCGCTCTCCAGCTGCCGTCTCTGCTGACGCAGAGTCAAAAGCTCGACACGGATATTGTCCAAGTCACTCTGCAGCGCTGTCCCGTTTTTCACGGCTGACTCAGCTGCGCGCAGATTTGCAGTCATCAGAGTGTCCATGTCCAGGCTGGCGCGCAGATTCGTCTCCATGACCAGGATGCCGAAATACATTTGGTTCACCCGCGTTTTCAAGGCTTCCATGTCCTGGTCCAAAGTCAGTTTCGAGACCTCCTGCTGAGCTTTCACAGCCTCGCGTCTCGCCTTCGCATATCCTCCGTCCCAGATAGTCTGGGAAATCTCCAGCTGGACCTTGTACTGTGCTTTAGACAGGCCTGCCATGTCTGTGCCCATCATCTGCAGAAGAGACTCGAAGACTTCAGGAAAAGCTGTCACATCGCTCTGGTAAGTGGCCTGTCCTCCGAGGGTGATCTTCGGGACATAGCCCATCGCCGCATTTTCAAAAGAAAACCTCGACATAGCCTCGGTCAGCTCATACTGCTTTATCAAAGGATAATTTTCACGGACCAGGCTGTAGCATTCATCCAGAGAAATGGCCCCGGCCCTGACGGCCGCGGCCAATATTATACATAGAAGTGTCAAAAATTTTTTCATCGGCAGAAAGGCTTCTATCTGCGTCTCATGCCAGGCATGCCGCGCATCATGCCTTTCATTCCGCCAAGGCCCATAGCTGACTTCATCACTTTCCGCATCCCGTCAAACTGCTTTAGAAGCCTGTTCACCTCGGCTACGGAAGTGCCGCTGCCGTCAGCAATCCTTTTCCTTCTGCTGCCGTTGATTATCTCCGGTTTTTCCCTCTCGAGAGGCGTCATGGAGAGGATGATGGCTTCCACGCCCTTGAACGAGTCATTGCTCATCTCTACATCTTTCAGAGCCTTTCCTACACCAGGTATCATAGATGCTATATCCTTGATATTTCCCATCTTCTTGATCTGCTGGATCTGGTCATAGAAGTCCATCAGGGTGAACTGGTTCTTTGCAAGCTTCTTTTTCAGCTTGCGCGCCTGCTCTTCGTCGAACTGCTCCTGCGCCTTTTCCACGAGGGTCACGACATCTCCCATGCCCAGGATTCTGTCTGCTATCCTGTTCGGGTGGAAAACGTCCAGCGCCTCCATCTTCTCTCCAGAGCTTATGAACTTGATCGGCTTGCCCACCACCGCCTTGATAGACAGGGCGGCACCGCCTCTGGTATCGCCATCCATCTTCGTAAGGACCACGCCGTCGAAATCGAGCCTGTCGTTGAATGACTTGGCTGTCTCCACTGCATCCTGGCCTGTCATGGCATCCACCACGAAGAGCGTCTCCGTCGGATTCAAAGCTTTCTTAAGGGCCGAGATCTCGTCCATCATCTCCTCATCCACGGCCAGACGTCCGGCAGTATCGACTATCACGAGCGAGTACCCCTCCTGACGAGCCTTGGACACTGCATTCTTCGCTATGGCCACCGGGTTCTTGACCCCGTCTTCCGAATAAACCGGCACCTGGATCTGCTCTCCAAGCACTTTCAGCTGGTCGATAGCGGCAGGCCTGTAAACGTCGCAGGCGGCCAGCATGACCTTCATTCCCCTCTTGCTCTTGCAGTTCAAAGCCAGCTTCCCGGAAAAAGTCGTCTTTCCGGAACCCTGCAGACCAGCCACCAGCACTATGCCCGGATGCCCCTTGACGTTTATGTCCGATGAATCGCTTCCCATAAGGGCCGCCAGTTCATCATGGACTATCTTGACCATCATCTGCTCCGGCTTGACTGCCGTCAGGACGTTCTGCCCCAGAGCCTTCTGCTTTACATCATCGCAGAACTGCTTGGCTATCTTGTAGCTGACATCGGCATCCAGAAGAGCCCTTCTGATGTCTTTCAGCGTCTCGGCGACATTTATTTCCGTGATTTTCCCTTCTCCTTTCAGGATTTTGAAGGAACGTTCCAGTCTGTCTACTAAATTATCAAACATACAATCTATTTTATTCGTCGATACTATTATGTTTTCCTCCTGCGACAGGCATCATCCCGTCTGAATTCAGCTTCCCGTCCACAGCATAGTAAGCCAGGGCAAGGTCTCTGAGATTGTATCTGCTGGCCATCACCTGGCCGTAAGCCCCTGCAGACCTTATAGCCAGAAGATCGCCTCTCTCTGTCTCAGGAAGCTCCCTGTCCTCTCCCCAGACATCGCTGGACTCGCATACAGGCCCCACGACATCATATTTTTTCATTTCTGCGTCTTTCCTGGACATGGCAGAAAGATTCTCCACCTTGTGATAAGCGCCATAAAGCGCAGGCCGTATCAGGTCATTCATGCCGGCGTCAGTGATCAGGAAAGTCTTGTCGACTCCGTGCTTCACATAGAGGACCCGGGCTATCAGAGTCCCGCACTGCCCCACCAGAGAGCGGCCAGGCTCTACGAAAATCCTCCTGCCTTCACGGGATGGGATGCCTGCGGCAATGGTCTTGAACCACGTTTCAAAATCAGATACAGGATGGCCGTCCGGATCATGATAGTCTATGCCAAGTCCTCCACCCAGATCGACATTTTCGACTTTCAGGCCTCTGTCCTCAAAATATGACACTATTTCTCCGGCCCTGCGGCACTCAAGGGAGAAGACGTCTTTCACATCGAGAATCTGAGAGCCGATATGGAAATGAAGGCCCTTGAAATCTATCCATTTGCATCTTCCAAGGAGCTCCAGCAAAGCCTCGAATTCATGTTCCGAAACGCCGAATTTGTTCTCTTCCAGACCTGTGGTGATGTACTTATGGGTATGGGCATCTATATTCGGATTTATCCTCACCATGATTCCGGCTTTTTTGCCCAGCCTTTCCGCTATGCAGTCTATCACCTCGATTTCGGGAAGAGATTCGCAGTTCATTGCAAATATTCCGTTTCTGACAGCGATCTCTATCTCCTCATCTGTCTTGCCCACCCCGGCAAACACAATCCCATCTGCAGGGAAGCCGCACCTCAACGCCTCCAAGACTTCATTTCCGCTGACGCAGTCAGCCCCAAGCCCGCTGGCGGCGACATACCTGAGAACAGGCTCTTCCGCATTTGCTTTGACAGCATAATGCGCATGAATCCCGTATTGCGCCGACAGGCGCACCACTTCAGAGACAGTCCTCTCAAGCAGCCCCATATCATACAAATAGAAAGGCGTCCGTATCTTTTCCAGGTCTTTTATATCGCAGATGTCACGCATTTTTCGGTCTGTTTGTTAAATTAAGGTAAAAACGATTGCAAAAATAGGGAAAAAATCGCTAATTTCGCAGGCTGAATTGGAATATTGGAATCAACTTGTTAAAAATATAAGATGAAAATGGAAAAAGGACCTATTTCACAATTCATTACCCACCATTATCGTCATTTCAACTCAGCTGCTCTGGTAGATGCAGCCAAAGCTTACGACGAGCACATAAACAAAGGCGGGAAGATGATGCTGGCCATGGCCGGCGCCATGAGCACTGCCGAACTCGGGCTCTCACTCGCAGAGATGATACGCCAGGACAAGATCCATATCGTTTCCTGCTCTGCAAACAACCTGGAAGAGGATATCATGAACCTGGTGGCGCACAACCACTACTACAGAGTTCCGAACTACCGCGACCTCACTCCAGAGCAGGAAAAGGAGCTTCTGAACAACCATATGAACAGGGTCACCGACACTTGCATCCCTGAGGAAGAGGCTTTCCGCAGGCTTGAAGACCATCTCGTGGAGATCTGGAAGGACATGAAAGCCAAGGGCGAAAGACTCCTGCCTTACGAAGTCATCTACAGGCTTCTCAGAAGCGGGGTGCTCGAACAGTATTACGAGATCGACCCGAAGGACAGCTGGGTGCTCGCCGCTTGCGAAAAGAACATTCCTATCGTGGTTCCTGCATGGGAGGACTGCACCACCAGCAACATCTACACAGCACATTGCATCAAGGGAGAATTCGATCCTCTGATGATAAAGGGCGGCATCGAGACCATGATGTTCCTGACAGACTGGTACAAGCATAATTCAGACGGAGAAGGCGTAGGTTTCTTCCAGATCGGAGGAGGAACAGCCGGCGACTTCCCTATCTGCGTAGTGCCTATGATGGAGCAGGACCTCGGATGGAAAGGCACTCCGCTCTGGGCGTATTTCTGCCAGATTTCCGACTGCACTACGTCATATGGCTCTTATTCAGGAGCTGTTCCTAATGAAAAAATCACTTGGGGCAAGCTGGATGTGGACACCCCTAGATTCATTATCGAATCAGACGCCACTATCGTAGCTCCGCTCCTGTTCGCCTACGTTTTAGGCTGGTAATTTATTATTATGGCGGCTCAATGGGTTGTGAGCCGCCATAATATTTTCCCTTAAATTCTATTGACCTGCCTGAAGCCTCGTGCCCGCACGGAACTTTCAAGGCAATGCGATGGAAAATAAAGCCCAACCCGCATCAAGATTCTTTAACCATTGCCGGAATTCCGGCAAAAATAGTCACCGATGGAAATTTTCGTCTCATTCGATGATATCCGGCTGTTCCAGTGGATAGCTATGATTGTGGCAGCCTCGCTGGCTGTGGTGATGCTTTTGATCAAAGTTCCGCACACTGAACATGCGACAAAGCTGACCAGGGCGAAAAGCCTGGTGGCGCTGAGCTATCTTTTCTGCGCATTCATTTTCGGATATACGCTCAGCCATCATAATGTGGCTCAGTACGGGCTGTTTTCGGCCATGACATTGCTGATAAATGTCGCATTCTCCACATCTACGCTGTCATTTTCCCTGATAAACCTGCTGGGACACAGATATGTGGATTTCAGCAAGCTGCTTATAAGCATTTTCGCCATATTCATAGTAAGCATGGCTCTGATAGAAGTCTTTTTCAACGGGGAAAAGGATGTTTTCAATATCGTGCTCATCGCCAGCATCGTGCTGTTCACATCGATGTGCATATACTATATAATAATCTTCGACAAATGGTACAAGCACAGCATCATGATGCTTGAGAAATACTATGACGAGGATGAGGAGCACAAGCTCAAATGGGTGAAATTCTGCTTCATTCTCGCCATGCTCACAGAGATGTTCGTGCTGGTATACATGTTCTTCCTGAGGGGATTCATGTTTGTCTACATTGGCTTCTATATATTGTTCCTGCTGTATTTTGCGGGAAATTTCATATCTTTCATCGGCAGCCACAAGCTTCTTCTGGATGCTTTCGGGCACTGGACCATCAGCCAGGCGAACAAATCTGCAAAGAAAAAAAGGAAGCGCACACAGAAGAATGCCGTGGATAAAGACGCAGGCAGGCAAGATGCCGATTTCGATAAAGTCAGAGAGCTGCTTGATGAGTGGGTGAAAGAGAAAAAATACAGGGAATATGACAAGAGCCGTGAAGAAATAGCCGCTGAAATAGGGACTTCGAAGGAACTTCTGAACCAGTATTTCGCCCAGGAAATGGGGAAAGATTTCAGGACATGGAGGACAGAGCTGAGAATCGAAGATGCTAAAGCCTTGCTCCTGGCGGACAAAAAAACTTCTTCAAACCTGATAGGCGAACTGGTAGGGTTCAGCGACCGGTCCAATTTCCATCGTCAATTCACAAAACTGGTGGGTTGCTCTCCAAAGCACTGGAGGGACATAGACGGAAATATCGCCGCAGAAAAGAAATAACAGGCATCATTCCTTGGTGACAGGGACAGCGATATTGTCCATTCTGTATACTCCTGCCACAGAGTCGTATGTGTGGCGGTTGAACTCTATGTGCAGGACAGGGTTGAAAGCAGGGGCCATATGATACGCCCCGCCCGGCCTTCCAGTCTGGACATCCACTGCTGAAAGCCTGAATTTCCAGCCTTCGCTCATAGCGACTGCCTTGATTCTGAAAGAACCTGACGCATCAGAATAGGCTGTATCTCTGGTAAGAGGGAACTTGAAACTTCTGTCCTCGGACTCATAAGACGACAGCACGAGCATGATATCTTCCACGCCCTTGGTTTCAGGCGTGTCGAAATCATAGTCGTAGACTTTCCCCGAGATTTCAAGGCCGCCGATAAATTCATGTCCGGCAAGCTCTTCAGAACATGAAATAAAACTGGATATCATCAGGACTCCAGCCACGATATAGATAATGACTTTAAAATTTTTCATCCGGCATAGATTATTGTCTTACCGGTCCAGGTTCAGCACGGCGCGAAGTTAAAAAAAATCGGAGGAGATTCAAAAAAAATAATGAGTCTCCTCCGGTCTGATCGACGGTGACGATGCAGTGGCTCTGATCGTCAAATGTCTTTTTTCGAAAGGTCAGCCCTTCTAATAAACACGTCCGTTCAAGCCTGGTGTGCAGGACGCAGCAGGTCAAGCACAACCTTTACCGGGTTGAAGGTCTCCAAAGGAACTTCAACGAAGAGCGTATTCCAGTCGCTCATGGAACCATTCCACAGTCCAGGGAGCTCCAGCGCCTTCAGTTCACGGCCCTGATAGCTCTTGGAACTGATGAATCCGGCTTCATGGTCCACATGTTTCAGAAGGTCGAAGCTCTCTCCCTTGTAGTTATGCAGGCAGCATACGATATCCACCGGGTTGAAATGAGTGGCAGAGGCCAGAGCCGCTGAAGCCTGAATATCATCCTTGTTTATCTGCGCACCTTCCAGAATCTGCAGAGATGTCGAGCCGTCTTTTTCAGCTATGATGAAAGGCCCGCCGCCAGGCTCGCCCTGATTCTTCACCATTCCGCACACCCTGATAGGGCGGTTAAGCTTCTCTCTGAGCTTCATGACCCTGGTCTTGCAGTCTTCAAACTGCGGCATCTGGATGCAGAGTTCATTCAGAAGGAAGTTTTCTATATCGTTGCAGAGAAGCTGGCATTTCGTGCTCTGGTAAACCTTGTCAGCGCCGATGGCATTGATGCCCGGAATATTAGGATATGCCTGCATGGTGAGGTTGTCGCCTGTGACAGCGTCGAGTTCACTCAGGTAGCCGAAAATCTTGTCTCTCAGTTCAACAGCCTTGCCGAGCAGAACCTTCTTGTATTTGGCTGTGACAGCAAGGAATCTCTCATTTGCGACATTATCTATGTTTTTGATGGACACAAGCTCTTCAGAGAGGCTGTTCAGGTTGTAGATAAGTGCGCCATGCCCTGCAGGACGGAAAAGCAGCTTGCCGTCCTCAGTGCGGAACGGCTTGTTGTCCTTGTCCACTGCAATGGTGTCAGTGGCCTTGTCCTGATATGTGAAAGTGATATTGTATTTCACGCCGTATCTTTTCTCGAACTCGTCTTTCACGGCGGCATAAGCCTCTTCAAAAAGCTGCCTGTGCTCAGGAGAAATGGTCACAACGATATTGGCGGAGCCATCAGAATTCCTCATATAGTTCTGAGCCTCCACAAGGTGTTCTGCAAAGGCAGTCCTGACCTCCCCGTCCGGATATTTGTGGAATTTCAGCACGCCCTTCGGTTTGGAGCCGTAGTCCAGGCCTTCATCGGTCAATGTCTTCGAAAGAATGCCCTTGCGTGATTCCGGAGTGTCTTCCGGCTTGCCGAAAAGATTCTCGTCATAAAATGCAAACTGCGCGATGTTCGCCACGAACTTGGCCGCCGGCGAATCTGCAGGGACATCCTCGCCGCTTTTCAGTTTCTCCAGACCGCTGAAAAGGTCCTTGAACATCCTGGAGGCGGCTCCTGAAGCAGGGACAAACTTGCATTTCCCGTTGACCTGGGCATTTTCATAATATTCCACGGCTTTCTGCGCCTGTTCCTCACTCAGGACGCTGATGCCTTTGGCCGGCGTAGCCGGAGCCAGGATCTTCATCCATGGGAAACCTTTTTTGAAAAGTTCTACCTGCGCCTCGGCAGCCGCAACAGACGAGCCTCTTGACTCTATCTGGCTGATGTCATCTCTGTTAAACATATGTACAGTTTTAGTTATTATGTGTTCTATCTTCAGTCTATGTATACTTCCCTGCGGTAATGGTATTCAGAACGCAGCTTTTCAAAATTCTCAGGAGCCATCCTGAACATGAAATCATCTGTAAATATAGGATAATTATATTGAAAAACCGAAGTAATTTCACCCTGATTTTTACCTTTCAGGTCCAGATGCACCGGGGCATGCTCTTTCTGATCGTATTCAGGATAAAAATCGAAAAGTTCGCTTATGGAGAAATGCCGGGCTACTGCCTGCACTGCAGCGGCTGTTCCGTTGAGCTTCCCTTGAAAAGAATATCCAGCAATATGAGGGGTAGCTATGTCGACCATGTCCATAAGGGAGGTATTTATATCCGGTTCATGGTTCCAGGTGTCTATGACCACAGGCCCGAGCTTCGGAATGGCTTCCATCAAGGCCTGTTCATTCACCACTTCGCCTCTGGCGGCATTGATAAAAAAAGCTCCCGGACGCATCTGCTCGAAGAAGCTCTCGTCTGCCATGTACCTGGTGGTCTCGTCCAGCGGTGTATGGAGAGTCACTATATTGGAATGGGCCAGCAGATATTCCAGCGTACAGAAGCCTTCAGGGCCCTCTGCCTCAGCACGGGGAGGATCGCATCTCAGCACTTCAAATCCGAGATATCTGGCCATATGCTCCACTTTTTTCCCGACATTGCCCACACCGACGATGCCCATCACAGGATGGTCCAGCTTTATGGACTTCCTCGATGCGGTGCCGTATAGCGCAGAGAATACATACTGCATCACTCCGCCGGCGTTGCATCCTTGCGAATTATGCACTTCTATGCCTCTGGACCGGCAGAAATCGAAATCTATATGGTCTGTGCCAATGGTGGCTGTAGCTATCATGGATACATGCGAGTCTCCCAAAAGCGCCTCGTTGCACTTGGTCCTGGTCCTTATGATGAGGGCATCCGCATCCCTGACATCCTGCCGGCTTATATTAAGCCCGTCTATATACACTACGTCAGCATATGGCTCGAACACACCATTCAGAAAAGGTATGCGGCTGTCGGCTACTATCTTGAGTCTTTTATCCATATTCATTTCAATATTATCTGCTTCACAAATCCTGTACGCGGGTCATCCGGCACGAACAATTCGTCCTCCCGGAGATAATCATTGACCTTCTTCAGAAGGTCATCCCTTTTCGGAAAAATACGGCTTCTGACCACTGAAGAGCTCATGGAACAGTACAGGACTCCGTTTCTGAGATATTTGGAGACAGTGTACTCCGCCACGCCGGAAACAGCATCCCATGCATCATAAACCAGCTGTTCGTTCAAGCCTGCCTCGATTTTCATTTTCCGGACATATTCGTGGATCACTTCCTCCATGGATACCGGCTCTTTTCTGGAAAGTCTGTTCATAGTCAAAGTCTTCTGAAGTTTCCTCCTGACGCCTCGAAATAAGCCCTGTCGCTGGTGATGCTGTCCACGATGCCAGAAAGGCGGACTTTGTTGCTGTCAGTAATAAATATCTGCCCGAATTCATTTCCTGCCACCATGGACAGAAGATTCGATATGCGGGTCATATCCAGCTTGTCGAATACGTCATCCAGCAGAAGCATAGGCGCAAAGCCGCAGGCCTTCTTCATAATCTCGTACTGGGCAAACTTCAGAGCCACCAGGAAAGATTTCTGCTGCCCCTGGGAACCGCACCGGCGTATAGGATGCCCGTCCATGGAAAAGACGAAATCATCCCTGTGGATGCCGGATGCCGTATATTTCAGCACTGCATCCCTGTCCATGTTCCTGGCCAGCACTTCCGCCAGGCTGGACTGCTGAAGGTCGGACTTGTACTCTATACCTGCAGTCTCCTTTCCAGATGACAATATATTATAATATTGTGTGACAACAGGGGCGATGTCTTCCGCGAACTTTTTTCTGGCTTCAAAGACAGGCTGGGCCGCCTTTTCCATGCGCAGGTCCAGGACCTCCAGCAGCTCTCTGCTGAAATTCATGGATTTGAGCATGGCGTTCCTTTGCGCAAGAAGTCTGTTGTACTGCTGCAGAGAATACAGATATTCCCTGTCCATCTGTGACAACACCGAATTTACAAAGCGTCTTCTTTCCTCCCCCGACTCGCTCACCAGAGATATGTCGGCAGGGGAAACCAGCACAGCCGGAAGGACTCCTATATGCTCGGATATCTTGGTGTAGGGTTTGTCGTCACGTCTGAAACGTTTCTCCCCGGCAGACTTCACCTCCGCAGAGAAACGGCTCTCGAGACCGTTCTGCATACGGTAAGTCCCCCCTATGGAAAACGAATCCGCACCGTATTTGAAGTTGTATTTGTCCGATGATGAAAAGGCGCTCTTGGTCATCGACAGATAATACACTGCATCGAGAAGGTTCGTCTTGCCTTCTCCGTTATTTCCGGTTATGCAGTTTATGTTCGGTGAAAATACCAGTTCCTGGAATCCGATGTTCCGGAAGTCCGATATCACTATTTTTTCGAGTACAGGCATTGCAGACAGCCGATATTGAAATTTCCGTATATGTGCAAAGATAGAGAATTAAAGGCAAATAATTGTGGAATTATACATTTTTTTATAAATTTGCGCGCTGCTTCGGCATGAGCCAGTGCCGGAACGGACAATGGGAAAAATTAAAAATAATCAAGATATGTCTAAAGAAAACACAGAGAAAAATACTTCTGTCGCAGAGGCAGTGTCCAGGACAGAACTATTCTTTTCAAGCAACAAGAAAATCATCATGGCCGCTGTGGCCATAGTCATCATCGCCGCGGCCGGCATTTTCATCTATCACAAGTACGGGTATATGCCTGCAAAGCAGGAGGCTCTCGGCCAGGTGTTCCATGCTGAAGCCAATTTCCGCAACGGAGAATATGAGCTGGCGCTCAATGGTGACGGAAATGTTCTCGGCTTCGCGCAGGTTATCGACCAGTACGGCGCCAAGGCCGGAAAGGCTGTTTATCTGTATGCCGGCATCTGCGAGCTCAATCTCGGGAACTGGAACGAAGCCATCAGCTATCTCCAGAAATACCACGGGAAAGATGCCATCCTCAAAGCCAGGGCGCTCGCATGCATAGGAGATGCTTACACCGGCCTCGCAGACTATGCAAAGGCTGTGAGCTATTTCGAGAAGGCCGCATCCGTAATCGACAATGCATTCGCGGCCGCCTATATCCTCAAGGCTGGAGTGACATATGAGGCCATGGGCAATTACACCAAGGCACTGGAGTCATACAAGACCATCAAGGAGCAGTATCCTATGTCCATGGAAGCCATGGATATAGACAAATACATCTCCAGAGCTGCAACCATATCAAGCAAATAAATTTCACATTATATATGGGAAGAGCATTTGAATTCAGGAAAGAAAGAAAATTCAAACGTTGGGGACACATGGCCCGTGTCTTCACCAAGATAGGAAAAGAGATAACCATCGCCGTGAAGCAGGGAGGCCCTGATGTCACAGGAAACCCAAGGCTGAGAGCGCTGCTCCAGACCGCACGCAGCGAGAACATGCCTAAGGACAACATCGAAAGGGCTATAAAACGTGCCAGCGACAAAGATCAGAGCGACTACAAGGAAGTGAATTTTGAAGGCTACGGCCCTCACGGAGTAGCTTTCCTCATTGAAGCCGCCACTGACAACAACAACAGAACTGTAGCAAACATACGTTCATATTTCACGAAAAGCGGCGGTTCGCTCGGCACATCCGGAAGCACTGAATATATGTTTGACCACAAATGCGTATTCAGGATGAAGAGCGCCAAGCCTGTGGACATCGATGAACTCGAGCTCGAGCTTATCGACTACGGAGCAGAAGAAGTATTCGAGGAAATAGACGAGGACGAGAACAAGACTATCGTCATCTACGGCGAATACACAGCATTCAACAACATCCAGAAATATATCGAGGACAACGGCTATGAACTCGTGTCCGGTGAATTCACGAGAATTCCGAATGTGGATCTCAAGGAATTGCCTGCTGACCAGCGTGTGGAACTGGACAAGCTTATCGAAAGGCTTGAAGAGGACGATGACGTGCAGAACGTCTACCACACAATGAAGGTTGAAGACGAGGAATAAGGCCGCTGATTTTTCAAACAGAATTTAACTAGAGGAAAATATGAGTATCCAACAGGAAAAAATCAAAGAGCTTGTAGACCGCCGGGCAAAAGCCAGGATGGGCGGCGGGCAGAAGAGAATCGATGCCCAGCATGCAAAAGGCAAGTTCACCGCCAGAGAAAGGATTGCGAAGCTTCTTGACGAAGGCAGCTTCGAGGAATTCGACATGTTCGTACAGCACCGCTGCTCGAACTTCGGAATGGAGAAGACCAAATTCGACGGAGACGGAGTAGTCACTGGACAGGGAACCATCGACGGCCGTCTGGTGTACGTATTTGCACAGGACTTCACTGTGTCAGGAGGCTCTCTTTCAGAGACCATGGCACAGAAAATCTGCAAGGTGATGGATATGGCCATGAAAAACGGCGCTCCTTGCATCGGGCTGAATGACTCCGGCGGAGCACGTATACAGGAAGGCATCTGCGCGCTGGCAGGTTTCGGAGAGATTTTCCAGAGGAACATCATGGCTTCAGGCGTTGTCCCTCAGATTTCAGGAATTTTCGGTCCTTGCGCAGGCGGCGCAGTATACTCTCCTGCCCTCACGGATTTCAACATCATGGTGAAGAACACTTCATACATGTTCCTTACCGGCCCTGCCGTAGTCAAAAGCGTGACAGGTGAAGTCGTTACACAGGAAGAGCTCGGAGGTGCAAGCGTGCACGCCACAAAGAGCGGCGTAGCCCACTTCGCGGCAGAAGATGAAGAGGAAGGCATCAGGATCATCAAGGAAATTCTCAGCTATATTCCTCAAAACAACATGGAAGAGCCGCCATACGTGCCTACAAACGACCCTGTAAACAGGGTGGACGACCTGCTGAACGACATCATACCTGACAACCCGAACAAGGCATATGACATGTACCAGGTGATCGGCAGCATCGTCGATGACGGCAAATTCTTCGAGATACATAAGAACTGGGCCAAGAACATCATCATAGGATTTGCAAGGATGAACGGCAAGTCTGTCGGCATCGTGGCCAACCAGCCTAAGATACTCGCCGGAGTGCTCGACATCAATGCTTCCCGCAAAGCGGCCCGCTTCGTGAGATTCTGCGATGCATTCAATATTCCGCTGGTGACACTGGTGGATGTGCCAGGCTTCCTCTGCGGAACACAGCAGGAGTACGGCGGAATCATCGTGAACGGCGCCAAGCTGCTTTATGCATATGGTGAAGCTACTGTTCCAAAGGTGACAGTCACCCTCAGGAAATCATACGGAGGCTCGCATATCGTCATGAGCTGCAAGCAGCTGCGTGGAGATATCAACTATGCCTGGCCTTCTGCAAACATAGCAGTGATGGGTGCAGACGGAGCTGTGGAGATTCTCTATTCAAAAGAGATCAAAGCTATCGAAGACCCTGCAGAAAAGGCAAAGGTGGCAGAAGAGAAGAAAAAAGAATACAACGACCTCTTCTGCAACCCATACCAGGCCGCCAGCTACGGCTACATCGATGACGTGATAGAGCCTCGGAACACACGTTTCCGCGTAATCAGGGCTCTCGAACAGCTCGCAAACAAGAAAGTGACCAATCCGGCCAAGAAACACGATAATCTTCCTATGTAGTTATGGACAGACTTATGACTCCGGAAAAAGCAGGGATGCTCGCCAGGGCGATGGAACAGACCCTCGCAGGCGAAACGTATGCCGCCATAGCGATGGCACTGCAGATGGAAGCATGCGGAATAGTCCACGACCAGGAAAGCTTCGTCCTCACCATAAAGCCGACTTTCAGCGCTTGGGCGGACAGGCACTCGACTCTCAGGCAGCTGCCTGAAAGAAAATAAGAAAAATCTGTCGGACAGACGGAAAGAACAGTAAAAACAAGAAACAATGAGCCAGTATAAATTCAGAATCAACGGCAACGAATATAATGTCGAGATCAATTCCATAAACGGAGACAGCGCAACAGTCACTGTAAATGGAATACAGTATTCAGTGGAATCAGGCGTGGCCGCCTGCTCAGCCGCAGCTGCGGCAGTACAGGCTCCGGCGGCAGCTCCTGCACCGGCACCTGCCGCACCTGCTCCTCAGCCTGCCGCGGCTTCCGCACCTCAGGCCGTGACACCTAAGGCAGAGACAGCACCAGCTCCGACGCCAGCGGCATCCGGAGCCGGGAAACCAGTCCCTGCCCCGCTCCCTGGAGTAATCGTGGAGATCTGCGTGAATGTAGGAGATGCTGTAAAACAGGGACAGAAAGTAGCAGTGCTCGAAGCCATGAAGATGGAAAACGACATTGAAGCCACGATGGGCGGGACAGTGACTGCCATCAACGTGAACAAAGGAGATTCAGTACTGGAGGGAACACCTATCGTTACCATCGCGTAAGTACAGCAAGACAGAATTTGAAAAACGAAGAAGGTGTGAATGAGACATGGCACATTTTCTTCGTTTTTTTATTTAAAGAAAAAATTGGAAAAGATCGCCCGCACACAGAAAAATAGGGTTCCGGATTGCTTTCCAATTTCAGATAAAGTAATATAATGCATTTTATACAGCAGGAACAAGGCGGCATGACATCTCCAGAACAGAAAAAAATGAAGATGGACCTCAGCGACAGGATACTGATACTGGACGGAGCTATGGGCACCATGATCCAGAGATACTCCCCTGCCGCTGACGGAAACAACGACAGGCTGAACTTAGACGCCCCGGAAGTCATCGCCAGAATCCACAGGGAATACATCGAGGCAGGAGCAGATATCATCGAGACAAATACATTCAGCTCGAACAGAATATCCCAGAGCGAATACAGTCTCTCAGACAAAGCCGCGGACATGGCTTTCGCAGGAGCCTCAATAGCGCGGAAAACCGCAGACAGCTTCGCAGAATCAGGAAGGAAGGTATATGTGGCAGGAAGTGTCGGGCCTACATCTAAATCCCTGTCCCTGTCGCCCGATGTAAATGACCCGTCTTACAGGCAATACAGTTTTGATGACATCGCCGCGGCATATAAAGAGCAAATCCGCGCTCTTGTCAGCGGAGGCGTGGACATGATACTGATCGAGACATGCTTCGATGCATTGAATGTAAAAGCCGCGCTCTATGCCATTTCAGAACTGTTCCCTGAAAAGAATTTTCCTGTGATGATATCAGTGTCAGTCGGAGACAGAAGCGGAAGAACTCTGACAGGCCAGACCCTGGAAGCATTCTACACAGCTGTGCGGCACTATCCGCTGCTTTCATTCGGGCTGAACTGCTCATTAGGTGCAGAAGGCCTCGCCCCATTGATAAAGGATGTCGCGTCTTTCGCCGGCTGCGCGGTGAGCTGCTATCCAAATGCCGGGCTTCCGAATGAGCTTGGAGGCTACGATGAGACCCCTGAAAAGATGGCCTCCGACATGAAATCTATCGCTCAGAACGGACTGCTGAACATAGCCGGAGGATGCTGCGGGACCACACCGGACCATATCCGGGCCATAGCCTCGGCGCTGAGGGACATAAAACCTCGGGCAATTCCTGCCGGTACAGACACGGAGACTCTGAAAGTCAGCGGGCTGGATGTTGTCACTGTCGATATTGACAAAAACCGGTTCACTAACATCGGAGAAAGGACGAATGTAGCCGGCTCCAGAAAATTCGCAAGGCTCATCGCTGAAAAGAAATATGACGAAGCCCTGGAGATAGCCGCGAACCAGATAGAAAACGGAGCAAGCATCATAGATGTGAATATGGACGATGCCATGCTGGACAGCGCCCATGAAATGAAAGTGTTCGCCAGATACATCTCCAATGACCCGAATGTCGCCAAGGCGGCGCTGATGATAGACTCATCACACGAGGAGACCATTCTGGCAGGACTTAAGAATGCGCAGGGAAAATGCATTGTAAATTCCATCAGCCTGAAAGACGGCGAAGACGAATTTCTGCGCAAAGCCAGGGAAATCAATTCACTCGGAGCCGCCATGGTAGTGATGGCATTCGATGAAAAAGGCCAGGCCGCAGATTATGAAAGGAAGATAGAAATTTGCGCCAGGGCATACAGGCTGCTGACAGAAAAGGCCGGCATATGCCCGCATGACATCATCTTCGATGTGAATGTGCTTTCGATTGCCACCGGCATTGAAGAACATTCAAGATACGGAATAGACTTCATCGAAGCTGTCAGGTGGATCAAGACGCATCTGCCAGGAGCATTGACCTCAGGCGGAATATCGAATCTGTCGTTCGCTTTCAGGGGAAACAGCAGAGTCAGGGAAGCCATGCATTCTGCATTTCTTTACCATGCGATAAAGGCAGGGCTGGATATGGCAATAGTGAACCCGTCGATGCTTGAGGTATACGATGACATCGACCCTGAGCTCCTGGAGAAAATAGAAGACGTTATCTTCGACAGAAGAAAAGATGCCACGGACAGGCTGATAGAGCTGGCATCGAAAATGGCCGCTGAAGACGCTGCACTGAAAAGCGGAGAAAAGAAAATTGCCGCGGCAGACGGAAAGGATGCCGCAGGCACCCCGGAAGAACGGGTGAAAAAAGCTCTGGTGAAGGGAGCGGCCGGAAATCTCGAAGCGGACCTCATGGCATTGCTCGAAGAGAAAGGCAGCGCTGTAAAAATCATAGAGGGTACGCTGATGTCAGGGATGGAGACTGTCGGAGAATATTTCGGGCAGGGGAAAATGTTTCTGCCGCAGGTGGTCAAATCTGCCAAAATCATGAAAGAAGCAGTCGACATCCTGCAGCCATACATGAATGAAGATGCCGTGTCCGGCAATGGCCCTGCGGCTGGCGCAATGCCTTCAGACTCCGCCGAGGCTCCGTCTTCAGGCAATGTCAGGAAACCGAAAATAGTCATCGCTACTGTAAAGGGAGACGTACACGACATAGGGAAAAATATCACAGCCATCGTTCTGAGCTGCAACGGATTCGAGATAATTGACCTGGGCGTAATGGTGGAAAAAGAAAAAATACTGGATACGGCCCAGGATGTCGGGGCGGACATAGTAGCAGTGAGCGGGCTTATCACGCCTTCGCTGTTCCAGATGGAGGAAATATGCAGGGAGATGAGCCTCAGGAAAATGACTGTGCCGCTGTTCATAGGAGGGGCGACTGCCTCCGCTCTGCACACCGCTGTGAAACTGGCACCGCTGTACAGCTATGTTTTCTATGGTTCTGACGCTTCGGCAAGTGCAGTCATGGCCAAGCGGTACATGAGCGGCAGAGAGAAGTTCATCGCTGAAGAGCATCGGAAACAAGATGAACTCAGAGCCCTGTACATGAGCAGGGAAAAGAAAAATGAAGCCGCCCCGCCGCCATCATTCCCTGCGGAGAGCTTCCTGAAAAGGCAGGACCTGAGCATTGATTCCATGCCGGCCGCTGAAATCCGGGCAGACGAACTGATGCCATACTTCGACTGGAAGATGTTCTACCTCATATGCAGAATGAAAGACACCCAGGGAGAAGCCGCGAGAGAATTGAAAGAGGAAGCGCTCGCCAGAATCAGAGAGATGAATGCTGACGGAGTCCTTAGAATCACTGCCGCCATGGAATTCTTCGACGCATGGTCGGAAGGAGACACCATAGCCATGGAGAAAAACGGTGAAAAGTTCAGCATTCCTATGCTCAGGCAAGAAAACGCCACTGTGATGAAAGACGGGTCGAAAGCCTGCCTGTCGCTGGCGGATTTTGTCCCTTCACTGGATTCCGGATTGAAGTCAGCCTGCGGATTTTTCGCAGTCAGCGCTGACGCTCCAGTGGAAAAAGACCTGGTCACCCAGGCCGTGCTCGACACTCTGGCAGAAGCTGCATCATCCAAGCTTGACTGCGATATCCTGAAAGCTGTCAGCACAGAAGGGATGAAAGTGGTGAAACCTGCGGCAGGCTATCCATGCTTTCCAGACCATTCTGTCAAAGCCGAGATACTGGAACATTTGAAAGACGTGGAAAAGCTCGGCATATCGTTGAGCGAAAGCTACGGAATGCACCCTGACGCATCTATCTGCGGAATGATTTTCATTCATGCCCAGGCCTGCTATCCGGACATCAGGCACATAAGCAGGGAACAGTTTTCCGATTATTGCCGCAGGCGCAAAATAGATGAGGCTGAAGGCAGGATATTGCTGGGGCATCTTCTGGATTGATGAAATATATCCGCAAAAATTTTTGCCTGAATTGAGGATACGTATTCCGGCAAATCGCAGAAACAATATATACAAACTTTTGAAAATGAAAATAAGAGATATACTGAAAGAGAGCACAAAGCCTTTTCCATCACTGGAAATTGTGCCTCCTATGAAAGGCATAACAAACAGAGAGCTGGTAGAGTCTGTGAAACCATTCATGGAATTCAATCCCAGATATATCAATGTCACCTGCCACCGGGACGAATATGAATTCAGAGAAGAGGCGAACGGGACTTTCTCCAGGCATCTGGTCAGGAACAAGGTCAGCGAAGTGGCTGTCTGCAGCGCCATCATGTCAGCCTGCAAAATCGATGTAGTCCCTCATATGATATGCGGAGGGAATACCGCTGACGAGATTGACAACAAGCTGAGCGACCTGAAATTCCTCGGGATAGAGAACATCATGGCCCTGCGCGGAGACTGCATTGTAGGGGAAAAACGTTTTGTGCCTGCCGAAGGAGGCTACAGCTATGCCAGCGAACTGGTGGAAGCCATATGCGCTTTCGAAAAAGGGAACGACCTGTTCAGCATCGGTGTGGGCGGATATCCTGAAAAGCATTTCGAGGCTCCGAATATAGAGACCGACATAGAGAACCTGAAAAAGAAGGTGGATGCCGGCGCCGACTATATCATCACCCAGATGTTTTTCGACAACAGCGTGTTCTATGACTACGTGGACAGATGCCGCCAAGCAGGAATCACAGTGCCTGTGATACCTGGGCTCAAGCCGCTTACCACTGCCCGCCAGGTGTCCCTCCTTCCGGAATCCTTCTCCATAGACATACCTGTGGAGCTTACCCGGGAAATACGCTCTGCCAGAGGAAACAAGGAAGCCATTTACCAGATAGGGACAGACTGGTGCATAGCCCAGTGCCGTGACCTGCTGGCCCATGGAGTTCCTGCTGTGCATTTCTACACGATGGGAAAGGCGGAAAATATCGTCCGCATTCTCCGCGAGTGTTTCTAGGGGATCTCGCTCCTTCCTGCCGCGGTCACTTCGTGACTTTTGGCCCACCCGCATCCTTAAACGTCTTTCTGCGAAAGACAGAACACTTCCATCATTGCAGAATTCCCTATAACTTCAGTTTTCTACTGCAATATTATGGAGCTGAAAAAACTGACGCGTCTCCTATTGAAATTACAGCAGACCCAGAAGGTTTTGATATGTTCGGTGGAGGCCCTGTAAAAGCATCTTCAGTATATTACTTGGTAGCAGTAGACAAGAATTCAGATGATGCAGATGAAAAGTTCTACAGAGAAAACATCAAATTCATCACAGTCACCACTCCTGCAGAATAAGGAATACAATCCGCAGATATTGAAATTGGCCGTGTCCAACTGATGGGCACGGCCAATTTTTATTTAATTTTGGAAAATCTTTTTTATCTGAAAACAATTGCTAACTTTGTTAGGATTATTTTTTGCTTGACCGCACTGACACGATTATAACTAAAGATCAATATACATTATGCAGAACAAATTGCAGGAGCTGACAGACAAACTCTACAATGAAGGTCTGTCGAAAGGGAAGCAGGAAGGGGAAGCCATCCTGAACGAAGCCAAGGCACA
>CASEOO010000034.1 GCA_949289565.1 uncultured Bacteroidales bacterium
TACATGGTCTTTCTTGTTGTTCTTCAGGTGTTCGGTAAGGTGAGCGATACGGTAGGAAAACAGAGCAACTTGACTCTCAGGAGAGCCGGTGTCCTTATTAGACTTTCCGTACTTCGCGAAAATCTCTTGCTTCTTTTCAGCTTGTAAATATTCAGCCATTTGCAAAAAGATTAAAAATTAATAAAAAATCAATAACAAAACTTTCTGTGGAAAATTTTGCGCGGCAAATTTAATCATAAAATCAGATAAAACAATATCATTGTGGAAAAAATTGATAATCATTGCTCTGATAAGAGTTGATTTGAAAACGGCATCGGAAAAAATATGCTATCTTTGCATGATGTGGATGAATATCCGGAGAAAAACATGGAAGCAGTACAGGCGTGCGGCTTATCTGGAAGAACTTTACCAGAATGTTACAAAAGAAAAGAATGCCCTTGCCAGCATACAGAAAAATTCAGTGCTTATTGACGAACCTGTGAGAAATGTGATTGAAAACAGGCTGGCTGTCCTGGACGAGCTTCTGACCATGAGAAGGCTTGGAAACTATTCGCCTGAAAAAGCGTCTGAGATGATAGAGTCTATAGCTATGGACCAGGATGCTTATCTGAATTCTCTTGGCCTGATGTTCTCCATAAGGCATCCGGCCTTGTCGGACTATCTGAGAAGCAGGCAGTTTTCCACATGGGAGATAGGATACTGCAGCCTTTATTTCATGGGGTATAAAGGCAAGGACATAGGAAATATACTCAGCTCCAGCAGATACTACAAGATCAACAGCGTTATCAGAAGAAAACTCGGGCTTAGGCCGAATGAGACAAACCTTGACATTTATCTGCGGAATCTTTCTGCAGATATCGAATCTTCCGGAACCGTCTGACATGAAAGCATGCAATAATCACCGGATGTCATAATTTTTCTGCCGTCAGGAAGACTTTTTCTTTTTCTTATAGTTTAACTTGTTGATAATGAATATTCGTTCATTGTCAATATGTCAAACTTATTATTTGCCCGGCAAACTATTCAAGGGTAATTTTGCATCCTGTTATTTTTTACATATGATTGGATGCAGATTGACTTCCCGGATGATGTCCGGGTTTTTTGCGGGATTGTTATTTTTATCCGCCTATGAAGTTTCCGCTCAAGATGAGCCTGATTCCGGGGCGGAATATGAAGTGTCTGGATTGATTACAGATGAATTCGGGAATCCGCTTGCCGGAGCCGCAGTCATTGTCCGCGGACAGCCTGTTTCGGATGGCGTGATCACTGATCTGGACGGAAGAAATATACAGAGACGGAATAGAGCACAGCTGCAATCTTTCCCTGTCCGGCGGCAGTGAAAAGATCCGATACTATCAACTACGATAACCGCTATTTGTTTTCAGCTAATTTCAGGAGAGACGGCTCTCCTAAGTTCGGGCCTACCCACAGGTGGGGCAATTTCCCATCCTTCTCTGCCGGATGGAAGATCTCAGAAGAGCCGTTTTTCAAAAAATGGAAGCAGACCTGGTTCAGTTCTCTGAAGCCGCGCATCAGCTGGGGTATGCTTGGAAACGATACGGCATTGGCGAGCTATTCCTATCTGGCGTCGTTCAGCAACGTGACTCTGCATTCTTTTGACGGGAGCTCGGCTGTAGCAGGCTACAACAATGCCAAGGTCATCAACGAAGACATGGCTACAAGCGGATAGACTTCGTCGCCGACTTTACAGGCGTCGCCGGGAACGTGAAGGTCTCCGATCCGTGGACAGGACTCAGCCTGGGAGTCTATTATGCAAATTCTGCACTGGAGAAGATCTCGCAATACCGGCAGAATGCCCAGCCGGCTGAATCGGAGGCTCTGGACAACTATGAAGGCGAATGCCTTTTCTTCCGTGCATTCTACTGGTGGCACATGCTTTCTCTTTATGCTGAACCTGAAATGGGCGGGGTGGGAATTCCGATCGTAAAGTCCGTGCCAAAAGACCTTGAATCCATGTATGTTTCCCGCGAGACAACAGGGGAGGGATATGCGGCCATCATCGGAGATCTGCTGTCCGCCGAAAAGCTCGTCACGCAGACTGACCCCCACAGGGTGACTTTGTGGGCCGTGAAGGCTTTTCGTATGCTCTCTTGAGCCGTTCATAGACTCCGTGCAGATGACCATAGACGGGGTGAAGGCATACAGGAAGGTCGCACAGGTGGAATTCGGAAAATGGTGGGAGATGGATCCGTCTACCGGGAACGATCCGCAGACTTTCTACGGCTGGCTTGTCCGGAAATACAATTTCCTGGACGGACATCTTCTGGACGAGACGAAGAATGTGGCCGGATACAATATCTATTTCATCCGTCTGCCTGACATTTATCTGATGTATGCCGAACTTCTGGCGGCAGAAGGCCGCGACGCTGAGGCTTTGGAGTATGTGAACAAGGTGCACAGGCGAGCCTACGGATATGACCCGGACCAGACTTCCCTTGTGGATTATGCCACCCTGCAGGACCGGACGAAGACTGTGGATCCGGAAGACCATCTGGCGAACAATCCTTTGCTGTATGAAAGGTGGGCGGAGCTGTTCGGGGAGATGAGATGGTGGGAGGATGTACGCCGTCTGCGGATCGGTTCACAGGAAGCGGCATATTACAAGACGGTTTCCGGGCCCGGGGCCGCGAAAACCAATATCGTCTGGAAAGAAACGAACTATGCCATGCCGATACCTGCATCCGAATTCGAGTCGAATCCTTCATCCGGCATGGTCCAGACACCGGGATATTGAGTCCAAGATCATTTCGTGGTGGGAAGCATGACCAGTGCGTGGCCGATGATATCGGAGATATGTTTCAGCAATCATTTGCCAATATGCAGAATAATTATTATCTTTAGCATATTATTTTATGTGATATGTGAATATATTGCCATTTTGGCATAATATATTATGGGATATAATTTTGATATTTTCGACAAGAATCCTGAGCGTCTGGCCAAAATTCTGGCAGAAAACAGCCGTAAGCGCAGGCTCGATAAAGGCCTGAGCAGGCGCAGCCTCTCTGAAATAACGGGCATACCGGAGCCGACACTTGAGCGCTTTGAAACCAAAGGAAAGATATCTCTTGGGGCATTCCTGAAATTGGTCATCGAATTTGGTTGGTTTGACGAAATGAGTGCTATTATGAGCAAAAGCAAGTTCGCCACAGGAGAGGAACTTGAGCTTATAAATAAGAACCAGGGGAGACAGAAAGGAAGATGAAAGACATTCTGAAAATCACAGTTTCATTAGGCAGACACACCGTCGGCACTTTGCAGATGACACCTGAAAGAGACAGGTGTGTGTTCGAGTACGACAAGGGTTGGATTGCCGGAGGCTTCTCGATATCGCCTTGGGAATTGCCTCTCAAGACAGGACTCATATATTCAAAAGAAAATAGTTTTGGTGGCGGATTTGCCACATTTGAGGACAGTATGCCGGATGGCTATGGCCTTTACCTGCTTGACAGAATGCTTCGTCGAGAAGGCTGTTCATTGGGCGAACTAACCCCTCTTCAGAGACTGTCTCTGGTTGGCAGTTCCGGAATGGGGGCGCTTTGCTATAAACCTGAAATTTTCAAAGAGCATATTACAGCCATCACAGACCGGGAATTTGACGAGCTTCAGCGCAAGGCTCTTGATGTACTCTCTGAGAAAAGCGACGCTGATGCATCCTTCTTGTACTACAATAGCCGTAATTCAGGTGGAGCAAGGCCCAAAGCGGTATATAAGGCTGCTGATGGCTCAGACTGGATAGTGAAATTCAGGCATATTTACGATCCCTCAAATATTGGCAAGGTTGAATATCAATACATGAGGACCGCACAGAAATGCGGAATCGACATTCCGGAAATCCGCCTCGTCAATGACCGCTACTTCTCAATTAAAAGGTTCGATATAAGTGAAGGGCGGCGTATCCATACGCTCACTGCGGCGGCCCTGCTGCAGTCTGATTTCCGCACTCAGAGTATAGACTATGTAAACCTGCTTGCCCTGACCGGTTATCTTACTCAAGACCCGGTGCAGGTGGAACAAATGTTTCGCAGAATGGTTTTTAATGTCGTATGCGCCAACAAAGACGATCACGCCAAGAACTTCAGCTTTCTCTGCGAAAACGGCAAATGGACACTTGCCCCTGCATACGACATTACTTATTCTCCGGAGGGTGTCAGAGGTGAACATGCAACATCTGTCAGATATTCGGGCAATCCAAGCCTTGAAGACATCATTTCTGCCGGCACAGGTATCCGCATAAGCAGAAAACGATGCATTGAAATTATTGAAGAAATCGAGTTCGTCTGTGATACAGAACTGGATGCTGATAAAATAGTAAAAATAAAAGGTTAATAGATAAACATCGATGGTTGCTATTTGAGTGGCGGCAGAATTTTCAATATATTTTTTGCTATTTTTGTGATCTGAAGGAAAAATATTCTAAAGTTTTGCGAAACAACGGTTCTGAATATCATTCCGCTGCATGCGCAGGTGTCCGTTCTCTGACAATTTCAGCAGGGGGGGGGGAAGACTTAACTGCAATATTCCAGCTTCTGAATTCAGGGCTGTCATGCCGACTCCTGCGTACAACAGGAGATATATCGTCCGTGGATACTTTTCAAGACACGAGTCTGTCTTATGAGAGAGTATCCACGGATTTTTTTGTGTAATGTAACGTGAGTCCGATGATTATGAAAAGAATATTTAAAATTCTGTTGACAGCGCTGCTGTCAATTCCTGTGTCATCTCTGCATGCCGAGGCTAAACCCGGCGCTATCATGCAAGAGCGCAGAGATACGGTCTGTGTGCTTGAACCTGTCGCGGCCTTTGACCTGCCGTGGCTGGCGGAATACTACGGGTTTGACTGGAGTGCTGGGTCTGTTGCTTCAGGACAGGCCAGGGGAGACAGCCTCGCGGCGCCGGTGTGTGACAGCAAGGCTGGTGCGGAACGCCTGTCTGCCGGGAAAGCCGAAGATGCGGACAGCTGCACCCTTTCCCTGCGTGCCAACCTGCTGCGCTGGGCCACACTCACGCCCGACCTTGGCATCGAGTGGCGCATCAGCCCGTCCGTGGGCATTATGGTGAACGGCTCGTGGACCTCGTGGACATGGAATGACAACGCCCGCCGCTACGCCCTCTGGGAAGTAATGCCGGAGGTGCGCTGGTATCTGGGCGAGAAAAAAGCCTGGTATGTGGGCGCAATGTTCAAGGCCGGACAGTTCAACTACAAGTTCTCCGGCACGGGCAGGCAGGGCGACCTTCTGGGCGGCGGCATCACCGGCGGCTACCAGCTGCGGCTGAACAAGGCACTGGCACTTGA
>CASEOO010000035.1 GCA_949289565.1 uncultured Bacteroidales bacterium
AAGACGGGCCGCCGTCACTGCCGCGCACATCCCGGCTATCCCGCCGCCGACCACAACGAAGTCATAGCGCTCCGTCTCTGCTACCATCTCGGCCGCGGCTTTCCGCTCCGCCCTGAGGATGTCCGCTTTCGCTCCTGCCTCAAGCGACGCTCCGGTCATGCCATGCTTCCCGGAAGGGCCAGCCATCGTCATGTAGACTGCATCGCACCTCCCGTCGAACCCTGTCATATCCGTCAGGGCCAGCACGGCTTCGCCTGACTTCAGCCGGACGCTCCCAGCATACTGCCATTGCCACTCCTCGCCTTCCGCCCCGAGCGTGTTCTTCAGCGTCCTGCCTGAAACCTTGATGCGGAATTGGCCCGGGCCTGGCTTCTCCGTCCAGGGGGACGTCCAGTTGTACGTCCGCGCGTAGACATGCCAGACCCCTGACTCCGGAATCATGACCTCTGTCTCCGCGTCTGGCACTGGCCTGCCCAGACCGTGCGCCAGAAGGTATGGCGAGCCCATCTGGTCCATGAACTGCTGGTCCAGTACCCACCCGCCCTTGTCGCCGAAGCTCTCTGCTTCGACCAAGATTGCTTTCTCCGGTCCACGGCAAGCTTCTTTGTCCGCCATCTCGGGCGTACTGCCAGAAGCCAGCATTGATTCCACTGTGATTTTGCCGATCACCGCCCAGCCGTCATCCGTCAGGAAACTTTCATCCAGGGCAAGTTCTATTCCCGCAGGATTTCCCTCTTTGGACGTGTCCACAATTCCTGCCGCGAGGGTATATTTCCCGGCAGGGATATTTTCGGGAACGAATGTGAAATTATATTCGGAGACATGGCCTTTCAGCCATTCCGAAGGCTCTGAGCCGCGGTCCACGAACTTCGCCACGACATTGCCCTGGGCATCGAACAGGGCAAAGGCAACTTTGTATTTATAATTCCATTGCGGGATATTGTTAGGGCAATAACCCCAGCCGGCATTGGCCCAGGCATGGGCTATAGACACCTGTTCGCCGTTTACGATTTCTTCCGGAGCGGAGACGGCCACAGGGTACAGACGGTATCCGCCTTCAGCGATAAATCTTTTTATATAGTCAAATGCATCATAGAACCATGAGGCGGTCTCTTTTCCGGCCCTGAGGTCCATCATATTTACCCGGGCTTCTTCCGAGGCCATGAATTCACCGATACGCACATCTTTCGGAGTTTTATAGCCGGCTGGGTCCTGCCACCATGGATGCTGTTCCACTATCCAGCCTCCTTCCATGATTATCGGCACCTTATATGCCCATTTTTTCACAAAAGAGCGCTCCCAGTCGTTGTAGCCCCAGTCCTGATTGTTCATGCCGAACGAATCAGCGCGAAGTCCATATCCATGTTTAATAGCGATTTCGAGCAGATACTCGCTGTCCGGCTCCGCATGGCGGCCTTCACTGACAGGAGCTCCAATGTGGCGGTGATAGTTAATGACCAGCGGGACTTTCGTGAATGTCCTGGAATACAGGTCTGTAATCCACTCCATAGTATTTTCTTTCCAGTATGCAGTGCTGTCTGACTCGACATTCCCGGGTTCGTAGGCAACGTTGTGCCCCTCTCCCCATTTTCCGAGGCCGTAGCCGTCTATAAACGCAGTCTTGTCAGGGTCGTTGAATTCAGCGGCGAATGCCTCAATGAATTTTTCGTAGTATTTTCTGAAAACGGGGTCCTGCGGGAACGGGGTCTTCTGTTCAGGGAGCTTTGGATTCTGGACATAGTATTCTGCTCCGGCATCGAAAACGAAGTCTGGCGTGTTCGCGCCCTGGTCCCTGCCATCCACTACAATGCGGAATGCGAGTTTCATTCCTCTTTCGCGGACGCTTTCAAGCAAGCGAGAGAGACGGCTGCCGGGATCTTTCCAGAAATATTTGCCTTCTTCAGGCTCCATGGAGGACCAGCTGGTCCTCAGATATGCCACTGAAGCATAGTCAGACACTTTGACGGACAGTCTGCCACTGTCTGCCGGCATGCTGTCATAGCCATGTTTTTCCCAGAAGTTTTCGTCTTGAGCCCTGTCCCAGTCTTTGCCCAGATACATCACCCATCCGCAGAGAGGGTTGTCAAGGACTCTGACGGTGTCTGCGGTGAAAACTGCGTGCAGAAGATTCGTCTCTGATGCCGCAGACGAGGGGCGCGAGAATGTTTCATTCTGTGATGAAATCACGTTTTGTGGTGTTCGTTCACATATATTGGAGACAAACAATGTTTTCTCATCGGCGCTTCGTGCAGATATTGCTGCATTCAACTGGAAAGTAATTCCAATTAGTAAAATAAACGTCGGAAAAGCGTTTTTCTTCATCTCAAATCCGGTTATTGGTTTATGGTCATTATATGCTGGCGAGACTGCTGATGTCGCACAAAATATGTGCATGTACACAATTGCCAAATTTACGGAGTTTTTCTTTACTTGCAAATCTTTTCATCGTAAAACTTCCATGAATACCGCCTGAGGATGCATGAAAAATGATTTTGAATTTTTTCGAGTTTTACTATCTTCGTGGAACTGAACCGCTTCGAGAAGGAACTTGAGGAGTGCGAGACCCTGCTGGACAAGTGGTGTTTCGCTCTGAAGCACATCGGCACATTAGACAGACTCCCTGACGAGTTGAGGGCAGAGGCTTTCGAGCGGCTGTTCAAGTTGCGGTCCGGGGAACGGAAACCGGATGTTTGGTCTACGTTTCCCGGGCCGCTTATCGTCAGCCGTTCTGAAAATCATTTTTAAAATTGGCCTGTATCTTCCTGCAAGATTCAAGTACAACAGAATGATAAAATCAATACGGAGTGCATAAAAACAGTCCGACAGGAATGGCTTCCAAGGCCTGGACATCCTCATACACTACAGATGAAGAAAGAATACGCTCCGAATCCGGCCCAATCCCTACCATAAATTCGCCTGTTTCGACGATGTACTCCAGCTCAGGCGTCCAGAATCCCAGTTCCGATACCGGCACTGAAAAATCCACGACGAGGCTTTCGCCAGGAGCAAGCTTCACCTTTCTGAAGCCTTTCAGCTCCTTTTCTGGCCGTGTGACGGAAGCCGTGGCATCCCCTATATACAGCTGCACAGTCTCTTCCACTGCCCTGGCGGAAGTGTTCGTCACCTTCACGGAGGCCTTTACGGAGCGTGACACGGGGTCATATTCCGCCTTCATATCAGAATAGTCCACCTGGCTGTATGAAAGCCCGTAACCAAACGGATAGAGCGGATCCTGAGGACAGTCGATATAGCCAGTCCTGTATTTCCGGAACGGGATATGTGGCCTGCCGGTAGATTTCATGCTGTAATATATAGGAATCTGACCGACATTTCGAGGAAAAGTCATGGTCAGCCGGCCCGAAGGATTGTACTCTCCGAAAAGCACATCAGCCACGGCATTGCCGCCCTGAAGGCCCGGAGCCCAAGCATCCACTATAGCGGCACAATGCTCATTTTCCCATTCAAGCGTCATTGGACGGCCGTTCAGCAGCACCAGCACCACATCTTTTCCGGTAGCGACCAGAGCTTCGAGAAGCCGTCTCTGTGCCGGCTGCAGCCCTATCCATGTCATGCTCGAAGACTCTCCGGACATCTTCGCATTTTCTCCGAGCACGGCTATCACCACATCTGATTCCCGCGCCGCTGAAACAGCCTCTGATATCAAACTGTCAGGGTCTCCAGAACGTTCTATGTTCACGCCGATCATCCTGGCCAGACCTGGATTGTCAGTAATCGGCGCTCCGGCAGTATGAATAAGCGAAGACGTATAGCGGGAAATACCGGATTTGATGGAAACTCCCTCGTCCGCCATTGCCGCGGCGCCGGCCCATGTACCCATAAGTTCCCATCTGGTATCGGACAGAGGACCGATGAGAGCTACCTTCGCATCTTTTTCCAGAGGCAATACATTATGGTCGTTTTTCAAAAGCACGATGGACTTCCTGGCGGCTTCCAGGGCCAGAGAACGGTATTTTTCCCTGTCTACAGGCTGGCCGCCGAGACGAAGATAAGGATTCTCAAAAAGTCCGAGCTTATATTTGGCTTCAAGAATGCGGCGGCATGCCACATCTATGTCGGCCTCTGTAAGCAGCCCTTTTTCAAGACAGTAATCCAGGTTCTTCAGCACGCCTTCAGACACCATATCCATATCAAGACCCGCCTTCAATGCCCGTGCAGACACCTCTGCAAGCGTACCAAGTCCGTGTTCCGTCAGTTCTCCGACCGATGTATAGTCGCTGACTGTGAAGCCGTCAAATCCCCATTCAGCACGGAGGACATCAGTCAGAAGCCATTTATTGGCAGTGGCAGGCACTCCATTGACGTCATTGAATGACGACATGACACTTCCTGCACCTGCATCCACGGCAGCCTTATACGGAGGAAGATATTCCTGATACATACGGTTCAGGCTCATGTCCACCATATCATAGTCGCGGCCACCCTCTCCTGCGCCATACAGCGCAAAATGCTTGACACAGGCCATCATAGACTGAGGATCATCGAGGCTTTCTCCCTGATATCCGCAGACCATGGCTTCAGCAATACGGGAACCGAGATAAGGGTCCTCTCCTGAGCTTTCCGCCACTCTGCCCCATCGCGGGTCACGGACGATATCTACCATCGGCGAAAAAGTCCAGTCAACGCCCTCTGACGATGCTTCATCTGCGGCCGCGCATGCAGTTCTCTCTATCAGGTCCAAATCCCAGCTGCATGACAGGGCGAGAGGTATAGGCCATATCGTCCTGTAACCATGCACAACATCCAGCCCGAAAATAAGAGGAATCCCGAGCCGCGACTTCTCCACTGCCAATTTCTGGATATCGATCTTGTCTTCTATTGTCATGACATTGAACACACCTCCTATTTTGCCTTCGGCAATTTTAGAGGCTACGCCTGCGCTTTGGGCCTCTCCTGTCATGAACCTCCGGTCATAAGTCACGAGAGTAATCTGACCGGCCTTCTCCTCAATCGTCATCTTCGACATCAGGTCATCAATAAAGCTGTCCATCTGCTGGCCGCAATTCCGGTCATCAGCGCCAAGGAGAATAAAGCTTGCGGCTGAGAGCAAGGCGATAAGTGCTAATTTTCTCATTACATTCTGTCTGTTTAAAATTAAGATGTCGTGTCGGACTAAAGCCGCCTGGCCCTGAAAACGTTGTTAGTCCCGCCGGAAGATGGCGGACTAAAGCCACTTCGGGGCGAAAACGTCGCTAGTCGAGCTGAAAGCGGAAGCCGGGCGGCTATCAGCGCTCGGAACGGGGCGAGGAAGAAAGAGCACGATACCGGAGAAGAGCCTCGAGGAAATAATAGTCGCTGTAGGTAAGCGGCACATCCACCTCCACGCCGCCAGGCTTGTTGCCCACGCTGTGCTTCAAAATGAAACCGCAATCTTCCCCGGGAGCGGCCAGATACTCATCCGAAGCCAAAGTCCTCAGGATTCGCTCAGCCACAGACAAATACTTCTCGGCACGGCCAGCCTCATCCCTGACAAAACCACTCAGCTGAACCAATGCACTGGCCATAATAGCTCCGGCAGAAGCATCCCGCAAATCATCAGGAATCAAGTCTGAATCGAAATCCCAATACGGAATGCCATCCTCAGGAAGACGAGGAATAAGATACTCGGCTATCTTCACAGCATGGTCAAGATACTGCCGTCCTCCCGTATATTGATACATCATAGTGAAGCCATACAAGCCCCAGGCCTGTCCTCTTGTCCATGAAGACCAGTCAGCAAACCCCTGCACAGTCTGCCTGACCAGCACCTCGCCGGAGACTGGGTCATAATCCACCAGATGGAAAGAACTGCCGTCCTCCCTGAAATGATTCTTCATCACAGTCATCGCATGGCTCTCCGCCACAGCCCTCAAGCTCTCATCCCCGCACAGCTCAGAAGCGCTCAGAAGAAGCTCCATATTCATCATATTGTCGATAATGACAGGGAATTTCCACGCGGCAATATGGTCAGGCGCAGGATCCCAGCTGCGGGTGCACCCAACCGCAGGATTGAACCTTGTAGCCAGGGAATGCGCCCCGTCGCAGAGCACAGCCTTGTACTCAGGATTCCCGGTGAGCCTGTACCCGTTCCCGTAGCTGCAGTCCAGCTGAAATCCCACATCATGGTCATTCGTTCTGAAACGGATAGAATCCAGCACCTCAGTATGCTTCTCTGCCAGAGCCTTCACACCCTCGTCGCCGGTATACTCATACACCAGCCAGAGCGAGCCAGGATAAAAGCCCGAACACCACCACCAGATGTTCGAAGTCACCAGATTTCCCTCATGGTCCACATACCTCGGGCACAAGGCCAATTCCTCCGAAAAGCCAGCCTCATCGAGGTTAGAGTCCAGCAACGCCAGCTGTTCCGATGCACGTGCAAACACCCTCTCCGTCAGCTCCTCCATCGATTCTGTCTGACAGCAAGCCCCCGCCAGAAAACAGGATGCCGCGGCCGCGGCAATAATTGATTTTTTCATAATGTTGATTTTTTCCGGTGTCCTTCCAGGACAATTATTAATTAAAAAAGTGGCCGCGATGCCACAAAACACATCGCAACCACCAATTTAGCTAAAAAAACTAACCACTGATTAATTATATTCACTTGCTTTACCAGCCAAGCTTGGCTTCACGCACATAACAGGCTTACAATGAAACTCTTTCCAGTGCAAAAAACTTCATGTTCCGTAAATCCACGATATACAGATCTGGCCAGATACCGAACGACCACCAGCACTCTCTCATATCGTAACCGCCATACATCGGCTGCCACTCAGACATTCCATTAGCGACAGAAACGACAGCCTTCATTGCATTGCCTGCATCTGCGCCATTACCTGTATCATGCTTCCCGTCACCATCTTGATCATCAAAATAAGAACCGAGGAAATATCCAGGCTGACTGAATGACTCGCCATCGTCATATTGACCATTAGCCTCTATGGAAAGTTTGGTCTGTCCGCCTAACTGTCTCAATTTCTCTCCATATTTATCATAGACCAGGACCTGCGGATCAGCAAGACTCGGAGTAAAGTTTATCTCTGTTCCGGCTCCCCAGCCTCCGTTCGTTCCTATTGCCCACAATTTATCCACAATTATGCTAGTATGACTTCTGCCATCAGGATCACCTTTCTCAGTCCAAGTTATCTCTTTTGGCTTAAGGTCATTCGCAGGGTCGTAAACCGTAACTTTTGCGTTCTCAGTATCTACCACTACACGGTATTTACCGGCAGACTCTACAGTCCAGACATATTCAGGTGAAACTGTGTATTCGGATGACTGGGCGAAAGCGCCATCCTCAGGAGTCAAGACACCTTCCATTGTCCTGATGGAGAATGTACCAGGCTGAAGTTCTGCATACCATGCATACACAGCCTCGTTTTCGACTGTCTGTGTCAGAGCCGCATTGGCGCCGACAGGAACGGCAGTTCCGTCAAGCCAGAAATCTGAACAAGCCACTACGGTAGTGTAGACATAGCCGGCCTTGAAGTCAAGGTCAGTTTTAGAAATTTCATAGACCTTGTCGGCAGTGGTCACTTTCACTGCGGCATTGCCGGTAAATGGAGCACAGAGAATGTAGAAAGCTCCGGTTTCTGCCACTACGCCGTCATTGACAGAGACACTTGCTTCATTAGATGCAGTCTCGGAAGCAGTCAGCTCGCCTGAAACTACATCCATCGAGAATACCCCTGCCACCGGGCTTTTAGCCACAATAGAGACTTCGTTCACTGAAAAAGTTTCAGCGCCGGAGGCATTGGTTACATTCACCTTGACCACTGTCGCGGCATGGCTCAGCGTCACAGCAGGAGACGCAGTGCCTTCCACGTCTTTTGCTGTACCATAAAGAGGTGTCTGTATATGCTCAGTATCGCCAGCAGCGGACTGATAGCCTGATTCGATATTGATATTTACTTTCCCATCATTCAGAGTACTTGCGTCTGCAGCAGGATAAACCACAGAATATGTGTATGTTTCACCCTCCACAGGTGTGAAGTCTGAAGTGTAGAATACATTTTCACCTTCTCCTTTATGGAACAGGATGTATTCAGTACCTTCTGAGCTTGTTACATATACTCCGAGGACGTCATCGGCGTCCCAGTCCACTGTATAAGTCTCACCGTCGGTGAAATTGACTTTTGTCTCGGCTACATCGGCCGTGAGTGTGAATGCTCCCTCCGGCACAGGCTGGCCGGCAGGGATCTCATTGATTTCCTTTGTGCAGCTGAAAGCTATGGCAGAAGCAGCCAAGGCTGCAATATATACGAATTTTTTCATAAGCCATTCCTCCTGATTAAAAATCGCCTCCGTCATTCATGCCCGGGGCATCAATCGAATAATCTTTACTTGAGGCAAAGCCGTTTTCCACCTGCACCGTCATTTCAGACAGCATAGGATGCTGATAATCTTGATTTTTGTTCATAATGCTAAAAATTGTTGGTTAATTGTTATTTGGTTATAAGCCTTTTCATTATTCCTCGACAGCGTAGAGCTGCATATTCCTCAGGTCGATGATAAGTGTAGTAGGCCATATCTTGAAAATCCACCAGCATTCCCTCATGTCATAGCCTCCATACATAGGTATCCAGCCGGCATTGTTCGGGACATCGACTTGCGCCTTTATCTTATTCCCTGAATCAGAGCCGTCACCGGTATCATGTACGCCGTCACCGTCTGTGTCATTGAAATAAGAACCAAGATACCAGTCAGCTCCAGCCGCTACAGAGAATTTAGTCTGTCCTCCTACCTTTCCCAACTTTCCGCCTTTATATACAAGAACCTGTGGGTCAGCCTGGCTAGGTGTGAACTGCTGTTCTGCGCCATCGCCCCAGTTGCCTGAACCAGCTCCGATAATCCAGAGCTTGTCTACTACTACTGCAGTGTGGGCTTCATTCTCAGGATTGCCTCCTTCGTACCATGTCACTTCGAACGGTTTGAGATCCGTCTCAGGATTATAAACTACCACAGTTCCGTTCTCAGTATCCAGAACGACACGGTAGTCACCCATGGCAGGGATGTCGTAAACATACTCGGAAGCGACAGTGTAATTGCTCTTTGTTCCGAATGTTCCGTCAGCAGGCTTCACTTCACCCTGAGGCAGAACGATGGACATCTTTCCTGCAGAAAGCTCACCGGCCCATGCATATACAGCAGGATTTTCCACTGCAGCAGTCAGTTCCGCGAGACCGTCAGGCACGGCAGTCCCCTTGATGGCCATAGGATTGCACTCTACATCTATGGTATATACTCCGCCTGCCTGGAATGCGAATCCTTCCTCATATTCGGCGATGGAGCTGAATTCACCTTTGTCTGTCACCACTTTCACCTCTATCGGAGAAGTCACGGCCACCGGAGCGCAAGTCAGGTAGTAAGACTGCGTCTCATCATCAGAAATGTCCTCATCCTCCAGAGAAATGGTAAACCCGGACGCGGCCTGTGCCTGGGATGTCAATGCGCCGGTGGTGAAATCGAGCACGAAATCGCCTGACAGGCCGCCGCTGACTTGGATTTCCGACAGCAGGAGCTCTTCACCAGTCATATTGGAAATAGATATATTGAGCACAGCCAGAGGATTCTGCACTACTGCATAGAATGAGTCGAAGCCCTCTGTCTCCACCTTTGAATAGAAAGGCACAGCCAGATGAGTCAAGGCATCAGGCTCGCATCCGGCAATCTGTGCAGGCACATTCACGACTGGAGAAGAAGACAAATCTCCGCTGACCATGAAAGACTCGTCATATGGATAGAGAAGATACCATGTGTACGAAGCATCTTTTTCCGGAACGAAAGTATCTGTTCCGAAAATATTGTCCTTGCCTGATTTCTGCGTGAATTTGTGCAGAGTATATTCTGAGCCGTCATATACAACTGCTCCGAATTCATCCGCATCATCCCATGCGAACTCATATTCTTCATCATTGGCGGCGCCCATTGAAGCCCTGGTCTGGGGCTGAGGCAGGTCCACGACTACATAGAAATGGTCATCTGCGGCCAGACCTGTATCAGGCCCGGTCTCTTCTTCCTTTGCACATCCTGCCGCCAGAATCAGGCAGCACATGGATGAATAAAATATTTTTTTCATATCGTAGAATTTTTATATTCGTTTCAAATTTTGTATCCGGCCCGCCTGAGAAAGGGCGCTGATACTAAATGCAAATGCTGCAAAACCTGTTATGGAAAGTTTCAATCCTTTCATGCTGAAATCTATGTCATTGTGATTAATTCACAGTGACATTCGCCAGTTTCACCCAGAAGCCGTCGGATGAAAGGAATTTCTTATTTGCGGCAAGCCTGATTCCGGCAGGGTTAAGCCCCTTGTCATCCGTTTTCGAAACATCGACGATTCCTACGGCCCATATATATCCTCCGATAGAAACTTTCTTCATGGAAAATTCTGAAGAATATTCCACCGGAGAAGAAGACAGCCATTTCGAAAGATCAGAGTCTTCCACAACAAATTCATATACAGGCTGTTCCGTCTGCATATCGAGAAGGGCATACGCTACCTTGTATTTCTGATTCCACTGAACCAGATTTGTCGGGCAATATCCCCACCCGAGATTTCTCCAGGTCGAAGTGAGGGTGACATCGGCATCAGAACCCAATGCAATGTGCTCAGGCACAGAAGCCTCTTCAGGATAAAGCCTGTAACCCCCCTCCTGTGCAAACCTTTCTACATACTTGAAAGCATCTTCAAACCATGAACGGGTCTCGTCTCCCACGCGGAAATCCATCATATTCACGAATGCTTTTTCCCCTTCTTTGAATTCGCCTTCCCGGACTTCATAAGGGGAATCGTAGCCGTCATCTTTCATGCTGCCCTGATGGCTTGCATTGCTCAGCACATAGCCGCCTTCCAGAATGACAGGAAGCTTGAAATTCCATTTAGCCACGAATCCCCGTTCCCAATCGTTGTATCCCCAGCTCTTGTTAAGCATGCCGAATGCGTCGGACCTGAGACAATAGCCGTTGTCAATAGCTATTTGAAGCAACGCCTCACTGTCATCATCCGCTTTCTCGCCTTCGCTTTTCGGCGCTCCTATATGACGGTGATAATTAATGGCCAGAGGCACTTTCGTGAAGCACCTTGAATACAGACCAGTAATCCACTCCATCGTTTCTTTTTTATACTCAGGGGTTTTGGCGGTCTCTGCATTGCCCTGCTCATAGCACACATTGTGGCCTTCTCCCCATTTTCCCAAGCCGTAGCCGTCGATAAACGCCAGCTTGTCAGGGTCGTTGAATTCTTTCGCAAAATCTTCTATGAATTTCTCATAGCATTCGCGCCACACCTTGTCTGTGGCCAAAGGAGTCTTTCTGTCTTGAAAATCTGAATTTTCCAGCCAATATTTAGCACCCTTGTCAAAAACCCACTCAGGCGTATTCTCTCCCTGGTCTCTGCCATCTATCACTACACGGAAAGCCATGGGAAGGCCCAGCTCCTGGCCTCTTTTGTACAGTTTGTACAGCTGGCTGTCCGGGTCCTGCCAGAAGTATTTGCCCTCGGCAGGATTGAAGTTTTTCCAGCCGGTCCTGACATAGAAACATGAAGCATAGTCACGGACTTTCACTGTCTTGCCGCTGGATGTCACGAACTCGGTATCAAAATATGACGGGTCAGAGGTGCCTGAAACATACATCACCCATCCAGTCATAGGATTCTTGATGACAGATGACCTGTCAGAAGTGATCTTCACTGTCACATAACCTTCGGGGACAGAAGCTCCGCCGCCGTCTCCGTTTTCCGGTTCTGTATTTCCTCCACATGACGAAATCGCCATGATGGAAAGAAAAAGTATAGCTTCTCTGAATTTCATCGTTATTCAGTTAGTGTTTCATAAAATCTGAAAATTCACAGGCTGTCAGTCTACTACTGCGACTTTCTCAAGCATAAGCCATCCATCTTCGGCAAAGTCCCCCTGAGCGGCGAGCTCGATTCCGATATTGTACTCACCTGCTTCAGGATCGCTTGTGAATGTGTCGACTATCCCCACAGCCCAGCAATAATTGCCAGGGGCAATGCCGTCAGGGGTGACATCGAACTCATACTGCTTTCTGCCGGAATCCAAGGTCCACTCATGAGGGAGAGCTTTTTCGTCATAGAAAACATTGTCCCCCACGACTTTTCCGCTGCTGGTGTTGAGCAGAGCGAAAGCCACTTTGTATCGTCCCTGATATTGCTTGATATTGGTAGGGCAGTAAGCGCGGCCTTTGTTCAGCCAGCGGTGCTGGACAGTATATGTCCGGCCGTTCGTCACCTTTGTCGGTACAGTCACACGGTCAGGATAAACTTTGTAGCACCCCTCTTCCAAGAAGTCTTCCACCAAGTCATAAGCATCATTGAACCACGACCAGGTTTCGCCCCTGGTATATGTTGCGTCATACCTGAGATCCATCATGTTCACATAAGCAGAAGCCATGGCGTCATATTCTCCCTGGCGAAGGTCATGAGGTGTCTTGTAGCCTCCCGCGTCATCGGTCGTATAGTCTCCGTTAGTCACTATCCAGCCGCCTTCGCCTAAGACAGGGATCTGGAATCTCCACTGTGAAATGAATTTCTTTTCCCAGCCGGCATATCCGAAATTGCCTGAGGTCATTCCGAAGGCATCATGCCTCATGCTGAATCCTTTGCTTATGGCACTTGACATAAGTTTTTCAGTCAGGGCGCAACGTTCAGGTTCATTCTCCGCCAGGCCCTCGCTGATGATGCATCCGGCGAATTTGTGATAGTTCGTCACGACAGGCACTTTTGTGAATGCATTCGCATAAACGTCAGTAACCCATTCGAAAACTGCTTCCCTCGGAGTCTCGTCATTCGTTGAATAAACGCAGGTGTGGTATTCTCCCCACTTGCCCATTCCCAGCCCGCTGATGAATTCAGTGACAGCAGGATCATTGTACTCACGCGCCAGGGCATTGATGAATTTCGCATATTCCTCCTGGAAAACAGGATCGTCAGGATATGGCGACCAATATTGGCGCTCATTGCCTGCGCTTCCAAGCGTGAAGTTGAAATAACCCTTGCCAGGAGTATGGACAGTCTTGCCGTCTTTTGTGACCAGCCGGCCGCCGGCATTGGAGCCATACTTGGCATCCATCTTCTCCTTCACAAAGTCCGGAGTACAGAATGCATTTGCATCCCGGCTGTCGACTTTGAGCGTGAAGGCGAGGGTGAGCCCTCTTTCCTTTGCACCTTCTTCAAAAAGCCTGAGGCTGCGTGCCAGAGGATATTTCACCTCGTCAATGCCGTCATCCCATATATAAACGCCTTCTTCAGGATTGAAGTCAGTCCATGAGCCTCGCAGATAAATGACATGGCCGTAGTCGAAAACATTCACTGTCCCCTCCGATGAAGGGAAGTTCTCGTACTTCTCCCAGAATTCATCCACATCATCGATCATCGGGACATAGACGACCCAGCCGCTCAGAGGATTGCGAAGCTTTTTCTTGATATCCGACTTTATCGTCAGTTCGGCATTCCCTTCCGGGATATTGCTCCCCCAAGAGGTCCCGGCACCATCGTCCGGGACTTCTTTTTCGCCGCAGGACAGAGCCAGGGCGAGAGGGAGTACTAAACACATTACCTTTTTCAGCATATGCTACCTGGATTCAAACTTTATCAGCAGGTTTCTGAAGTCGAAGGTGACATAGTTCGTTCCTGACGGCACCTGCCAGTATGAACCTTTCGGGTCGATCTTCTTGGCGCCTTCAGTGTTTTCATCGACTATATTTCCTTCCTTATCCTCATACCAAGTGCCTGAACCATGTCTGAACTGGTTCTTTGACCAAGAACCCAACGTCACGACCGCTCCGTTTCCAATGCTGCCATTGCCGTCTTTATCCTGTCCGTCACCATCCCAGGCATCCGGATCCAAGGCTGGTCCGATCTCATAGGAATTGTTGACTCCATCTGACGGTTTGTTATAATCATTGAATTCTGCCTCGCTGAAGTTTACGAGGGCGAAGTCAGTCCTGCCGTTGAAAGCGTCGCCGCTGTAGACGAAAATCATAGGGTCAGCCAGGCTCTGCACTATAGTTATAGCCTTGCCTTCTTTCTTCCATCCGCCAGAATCTCCCCTCAGATATATGACTCTGTCGCCGGAAAGTGTAGTGGTGATTTCCTCGTATTTCTCATGGTCATCATTCGGATACCAGGTGACAGTGAATTCTTCATTGATAGGATGACTTTCAGAATACATGGTGAGAGTCTTTTCCTCCAGGTCGACCACCACGCGGTATTTTCCATCCTGAGGGATGCTCCACTTGGCTTCAACAGGAACTTCAGCCTTGTCTGAGCCCTCCACTTCCACAGGAGCAAGCACTCTGGCAGGAACGGCCTCGCCATCCTGGAAATCTGTCGTCTGGCCTTCTTCAGGGGCTATGTACTGAGATACATCATTATATTCAAGCCTGATGACCAGTTCGCCGGCAGCAAGCTGGAGATAAGATGCATAGATGTTTTCATCTTCCACTGTAGTGGATATTCTCTGCGAAGTAGTGCCTGTGACAGATGAGCCTTCGAGATAAACATTGTCGGCATCGAATACAAGAGGCCTGTACGGGCGGACATCGATATCCACTGTGCGCACTTCCGGCATGGCATACTTGGAGCCGCCTTCCCATTTGGCTATAACCCTGAAAGAAAGAGTCGAGGCCACGCTGTTCGACTGTCCCCATGTGTCGATAATCAGGTTCTGCAGCTGCTCTGTAGTATAAGATATCGAATAGTCACCTTCATTGAGAGTCTCTCTCACAGAGGTGGTGAACTCGTTCACTGCGAGGTCCAGTTCAGCTATATAGCTTATTATATAGTCATCCGGCATCTGGCGGGCGTCAGTCCATGTAAATGTCAGGACCGGCTCGTCTGCAGGAGTGTCCTCTTTCAGCTCGAGTGTCGTGGCAGACGCCGTGAGCGTCATAGTCTCGTCATTGTCGAGAAGGTACGAGTTGTCATACTCGTCATAGTCGTCGGCGCAGGAAGAAAGCCCTGCGGCGGCAAGTGCAAAGGCACTGAGATATAAAAGTATCTTTTTCATAATGACTTTTCTTTTTAATTCGTCTGCTACCATCCAGGAAGCTGCCTGAGGTTAGGATTCCTGTCTATGTCATCCTGAGGCACAGGCCACCAGTAACTGATAAATTTGCGGTCCTGCAGGTCGACTCTCTTGTAATAGTCTTCCTTATCTTTCTTCTCTGCCATCAGGTTCATTCCGAAGAACGGTCCGTCCAGCACATCTTCTGCCTCTTTCCAGCGGCGGAGGTCATTCCAGCGTATTCCTGATTCACAGCAGAGCTCCACACGCCTTTCTCTGTGTATGAGGTCCCTGAGACTCTCAGGCGCAGGCTTGGCGAAGCCATCCACTCCATACTGAGGGATGCCGGCTCTTTCGCGGATTTTATTCAGATATTTGTATATTTCATTTTCATTTTCGCCGAATGTGCCTTCAGCCATGCTCTGTTCATAAAGGCATTCCGCATAGCTCAGATATGCTTCTGCCAGACGATATACGATACCATGGCGATGAGCGTACTCGCCTGTAGAGCTTGAACCGGCATAGTCAGGAGCGACTTTTTTCTTCACCAGATATCCGAAGCCAGGATAGTCTGCATGAGGACGGCCGTCATCTCCGTTGAAATAAAAGTCAGTATATTCCTTAGGCGTGCCTGTATTGTTGTCGTGATAAGTCAGCCCCCAGTGATATGCATCGTTGTACAGCACTGAGACATAGAAACGAGGCTCTCTGCCGCAGTACATCATATATGTGCCCTGAGTGGTGATCACGTTCTTCGTGTCGCCCTCCTTTCCGTCAGGGTCATTATAGAAATATCTGGTATCCACTTCCCATGCGGCTGTAGAGAACCCTTCCTCAGAATATCCTGATTCTTCATTGATAATCGGAGCTCCTGTCGAAGTGTATCCAGTGATAGGCACCAGGCCGTTGTTCATGAAAAATGCATCGACCAGATTCTGGGTCACGCCGATGTTTCCATGGTTCGCAAGGCTTCGCGGAGCTGCCATGGAATCAAACCATGCCGCTGTGTTCACTCCGTCTTTGGTGTGAGGGATGATGATTTCTGTGTTTCCCTGATTCTCGCGAAGCATCATGACCTCGAGCAGGCTCATATATGGATCAGGCTCACCATTCACATCCTCTGCCTCATATATGGCATAGCCGTTCTCCTCGGCAGTATCTATCAGAAGTTTGTTAGCTTCGGCCGCCACTCTCCATCTCGCAGGATCATACTTTTCGCTGAATATCTGCTCGCCGTCGCAGTTCACCATGCCTGAAAGGTCAGGGTTTCCATTCACAAGCGGGCTTGCCGCAAAAGTCAGCAGGCGCGCACGGATAGCCAGAGCCCAGAGAGAAGTGGCGCGACCATAGTCGTCTGCCTGGTTCGCATAGTGTATAGGCAGGTCTTCCGCTACATCCAGAAGTTCATTTGCGCACCAGTCCACCACCTCATAGAAAGGCCTCTGCTTCAGGAAAGTGTCTTCATCCTGTGTAGACGGAGCAGCCTTGTCGATGATAGGCACTGCGCCATAAGTCATCACCAGGAGGGAATGATAATATGCAATGAAAAATCTGCATTCTGCCTTCATGCTCTCGATGTCCTTTGCTGTGACATCTTCGAGAGGATGGGCGTTCTCCAGAAAGACATACGCCTGACGTATTCTCTTGGACAGGTCTGTCCAGAAATTTATAATCTGAGGATCGCTCGGAGTCCAGCTTCCTCTGACATAGAGGCTGACAGAGTTGCCCACCGAGAACCAGTCAGGAGGGGTGGACATGTCGTCTGCTATCATATCCCAGTTCGAGTCCGCATAGCAGGCAGGTATGCCGTCATAGATATAGGCAAGCCACCTTTCGAGGTTGCCGCTGTTTTCAAATGCAGTCTCTACATCCAGCTGGTCATCCGGCCTTTTGTCCAGATAATCTGAACATCCGGACAGGAAAGGAAGGACTACAGCCAGTGTACACAATAGTATCTTATTTTTCATGATCTTCATTTGTATAATTTAGAATTTGAATTCAAGACCTCCGGAAATAGACATCATAAGCGGGTATTTTCCTCCGTCTGATGAATCAAGCTCCGGATCCCAGAGTTTGAAGCTGGAGAATGTCAGGAGGTTCGTGCCCCTGACGAAGATGCGGGCGCTCGAAATGAATGATCTTTCAGCCCATTTCCTCGGAAGCGAATATCCGATTTCCAGATTCTTCAGTCTGAGGAAGCTCATGTTCTTGAGCCACCATGTAGATGCTTCCATGTTGTTGCTGTTCGCTCCGTAAGTAAGTCTCGGATAGAAGACATCCTGGCTCGGATTCTCCACTGTCCAGCGGTCCTTGTAGTTGCTGAATACATTGTAGTACTGCTGGCTCTGTCCCGGAAGGATATTTGATGAAAGCATTCTGTATGTACGGCCAGTTCCCTGAAACAGGACTCCGAAATCGAAATTCTTGTAAGCCATGTTCAGTCCGAAACCATAAACTATCTCAGGATCTTCAGTGCCTCCGATAGCTGTCTGGTCATAAACATCGATTTTGCCGTCGCCATTGACATCCTTGTATTTGATATCTCCCGGACGCACAGGCCCGAGAGTGTTTTCAGGCAGATTCGGATTCAGTATTCCTTCCGCTGCATTCACGAAATCTTCCTCAGTGTACAGGCCGAGAGCTTCATAACCGAAAATCTGATTTACAGAATGCCCTGTACGAGCCCTGTTGGTCCCGATAACTGATTTTGGCTCGTCCATCTCCAGAATTTCATTGTGAGCATATGTGAATGTACCCATGATGCCCAGGAAAAAGCCGTTTCTGAACTGCTTTCTGAAATTCAGGGACACCTCCGCACCCTGGTTCTTCACTTTTCCGAAGTTCTGCCATGGAGCTTTGATAAGACCTGTTGTCAGAGGCACGGAAGTACGTTCCATGAAGATGTTGTTTCTCCTCTCGTCAAATACATCGATGGACATGTCGAAGACACCGTCGAAGAACCCGAGCTCGAGTCCGACATTCGCCTTGTTCACTTTCTCCCAAGTCAGGTCAGGAACACCGAAATCTCCTTCAGCCATACCTGTCAGCCCATGTCCGGCTTCCACGCCCCAGTTGTACATGTCCAGAGTGTCATAATCGTCTGTAACAGTGGAAAGATAAGCGAAACGGCGTCCGCTGAGGGAAGCGTTACCTGTCTGTCCGTAAGATGCACGTATCTTGAAAGTGCTCAGGACTCTCTTGGCGCGAGCCATGAACGGTTCCTCGGAAATCACCCATCCTATAGCGGCTGACGGGAAGAAACCATAGCGCTGGCCCGGAGCGAAGTTCTCGGAACCATTGTATCCGAAGTTGAACTCAGCCACATATCTGTCGTCAAATGTATATGCGGCCCTGCCGGCTATACCTTGATTCCTGTAAGGAAGCTTGTCTCCTTTGTCGTAGTTGCTTCTCTGCGCGAGGAGCATTCCTGATACAGCATGTTTTCCTGCAAATGTCCTGTCATAGTTGACTGCCAGCTCCAGATAGAGCCTCTTGTTTCCATATGCGCCTGAAGCGCTGTGGCCCAGAGTATTGCTTCCGGCAGATGTTCTGGTCAGGCTTAGTGTTCCGTCTTCATTTCTGGACTGGGCAGGGCTATAGAAGTCAGGAGTGGTAGAACGAGTGACTGTACCTGAAGAATAACGGTCAAAAGAGAATGTACCCTTGATCCTGAGGCCTTTGGTCAGGAACTTGAGATCCTGCTCCAGGGAGAAGAGTGTCTCTATCTTCGATTCGCTGGTGGTCTTGTACCCCATCTGTGTAGCCATAGCCCAGACATTGCTCTCATTTCCAGCTGGTATTTCACCGGATGAATACCGTGTAGGGAAGCTGAACGGAAGCGCCCTGAATGCGCGGCTCCATATCAGGCTGATATCCTGTGATGTGGAATTCCTGTCCTGAAGATATCCGCCGATGTTCACACGGAACTTGGTAGTCTTGGTAATGTTTATGTCCACATTTGAACGGACATTGTATCTCTGCAGCTTGATGGAAGGGTCCCATTCACGGCTTGGGTCGCGAGTGAGGATACCCTGCTCATTGTAGAATGCGGCCACGAGAGAATAAGTCAAGACATTGTTACCGCCAGACACCTCTGCAGTCACACGCTGGTTCGACGCCCAGTCTTTAGATATGGCGTCAATCCAGTTCACATCAGGATATAGGTCAGGGTCATATCCAGCCCTGGTCTTGGCTATCCTGTCTGTATACAAAGGGCTTTCGCCAGACTCCACGAGGATATCATCCATCAGCTGCATATAGTCTGCCGCCCCGATGTAGTCCGGAAGCTGGACAGGAGTGGTGCCGGCGAATTCAGCCTTGATAGTCACTCTCGGCTTGCCGATTTCACCCCTCTTGGTGTTGATGAGGATGACTCCGTTCGCTCCGCGCACACCATAAACGGCACTTGCGGCGGCATCCTTAAGGACAGAGAAGGACTCGATTTCCTCAGGGTCGATGTTGTTTATGTCTCGCTCTATACCGTCGACCAGCACGAGAGGGTCTCCTCCGGCGCTCTGGAAGGTAGAAATACCGCGAATCCAGAAAGTGGAGTTGTCATAGCCAGGCTCTCCGGAACGCTGCACAGCCAGCACACCTGCCACCGTACCTGCGAGGTTGTTGCTCAGGGAACGTGTAGTTCCGACCTTCAGTTTCTCAGGCTCTATAGCCGCGATGGATGCGACCACAGACTCTTTCTTCTGCTGGCCATATGCCACGACCACAGCATCCTGGAGCTGTCCGATATCCTCGGCGAGGACCACATTCACCACTCGCCTGTTTCCGACCTGGACCTCCTGCGAAACAAAGCCGATATAGCTGATTTCCAGAATCGCCCAGCGGTCAGGCACTGTGAGCGAATAATTACCGTCGATGTCTGCTATGGCATGGACATCGTTGTTCCCTTTCAGAATGATTGTAGCTCCTGGAAGAGGTTCACCGTTCTCGTCGGAAACATTTCCGATGACATTTATGGCATCTCCCGAGTCAGGCTCCTGCTGTCGAGATGCAGAACTTGCATAAGCAGAAAAGGAGAGCACAGCCATGAAAGCAAGCATAGCCGCGGCCTTTCTGCCAAACAAGCTTGAAATAGGGTTACATAACATAATAGTTGGTGATTGGAGTTTATTAAATTAGTGTCAACAATATAAATTTATCTCACATGGTCATAAATAATGTGTCTGCACACATTCTAAATTACCACAAAATTAAAGCATATGCCGAGCAATAATTTTGGCCAAAATATCTATTAATAAATAATTTAGCCACTACGCCCAGTATTATAAACCGCCCTAAGAATGTGTGTACGCACACAAATGTAGACGTTTTTTTCTTATTAGCAAAATTTTATAGGGTTTTATTGGGTGGTTTTATCGGGTGAAACCTCCTGGCTGAATTCAGAAAATCGTCAGATTATTGCCATCCGGCAATGTCAGAGGCCAGATCCTGATACGAAGCCACAGGGCTGTCGTCATATACATGGCGGATGATCAGGTCAGAAGACGAAACATAGACCCGCGGAACGCCTTCTGAGGCAAAAAGACTGTACACTGCGCGGTCTTCCTGTGCAGAATAAGGCACCGAAAGCCCGTTTTCAGCCCAATACCCGGCAATATCATCCTCTCCTTCTTCGCGGCTTATGCACACGACTGCCGTTCCGGGGCTGAATTCATCATATATCCGCTGGATGACCGGCAGCTCTTCCCGGCAGTCTGGGCATCCGGTATGAAAGAAAACCACAACAGACACCTTCCCTGCAAGGTCCTCTGTGCACAGCGAAGTGCCGTCGTCCATGACCACAGAGAACTCAGGCAGCCTGTCCCCGACGCCCAGATCAGCCCCTTCCGGAATTCTGTCCCGGATGCAGGCTGATGCCGCCAGCAATATCACTGATATGACTGCTATTTGTTTCATAAGCAAGTATCTTCATCCATGTTCCCTGGAGAACGAGGATGAAGATACAATAAATTTTGCTGGCATTCAAGTATTTCTAAGATGCCATCCGCCAGTTTATTCCCCGGCCTGGCCGAAAACAAGCGAAGCCGCGCCCAGGCACCCTGCCCTGTTTCCGAGCTCAGCCGCCACGATCTCCGTATTCGCGGCACAGTCCCGCATCGCATATTTCATGGCGGCTTCACGCACTTTCGAGATGTAGAACTCTCCAGCCTGAGAAATACCTCCGCCGACAACCACTTTCTGCGGGCTGAAAATATTTATGAACCCCGCAATGCCATGGCCGAGAAAATCACAATGCTCGTCCAGACTCTCCACTGCCACAGAATCTCCCTGTTTATAAAGGGCCACTATATATTTCCCGTCCACATTCCGCCCGTCGAAATCAGGAAAACGGCCGCGCATCCTGTCACAGAACCTGCGCACCAGGGCCGAAGCAGATGCATAATGCTCCAGACAGCCCACAGAACCGCAGGCGCACTTCTCGCCGTCAGCTATCAGGGGCACATGGCCGAGTTCTGTACCCCTGCCGGCATAGCCTGCAAACAGCTTTCCTCCGATGACCACGGCGCCGCCTATTCCTGTGCCCACAGTGATGAATACGACATCCGACGCTCCTCGTCCAGCCCCGAATACGGTCTCTCCCAGCCCCATGAGGTTCGCGTCGTTCCCCATGCGCACAGGAAGCCCTGAAATCTCCTCAAGCCGGTCTGCCAGGGCAATGTTCTCCCAGCCCGCAATATTTTCCGCGCCTCCGACCACTGTCCGGCCTGTATCGTCGACAATGCCAGGAGTGCCGATGCCTGCCCCTTTCAGGGCAATGCCGTTGACAGCGGCCACTTTCTTCACCTGCGAGACAGCTTCAGAAAGCTGGCCGATGACAGCCTCCGCCGATATATCCGCCATTGACGGCAGAATGCCGTCAAAATGAAACACGCCCTTGCTGTCGATAAGGGCGTATTTCACATTCGTGCCTCCCAGGTCAATGCCTATGGCGTAATCCAGATTCTCCATCATCAAGCTCTTTCGACCCAGATTGGAGAGCTGAACGCCCACTGCTGATCGCGTTGGCGCACCCTGACATAGTAATAGTCAGTATCCTTTTCCGGCTCTCTGTCTTCCATATAATGCTCGATGGTGTAGCAGCTCTCCGGCATGGCGCGGTTGAAAAGTATGGCTTCGCTGAGCCAGCCCACCATGAAATGAGTGCGCGAGCCTTCGAGGAGTTCTGCGATGGCATGGCTGAACTGCCTGCCGTTGAAATTGGCCGTCAGGACACAATCCTTCGGCACTTCCAGTTCCAGAATCACAGCCTGCGTGGCAGGAGTGAGCGTGTTCGGATTCTTGGTGGAGAACATCTTCAGCTCTACATCATGGTCAGAAACGCCCAGAATCCTGTTCACCCTGGTATGGAATTCTTTTTCGCCTGGCTGAGGAGAAGTGAAAGCCGCCCCGCGGAAACATGGGGTCACGCTGACGATGCGCCCCTTGTCGATGGCGAGCTTGCCGTTCCATTCCACATACTGCTCCTCGCGGTTCCATCCGAACTCCACCTTCACCTTGCAGCGCACCATGTCCCCGTCAGGAATCACAGGAGTGTACGGCCCGTTCATCCTGGCGAGAAGCTTGCCGTTCTTGATCAGGTCTACATAGTCGATGCAGCTGTCTCCGGTCACATTCACATAAATGCGGCGGCGGACACCTTTCACGACATCGCCCATGAGAGCGTCATTGATACGGAAGTCTATGTTGATCTTGTCTCCTGTGACGCAGCACACATGGCGCGTACGCAGGGCTTCCCAGATGGCGTCACGAGTCAGCGACGGGGCGAGCACACCCACACGGCCGTCTCCGTAGCTTCCAGGGTAGCCTGAATGCTGGTCAGTAGAGCCTATGAGGCCGAATTTGCGGCCAAGGCTCAGTCCGTACTGTATGGTGCCTTCCCATTCCCGAGGCCCCATGTCATGCAGATATGGATAGTCGCCCTGGTCGCTCTCCGCAAGGCCATGGCGGGAATACATCTCGACGAACGGGGTCTGGTCACCTTCCGTGAAATATTTCCAGTTGTATCCTCTGTATCCTGTCTGGTAGCCCATGTGATGCGGGGTGATGAACACTTTATGCCCTCTGGCCTTTTCTTTCCAGTCTTCTATGGACGTACATTCCACCAGAGGCGCATCGAGGTCATAGTTCAGGGCCACGTGGTCGCCATGCTCCAGGCTGTGCGCCTCGTAGCCGATGAATGTCAGGAACTTTCCTTCATCGTTGTATTCGTTCGTCATCCTGACATATTTCTCGTAATTTCCTGCACGCAGCCTTTTGAATGCATCGGTGTGATAACCGATCACCCATTCGAGGCGCGGGTCGTTTTTCAGCGTGTCTATGTCAGGCCACATGGCGTGCGGAGTGACGCTGACGAAGTCGAGCTGCTCTTTCGCCGCCTCGAAAGCATCGCGCATGTCTCCATGGCCGTATGTGATATTGCAGTGGTTGTGCAAGTCTCCCCAGTACAGTTTCAGCCCTGTCGGAGACGGCATGATCTTTCTTGCTTCTTTCGAGCCGTTCACGCATGCTTTGAGAAGGCTTCCGGAAGCCGCCAGCCCCACGAGGGACCAGCCTGAAGTTTTCAGAAATTTACGTCTGTCCATATTGGTTGTCTTGGTTTTTAATACATTTACGTTACATGCAGGCTGATTGCAAATACGCTTGAACACAGCGGGTTGCTTGACTGTTCCTGCCGGTCGTTATTCGCGCTGGATTGAGCCGGGCTGCAAGCCGGAACGGCCCTGATAGCGCCGGTCTCCCTTGAACAAGACCTTTTCCTTCTCGTCCGGGTCCGTGTCGCCATACTGCCGCTGAACCTCCTCGAGCAGCTGATGCATCTCAGCCCGCACCTGCGCATAGGCAGGATCATCATAGACATTCTTCATCTCATGCGGGTCCTTTGCCTCGTCATACAGCTCCCACTCATCTATGTCATTGTAGAAGTGTATGAGCTTGTAGTCAGCTGTCCTGATGCCATAGTGCCGCTTCACTGAATGTTCTGCAGGATACTCATAATAGTGATAATATGCGGCCTTCCTCCAGCCATCAGGCACAGCCCCGGCATTCTCCAGCACAGGCTTCAGGGACACGCCCTGGATGTCATCCGGAATCTCCACTCCCGCGAAATCCAGGAAAGTAGGCGCGAAATCCACATTCATGCAGACAGCGTCAGACACCGAGCCAGCCTGCACAGCTTCCGGATACCGTATGAGCAGCGGCATCCTCTGGCATTCCTCATACATGAAACGCTTGTCGAACCACCCGTGTTCGCCGAGGAAGAAACCCTGATCGGAAGTATATACTATAATAGTATTGTCCAGCTCGCCTGTTTTTTCCAGATGGCCGAGAAGCCGGCCAATGCTCTCGTCTACCGACATGGCTGTGGCCAGATAATCCCTCATATACTGCTGATATTTCCACCTCACCAGATCGTCGCCCTTGAGCTTCCCGCTCCTGTATTCCGCTATGCGCCCTGCATATACCGAATCCCATTTCTCCTGCACTTCGGCAGGCATCCTGCTATAGACCTTGTACAGCCTGTTCGCAGTGTCGGCCAGCATCTCTTCTCGTGTCAGGAGCTTCAGGTCCCAGTCTTCCGTGAAAGTGTTTTCGAGATTCATGTCCTGCTCGCGCGCTGCACGGCCTCTCCCGGAATAATCATCCAGCAAGTTCTCAGGCTCTGGAAAGACAGTGCCGTTGAACATCCCGAGATGACGTGGCGCAGGCATCCAGTTCCTGTGCGGAGCCTTGTGATGAAACATCATGAAAAAAGGCTTCGACCGGTCTCTGTGATCGATGAAATCGAGGGCCTTGTCAGTGATGATATCAGTCACATACCCTTTCTCTGTGACATGGCGGCCGTTTTCGTTGAAATCAGGGTCGTAATAGTCTCCCTGCTCCTCCTGGCCTGTAAGAATGCTCCAGTAATCAAATCCCTGAGGTTCTGAAATCAGATGCCATTTCCCCACCACAGCAGTCTGATACCCTGCCTCCTGCAGAAGTTTCGGGAGGGTCTGCTGGCTTCCGTCGAAAGTGCAGGCATTGTCAGTGAAACCGTTCACATGGCTGAATTTCCCTGTCAGGATACAGGCTCTGGACGGGCCTGACAATGCATTCACAGCATAGCAGTTGTCAAACCTCATCCCCTCCTGCGCCAGGCGGTCCATGTTCGGAGTCTGGACGAGATTCCCACCGTAACAAGACATGGCTTGCGTCGTATGGTCATCCGTCATGATGAATATTATGTTCGGACGCTGCGGCTTCTGCTGTCCGCATCCAGCTATGCCCAGCAAGGCGGCCGCCCCGGCCGCCGCCGCGCCAATATTGTTCAGATTTTTCATTTCCGCATCATTTCTTCTCTCTCGTGACAGCGTCACAGAGCATACTCCAGTATACGTTTTTTCTCTTTCCCGACCTTCACCTGCAGCTTCAGAGCTTTTTCATTGAACTCCTTGTTCAGGAACTTCGCCTCCAGCGCAGGTTCTTTCCCGGCTTTTACCTTTGGATAGATGACAGTGATGTACCGCACTGACGGAGAATCGTTTTTCTTCACATTGAAGCTGACATTCATGCGCTGAACTTTCTTGTTATACGCAGTAGACAGCCACCCCGGCTCTTTTTTCATAGTCATGTTGTCCGGTCCGATGCAGCGGAACATGAAATTGCTTCCATCTTCGAAATCCGTATAGAAAGTCATGTCTTCCCGGCTGTTAGGAACATTGCCGCGAGGCATCTGGAAATGCAGGTTAACATTGTTGTTTCCTGACACAGGACCTATAGCTTCGTCGACTATCACGAAATACTCTCCGTCCACGAAAAATACAGAACGTCTATGTTTCAGGTTCTGATAGCCTGGGTTTTCCGTCACGAGTATCTGCACATCCCCCTCCGGCTGCCAGAGCAGGGTTTTCGACTCCGTGGTCTGCAGATTCTCATTGTTCAGGGTCAGGGTATTGTGATGGGCGGTGGCTCTGAACCAGTTCCTCCACTCCATCACCTCAGCATCGCCGGCATAGACATAGGAGCCGGAATCCTGGAAAAGGCTGCGCCCGTTGTACCACAGCTCGAAAGTCCCGTTGTCCGGCTGGCAATGCCACTCCCCTTTTGGCCCTGCCTTGACCACCATCTGCAGAGCATCCATGCCCCATCCGTTTCTGAAAACGAAAAATCCTGACTTCAGGAAACCTTTGGACAGATAGCCAGGGAGAGCTCCTTCCTTCCCTTCCGTAGCCAGATACTTGATGAACTGGTTTTCCGGAAAGATCTTGGCCCATTTTCTATAGTGGCCGAGCATGGTGCTTTTCGCAGTCAGCTTGGCATCGCTGAAGAGCGGATTCGTATAGTCAGGGAAGCATATATTTGCATAGAATACTATCATATCTTCCACTGTGTCGATATAGCTCTGCGGGAAATCGTTCCTGAAACCATTCAGGTCAGCCATCGACAGAGCCTTGATGAAAATCTCGATAGTCGCCAGATGATAGTGAGGATCCAGCTCGAACTGGCCTCCGTCTTCATAGACCTGGACTTTGATTTCCCGGTTCAGGATGTCGACACCGCTCTGCCGCCACACTGAAGCCTCCTTGAATTCAGGGAAGAATGTCCCGGCGTAAATCATCCTCTGCGCCTCGAATAGCAAATGGTTTCCCTTCTCGGAATAATTGTGCAGGATATGGTCTGCATGCCTGTGGTAATTCACCAGAAACTCCGTCAGGAACTCGGGCGTGAAATACGGCGAATCTATGAAAAGCTGGAACTGGAAACACTGGTCCTGAAGCCTGTGGCTCACCTCCAGCGGACGCCATGCGAAACGCACGTTTTCAGCCGCTCCCTTCACTTCACCGCTGCTCGCCAGTTCATACTCCTCCTGGTCTATCTGCACGAGCGGGTTTTTCTTTATCCAGTCCATATACTGGTACGCCCATTCCTTTGCATATTTCTCATCGCCGCTCACCCTGTAGGCATAACCCATAGGAGAGAACCACTTGTGCCTGTGCAGCTGCCACCGAAGCTCATTGTCTTTTACCGGCCAGTACTGCCAGTCGATGTCTTCGCCATAGTTGAAGGATGGCTGATATCCGTCATGCACATAGAAGGTATGCTCCAAAGCCTCGTCAGCCCACTTCTGCTGCCTCTTGCTGATTTTCACCTTGTGCACATTTTGTATTTCAGGAGTTTTGATATCGCGTCCGCGATAATAGTCCAGAAGAGCCACGGCAGCCGCCGAGTCCCGTCCTTCAGCATGCAACGCTTTCACCTGCTCCAGTCCCGGACTGTCCAGGTTCAGGAGATCAAATGCCTCGGACTTCAATTCCTGAGCACTTAGTCCTGCGGACAATGACATTGCAGCGGCAGCCGCCGCTGCAATTAAAATAAATTTTCTGTTCATCGCTGATTATCATTTAACAGAGGCGGCCCGAAAACGGCTCCGGACCAGCCTCCGGCATCTATTTGCGGTATTTAAAGTTCTCTATAGGAAATTTCTTTCAAGTCCATGTACCTTTTCAGGCCTTCGAGATAATAATAGTCGGCATAATTCAGCGGCACATCGATTTCAGAGCCGTTCGGCAGGGAGCCTGTGGAGTGCATCAGGATGAAGCCCTGGTTTGTGCCCGGGGCGGCCAGATATGCATCGCTTGAGAGGCTCTTGAGTATCTTTTCTCCGTAGCCGAAGTATTTCTGCCCGTCAGGGACCATGGTGCTGAGCTCGAGCATGGCGCAGGCTGTCACCGCTCCTGCGGATGCATCGCGCGGTGTCTCGTTCGTGACAGGTGCATCATAGTCCCAGTAAGGCACGGCGTCTTCAGCCGCCACTTTCGACATGATCATGTCAGCTATCTTGCATGCAAAGTCAAGGTATTTCTTGTCTCCTGTCTCGCGATAGCATGAAGTATAGCCATACACGGCCCAGGCCTGGCCGCGAGCCCATGACGAATCGTCGTTTTTGCCCTGGAAAGTCTGTTTCAGCTCCACTGTGCCGTCGTCATTGTAGCTGACTACATGCCAGCAGGTATAGTCCGGACGGAAATGGTTAGCCATGGTATGGTCGGCATGACGGACTGCGATATCTTTATATTTAGAGTCTCCGGTGAGCTTGCTTGCAGTGAAAAGCAGATCGAGATTCATCATATTGTCTATGATGACTGGGAAATTCCATGGTCCGAAATCCCATGAGCGGATGCATCCGATGGAGTCCTTGAAGCGGCCGCAGAGATTGTCCGAAGTCTCGACGAGGACAGCCGGGATAGTGTCATTTGGCGAAAGCCTCAGGGCATTGCCGTAGCTGCAGTTTATCATGAACCCGAGGTCGTGCGTGCCTGTATAGCGGCGGATCGGGTCGAGAAGTTCCGTATAGTGGATGGCTTCAGACTTCAGGGCTTCGTCCCCTGTGAGTTCATAGGCATACCAGAGACTGCCCGGGAAAAAGCCGCTCGTCCAGTCGTAGATGTTGCAGAGACGGCGCTGGCCTTCCTGCCCTGGCGCCGGCTGCGCCCTGAGGGAGTCCACAAAAGTGGAACGGTCGCGCTCGAGCTGCCTTTCGAGGAAGTCCATGTCGTAGCCCACGCGGATGGATCGCGGGAGCATCCCGGTGCTTTTGATTTCTTCAGCTGTCCACTTGAGCTGGCTGGAGGCAGTGTCTATGCCCTTTTTCACCCAAGAGAAGTCTTCTGTCTGATTCTGGCAAGCCGTGATAGCGAGGGCCGCCATGGAAATGGTCAGGAGAATTTTTTTCATTGTATTATCGGTTATTGTGATTTCAGTGTCTGTATCGCAGGGCTATTCCGCGAGAACTTGCCCATGGCCGTCATATCTCCCGCCTCTTGTACGGGACTCAGGCTCCATGCCATGTTTTACAAAGGTAGGGATTAAAATACGGGCGGAAGACTGATATTGTCCAAAGTCCAGGCTAGCACTATCATTTTTGTAGAAAAAAGATTAGAAATCTTGCAAACCGGAAGCAGTTTTTTCGAATTAAACAAAATCTGAATCAATTTAAACAAATTTGATATCATTCAGACATTTTTGAATGAAGATGGGAAAATCCATAATCATGCGCGGAAGGCCTTCGGCTAACTTTGCAAGAACGAAAAATAACACAAAACCAACAAAACAATGAGAAAATCGATTTTAATCTTATCCTCCTTCCTGCTGCTTGCAGGGTGCGTAGGTGAGGAAAACCTCGACTACGACAAGACATGGAACGAGGATTTCGACTACATCGTCGATGATGACGGGAACGTGAATATCTCGGTTCCAAAAGAAGAGGAACTCACTGACACCATCGACCTGAGAATATTCGATGTCATAAACCTCGACTATCCTGGACTCGAAAAAGTGAAGGAAGCGTATGAAGCCGGAAAGCTCTACGCCGAAACTCATCCTGCCGAGGATGAAGGAAATGGCGAAGGGGAAGGTGGAGAAACCGGAGATGGTTCCGGAGAATCTGCCGGGGAAAGCTCTGAGGGAGACGCCGTCCCTGAAAGCAAGGCTGACGCTGTTTCCGATGAGGGACAGGGAGACAAAGACGGATATTACAAGGCAGCCGCTTACCTGCTGGAATATTTCAGAACCAGGACGAATGTCTCATATCCTCAGATCGAGGCAAGTCTCCTCAACGCCACATACACTGACAATGAAAAGACCATAGCCGACAAGGCGCTCATTGGACATTTCTATGTGAGAAATTTCGAATATACGGCTGATGACGGGAAGACATATACTGACTTTCCAGATTTCGGCATGGTGAAAAACAAAGAAACAGGAGAATGGACCATCAACTGGGGGATGCAGCAGCCATCAGGTTTCCCGGCCAATGAGCAGGAATGGGATTCACAGCAGCACAGGCATCAGTGGATGCTTCCTGAATCCAAAGTCTTCCGTGCCACCGGAGACACAGCATATGTAAACAACTGGAAAATCGTCTACCGGAACTGGGTGGACAACAGCCCTGCGCCAGAAGGTGCAGAAACTGGGAACACCGTGACCGGAAGCGACATCAGATGGTACGGACTTCAGCCTACAGAACGTCTTTTCGATCAATGCTCGATATTCTTTTATTTCCTCGACGCCGAAGAATTCACTCCAGGCTGGCTTTCTTTCTTCCTGAGCGAGTTCGCCAAGACAGCAAACATCGTCATGTCGAACCCGTACAAGACCGATGGGGAAGTAGACTATTCCCACAACATTTTCTTAAGCCAGAACAAATCTCTCTTCTTCGCCGGAACACTTTTCCCGGAATTGCTGAATTCATCAAAGTGGAAAGAATACTCCAGCGACAACATTGTCAACAAGATCTCGACATTCCTTGAAGACGGAGGACCGAAAGAACGGGATCTTCATTATCACATAGGCAATGTGTCTAACTACTTCGACATATCGCTGCTTGATAACGGGAACGGAAATTCTCTCGGGAATTTCACGGCGAGCCTCGAAGATGCATGCAATTTTGTAATGGACATGACATATCCGAACTATTCCGTAGACAATTTCAATGATACACGTTCTGTCAGCTGGACCAAGAATGTCCTCAAGAACAACAATTTCAAATATTATTACGAAATGTTTCCGGACAACAACAAGTTCCGCTATATGTACACAGAACGGAAAGACGGAAGCGAGCCTTCCGAACTTGTATCATTGTACCCGGATACAGGATATTATATACTCCGCACCGGCTGGACAGAAGATTCCGCAATGCTTATTCTGAAAAACAATTCCGACGGGGACTGGCACTGCCAGCTTGACAACCTGACGTTCACTGTGTACAGCAACGGCATCAAATTTTCTCCGGATGCCGGCGTATATACATATGACAATGGCGGGACAAGAGAGACCTATCGCAGTGCAGGTATTCACAATACATTGGTTAAATCCAACGGCAGCTACTGTTCCGGTGTAAACTTCGATGAAAGTTCCAGGAATGGAATCTTCAAGGGCAATTTTACAGGCAGGAACTATGAAGTGGTAGTAGCTGAAAATGCGAATTATCCTGATCTGACACATCGCAGGGCAGTCTTCCTGGTTGATGAATCTTTCTATGTTCTCGTTGACGAGGGCTACGGTTCATATTCAGGGCTAATGAAACTTCTGCTGAAAGGCGGAAATCCTATGCTGAACGATAAAAGCTGCAGAGATAACTTTGTAATCGAAAACTGTCATAAACTCGAAGGAAACCCAGCCGTACCGAGCGGAGATTTTGACAGTTCTCTGCCAGTGACCATGCACACAAACCTTTCAGGAAACAGCAATATAATGTTCATAACCTATCCTGGCACTACAGACGGCTATGATGCGAACTGGACTACAGGATATTTCTCCGATGCCATAGGCGAACGCACTCAGCGCAGGCACTATGAAATCTGCCAGAACAAGCCTGCTGATGGTGCTGTGCGCTTCATCACTGTCATCTATCCTTATGGAGCGGCATCTGAATACGACGACCTCGACATCAAGGCCGAGTTCACTGACCGTGGATTCTCCGAAAGCGGCGCCTCTGTAAAAGTGACAGTGGACAAGGCCGGCGAACAGACTATATACAATTTGTCTTATACACTATAAACTGCCAGCATGATGAAAAATAAAATGACCAGACTGCTCACAGCTGTCCTTGCAATCATCGGAATATGCCTGTGCACAGATTCCTGCAGGGATTCGCAGCTGATAGACGAGACTGAATTCAATCTTTTCTATCCGGGTCTGACAGATGTCGGCCCAGGAATGGATAATGTGAATATCGAATTGGGCTCATACATAGGGGCCCAGCCATCGGACTTCGCCATCTCAGGCATCAAATTCAACGGAGAAACATTCCAGGACTCAGAAGGTGTATTCAGCATCGACGCCGCTGAAGGAACACTGAACTTAGGCAAGACCTCCTCATTGGCCATCGGCCAATACGCTGTCAGCATTTCCTGCATGGCCGGAGGAAAATCCTGGAACTTCCCGGACATCATCATTATCAACATGATGAAGCCGGTTCCTGAAGAAATCAAGGTGGATCCGTCAGAATTCACCATCAAGATGATCGATGTCATCAACGGCTATTTCGTTCCCGAGAACTACACCGCCCAGATCTACAGTGATTCAGAGGCCATCTCCATCACCGAGTACGATATCAGCGAAGTGAAGCTCGACGGGGAAACTATCAGCGGGGACGCCTTTTTCAGCGTTTCAAAAGAAGGTGTGGTATCCATGGATATCAACGAAGACACTACTCCAGGCGTATATCAGGTTTCATTCAAGCTGATTACCCAGCTGACTGATGACAAGAATCCAGAGGAAGGACTCTTCGCCGATGCCCTCACGGTGACATTGGCTTCAGCCCCTACTGATATAATATATCCTTTCCTGCCTGTAAAGGTGGAAGAAAACGGTATCGCCAGGACTTCCGAAACTCCGTCTGTGACAGGCTCACAGGTAGATCTGGCGTTCGAACTTGCAGCTATTTCGCCTGAATATGCAGGTGACAATGCCAGTGCTGACTGGATCAGCATTGATCCTGCTACAGGAGCCATCAATGTAAAAGAAGGCCATCCGTTCGTGAACGGAGATTCGTTCCGTCTTGACATCACTGTAACCAACGACAACGGAACCACCACCTTCCCTGACGCATGCCAGATAGAAGTAGTGGATAAAGTGGATGAAGTCTCAGGCGTTTCTTACGACCCTGTCGAAATCGTCAGAGGCCAGGCCGTCATAGCCGATGTGAAGATAGAAGCCGGAGACGATGTCACATACAGTTTCGAGAATCTTCCGGCGGAACTTTCCGAACTCGAACTGAATTCCCAGACAGGACGTATCACATTGCCGCAGGGCAATTCTTTGCTGGAGGGCACATACAGCGTAAATGTCATTGCAAGAAACTACAAGAACAGCATGACAGTCGAATTTTCACTGAACGTAGGAGCCAATCCATACTTCTTCACTACAGTTTCCTGGGGGACAAATCTTGATGACGCACATGCAGATGACCCTGACTACGCGAACCAGTTCAGGTATCCAATAGGAACAGAAGACATTCCTGAAATAGCCGTCAAGTCCACCGACATGGAGCAGAACAATGCCACATATACGATAAAGGCCTTGACATCCAAAGCGCCGAATGCCACTATAAATGAAAACACTGGGGCTATCAAGTTTGCAAAGACCAGAGCAGACTCCAGACAGGTAGATATCTATCTGGTAACTGTTACTAACGGCAAAGGCGAAGCCGGAGAGACGTCTGTAGACATCCCTGTATTCCTGCACTCAAGCGCAAAAGACGGAGAACAGACCGTACAGTACACTCCTATCGTATGCAAAATCAATCCTCAAACAGGAGGAACTACTCACGGCCTTGAATTCATCGGCATTTCTGACACGGAAAAAGAGAACTTCTTGATAGACTACAGACGTACATTCAGTTATTACAACCTTGGCGGTCCTGAATCTCACGTCAGCGGTACGCTTCCAAAGAAGGAGGATCCTACATTCGTATTCCTCACAGCTTTGTGGGAAAACTACTTCATCAATACAATAGGCGGTACATCAAACAACACAGGATCCAAGTCTCCTATGTCATACCTTGCAAATGAAGGATCAAATTACGAGACCAGCGGCACTGTAAGGCCTACAACACTGTCCATGGCTCTGGGATATGTCAATCCGGCACAGAACTATGGCGTGACCATAAACCCGAGAAAATTCTACTATGACAATGCATGGGCAGACGGACTGTTCATAGGACAGATGGTGTGGAAAATTGTAGACCCTCTGAAAGATGACGGTTCGGCCAAAACTGAGAAAAATCGAGAAGACGAAGTAAATGACGTAAAGGGTGCCGGACAAATTTTCCCTCTCGTCATCTGGTTCGACCCTGATTATGAAAATTAAAATTAATGACCATGAATATCAGAAAAACTGCAACTCTTATACTCGCCTTCCTGTGCTCGGGCATCATGCTCCTCGCACAGGACAGGGTGACCGTGAAAGGTGTCATCACTGACGAAAACGGGACTCCTCTGATAGGTGCAGGTGTCTATGAAGCCGGCACGACAAACGGTGTAGTTACTGACATCGACGGAAATTACACTATCGAAGTGTCGAAAGACGCATCCCTCACATTCAGCTACATCAGCTATGCAGACCAGACCATACGTGTCAACAACCAGGGCGTGATCAATGTCCAGCTGAACCCTGACACCACCATCCTCGATGAAGTCGTGGTCATCGGTTACAACACCGTGAAGAAAAGCGACCTGACAGGTGCAGTGGCATCAGTGGGGGCAGACGCTATCAAAGATTTCAAGACAGGTTCAGTCCTGGAGGCACTCGGAGGCCAGGTAGCCGGCGTGCAGATCACACAGTCGGACGGTACTCCTGGTTCCAGTTTTGACATCAAAATCCGTGGTGTAGGCTCTGTGAACGGAGATTCATCTCCTCTGTTCATTGTCGACGGCTTCGAAGTCGACAACCTTGACTTCATATCGAATCAGGACATCCTCTCTATGGATATCCTGAAGGATGCCTCAGCATCGGCTATCTACGGTGCTCGCGCGGCGAACGGCGTGGTGCTCATCACTACCAAGTCCGGACGTGAAGGCAGGCCTCAGGTGACATACAACGGCTCAGCCAGCTATCGCCAGATCTCGAAAACCCTCGATGTGCTTTCCCCGTATGATTTCGTAGTTCTGCAGACAGAGCTGAAAAGCGAATACGCCGACAGGTATTACCGTCAGGGAAATGATTCTGCAGGCGTTCCGTACAGATTCCAGAGCCTGAACGACTATCTGAACGGCTATGAAGGCATCGACTGGCAGAATGAAGCTTTCAGGCCGACATGGTCTCAGAACCACGATGTAAGCGTCAGCGGAGGTACTAAAGACTCGAAATATACTGTCTCTTTTTCTCATTTCGACGAGAATGGTATTTTCAAGAACAGCGGCTACCAGAAGACCACTGCACGAGCCAAGTTCTCTCAGAACATTTTCAAATGGCTGACTCTCGACCTGACAGTGAACTATGCGAACACCATCAAGGACGGTATCGGTACATCAGGCTCGTCAGGAAGCTTGAATGTCCTCGGCTCCCTCCTCAGAGCCAGGCCTACAGGCGGCGTGACCATGACTGATGAAGAGCTCCTGAACTCTCCATACGACCCTCTCGACCTCGAAAATTCCGGCAGCCCGTCTGCAAACCCTATCAAGCAGACAGAAGAAGTCACCCAGAAGAGGAACAGCGACCAGTGGGTAGCCAATGCGGCCCTCACATTCAAGCTGACCAAGGACCTGACATTCAAGACAGCAGCCACATACAACATGACTTATCAGAGAAACGACACATTCTATGGCGCCGAGTCTTCGCAGGCATACAGAAACGGAACTCCTTACGGCCAGAGCCAGTGGTACAAGAACAAGCGCTGGACGAACAGCAACACGCTCACATATAAAAAGAAAGTAAAGAAACACAATATCACTGCATTGCTCGGACATGAGGTTTCCTACTACTCTACAGAATATGTGCAGGGAATAGCCGAGAATTTCATCACCGACGAGCTCGGAGCAAACAATCTCGGCATGGGAGCCACAGCCAGCAGCGTGACCACTTCGAAGAGTGACAACATGCGTCTTTCTTTCTTCGCCCAGGCCATCTATAACTGGAGCAACCGCTACCACCTGACTGCAACTGTCCGTTCAGATGCCTCCACTGTATTCTCGCAGAACCACAAATGGGGTATATTCCCGTCATTCTCTGCGGCCTGGACGATTTCCAACGAGCCTTGGATGGAAGGCGCGAAGGACTGGCTGTCCATGCTGAAAATCCGCGCAGGCTGGGGACAGGTAGGTAACGACCGCATCACCAACTACCTCTCCATGAATCTCTACACGATAAACAAATGGGGAGTAGGAAGCGAAGTGCAGAGCGTGCTGAATCCTAAGCAGCTGGCCAATTCCGATCTGAAATGGGAGGCATCGTCCACCACGAACGTGGGTATCGATGCCAGCTTCTTCGACAGCAGGCTGAACATCACACTCGAAGGCTATATAAAGGATACCAAAGACCTGCTCATGGCGCAGGATCTTCCTTACATCACCGGATTCGGCAGCCAGTGGAGAAATGCAGGCAAGATCAGGAACCAGGGTATCGAAGTCAATATAAACTCCATAAATTTCCTGAAGAGGAATTTCTCATGGACGACAGATTTCAACATATCGTTCATAAAGAACACCCTGGTGTCTCTGCCGGAAGACACCCAGACTATGCTCGTAGCATCTTCATTCCAGTCTAACTTCACAGCTTACGACTACATAGCTGCTGTGGGCGGTCCGCTCGGAAACATGTATGGCTATGAATTCGACGGAGTATATCAGTACAGCGATTTCAACCAGGATGCCAACGGCTCACTGACACTGAAACCGGGAGTAGCAGACATTTCACCACTGAGCGGAGAAACGGCACGTCCGGGATTCGTCAAGTACAAGGACCAGAACGGCGATGGCAAGATCACTTCAGAGGACATGACAGTGATAGGAAACGGCTATCCTGACTGGTACGGAGGTATCACGAACTCTTTCAATATCTACAATGTAGACTTCAGCTTCATGTTCCAGTTCAACTATGGCAACGATGTATACAACGCGACACGTATGTTCACCACACAGTCACAGGACGAACGTTCGAACCAACTGGCTGAAGTGGCTGACAGATGGACGACGACACATGCATCCAACAGAGTGCCTGCCGCTGACGGCTACATCAAGTACCAGACTTATTCACGCTTCATAGAGGACGGCTCGTTCCTGAGGCTCAAAAATGTGACTCTCGGATATACCTTCCCTGAAAGATGGACCAGGAAAATCTATGTGAGCAAGCTCCGTCTTTATGCTACAGCCCAGAATCTGTTCTGCCTGACCAAGTACAGCGGATATGACCCTGAGGTGAACATGAAATCGAGCCCGCTTATGCCGAGCTTCGACTGGGGCGCATACCCGAAGAGCCGTGTCTATCTGATAGGTCTTGAAGTTCAATTCTAATATTGCCCGAAATGAAAAACATCAAATATTTAGCGATTATATCATTGTTCGGTTTTCTCGGGGTGTCCTGCTCCCTGGAGGAGAAGTCCTACACCGAGATAGACATGGACGAGTATATGAACAATGCCTCTGAGGCCAACACCGTGCTGACAGGCATTTATGCCGACCTCTGCGAGGAAGGCATGTACAGATACAATCTTTCGTGCCTGCTGCAGATGCCTACCGACATGGAAAAATGCGAGGGAAGCACGACTGACAACTACCGTATCGTCCCTGCAAACGCTTACACCAGTGTCCAGAGCGATATAGAAATCACATGGGAAGACATAAACAAGGCTATCTATGATGCAAACAGCTTTATCAGGCAGCTGTCGCTGAATGTCGAGAATTTCGATGAAGACGACAAGCCTCTGGCTACCGTCTATATGGGCGAGGCCCGTGCATTGAGAGCCCTCTACTATTTCGAATTGGTCCGCTGGTTCGGCAATGTCACTTTAAACACTGACCCGATGTATGCCTACAAGACACCTCTCACAGAGATGGAGCAGGATGATCCTGTAGAGGTCTATGAGCAGATAGAAAAAGATCTTCTCTACGCCGTCGATGTGCTGCCATATGCCACAGACGACAACCTCAGGGCATCCAACGACTACCGTTTCTCGAAGGGCGCCGCTCTCGGGCTGCTGACGAAAGTGTACGCGACATGGGCAGGCTATCCTCTTTATGACGAGAGCAAATGGGAATTGGCCGCCGAGACGGCCAAGACTCTCATAGAGTCAGGGAAACATGGACTGCTGACTGAAGGCATTGACGGAGACTCCGGCTATGAACAGCTCTGGTGGAATACCTGCAACGGAGTATGGGACCCGACAGAAAGCCTTATCGAAATCAGCTTCTATTCCCCTACTTCCACAGCTACCGGCGCCAGGCTCGGCCGCATAGGAAAATGGAACGGAGTGACGGCAAGCAACATCAGAGGTGTACGTAATGCAGGGAACATCAAAGCCATAGCTCCTTTCGTGCAGGACTGGAAAGACAGGGCTCAGGATCTTCGTGTCAAGCTGTCTGTGGCTGACTATAAATATCTCGATCAGACCAAGACCAAATATGACTTGAATGCCAATACTGACCCGAATACTCCTGCAAGGTACTACAAACCTTATGACCAGAGCCTGATGGAACAAGTTTTCGCAGATGAGTCGAACAGCATGAGAACTCAATATTCAAGAAACCTGACTCCTGCCAAATGGGATACCGAGAAATATGTGAAAGACGCGAACTATCTGGTAGACCAGAACCTTTCGAATGTAAACTGGTATGTCCTTAGATATGCTGACGTCATGCTTCTCTATGCAGAGGCCCTGAACGAAATTAACCAGGGGCCGAATGCCACGGCATATGAGATGGTGAACATGGTCCGCAGGCGCGGGTTCGGGCTATCACTCCATCAGACAGGCAAAGCAGACCTGGCTTCAGGCATGGGCTATGAGGAGTTCAAACAGGCCATCCGCGACGAGCGTGGCTACGAACTTGCATTCGAAGGACATCGCCGTCAGGACCTCATCCGCTGGGGCATCTATTACGAGACCGTGATGCAGACTGCACAGGAAATGGAAAATTTTGTAGATGGCGGCTCATCTGTCTATATAGCCTCCCGCTACACCCAGAAGGGCAAGCACGAGCTGCTTCCTATCCCTCAGCGCGAAATGCAGCTGATGCCTAAGTACAAGCAAAATCCTGGCTGGTAAGCCGTTTTTGATATTTGTGTAAACCCCAGGCGGCGGAATGCATCACGACCCCAGGCCGGATGCCTCCGCCGCCTGATTTTTATCCGGCACCACGGTTTGTCCGACACCTAAATGCGGGACTTGCCACGTTTTCGCCGCATTGCGTCTTTAATCCGACGTATTCCGACACCTTGTAAAAAAGAAAAACATTAAAAAAGAGAAAAATCTGCAGTCTCCGGCCAATGTTTTTCTTTTTCTTGCACTCTGGGTTTCAATCCTTGCATAATTTAGCCTCGGCAATTTATCCTTGCCAGTGCGGACATTATGGCCCGCAATATATTAATTCAAACTTAAAAATTCTATTTTATGGCAAACAGTGCAGCAGGAAACAGATCTGCCGGCAGCAGGCAGGCTGTCGTGCAGAGGTATGTGGACATTCTGACCGATGCTGGGTTGAAGGCGGTCTTCGGCGACCAGAGGAACAAGGACGTGCTCGTTGACATGCTCAATGTCATCCTCCCTCCGCACAGGAAGGTGACGGACATCACTTACGAGACCACGGAAATTCCGGGGTTCACTCTGTTCAACAAAAGCGTGAGGTTCGACCTGCGGTGCCGCGGGGAGGACGGTCGGCAGTTCATCGTCGAGCTCCAATGCTACCACCAGGCCAATTTCTTCAGGCGATGTGTCCTGTATGCATCAAAGGCCTACGACATGGGCTCGCAGAGGGGCGACGGGCAGGCGTACGAGATTCCTCCCGTGTATTTCATCGGACTCCTCGACAAGGACATGCAGGATGTGCAGAGGTTCTCTCCTGAGGACAGCATCATCTCAGAATACACTTTCCGTGAAAAAACCACGATGAAGGTTCCCGATGAGACTATTTTTACTATCTTCGTGGAACTGAACCGCTTCAGGAAGAGACTGGAAGAGTGCGAGACCCAGCTGGACAAGTGGTGTTTCTCGCTGACACACATCAACACTCTGGACAAGCTTCCCGAAGAGCTGAGGACGGAGGCTTTCGAGCGACTGTTCCAGGCATGCGAGATCGCACGGTTCGAGCCTGAAGTGAAACTTAAATACGAGAAAGAGATGATCACGGAACGGGACTACTACAACATGCTGAACACCGCTAAGGCTGACGGTTTGGCTGCAGGGTTGGCCGAAGGCGAGGCAAAAGGCAGGGAAGAAGGAAAGGCCGAAGGCGAAGCGAAAGAGAAGATCCGGATCGCCAAAGTTCTCAAGGAACAAGGCGTAGCAACAAGTATTATTGCCACTGCTTCGGGATTATCTGAAGCACAGATAGCAGAACTGTAAGATTCAGCAATACTGTTCAAGACAGCATATCCTGACGTTATCCTGTCAGGATGTGCTGTCTTTGTTTTTTAATATCCATAATTATCCAGGCAAGGCACGTTTTCGCCGCATTGCGTCTTTAATCCGGCACAATAAAGCAACAATTTTAGATAAAATTGAAATTCATGGACTGATTTTCACACAAAATTGAAATGCCGCGGACACACCCTTTATCTACATTTGTAAAATGCAAAACACAAAACCGGATATTTCACACCTCGCAAATTCATGGACAGGAAAAAACTCATACTGCCGGCGCTAATGGCAGGCACGGCGGCCATAAACCAAGCAGAGGCCGGCGCAGCGGAAAATGATGCCTCTGCCACACACGAAAGCCAGGCGACGGAAAACAAGTTGCAAGACAGGCCGAACATTCTCTGGCTGACATTCGAAGACACCAGTTTCTACGAATTCGGCTGCTACGGAAACAGAGACGTCCACACCCCGAACACAGACAGTCTGGCGGCCCATGGAGTCCTGTTTACAAACGCATGGTCGAACGCACCGCAAAGCTCGCCTGCACGCTCGTCTCTCATCACAGGATGCTACGCCACCACATACGGCATGGACATCCATCCGGTATCGACTGACACCCCGGGAAACATTCTCTTCCCCCAGCTGCTCAGAGAGGCAGGATATTACTGCACGAACAACCGCAAGACACACTACAACACCACCCTCAACAACAAGTCTTGCTGGGACGAATGCGACAAGGCAGCATCCTACAACAGTGCGCAGAGACAAGAAGGCCAGCCATTCTTCGCCGTTTTCAACACAGCCACATCGCATATGGGACGCGTCCGGACATTCCACACTGACGGACGACGCGACTACACCATCGAAGGAATATATCCCCAGCTGCTTGACCTTCCGCCACACGTACCGGACCTCGCTGAAGTACGTTCCGACTACGCCGGCCATCTCGAAGCTGTGCAGGATGTGGACAAATGGGTGGGTTTCTTCCTCGAAGACCTGAAAAAGCAAGGGCTGGATGATGACACCATCATCTTCATTTTCAGCGACCACGGAGGCTGTCTCCCGCGAGGGAAGGGCTATCTGTACGAGACCGGGCTGCACATTCCTCTCATCGTATACTTCCCTGAAAAATGGCGGCATCTCGCTCCTGGCTGCCCTTCCCGACAAAACCGGACATCAGATAAAGACACGATGCCCGGACTGGAATACACCGCACCTGCGGGATTCATCGACCTCGCGCCGTCGGTTCTCAGCCTCGCAGGAATAAAACCGCCGGCACACATGCAAGGCAAGGCCCTGATGGGCCGATACGCAGAAGGAGACCACCGGTATCACTACGCTTTCGCGACAAACCATCTCCATCATTTCACGCCTGTACGTGCCGTCTCCGACGGGCAATACAAATATCTCCGGAGCTATATGCCTTACAGGCAATTCGCACTCAGGAACTACTACCAATGGGGCATGCCGTCGAACAAGGCATGGGACAGGCTCGTGCTCGGAGGGCACAACACTAATCCTGACTGGGCCCAGCCGTTCGATGTCCATCCTGCAGAGATGCTTTTCGACCTGGAGGCTGATCCGTTCGAGCTTCACGACCTGTCAACAGACCCGGAATATCAGGAAGTGCTGGAAAAATTCAGAAAACTGGAATCCGCCCATATCAGGGAAACCGTGGACTTGGGATTCTTTCTTCCGACGAGCAGGGAAAACGTAGTGCTGTATGATATGGTCAGGGAAGAAGATTATCCGCTTGAGGAACTCTGGAATCTGGCGGAAATGGCAGGAACAGCGACTGTAAAAGACATTCCGGCATTGATGAAAGCCGCATCCAGTTCTCTGGATGATTTCAGGTTCTGGGCCGTGGCCGGACTGGCGAAGCTTGCGACAGAAGGAACATTGGACCATTGTCCAGAAATTCTGGACACCTTGATAAAAGACGAAAACCCTTACATTGCCTGCGAAGCGGCATATACGATGGTATGGTGCGGGAAACCGGGACAGGGACTTGACAGGCTTCTGAATCCGGACAAGGAAAGTGACAGAAAAATCGGATATTCCGCACTGGAATGCCTGTCTCTCCATCCTGAATTGACGCCTGTACTGACAGAATACTGTCTGGCGGACCTGATGGAAATGGCTGAAATCCTGCCGCGCAAGGCGAACGAAGACGCAGGACTGATGGCCCGCGGGATATTGGTGAATCTCGGGCAGCTCGATATAGACCTGCTCCACGGCGAAGAAGCCTATATGCAGGGACTTAAGCTGAACCACGGGAGGCGGAAAATGATGCCTCTGCCATAAAGGCAACACAATAAACGGAAGGAATTTCGAAGAAACCGTAATGAATAAAATGACACTGAAAACACTTCTCACGGCTATGGCGGCCGCCGTTTTCTGCACAGCGGCCCCGGCTCAAATCATGTCTTTCGAAGACAGTGCAGTACCGGAAAATTTCTCCATCGACAAAGGCAAGCTGTCTGTATCGTCTCAGAAATACAAACTCGGGCACAAGGCTCTGAAGATACGCTGGAAATCCGGTGCAGAGGTGCGAATATCGCATCCGGACGGCATAGACAAGGCTTCAAGAGCGCGCAACGGAGGGATGAATGCCTGGATATACAACGAAATCCCGGCAAACGACACCCTTACGTTCTTTTTTCTCAATGGGAAAGGCCGCGAACTCTGCCGACTGCCATTCTGCATGGATTTCGAGGGATGGAGATGCATCTGGATCAACTTCAGGGCCGACCTCGGGAAAGCAGACAGGGAGACCATAGAAACTGTAGTGATGCACTTTCCTGAGAGCATTGCCAAAGGCACTGCATACGTGGACATGCTGGAATTCCCGGAAACTGTGTCCTGGCAGAACATGAGCGATGCGCAGTACCGGGTAAACAGGACAGACTTCAGCCTGATACCTGACTTCATGCGTTTCAGGAATGCAGACAGAACAGAGACTGACCTCATAAAAGCCGTTCCTGAAGAAATTGAAACTATAGCCGAGAGGCTGGAGCGGTGGTATCTTGGCGGAGAGCCTGCTTCTGCTGATGAGTTGACTGCGCTCAGGGCTGAAAATGAGAAGAAATTCATAGCCAAAGGGGTGAAGCGTGCCATGAAATATGACATAGGGCATGGAGCATTGTTCCCATGGGGAGCCGCGAACAAGACAGGTGAAGAGAAATGCGTGAAATTCAGAGAACTGAACGAATTTGTCCTCATACCGCTCGCCCTTGACTGGAGAAAGAACGGGAACAGGGAAAGCTTGAAAACTGCGATAGACATCTACGACTGGTTCTACGACCAGGGATGGGCAGACGGAAGCGGCATGGGCACCCTGACATTCGAGAAACTGCGTAGCTGCGGATATTTCCATTCGTTTTTCCTGCTGAAAGACCAGCTGCCTCCTGAAACGCTTGAAAGGGAGCTGAATGCCATCGACTGGTTCAGCCTCTTCGGCATGTGCTTCTGCATACCTGAGCACAAGGGAGAAGTGGCAGACAACCTCAGAGCCCTTGCCTTGCCAAAACTCATATATGCATTGTCCCTGACTGACTATGAAAAGCAGCAGGCCGCGCTGACAGCCTTCAAAAGGTATATGGACAACGCCCTCGGGATTGCGCCCGGATACTTCGGCACTTTCAAGGCGGACTTCTCCGGCTACCACCACCGCGGGCCTTATCACAGCGCCTATTATCCACATGCCCTGTATGCAGGAGCATTGGCTGCATATCTGCTGCACGGCACGCCATATGCCCTTTCAGACGAGACTCTTGCAAACCTGAAAAACGGCCTGATGAATTTCCGTTTCTTCTGCGCCGGCGCTGATGTACCTGCCGGCACTGCAGGACGCTTTCCCGGAGGGAGGCAAGTGCTGCAGGAAATATTGCCGGCATTCGCTTATGCCGCATTCAGTTTTGACGAACCTGACGCTGAGCTTGCGGCGGCTCTGAAAGAATCCCTGTCAGAGCCTGGAATCATGGAAGCCATGAAAGCATATGCTTCCAATGTCAAATCCACTCTCGCCTACACCTCCACCGTCGGTGAAATGGAGCTTCTGGAGGCCGCCGCCTCAATTCCGGCGGAAACCGCCGATGCGCCAGAAGGGTCGAAATTCTACCCGTATTCAGGGCTTCTCGTGACTAAAGATTCCAGGATGCAGTTCAATGCAAAGGGTTTCAGCCGCTACATCTGGGATTTCGAGTCTTCAGCCACGGAAAATATTTTCGGAAGATATGTTTCATATGGCCATCTGGAGTATTTCGACTTCAGGAACGGCAGGAAATCATTCCATCCCGAGGAAGAGAAATGGGACTGGAACTACATCCCGGGCGCTACATCGCGCATCCTGCCTCCGGACTTGCTCCAAGGAAAAGGAGGGGCTTCATCAGGGCACAGGAACTTCTCTGACCAGTCCTTTCTGGCAGGAGTGTGCGCATCAGACAGCCTGGCTATGTTTTCTGTCAGGCTTCACGATATAGCATACGACACTACATTCAGAGCTGACAAGTCCGTTTTCTTCTTCAAGGACATGGCCGTCTGCCTCGGCTCCGGCATCAGCTCTGAAGACACCGCCCACAGCATAGCCACTACCCTGCTGCAGAGCTTCGACGGGACATTTTCTACAGTCCCCACGCGGTCTGGACATGCCGGAGGCGTCATTGTGGAAGACGGCTCCTTCCTCTACGCTGTGAAAGACGGCGCTGTCTGCACCTTCGAAGACGGGCTGTATGCCAGAGCCTGGATAGACCACGGGAAAAACCCGGAAGACAGTTCATACTGCTATTTCATTACGAAGAACAAGGACATAAATTCAGCGGCAGGGCTGCTCTCTACAGGCAGCCCGGTGGAAATCATCGAGGCTGATGACAATGCACATATTATCCGGAACACAGACTCAGGCATAGTATGCGGAGCCATTTTTGACTGCTCGGAAACATTCCACGGGACGCCGGTCATCAGGGCAGACATACCTCTGGCCTATATTTTCGAAACCCAGGACGGCGGAAAGGCCAGGCTGACAGTCTGCGACCCGGACATGAGACGGCCATGGAAGGCTCATATGGGGCTTCTCACAGATGAAGATGTCATAGCAGAGGAAAAGCCGAACGAGACCACAGTTACACTGGACGGGCTCTGGTCTGTGCAGTCAGGACAGGATGCCTCTGTCACTCATGACTTAAGCACAGGAAATACCGCCATCACTTTCAGCACCATAAGAGGGGAAAATTATTCTTTCATCATCTCTGAACTGAAATGAGACAAATTATTTCCAATATTGCCTTCCTTTTCATTGCGGCTGCCGCCGCAATGGCATTGTCCTGCGGGCAGGACACCGTCAAGAATCAAAACATATTGTGGTACAAGTCACCGGCCTCGGCGTGGGAAGAAGCATTGCCGGCAGGCAACGGTAGAATGGGCGCGATGGTGTTCGGGTACAAGGGGATAGAAAGGATACAGTTCAATGAGAATACTTTCTACAGCGGAGGCCCGCAGCCGGATCTCGGCATAGATATCAGGGAAGACCTCGGAACGGTGAGGAAGCTGCTCGCCGAAGGGAAAAACGCAGAGGCGGGAAAACTTATGCAGGAGAAATGGACAGGCCGTCTGAATGAGGCGTACCAGCCGTTCGGAGACCTGTACATAGACTTCGGCGACAGTTCGTCAGTGTCACATTACCGGCAGATGCTGGATATGGAAAATGGAATTGTGAGCACGTCTTATATAAAAAACGGGGTGAAAATAGCCAGAGAGGTGTTCGTTTCGCATCCTGACCAGGCTATAGTGGTGCATATCTGCGCAGACAGGCCTGTGCTGGATTTCAGAGCATGGCTCGGGTCGAAGCATCCTGTGAAGATTTCATCAGATGGCTGCGGACTGATGATGACAGGGAGAGCTCCGTCACACGCTCAGAGGCGCGATATAGAATATATGAGGAAATTCCATACGGAAAGGCTTCATCCTGAATATTTCAGGCCAGACGGCAGTGTCATCAGAGATGAGCATGTCATATATGGACTGGATGGCAAAGGCATGTCTTTCGAAGCTATGCTGGTGCCTTATTCACATTCCGGGGGCAGGCTGGAAATTTCAGAGGAAAGCCAGGGGCGGCTTTACTGTGGATATCCGCTGGGACAGGAACTGCGTACAAGCAGACATTTCAAGCGGCACCGCCAGAAATATAGAGGTGGCATGCGGTTCATCTGTGAAAACGCTCAGCATCGCGGCTGGCGAAACTGAAAGGATTATGTTCCATTGCTCTTCACATATTCTGTAGGCAGGCAGCCTACATACTTCTTGAAGCTCGTAGAAAAATACGATGGAGATGAAAAGCCGACCTTGTAGCAGATCTCGGCTATGGTCCATCTGTTTTCCTTCAGGAGCTCGCAAGCCTCGTTGAACCTGATTTTCCTGATGAAATCCAGGGCAGATTCTCCTGTCAGAGCCTTCATCTTCAGATGCATGCTGGAACGGCTCAGGCCCATAGCCTTGGCGAAGTCTTCTGTGGAAAATTCCTCATTGCTCAGGTTCTTGTGCACTATCTCCACGGCTTTCTGGAGGAACTCCTTGTCCACTTCATTGAACGTGATGGCTCCCGGGTCCACATCGTCGCTTTTCGAGTACTTCTCCTGCATGCGCTTCCTGGTCTTGATGACATTGTTCACCTTGACTATAAGCAGCTGCAGAGAGAAAGGCTTGGGAATATAGTCGTCTGCTCCTGTCTGGAGCGCCTCCAGCTGGTCATCTACATCTGTCCTGGCTGAAAGCATAATGACAGGAATATGGCTGGTGTTTATGTTCTGCTTGATGGCCTTGCACAGCTTGATGCCATCCATCACAGGCATCATGACATCTGTAATCACCATATCCACATCATGAACTTGTTTCAAAATCTCCATGGCTTCGCTTCCGTCTCCTGCGGTGAGCACATCGAACTGGCGGCGCAGACCACCAGTGAGATAATTCCGGATTTCCTCATTGTCTTCCACCAGAAGCAGCTTCCCGCGTTTCACACCGTCTGTCTCTTCTTCATCATATTCTTCCTGCCGCTCCGTATCGATATAGTACATGTTCCGCGGATTTGTAGAGTATACCACATCATCAGTCCCGGCTTCCCCTTCTTTCACTATCTCAGATTCAGCATAGACGGCAATATCTTGAGGGAAGGTCACAGTGAATGTGCTTCCTACTCCTTCCGTGCTCTGGACATCCACCTGTCCATGATGCAGTTCTGCCAGCCTCATCACCAGAGAAAGGCCAATTCCGCTGCCTATGTGCTCTCTGTCTATCTGGTAGAATCTTTCGAATATCTTGCTCTGCTTGTCCATAGGGATGCCCGTCCCGGTATCGCTTACCTGCAGGACCAGATTTCCGTCCTTGGCGAAAAGCCTGACTGTGACAGCGCCCTTGTCAGTGTATTTAAAAGCATTTGAAATCAAGTTGTTGACTATAAGGTCAAGATATTTTTTATCGATAAGGAACTGCTTGTCTTCCAGGTCGGAGATGAAATTGTATTCCAAGCCTTTGTGCTGCGCCAGTTTTTCATAGAAGGAGAAATTCTCCAGCACCAGATTATAGGCGGTCTCTCTGCTGACACGAAGCCTGAACACGCCCTGCTCAGCCCTGCGGTAGTCCATCAGCTGGTTCACCAGGTGCAGCAGTCTGTCAGTGTTCCTCTCTATAAATTTAAGCTGCTTCTTCATCCATCTGTCGGAGGTCTTGGACATCATTTCCTGCAGCGGCGCCACTATCAGTGTCAGCGGAGTCCTGAGTTCATGCGAAATATTGATGAAAAACCTTATCTTCATCTGCGCGATTTCGTCCTTCGCCGCCCTCTCCTTCCGCTCCATCGCCATCCTGGCTTCCATGGACTTCTTGGCCCACAAGAAATGCGCAATGAAAAATACAATCCCCGCCAATGCCAGCGCCATCAGGCATCTCGCCCACCAAGAGGCATACCACACCGGCTTGACTATGATATCCAGAGTGGCAGGAGTGTTGTTCCATACCCCGTCATTGTTCGCGGCCTTCACCATGAATGTATAATGCCCTGGAGGCAGATTAGAATAAGACACAGACCTGCCGTCCCTCCCGAGGTAATACCATTCCCTGTCGAATCCCTTGAGAGTGTAAGCGAAAGAATTGTGCTGGCCTGAGACATAGTTCATGACCACAAATCCGAGAGTGATGGACCTCTGTGACGGCCTGAGCACGATCTGGCTGGTCTTGGATATATTCCGCTCAAGAATGCCTGTCTCGTCGCCGGGACGTACAGGATGGTTGTACAGAGAAAGCCGGGAAATGACCGGTTCAGGAGAATACGGATTTTCGGAGAGAGAATCAGGAGAAAATGTCGTGATGCCGTTGATGCCGCCGAAATACATCTGGCCTGACGATGTCCTGCAATGTGAATACGTGTTGAACTGGTCGCTCTGCAGCCCGTCCTCGGCAGAAAATGTCCTGATACGTCCGCTTTCCGGGGTGAAACATGCCAGACCTTTGTTGGAGCTGAGCCACAAGTCTCCTCCGCTGTCTTCTTCAATACCGTAAATGACATTGTTCGGCAGCCCGCTTTCTGTCGAGACATGCACTGTAGTATCTCTCTCGCTGTCGTAGCCATACAGGCCTGAACGGGTGGCAATCCACACTATGCCTCCTTCTGATTCATAAAAATCCTGTACAGCCTTCATCTGGGGAATGTCCATAGTGCCAGACAAGCATTCCCCTATAGTGCCTCCGGCAATATCATACACCTCCATGCCGCCATCTCCGCCCAGCCACAAGCGGCCTCTGGAGTCTTTATACATCGACATGATTCTCCCGGGCAAGCCATGTCCATCCGGGGAGACACCATCCACAGAAATGAATTTCCGGGATTTCTTGTCAAATATGAAAAGCCCGTTCAGAGTCCCCACCCACAATGAGCGGCTGTCACGAGGCAGTATCGAATACACATCCATGCTCAAGGCTTTGCCAAGAAACGGAGGGCACTGCTCTATCCTGCCTGTTCTCTTGTCCAATATGCTCAGGCCACCTGCATGCGCACCTATATAAACCTTGCCCTCGGCATTGTCTATGTAAATAGCTTTGATGTCATTCGACTCTACGCCCTCCTGCCTGCTCCCGCGCAGATAATGGATGAATGTGCCGCTGGCGGGGTCATAGTGGTTCACGCCTCCGTCATTCGTGCCTATCCACAGAGTCCTGTCTTCGTCTTCCACTATGCAGCTCACTACATTCCCGCTGAGAGAATTGGAATTCGGGACATGCCTTATATTCCTGAATCTCGTCTTCAGGGGATGGTAATAGTTAGCGCCGCCGAAATAGGTCCCCAGCCACATTCCCCCCTGCGCATCTTTGAATATGCACCTTACAGACTGCTGGGAAAGGCTCTCCGGTTCGGACGGATTCGCATAAATCACTGTGAACGAATCTTTCCGCCTGTCATAGATGCATAAATTGTTTAAAGTGCCTATCCACAGCTTATTCGATGAATCCAGAGCCAATGCACGTACATAGTCGGAACTCAAGCCGGAATCTTCGCGGGTATAGCGTCTCAGCTGGCCGGACATCATATCCAGCACAAACAGCCCCCTTCCCTCTGTACCAGCATAGAGATACCGGTCATTCTCCAGAAGCAAAGACTGTATTCTCGCCCCCCCCCGGCAGAAAATTCAGAAACCGGATAGCAAGCATTCGACTCCGGTTCATATACATGCACCTCTCCTCCGGCTGTACCCAGGAATATCTTGCCTGAACCCCGGAATGCCGCTGTCACTTTCAGAGGAAGCATAGACACAGGCAGCACATCGTCACGGAACTCCATCCTGCCGACATCGAACACAGACACTCTGTCAGACATGGCCACCATCACCATGGAATCAGTCAGCGGGCAGACCACGTTCACCTCGCACGGCTCGCCCTTGTATGTAAAATTATGGAAATTGTCCAGATCATCGTCATAGAGCGAGAGACCGGACTCTGTACCGACCCATACTCTGCCGGCCAAGTCCGTGCAAAGCGTTCTCGTGATATCGTCTGCAATGCTTTCATCGTCGCCAGGCACATGATGGTATACAGTGAATTCATATCCGTCATACCTGTTCACTCCGTCATATGTTGCAAACCACATACTGCCGGTCCTGTCCTGGGTGACTGAAAAAATGGTGCTCTGCGAAAGCCCCGCCTCTATGGATATCCTCGTGAAATGCAGGTCATGCGCAGGCATGGCAGAAGAGCAGACAAGCCCCGCAGAAAACATAAAGGCCGCCGCTGCCGATATTATAGTCAAATAACGTCTCATTCTCAAGATTCTAAGCCGGAGAGCCGCTGTGTCATCAATTATGGTATAATAAAAGCCGTCCCTCAGACACTGCTTTCAGGACGGCTAATATAATAATTTTTTCCAGATTTCCGTTGCGGCCCGCCGCAATCCTCAGTCCGGGCTGTTCAGTTTCGGCAGAGATCATCCAATCCAAATCATTTTTCCGTGATCCGGATAGCGCCGTCACGGACATCCACCAGAATTTCGGATTCCTTGTGGACACTTCCGTCCAGAATGGCCTTGGCTATCAGATTCACAAGCTCACGCTGCATCAGCCTCTTGATCGGCCTGGCGCCATAGGCTGGATCATAACCCTTGTCTGTCATATAATCCTCGAACGCCTGAGAGAACGATATTGAAACTCCGTTTCCGGCCAGTTTCTCCCGGAGATCATCCATCTGAAGATGAAGAATATCGCGGATATCTTTCTTCGTCAACGGCTCGAACATTATTATCTCATCGATACGGTTCAGGAACTCCGGCCTGACTGTGCCTTTCAGCACATCGAGGACTTCTTTCCTGCATTGTCCGAGCATCTCGGACCTCTTGGCAGGAGTGTCGTCATCGGAAAGACGGTCCATATAGCCCTGTATGATTTCAGCACCAGCATTGGACGTCATGATCAGGATAGTGTTCTTGAAATCCACTGTACGGCCCTTATTGTCGGTCAGACGGCCGTCATCCAGGACCTGAAGCAGGATGTTGAATACGTCCGGATGGGCTTTCTCGATTTCGTCGAGCAGGATTACGGAATAGGGTTTCCTTCTGACAGCCTCTGTCAGCTGGCCGCCCTCGTCATATCCCACATATCCCGGAGGGGCGCCGACCAGACGGCTCACAGAATGACGCTCCTGGTATTCGCTCATATCGATACGGGTCATCATGTTCTCGTCGTTGAACAGGAACTCGGCCAGAGCCTTCGCCAGCTCGGTCTTGCCCACACCTGTCGTTCCGAGGAAAAGGAACGATCCTATAGGACGTTTCTCGTTCTGCAGACCAGCCCGGCTTCTGCGAACCGCATCGGAGACAGCCTGTATGGCCTGATCCTGTCCCACAACTCTCTTGTGAAGCTCGCTCTCCATTCTGAGCAGCTTCTCCTTCTCGCTTTCCAGCATCCTCTTCACAGGTATGCCCGTCCATTTGGCGACCACCTCGGCGATATCTTCAGGAGTGACCGCCTCAGTGATGATCGGGTCTTTGATAGATGCTTGCCTGGCTGTCAGCTCGTCAATTTTCTTTTTCGCATCTGCCATCTTTCCGTAGCGGATCTCTGCGACCTTTCCATAATCGCCTGCACGTTCGGCATTCTGTGCCTGAATCTTGTAGTCTTCAACCTGCTGCCTGGCGGCCTGAAGTCCGGAAAGTATGGATTTCTCCTCGTCCCATCTCTTCATCAGCACATCTCGCTGGCTGTTCAGCTCTTTAAGTTCCTCTTCAATCTTGTCCATCTTCAGGGACACTCCCTCACGCTTGATGGCGGCCTTTTCGATTTCCAGCTGACGTATCCTGCTGTTCAATGTATCTATGGGCTCAGGCACTGAATTCATTTCCAGCCTCAGCTTGGAAGCCGCCTCGTCCACCAGGTCTATGGCCTTGTCAGGCAGAAACCTGTTCGTGATATACCTGTGTGAAAGCTCCACAGCGGCGATCAGGGCATCATCCTCGATACGCACCTTATGGTGATTCTCGTATTTTTCTTTCAGCCCCCTCAGTATGGATATAGATTCCGCAGGGGTAGGCTCATCCACCATCACCATCTGGAATCGTCTCTCCAGTGCTTTGTCGGATTCGAAATATTTCTGATACTCATCCAGAGTAGTGGAACCGATGGTCCTCAGTTCGCCTCTGGCCAGGGCCGGTTTCAGGATATTCGATGCATCCATCGCGCCCGAACTCCTTCCGGCACCGACCAGCGTATGGATCTCATCTATGAAGAGGATAATCTCCCCGTTGCTGTCCACGACTTCTTTTACTACGCCCTTCAGCCTCTCCTCGAACTCACCCTGGTATTTCGCGCCTGCTATCAGTGCGCCCAGATCCAGAGAATAGATTTTTTTCGTCTTCAGATTCTCCGGAACGTTTCCGTTCACTATATTCTGGGCAATGCCTTCTGATATCGCTGTTTTTCCCACGCCAGGCTCGCCCACCAGGATAGGATTGTTCTTCGTCCTCCTGCTCAATATCTGCAGGACCCGGCGGATTTCATCGTCCCGTCCGATGACCGGGTCCAGTTTTCCCTTCGCCGCCCTTTCATTCAGGTTGACGGCGAATTTTTCAAGAAATTCAAGTTTATTGCTGTTGTTTTCCATATTTGTCTTCTCCTTTTTCTGTGTTCTCCTTTTCCCCGCCGGCCTCTGCCAGCGTACCATGTACTCGGAGTGAATCGCAGACGGAATAGACAAAATATATTCCAGCCGTAGCCGGCACTGACAAAATGTCAGTCTCAGCCACAGCTGGAATATTCAGTTGTTTACGGCTCTGGGCTACTCTGCTTCAGAAGCAGGGGCTTCCTGGGCAGGAGCGTCCTGTGAAGGCACGCCCTGAGGCACTGCAGGGAACTGAGGACGGCTCTCCTCGAGGGAGCGCTCTATCTGGTCAGTCACATCCATGCCGCCTTTAGAGTTTCCGCTGGTAGCGAATGACGATGCTATAGCCACCACAAAAACGAAAGCAACAAGCCCCCAGGTAACTTTCTCGAGAATATCGGCAGTCTGACGCACACCGAAAGTCTGGTTACCGGCAGCGAAATTGCTGGCAAGGCCACCACCCTTTCCATTCTGGAGCAATACCACGATAGTAAGGAGCACGCTTGCCAGGATGACGAGCACAGCCAGAATTGTAAATACTACGTTCATAATATTCAATGAATTTTAATTTCCGGTTTCTAATTTCCGTATAAGGGCTGCAAAGTAAGCATTTTTTTCCGGATATGCCAAAATTAGTTTGTCATAAATCATCTTGGCCTGTTCCGGATAGCCTTGTTCTGCATATATCTGCGCCAAGGTCTCTGTGCAGAATTCAGGTACATTCCCAGGATTCTGCACCTGCCTTGCTGGCTCTTCGGAAGCTTTTCTGGCTATTTCCGCAAAAACTTCATCACCGGCATTCTGCACCTGGTCATACTGGGCCTGGGAAAAATAGTCTCCGCCCACGACAACAACAGGCCTTCCGCCATCCGTATCACCGGCATTCTCCTGCCGGCCGGAAATATACGACTTCAGGATCATGTCCATATCCTTGTCCGAACAGTCAGCCATCATGGACTTCCTTCCGATGCCTGACAGAGCCTTCCTTGATGACACATACAGAGAGGCTTCTGACAGCGCGGCAGATGCTGTTTCGTCATTTCCCATGGACGCAAGCCTGGAGCACAGCTCCTTCCGGGCATTTCCGAACCATGGATACAGGTTCACCACTCCCGTCAGTTCATCCAGGGACAATGTCTTGAGATCTATATGCTTGCCCATACTACCACTGTGCTACTGTAGCATTAAATATATCTTCCACGAGCTTGTCTATGATTTCCGTGCACAGCGACGACTCCACTGCATCCAGCGAAGTGGTGGCGTCGAAGTCTGCATAAGCAGAAAATGACTGCTCCAGGTTGTCTTCAGGATATTTATTGTTCGTGAAATATATTTTTACATTCACCGTCAGCCGGTTCTGGGCGGCGACCTCATTGGCGGTCACGCCCATGGCCTTCACGTCATATCCTATGATTTCCCCCACTATGTCCAGGTCGCCGCCTTCATCTACCTGCTCCAGCCTGGTCAGCCTTCTGAACTGGTCTTTCAACGCCTCGGTCAGTTCATTGCTCAAGGTAGGGTTCACTCTCAGCGCCTTATATTCGAAATAATGAATGTTCACCGTATAGACATCCGGCTGTATGGATGTTCCGGAAAATGAATAAATCCCGCATGACCGTGCGATCATCCCGACGACGGCCAGCGATATGACAAAAAGTATTGCAGATAAAGTCTTTTTCATATAAAATGTCTCTCTGTTGAAAGTCAATGTCTGCCAGGTATTATTCCAGAGACTTGAGTTTGCGGTACAGTGTCCTTTCCGAAATCCCCAGCTCTTCTGCCGCCTGCTTTCTATTGCCTTTATATTTGTCCAGAGCACGTTTGATGAGGGCCAGCTCTGTTTTCTCTATCGACAGGTTTCCGTCCGCGGCCATGTCTGCCTGCGGCTTCTGGGATACACGCTCTGCGCCAGCGAAAGCATCGGCCATCACCCTCGCAGGCTGCTCGTCAGGATCTTCCAGGCGCGCATAAGTGTCAGGCATGACATTGTCCTCGCCTGCACCTGCGCCAGGAGATGGCTGGAAATGGCCGGGATTGGCTATGAGCTGCCTCTCTGAGACATTGTCCCGGACAGGGACACCGTTCCCTAAAACTACAGAGTTCAGGTAGTCTACGTCCTGCCGGAGCTGGTATATCGTCCTCACCAGCATTTCCTTTTCCGATGATGAAAAGGCTTCCTCGGAAGAGTCCACCCTGACCGGAAGCAGGTTCGCGTCTTCTTTCGGAAGATATTTGGCAAGAGTGGCCGCATTTATCATGCGCCTGTCATTCCCGGGCGCAGATTTCACAGACTCGATAGCTGACACGGTCTCGGCTACATTCTTCAGCTGGCGGATATTCCCTGGCCAGCGGTAAGTTTTGAGAAGGGTGACAGCCTCGTCTGTCAATGATATCTTCACCATATTATATTTGGCGGCGAAATCTGCGGCAAATTTTCTGAACAGGAGATGGATATCGTCTTTCCTGTCCCTGAGCGCAGGCATAAGGACAGGCACAGCATTCAGCCTGTAATAAAGGTCTTCCCGGAATTTCCCTCTGGACACGGCATAGCGGAGATTCACGTTAGTGGCAGCCACAACTCTCACATCCGTTTTCAGCACTTTCGACGACCCGACTCTGATAAACTCGCCCGACTGGAGCACCCTCAGGAGTTTCGCCTGGGACGGCAAAGGCAGTTCGCCTACTTCATCCAGGAAAAGAGTGCCTCCGTCAGCTTCCTCAAAATATCCGCGGCGCATCTCGGAAGCTCCTGTGAAAGAGCCCTTTTCATGGCCGAACAGCTCGGAGTCTATAGTGCCTTCCGGAATGGCGCCGCAGTTGATAGCGAAGTATTTGCCTGTTTTCCGGAGGCTGTTCTGATGTATAATCTTGGGGATGTTCTCTTTTCCGACACCGCTCTCGCCGGTGATAAGCACAGTAAGGTCTGTAGGAGCCACCGCCACGGCGATATCCAGCGCACGGTTCAGCGCAGGGTCGTTCCCTATGATGTCGAACTTGTTCTTTAATGCCTGTAATTCCTGAGTAGTCATATTCTGCAAAGTTAGAAACTGTTTTGAGAAATTGGCATTCTCTGCAAAAGATTTAGAAGATTTTCTCGTTACAGGACGCATTAATCAGTTTATTTGTTATATTTGTCGAAAATATGCCCCGATTCGAAGCCGGGGTCTGGATTTGGATATAAAACAAACCATTAAATATTGAACAACATGAAAAAAAGTTTCAAAATCCTTTATTCTGCCGTGCTGGGTCTTGCGGCTGTGGCCTGCAGCTCACCTGAGAAAATGGCAGAAATGGCAGAGAACGTAAGTGTACAGTGCGACCCTGCTGTGCTTGAAGTAGTGGCCGGCAAGATTGACGCCGCTGTTTCAGTGACATATCCTGCTGATTATTTCCATCCTAAAGCCATCCTCGAGGTGACTCCTGTTATCGTATATGAAGGCGGCGAGGCCAAGATGGATCCTTTCACATATCAGGGTGAAGATGTTCAGGACAACTATAAAGTCATTTCTTCTGAGGGCGCCACTGTTTCAGAGAATGTAAGCTTCGACTATGTTCCTGGCATGGAGAAGAGCTATCTCGAGCTCCGCGGCGTAGTGAAATACAAGAATAAAGTCATCGAGATTCCTACCAAGAAAGTAGCTGACGGGGCCAACGCCACCTACATGCTTGTATGCAAGGACGGAAAAGTGGAATACAAGGCTGACAACTATCAGGAAATCATCAAGCAGACTGCTGAAGGCCAGATCCTCTATACCATCAACAGCTCATATGTAAGAGGCAGCCAGCTCAAGTCAGAGTCCATCAAGGCTTTCCAGGCGGCTCTCGACGAGATCAAGGCTAACGAGCGCAAGGAAATCATCAACACAGACATCGTGGCTTACGCTTCTCCTGACGGAGCTGAGGACCTGAATGCAAAACTGTCTGACAAGCGTTCTGAAACTGCAGAGAAAGCTTATGGCAAAGTGACTAAAAACCACGAAGTGGAAGCTCCTGTGACTGTCATCAGCGTAGGAGAGGACTGGGAAGGCTTCAAAGAGCTCGTTTCAGAGTCTGACATCGAGGACAAAGACCTGATCATCCGCGTCCTTTCTATGTACAGCGATCCTGCTGTCCGCGAAAAGGAAATCAAGAACATGTCTCAGGTTTACAATTCCCTGAAGAAAGAAATCCTTCCTGAACTCCGCCGTGCAAGGTTCATCGCAAATGTAGAGTTCACCAACTACTCTAACGAAGAGCTCCTCGCACTGATCGACGAGAACATCGACATCCTTGATGAAGAGGCTCTGCTCCGTGCGGCTTCAGTCGTGAAGGACAATGCTGACAAGGTCGCTATCTACAAGAAAGCTGTCGAGAAGTACAACAGCGCACGCGCTCAGTACAACCTCGCCGTTGCCTACATCAACTCCAACGACCTGGCTAACGCAAAAGCCGAACTGGCAAAGGCCGCTCAGGATGCTGACTGGCAGAATGCCATGGGTGTCATCGCACTCAGGGAAGGCAACTGCGCAGAAGCGGCCAAGTATTTCGCAGCTTCAGGCAATGCGGCTTCCAAGGAGAATGCAGCTGTCCTCGACATCCTCAACGGCAAATATGCTGACGCAGCCGCCAAACTGGCTGATGCAGGAAACTGCTGCAACAAGGTGCTGGCTTACATCCTTACTGACCAGCTCGACCAGGCTTCTGCAGCCGCTACTTGCGGATGTGCCAAGACTTCTTATCTGAAGGCTGTCATAGCCGCCCGCCAGGGCAAGGCTGACGATGTGAAGAAATACATCGATGCAGCCAGCAAGGACAGCAAGCTTGCAGAAAGGGCTACTAAGGATATCGAATTCGCACAGTACAGGTAGTCTCGCCTGAACCGCTAAAGAAACCGGTCCTGAAACCTTTAGGGCCGGTTTTTTTGGAATCGGCCATAACATCATCACCAGAAAAACTGGTCTGAAATTTAATCATCGCCAATCAGTTTATGAGCAATATAACTAAAGAAGAGGCCCTGCTTTATCACTCTCAGGGCAAGCCGGGAAAGATAGAAGTCGTTCCCACCAAACCTCACAGCACCCAGAGAGACCTTTCTCTGGCCTACTCACCAGGAGTTGCAGAGCCATGCCTGGAGATAGAAAAAAATCCGCATGACGCGTACAAATACACGGCAAAAGGGAATCTGGTAGCCGTCATTTCAAATGGCACGGCCGTTCTGGGGCTCGGAGACATAGGAGCATTGGGCGGAAAGCCTGTCATGGAAGGAAAGGCACTCCTGTTCAAGATATACGCCGGGATCGATGTGTTCGACATCGAAGTGAACGAGAAAGATCCCGACAAGTTCGTGGAAGCCGTCAAGGCCATTGCGCCGACTTTCGGCGGAATAAACCTCGAAGACATCAAAGCCCCTGAGTGCTTTGAAATCGAGCGCAGGCTGAAAGAGGAGCTGGATATCCCAGTAATGCATGATGACCAGCACGGCACTGCTATCATTTCAAGCGCAGGCCTTCTGAATGCGCTGGAAGTAGCCGGCAAGAAGATAGAAGATGTGAAAATCGTGGTCAACGGCGCAGGAGCATCTGCCATCTCATGCACCAGCCTGTATGTAGCTCTCGGAGCAAAAAAGGAAAACATCGTCATGCTGGACAGCAAGGGCGTGATCACTTCAGACAGGCCGAATCTCACGGAACAGAAAAAGCTCTTCGCTACCGACCGCCGGGACGTCCACACCCTCGCCGAGGCTATCAAAGGAGCTGATGTATTCCTGGGCCTCTCACGAGGCAATGTCCTGACGCAGGATATGGTACGCAGCATGGCGAAAAACCCTATAGTCTTCGCACTGGCCAATCCTGTCCCTGAAATCAGTTACGAGGATGCCAAGGCTTCACGTGAGGACATACTGATTTCGACAGGGCGCTCCGACTATCCGAACCAGATAAACAACGTCATCGGATTCCCGTACATATTCCGAGGCGCGCTGGATGTGAATGCTTCAGCCATCAACGAAGAAATGAAGCTGGCTGCAGTCCACGCTATCGCCGATCTGGCCAAAAAGCCTGTGCCGGATATCGTGAACGAGGCATATAAGGTAAACAATTTCACATTCGGACCTGATTATTTCATTCCTAAGCCAGTGGACCCGCGGCTAATCACGGACGTTTCCATCGCAGTAGCCAAAGCTGCCATGGCATCAGGCGTTGCGCGCAAGGATATCACCGACTGGAATGCCTACAGGGAACACCTGAAGGAACTGATGGGATTCGAATCGGAATTCATACGCCAGCTCTACACTACAGCCAGGACAGACCCTCAGAGAGTCGTATTCGCCGAAGGCAACCATCCGAACATGATCAAGGCTGCAGTAGAGGCCCGTTCAGAGGGTATCTGCCATCCTATACTGCTCGGAAACGACGAAAGGATAGAGAAGGCCGCCAAAAGGCTGAAACTCAGCCTGGAAGGTGTGGAGATAGTAAACCTCCGGCACGACAATGAAGCCGCCCGCAGGGAGAGGTATGCCCGGCTTCTGGCCGAGAAAAGAGCACGCGAAGGCGCGACATATGACGAAGCCTGCGACAAGATGTTCGAACCTAACTATTTCGGCATGATGATGGTCGAGACAGGAGATGCAGATGCTTTCATCACCGGTACTTACACGAAGTACAGCAACACCATCAAGGTGGCAAAAGAAGTGATAGGCATCAGGCCGGGACTGGAACATTTCGGCACCATGCACATCGTGAATTCGAAGAAAGGCACATATTTCCTCGCCGACACCCTGATAAACAGGCATCCTGACACGAAGGCGCTGATCGACATAGCCCTGCTGGCAGACCACACAGTGAAATTCTTCAACCACGAGCCTGTCATGGCCATGGTTTCATATTCGAACTTCGGCGCTGACACCGAAGGCAGCCCGAAAACAGTGCATCAGGCAGTGGACTATATTCAAGAAAAGTATCCTGACATCCTGATCGATGGCGAGATGCAGGTGAATTTCGCTCTCGACGACCAGCTCAGAGACAGGAAATTCCCGTTCAACAAGCTGAAAGGGCGCATTGTAAATACCCTGCTCTTCCCGAACCTGAGCTCTGCCAACTCGGCCTACAAGCTCATTCAGTCCATGAGTGACGCGGAGATGATAGGGCCGATCCAGATGGGCCTGAACAAGCCGATACACTTTACGGATATAGAGAGTTCTGTCCGTGACATAGTGAATATCACGGCCGTAGCCGTCATCGATGCCATCGTAGCGAAGAAGATGGAGAACGGAGACTGTTAGCGAGGATTTTGGAATCTCCGGAAAAGATTCTATATTTGCAGCAGAACCGAAATAATACAGCAATTCCGGATACCGGTAAAACGGTAATACGGGATTGCTGTTTTCGTTGCAGAAAGCACATCCCAGTCACTATTCTTATCGGACCGGATATCATTAATGTTCTTTAAATTATTGGTATTATGGTTACAGAAACAAAATTTGCACATTGCCCGGATGACGGGCAGGTGACAGTCGACGGAAATCTGCTGGTGGAGATGGTGGCAGACTGCGAAAAGGATGCGCTCAAGGCGCGTGATGTCCAGGAAAAGATCAAGTGCTATCTCAGGATGGCCGACCTGTGCAGGGCAAATGATTTCGCTTTCACGGCATTCCTGCTTTGTCACAAAGCCTGGGATCTGGCCATCGACGATGATTATGAGCATCTGAGGATGAAGAACAAGGAGTTTGCCCTCACCGCTGCCGGGAAACTGAACAGCCTCGTGGAGAAGCTCCGTCCTGAAGACATGAAAGCGAAAGATTTTGTCAGGGAAACGCTTGACTACTACCACGACATTTACTGCGTGCGTTATATCGATTGACGGCAGATTTGTCTATCGGATTTTTTCTGACAGGAAAGGACAGGTTTCATCGCCTGTCCCTTTTGTTTACAGAAGATTTTTCCGTTGATGCCTCAGCCGGCCCGGACGGCAGCTCCCTCGGGGAGCGGGTCGCGAGTTCGAGTCCTCTGTAATCGAGTAGGAGGAAAACGAAGTAGTTTTCTTCCTACTTTCGTTTTCTGACCTCTCACACCACCGTACGTGCCGTTCGGCATACGGCGGTTCCTTAGTGCTGATGCAATTTGACATATAAGTCCACAAGGCAAGGGTAGCCTTGAAGTTTTAGCCTCTCGTTATTCATGGCTCGGCATAGTATCGGACTTCCTGCCGTGTTCCAGTATCCACCACGAGTATTGGCCCATTGCCAAGCTCGCCACCTGTCTATGCCACATCTCACGAGATTCTTGAACCTTGCGCCGACTTTCTTCCAACTCTTCCAGACATGACTCCGTATTCTGTGACGAAGCCACTCATCCGTCGATTGGAGGATGTTACGCATATCAGCCAATTTAAAGTAGTTCATCCACCCATTGATGAATCGGTTCAGTTTGTCTTTCAGTTTTGCGTATCCCCATCCCTTACTTCTTGAGGTCAGTTCTTTCAGTTTCGCTTTCATCTTTGTAACTGACTTGGGATGAAGGCGCAGACGGCATTGCCCGTTCATCATATAGAAAGAGTAACCCAAATACTTCACTCTGCCCACGTATGCCACTTCTGTCTTTTCCCGGTTCACTTTAAGGTGAAGCCGTGATTCGATAAAAGTGGCGATGCTCTCACGAACGCGTTCTGCTGCACGCTTGCTACGGACTAATATCATGCAGTCGTCTGCATAGCGGACAAACTTGTGACCCCTGCGGGCGAGTTCCTTGTCGAGTTCGTTAAGCATGATGTTTGCCAACAGAGGGCTTAACGGACCGCCTTGGGGAACACCTTCCACACTTTCCTCATAGCTGCGTCTGACCATGACGCCTGCCGTAAGGTACTTGTGGATGAGGGATATTACACGTCCGTCACGTATGGTGCGGGAAAGTATCCTTATCAGCATGGCGTGGTTCACCGTGTCGAAAAAGCCTTCAAGGTCAAGGCACACGCAGTATTTATAACCTTGGGTGATATATTCCTGCGCACGCCTTAATGCCTTGTGGCAGCTTCGATGAGGGCGGAAGCCAAAGCTGTTGTCACTGAACTGGCGTTCATAGATGGGAATCAGTATTTGGCTGATGGCTTGTTGGATTACCCTGTCCACCACCGTTGGGATACCAAGTGGACGTTTCTTGCCATTGTCCTTCGGGATTTCTACACGGAGGACAGGACTCGGGCGGTATCTGCCCGATTTCAAGGATTCCACAAGTTCATCTTTGTGTTCTTTCAGATAGCCACCCAATTCCTCGGTCGACAGTCCGTCTACTCCACCTCTGCCGTGATTGCGCTTAACTTGCAGGTAAGCACGGTTAAGGTTATCCGGTGAGAGGATGAACTCCAATAGGTTTCCACGTTCAAATTGCACTTCCTTGAGGTTGTTTTCAGTCATGTCCATGAAGGTCTGCACCCCCTCATAGCTTTCGCATTCCGTGCTATCCTTTTGAGGGTGGCTATCGGTTGTCCTCGGTATTTTCTGCATTCTTCCCTTCATGGAGTGACTTTCATTTACTGCTCATTTGACTAATGGTTCAGCCCTTCCCCGAGTTGAGTAGAAAAAATCGGGTACTATGGCCTCTGCTGACTTCTCATGGCAAGCTTTACTCCGTACTTCGGAAATTCATCCTCCGCACGTCCATGAGACCTCCCCAGTTAAGGACATCCTCTTTCCATCTTATACCTGCTTG